>NZ_LZSY01000123.1 GCF_001665625.1 Mycolicibacterium peregrinum | reverse complement strand
TGGCGTTGCTAATTGGTCCAATGTCCGTGCCCTAACCAGGAAATCTGGTACCTTGAACATGTAGCAGCCGTGGCCGCCTAAGTAGACGTTGAGCGCTTGCTTGATGTCACCGGCCGGGCGGGCTGGGGGGTACGAGCCGAAGAGCGGCGGCAACTACCCTGCGGCCACGGCTGCGGCGTCTCAGCGGGTTTGCCGCACCCCCTTTCGAGCCCCGCGAGTTGGTTCATTCAACATTCATCTCACCGTCGCGCACCATGCAATACCTCTGTTACAGAGGTATTGTGTCGGCGTGGAAACACATCGAGATCTTGTGGGCGAACTGTTCACCGTCGTCGGCCGGTTCCGTAGGCAGTTACGCCGGTCCACCGGCGGCGGATTCGATGCCACCGGGTTGACCCAGTCCCAGGGCGAACTGTTGCGCCTGGTCGGCCGACGGCCCGACATCTCGGTGCGGGAAGCGGCCGCCGAACTCAGCCTGGTGCCCAACTCCGCCTCCACGCTGGTGTCGCGATTGGTCGGCGACGGACTGCTGGCCAGAATCACCGACGACTCGGATCGGCGAGTGGTCCGTCTACGACTCACCCCGCCCGCACAGGCGATCGCCGACGAGTCAAGGGCGGCCCGCCGCGCCGCGCTTTCGGCCGTGCTGGCACAACTCGACGACGACCAGATCAACGACCTGGCAAACGGATTGGACGTGATGACCGAACTGACCCGGCTCCTGCACGAGGGGGACACATGACCGACCCGGCCATCGACTGCCGGCACCTGACCCATCGTTACGGCACCTTCACCGCCGTCGACGACCTCACCCTGCAGGTACATCGCGGCGAGACCCTGGGCCTGCTCGGCCCGAACGGGGCAGGCAAGACCACAGCGGTGCGGGTGCTGACCACACTGACGCCGGTGCAGGAAGGCGAGGTGCGGATCTTCGGTCTCGACGCCGAGCGGCGCACCATGGACATCCGACACAACATCGGCTATGTGCCGCAACAACTCTCGATCGAGGCGGCACTGACGGGCCGACAGAACGTCGAGTTGTTCGCGCGACTGTACGACGTGCCGCGGGCCGAACGCAGGGAGCGGGTCGACCGTGCGCTGGAGTCGATGCAGCTGCTCGATGTTGCCGATGCCGTGGCGGGCACCTACTCAGGAGGCATGGTGCGCCGCCTCGAGCTGGCCCAGGCACTCGTCAACCGTCCACTGCTGCTGATCCTCGACGAGCCCACGGTCGGGCTCGATCCCATCGCCCGCGACAGCGTCTGGACGCAGGTCGGCCGGATGCAGGCGGAGTTCGGGATGACGGTGCTGCTCACCACGCACTACATGGGCGAAGCCGACGCCTTGTGTGACCGGGTGGCACTGATGCACCACGGCCGGTTGCAGGCGGTCGGAACGCCGGCCGAACTGAAGGAACGGGTCGTCAAGGCCACTGATACCCCCGATGCCACGCTCGAGGACGTCTTCCGCCACTACGCCGGTTCGGACCTGACCGACGACGGGCAACAGAACGGCGGCATGCGCGAGGTACGTGCCACCCGCAGGACGGCCCGCCGTGTCAGCTGAGTCCCTGGTCCTGGCGCCGCGCGGGATGCGACGGGTCCGCGCGATGGCGCTGCGGATGTCGGCCTTCGCCCTCGTCGAACTGCAGAAGCTGCGCCACGACCGCACCGAACTCTTCACCCGCATGGTCCAGCCCGCGCTGTGGCTGCTGATCTTCGGCCAGACCTTCAGCCGACTCCATCTCGTAGACACCGGTGGCGTTCCCTACCTGACATTCCTGGCGCCGGGCATCATCGCCCAGTCGGCCCTGTTCATCTCGATCTTCTACGGCATCCAGATCATCTGGGACCGCGACGCCGGCATTCTGGCCAAACTCATGGTTACGCCGGCGCCGGCCTCCGCCCTGGTGGCGGGCAAGGCTTTCGCAGCCGGGGTGCGCTCGGTGGTCCAGGTGCTCGGAGTGGTGCTGCTTGCCTATCTGATGGGCATCGCGATGACGGTCAATCCGCTGCGCATCCTGGCCGCGATGGCCGTGGTGGCGCTGGGTGCGGCGTTCTTCGCGTGTCTGTCGATGACCCTGGCCGGGTTGGTGCGCAAACGGGACCGGCTGATGGGGATCGGCCAGGCCATCACCATGCCTTTGTTCTTCGCGTCCAATGCGCTCTATCCCGTCGACATCATGCCGACCTGGCTGCGATGGCTGTCCACGGTCAACCCGCTCAGCTATGAGGTGAACGCACTACGCGGGCTGCTGATCGGCACGCCGACCAATTGGGCACTCGACATCAGTGTGCTGATCGTGGCTGCGGTGCTCGGAGTCGTCGTCGCCTCGTCGTTGCTGCGTCGACTGGTGCGCTAGACGCATCCCCGGTGCACCCAACCAACCGGGTGGTTTAGGGTGCAGACAGATCCACCGACAGGGAGACGGTCATGCAACTGGCGCTCACACCGGAGGAAGCAGCTTTCCGCGATGAGCTGCGCACCTTCTACACGACGAAGATTCCCGCCGAGCTTCGAGAACGAAACCGGCTGGGGCTGCCGATCGGCAAAGAGGGCATCATCACGGCGCACAAAATCCTCCATGAGCACGGTCTTGCGGTGCCCAACTGGCCAGTCGAGTGGGGCGGCAAGGACTGGACGCCCAACCAGCATCAGATCTGGCTCGACGAGATGCAGTTGGCCAGCGTTCCCGAGCCACTGACCTTCAACGCGAGGATGGTCGGCCCGGTGATCGCCGAGTTCGGCTCGCAGGAGGTCAAAGAGCGCTTCCTGCCGCCGACCGCGGCAC
Source organism: Mycolicibacterium peregrinum (assembly GCF_001665625.1). Classification (GTDB taxonomy): domain Bacteria; phylum Actinomycetota; class Actinomycetes; order Mycobacteriales; family Mycobacteriaceae; genus Mycobacterium; species Mycobacterium peregrinum_B. The sequence continues at coordinate 13,461 of NZ_LZSY01000123.1, read as the reverse complement.
TGGACATCTGGTGGTGCCAGGGCTTCTCCGAGCCCGAGGCCGGCTCCGACCTGGCCTCGCTGCGCACCACCGCGGTGCGCGACGGCGACAGCTACGTCGTCAACGGCCAGAAGACGTGGACGACGCTCGGTCAGCACGCGGACTGGATCTTCTGCCTGGTCCGCACCGACCCGCAGGCCCCCAAGAAGCAGGCCGGCATCTCGTTCCTGCTGTTCGAAATGGACACCCCCGGTGTCACACTGCGCCCGATCAAGCTGATCGACGGCAGTTACGAGGTCAACGAGGTCTTCTTCGAAGACGTCCGGGTGCCCGCCAACCAGCTCGTCGGCGAGGAGAACCAGGGCTGGACCTACGCGAAGTTCCTGCTCGGCAACGAGCGGACCGGCATCGCCCAGGTGGCCCGCACCAAGGTTCGCCTGGCCGAGGTCAAGGAACGTGCCGCGGCCAACGGCCTGCTGGCCGATCCGCTGTTCGCCGCCCGCCTGGCCGAGGCCGAGAACGACGTCCTCGCACTGGAACTCACCCAGATGCGGGTGACGTCGGATTCGGCCGACGGCAAGCCCAGCCCGGCATCCTCGGTGCTCAAGCTGCGCGGCAGCCAGCTTCAGCAGACCGCCACCGAGCTGCTCGTCGAGGTGGCCGGCGCCGACGCGCTGCCGTACGAGGCCGACGACATCGCCTCACCGGAGTGGGCCCAGCACGCCGCCCCGCACTACCTCAACTACCGCAAGACCTCGATCTACGGCGGTAGCAACGAGGTGCAGCGCACCATCATCTCGTCCACCATTCTCGGATTGTGAGTTGAGCCATGGACTTTCAGCTGACTGACGAACAGACCCTGCTGGCGGACACCACCCGTGACCTGCTGTCGGGCTACGACACCGAAAAGCGCAACAAGGTGGTGGAGTCCGAGCCCGGATTCGACCGCCAGGTCTGGGGCCAGCTCGCCGAGATCGGCGTTCTGGGACTGGGTTTCGATGAGGACTCCGGCGGCCAGATCGAGATCATGGTGGTGCTGAACGAGATCGGACGCCGGCTGGCACCCGAACCCGTCCTGCACGGGGCGATCGGCCCCGGCGCGATCATCGCCGAGGTGGGTACCGACGCCCAGCGCGCCCTGCTCGACGACGTCGCCGCGGGTGAGCGGATCCTGGCCTTCGCCCACGCCGAACCTGGCTTGCGGGGATCGGCCGGGGTGACGACGACCGCGACGAACAGCGGCGACGCGTGGACGCTGAGCGGCACCAAGAACCCGGTGCTGGCCGGCGACGTCGCCGACACGCTGATCGTCAGCGCCGCCCTGCCCGATGGAGGAACTGGACTGTTCCTGGTCGACGCCGCGAACGTCACCCGCACGGGCTACCGCACCTTCGACGGCCAGCGCGGGGCCCAGGTCGAGCTGGATGCCACGCCTGCCGAGCCGCTCGGCGAGGCCGCCGACGCCGGTGAGGCGATCACCAACGCCCTGGTGCGGATCTCGGCGGCGCTGTGCGCCGAGGCGGTCGGCGTGATGGAGGAATCGCTGCGCCTGACCACCGATTACCTCAAGCAGCGCAAGCAGTTCGGGGTCACACTGAGCAAGTTCCAGACGCTGACCCAGCGCGCCGCCGACATGTACATGTCGTTGGAGCTGGCGCGCAGCATGGGCACCTACGCCGCAATGTCGATCGCCGACGGCGAGCTCAACCCGGTGATCGCGGCGCGCGCCAAGCTGCAGATCGGCCGCTCGGGTCGGCACATCTCGCAGGAGTCGATCCAGCTGCACGGCGGTATCGGCGTCACCGCGGAGTACCCCGTCGGCCACTACGCCGCGCGGCTGACGGCGATCGAGCACACCCTGGGCTCGTCGTCGGATCAGCTACGGACGCTGGTCGGCCAGCTCGACAGCTACGAGATCGCCACGCTCTGACACCAAACGCTCAGCAGCTTCTGAAAGCGCCCCGTCCAGTTCTGTTTCAGCCGGCCGGGGCGCTTTCGGTATTGCCATGGCGATCAGCGCGGCACCGGCAGCCGCGGCCGCGGCGATCAGCAGCGCAGTGCGGAACCCGGCCGGTGACGGCAGCGCGTGCCCGGCGAACGTGATGGTCATCTGGGCCAGCACCGCCGTCATCACCGCACTGGAGGTCGAGGTCCCCAGCGAGCGGGCCAGCGAGTTGATGCTGTTCGCGGACGCGGTCTCCGACACCGGCACCGCGGCATTGATCAAGGCGGGTAGCGCGGCGAAGGCGAAACCGACGCCGAAGCTGACGATCAGGCCGAGCACCATCAGGCCGACGGGGCTGCCGAGCATCAAGGTGCCGGCCAGGTAGCCCACGGCGATGATCGCGCTGCCGATCACCAGTACGATCTTCGGCCCGCGCGCCGACACCACCCGTGCGGCGACCGGTGCCGCGGCCATCATCGCCAGTCCGCCGGGCGCCATCCACAGACCGGTGGCGACCATGCTCTGCCCCAGGCCGAATCCGGTCTCCCGCGGCATCTCGAGCAGCTGGGGGCCCACCAGCGACAGCGCGAACATGCCGAAGCCCACCGCGATCGAGGCCAGGTTCGTCAGCAGCACAGGCCGTTTCAACGTCGTGCGCATATCCACGATGGGTGAGGGCACTCGGTACTGCCACCAGGTGAACACACCGAAGGTCGCCACCGCGGCGGCGAACATGCCCAACGTGGTGGCATCGGTCCAACCCCACATCGCGCCCTTGGAGATCGGTAGCAACAGCAGCACCAGGCCGATGCCCAGCGTGACGGCGCCGACCGGGTCGAACCGGTGATCGGCGGACACGGGTTCCAGGTCGGGCACCAGCAGGACGAACAGGATGCCCGAGGCCAGGCCGAGCGCGGCCGCACACCAGAACAGGGCGTGCCAGTTGAACTGTTCGGCGATCACCGCCGACAACGGCAGGCCCAGCGCGCCGCCGACGCCCAGCGACGCGCTCATCAAACCCATGGCCGAGGCCACCCGCTCAGGAGGCAGGGCGGCGCGCAGCACGCTGATGCCCAGTGGGATCACCGGGGCTCCGAACCCCTGCAGCCCTCGCCCGATGATCAACGGGATCAGCGAGGTCGTCATGGCGGCGATCACCGATCCGACGAACAGCAGGACAGCGCACAACACGAGAATCCACTTGGGGCCGTACATATCCCCGAGACGGCCCAACATCGGTGTCGCGACGGCGCCGGTCAGCAGGGTCGCGGTGATCGCCCACGAGGCGTTGGCCCCGGTGGTGCCGAGCAGGGTGGGCAACTGCGGGATCAACGGGATGATCAGGGTCTGCATCAGCGAGACACTGATACCGGCGGCCGCGAGGACGGCGATCAGCAGCCCGTCGGACGCCGATCGGCGCGCAGGCTGATTAGGCATGCTAATGAAGATATCAGCCGATCAGGCGGGTCACCGATCCCAGTGGGACCGGTAGCCAGCTCGGCCGGAACCGGGCCTCGTAGGCGGCCTCGTACACCGCCTTGTCCAGCTCATAGGCGGCCAACAGCGCGGCCTGCTCGCGCGGATCGGCGCCGGCCGCCTCGGCGTAGCCGTCACAGAATGCCGCGCTGTTGCGGTCGGCCCACTCCCGGGCCCGGGCCGCCAACTGCCGGGCCCGGTCGTCGTCGGTGGCCAGGTCCACCAGGCGGGCATACGCCGCGTAGTCGAAAGACCTCAGCATGCCCGCGACGTCACGCAGTGGCGAGTCGGGGCTGCGCCGCAGCTGCAACGGTTGGCCGGGCTCGCCCTCGAAGTCGATCAGCAGCCAGTTCTCCGGGGTGCGCAGCACCTGCCCGAGATGCAGATCGCCGTGTACCCGCTGGACCGTCACCTGCTCGTCGGCCAGCTTGCGGTAGCGGTCCTCGATCAGCGAGACATGCTCGCGCAGTTCGGGTACCGCCTCTGCGGCGGTGGCCAGCCGGGCGGTCATCAGCTCGGCCGGGAAGGGCACCGACTCGGTGCCGAGCTGCTCGGCCAGACAGGCATGTACCGAGGCCACCGCCTCCCCCAGTCGGTGGGACTCGGCGGCGAAGTCACCGCCCACCTCGTCGGCATAGAGGTCACCCTCGGCGAAGAGGTCACGGGTGCTGGCGTTGGCCATGTCCCAGCCCTCGGCAGAGTTGGCGGCGAATTCGGTCACCATCCCCAACGCGAAAGGCTCACCCTCCCAATCGATATCGATCGATCCGAGCAGCCTCGCCACATGCGGGTTACCGGCCCGGGCCAGCACGCGGTTGAGTTCGATGTCGGGGTTGATGCCCGGGGTGATCCGGCGGAACACCTTGAGCACGGCATCCTGCCCGAACACCACGCTGGTATTGCTCTGCTCTGCCGCCGACACCCGGGGCAGCGCATCCAGCGGCAGGGTGGCCCCTGGCTCCTTGCTACACGTCAGCCCGCCCACGGTGGCCGAACGGTCGACCATCTCCAGCAGATATCGCGCGGCGTCCTGGTCGTAGAGGGCGTCGGAGGCCGTCCGCCCGTCGTCACTGCCGATCGTGGCCACGGAGCTGTATTCCTCGATCAGGTCGGCATCCCACTTCACCAGTACCTGGTACCGCTCGACGGTTCCGTCGGCGTAGGACACCTGCAGCAACGTCAGGTCGAGATCCTCGTTCAAGTCGAGCACCAGACCTGGTGTGGCGGTCGCTAATTCGCGTCCGCGGCCGGCGTACCAGCGCTGCTGACTCAGCCAGTCAGCGAATTCGAGACTCATTGCTGTGCAGCCTCCCGCTCGGGCTCGCGGAGCTCGAACCAGTAGAACCCGTGCCCGGGCAGCGTCAGCAGGTACGGCAGCTGACCGATACTGGGGAACTCGACGTAGCCGGACATCTCGATGGGCGTATATCCGCTCCACTCTTGCAGATTCAGTTCGATGGGCTGCGGGAACCGCGACAGGTTGTTCACGCACAGCACCGCATCGCCGTCGCTCTCGATCTGGCGGACGTAAGCCAGTACCGACGGGTTGGAGCCGCCCAGTTCACGGAACTCCCCGACCGCGAACGCATCGTGGCGGCCGCGGATGGCCAGCATGCTGCGGGTCCAGTTCAGCAGCGACGTCGAACTGTCCCGCTGCGCTTCGACATTCACCGACTGGTAGCCGTACACCGCGTCCTGGTTCGGCGGCAGGTACAGCCGGCCGGGGTTGGCCGTCGAGAACCCGGTGTTGCGGTCCGGCGTCCACTGCATCGGCGTGCGCACGCTGTCGCGGTCACCGAGCCAGATGATGTCGCCCATGCCGATCTCGTCGCCGTAGTAGAGCATCGGCGATCCGGGCAGGGACAGCAGCAACGCGGTGAACAGTTCGATCTGGTTGCGGTCGTTCTCCAGCAACGGGGCCAGCCGACGGCGGATACCGACGTTGGCCTTCATCCGCGGATCCTTGGCGTACTCGGCGTACATGTAGTCGCGCTCGTCGTCGGTGACCATCTCCAGCGTGAGCTCGTCGTGGTTGCGCAGGAAGATCGCCCAGTGCGCCATGTCCGGGATCGCCGGGGTCTGCGCCAGGATCTCCGAGATCGGGAACCGCGACTCCCGTCGCACGGCCATGAAGATCCGCGGCATCAACGGGAAATGGAAGGCCATGTGGCACTCGTCGCCGCCCGTGCTCGGATCGCCGAAGTACTCGACCACGTCGGCCGGCCACTGATTGGCCTCGGCCAGCAGCACCCGGCCCGGGAACTCGTCGTCGACCACCTTGCGGCACCGCTTGAGGAAGGCGTGCGTCTCGGGCAGGTTCTCGCAATTGGTGCCCTCGCGTTCGAAGAGGTAGGGCACCGCATCCAGCCGAAAACCGTCGATGCCGAGATCCAGCCAGAACCGCAGGACGTCGATCATCGCCTCCTGCACCGCCGGATTGTCGTAGTTCAGATCGGGCTGGTGAGAGAAGAACCGGTGCCAGTAGAACTGACGGCGCACGGGGTCGAAGGTCCAGTTCGACTCTTCGGTGTCGACGAAGATGATGCGCGCATCGGCGTACCGGTCGCTGGTGTCGCTCCAGACATAGAAGTCGCCGTAGGGACCGTCGGGGTTCTGCCGCGACTCCTGGAACCACGCGTGGGAGTCGGAGGTGTGGTTCATCACCAGGTCGGTGATGACGCGGATACCCCGGCGGTGCGCGCCGTCGAGCAGCGCGACGAAGTCCTCCACGGTGCCGAACTCGGGTAGCACCTTGTAGAAGTCCCGGATGTCGTAGCCACCGTCACGCAGCGGAGAATCGTAGAACGGTGGCAGCCAGAGGCAGTCCACACCGAGCCACTTGAGGTAGTCGAGTTGCTGGGTCAGACCGCGTAGATCGCCGACACCGTCGGCGTTCGAGTCGTAGAACGCGCGAACCAGAACCTCGTAGAACACCGCCCGCTTGAACCAGTCGGGGTCCGTGGGCAGCGTTCTGGCATGGCCGAAGTCCTCGGCGGTCGGATGTTCGACCAGTGGGTGATCGTCCTGAGCGTTGTCCATCAGCTTTCCAACGTACCCACTTCGTCCGGCCTCGACACCTGGACGAAACCTCGCACCGGACGTGGTGATCCGAAACGATCCTGCAGCAACGTGATTCGCCACCGGGCGCGTGTTTGCGGAAAAACTAACGGTTGAATAAGAGACAGCAACGGGTTACGTTTTTCCCGCATTTGATCTCCTCGTCGGCTATGGGCCGGCGAGCACAAACTTTCGACGAGGGATGGCCTGTGGGTGAGTCGGCACCTAATGACGGTGAAGCACCAGTAATCGTTGGACTTTCTGATGCGGCGATGCACATGTACATCGCCGCGATCGACGCGCTACCGCCGGTCGGCGACCCGGAGTACGCCGACCGCGCCGCAGTCGTCCTCAGCGGTCTGCGCAAGCTGCAGACGTCGCTGTCGGAGGCAGCGGGCCGCAGCCGCGTCACCCCGTCGGTCATCGTGGCGCTCAGCGGTGTGCGGCACCGCTACGACGAGCTGATGACGACCGCGTCCGAAGGCCCCGGCGCCACGCTCGGTCAGCGTCTGTACGTTGCACGCGGCAACGCGAAGCTGTCCACCGAGGAAGCCGCCAACGGCGTCGGGCTGCGTAAGGACCTCATCGAGGCCGTCGAGGCCGAGGAGCCCGCGACCGAAGCCGAGACCGCTCAGATCAAGGACCTCATCGCCGCGCTCGGCGGCTGAGCCCACAGCGGTAGGGTCGCTGCGTGACGCGCGATCATGGCGACCCCGGTGATGCCCCCTCGGTTCCTCCCCCACTGACGGAGGTGATCGCGGGGGCACGTCCGTCTGCAGCCGAGGAAGCCCGGACCGTCGCCGCATCGACCAACGCGGGCACGCTGGCCACCCTCACCGCTGACGGCGACCCGTGGGCATCCTTCGTCACCTACGGACTGCTGGCCGGTGCACCGGTGCTCTGTGTGTCGAACATGGCCGAGCACGGCCGCAACCTCGCCGGCGACCCCCGGGCCAGCATCTCCGTCGTCGCCCCCGACAATGGGTCAGATCCGTTGGCCGGCAGCCGCATCACGCTGGCCGGTGTCGCCGAGCGACCCATCGGCGACGAGCTCGCCGCGGCCCGCCGGGCCCATCTGGACGCGGTCGCCGCCGCCCGCTACTACATCGACTTCAGCGACTTCTCGCTCTGGGTGCTGCGCGTGCAGCGCGTGCGCTGGGTGGGCGGATACGGCCGGATGGACTCGACCACCGGCGAGGCCTATGCGGCCGCCGGACCCGACCCCGTCGCACCGCACGCCGCCGGTGCGATCGAGCACCTCAACGCCGACCACGCCGATTCGCTGGCCGAGATGGCCCGTGCCCTCGGCGGCTACCCCGACACGACCGCGGCGGTGTGCACCGGCGCCGACCGCTACGGCCTGGATCTGCGGGTCACCACCGAGCGCGGGATGGCCTACACCCGAGTCGGCTACGCCGCACCGATCAGCTCCTTCGGTGAGTTGCGGGCGGCCACGGTCGAGTTGGCCCAGCGCGCTCGGGCTTGATCCGCGCACCGCGCCGGCTGGGCCCGCGACCCCGTCAGGCCGTGCAATACGATCGCGGGTATGCCTGAGCGCCCGGACACCTGGCAAGCCGCCTTCGACCTGATCCGCACCCGCGGCTACGAACACCGCGAGGAGCCGTTCCGGCTGGCCAGCGGGCAGCTGAGCCACGACTACATCGACGGCAAGTTCGCCATCGACACCGGCGAGCGGATGGCCATCGTCAGCCGAGCGGTCGCCGATCTGGCCGCCGCGAGCGGTATCGAATTCGACGCCGTCGGCGGGCTCACCATGGGCGCCGACCCGCTCGCCCACGGGGTCGCGATGGTGACCGGCAAGGCCTGGTTCTCGGTGCGCAAGGAACAGAAGTCCCGCGGCCGCGAGCAGTGGATCGAGGGCACCCGGCTCGAGCCCGGTACCCGCGTGCTGCTGGTCGACGACGTGATCAGCACCGGCGGCTCCACCGAGATCGCCTACGAACGCGTGACCGCCGTCGGCGCCGTCGTCACCGGCGTCATCCCGATGGTCGACCGCGGCGACGTCGCGACCGGGCGGTTCGCCAAGCGCGGGGTCCCGTTCGCGGCGCTGGTCACCTACCGCGATCTGGGGATCGAACCGGTCAAGGACGTTTAAGGCAGAGAACCAACCGCCGGGAGCCTCACGTTCGTAACGCCATGGCGGTCCCGGGCGTGATTTTTCGTCATGCCGTTACGAACGCGAACCGGTCGGACCGGGCACGCTAGATCACCAGGACCGGCGCCCGCTCCAGAGCAAGGTTGACGACGACGCCGGGCCCGAAGGCCCGGGCCCGCGAGCTGGGCAGCTGCGCGTGGATCAGCGAGCCGTCGGGCAGTGAGATGTACACGTGCGACGTCGGGCCCAGGAACGACACGGATTCCACCACCGCGGGCCCGTCCGGATCGGCGCGCACCCGGATCGATTCCGGCCGCACCATCGCGATACCCGACCCGGAACTGATCGATCCGGGCAGCGTCGGCAACTCGGCGCCCAGCAGTCTGGCCCGTCCGCCCGCCACCCGCGCGCGCACCTTGTTGTGCAAGCCGACGAATTCGGCGACGAACGGCGTCGACGGGCGGGCGTAGACCACGGCAGGAGTGGCGAGCTGCTCGAGTTTGCCGTGACTCATCACCCCGACCCGGTCCGCAACCCCGAGGGCCTCCTCCTGGTCATGGGTGACGAACAACGTCGTGATGCCGACTTCGAGCTGTACCCGCCGGATCTCGTCACGCAGTTGCGAGCGCACTTTCGCATCGAGTGCCGACAGCGGCTCGTCGAGCAGCAGCACCCTCGGCTCGATCGCCAGGGCCCGCGCCAACGCGACCCGCTGCTGTTCGCCCCCGGACAGCTCGCTCGCATACTTGCCCTTGTGCGCCGCCAGGCCCACCAGATCGAGCATGTCTGCAGCTCGAAACAGCCGGTCCCGCTTGGACTTTCCACGCATCTTCAAGCCGAATGCGACGTTGTCCAACACGGTCAGGTGCGGGAACAGGCTGTAGGCCTGGAACACCATGCCCATATCCCGCTTGTTGGCCGGCACCGAGCTGATGTCACGGCCGCCGACGAACACGGTGCCGGCGCTGGCCTCTTCCAGCCCGGCCAGGATGCGGAGCGCCGTGGTCTTGCCGCAGCCCGACGGGCCGAGCAGCGCGACCAACTCCCCCGGCTCGATGGACAGACTCAGCCCGTCGAGTGCGTGGACGTTGCCGTAAGTGCGGGTGAGGTCACGAAGTTCAACGCGCACACCGGCCCCGAGACTCATGTCTGAACTCCCAACCTCCGGCGGCGGCCCCGCGTGAGCGCCGCCAAGACCAACAACAGAGCGAAGCCGAGCAGCAGCGTGGCCAGCGAGGCCGCCACCGACGTCGCGCCGTCACTCTTCCCGATCGCCACGATCTGGACGGGGAGCGTCTCGAAGCCACTCAGCGAGGCCACGGTGTATTCACCGAGCACCACCGCAATGGAAATGAAGGCAGCGGACAGGATCCCAGACCAGATGTTGGGCACGATCACCCGGGTGATGGTCGAGATCCAACCGGCCCCCAACGACCGAGCTGCCTCCGACAAGGTCTGCAGGTCGATCGCGGACAGCGCGGAATCGATCGCCCGGTAGGCGAACGGCAGGACCAGCACCACGTAGACGAATGTCAGGGTGAGCGCCGACTCGCCGAGAAGATAAGTGACCCACAGGTACACGTTGCGCAGGCCCACCACGATGACCAGGGCCGGAATGGTCAGCGGCAGCAGGCACAGAAACTCCACCAGCGGTGCGGCCCAGCGGACCCGCACGCGTACCCAGATCATCGTCGGCACCAGCAACGCCAGCATCGCGATGACGGTGAACACCGCGAGCAGCAATGAGATCAGGATGGCGTGGTACAGCGCCTCGTCGGCGACCAGATTGCGCCATGCCGCGCCGGTGCGCCCGCCGGCGATGAGATTCCGGGTCGAGAAGTCGGCCATCGCATACAGCGGAAACAAGAAGAACAGGCCGAACAGCACCCAGAGCGCCACGCGGGCAGCACGGTTCATTTGAGCCACCTCGCCGTGCGCCGGACCAAGGCGTTGTAGGCGATCATCACCACGGCCACCACCACGATCATCTCGCAGGCCAGCGCATAGGCGAAGCCGGACTGACCCAGCACGACCTCACTGGTGAGTGCGGCGCGGATCAACAGCGGCACGATCGGACTGCCCTGACTGACCAGTGCGGCCGCGGTGGCGTAGGCGGCAAACGCGTTGGCGAACAACAACAACGCCGACCCCCAGAATGCCGGGGTCAGCAGCGGCACTGCGACCTCCCGCAGGTACTGCCACCGTGACGCGCCGAGGCTGACGGCGGCCTCGCGCCACTGCTCACGCAACCCCTCGAGGGCGGGCAGGAACACGATCACCATCAACGGGATCTGGAAGTAGCTGTACACCAGGATCAGCCCGCCGAGTCCGTACAACCAGCCGGAACCGGCCAGATCCCAGCCGAGGTTCTCCTTCACCCACAGTGTCAGCACGCCATTGAGCCCGATGGTGGCCAGAAATGCGAAAGCCAGTGCCACACCGCCGAACTGGGCCAGCACACTGCACAGTGCCAGCACCGTGCGACGAACCATCGACGCGTGTGGGCTGCTGACGATCAGCCAGGCCAGCACCGCGCCCAGCACCGCCCCGATCAGCGCCGTACTGGCCGACAGGGCAATGCTCTTGGCCAGAGCAGCCAGGGCAGTACCGGAGAACAGCGCGGCAATCCGATCCAGTGAGAAGGATCCGTCGGCGAAGAACGCCATGACGATCACCGTCGCCGTGGGGACGATCAAAAAGACTGTCACCACCACCACGAACGGCAGCAATGGCAGCGCGTCACGGATGTCTGCGCGGAGGTCCCGACGAGTTGTACTACCCGGCACTGGCGACCTAGCCGATCGCCTTGGCCCAGTTGTCGGCCAGATACTGGTTGGCTACGTCGGTTTGGGCCTGGCTCGCGACCGTGACCGGGCCGTCGATGGGAGGCAACTGACCGAACGCCGCGCGGTCGGCGGTCCCGGCCAGGATCATCTTGTCGGCGCGCACCGGGCGAACCCCGCCCTTGGCGTACAGGTTCTGCCCCTCGTCGCTGAACAGGAATTCCTGCCACAACCGGGCCGCCGCCGGATGCGGTGCATCCTTGTTGATCGCCTGGTAGTAGTACCCCGCGACCAGTGCCTCGTGCGGAACGATCACTTGCCATCCCGGGACCTTCTGGCTCTCGGTGCCGTTGAGGTAGTTCCAGTCGATCACCACCGGGGTCTGCCCTGATTCGATGGTGGCCGGGGTCGGATCCAGCGGCAGGAAGTTGCCTGCCTCGTTGAGCTTTTCGAAGAACGCGACGCCGGGGGCGATGTCGTCGGCCGACCCGCCCTGTGCCACCGCTGCCATCAGGACCCCGGCGAACGCCGCGCCGGCCTGGGTCGGGTCTCCGTTGAGCGCGACCTTGCCGTGGTACTCAGGCTTGAGCAGGTCTTCGACGGAGGTGATCGGTGGAACCTTCGTGGAATCGAAGCCGATGGACATGAAGCCGCCGTAATCGTTGACCCAGGTGCCGTCCGGGTCCTTGAGGTTCTCCTGGATGTCATCGAAGGTGGCCACCTTGTACGGAGCGAACATCGAGGTGTTCGCGAGCGCGACCGACTGCCCCAGGTCGAACACGTCGGGTGCGGTGCTCTTGCCCTTCTGCTGGTTCGCCGCGTTGATCTCTTCCTGACTGGAACCGTCGGGCAGCGCCGAGTTCACCTTGATGCCGTACTTCTCCTCGAAGGTCTTGATGATGGCGCCGTAGTTGGCCCAATCCGGAGGCAGCGCAATGACATTGAGCTCACCTTCGGCCTTGGCGGCCGCGATGAGCTTGTCCATCCCGCCGAAGTCTGCCGCAGACTTGGCCTCGGCGACCTTGACGCCGGTATCGGTGTCACCACCGGCAGCGCCCTTCTGGGGAGGCGCGCACGCCGCCAGACCCACCGCGACGAGTGCCGATGCGGCCAGAGCCGCAGATGCTGTCACGATCCGGGACGTCATCATTACCAAACCCTCCGTTGGCCACCAAGCGCGCGCACCGGCACCCTATCGTGACCTCGCCGAACGTGAGAGGCATCGCAAGCCGCCCGGTGGTGGACGATGGCGACACCGGCTGACTAGGGTTGGCGCCCATGACGCCCGTCCGCACGACCCTCGCACGTCGGCGGCGTCTGCTCGCCACATCTGCCGCGTTCGTCGGCATCTGCGCCGCAGGTCAGTTCACGATCCCACCCGCCTCGGCGGCGTTCGACGTGCAGGGATATGAGACCTGTACCGCGACGGCGGCACCCGGTCCCGACCAGAACATCGACTCCGTCGCCACGACCTGCTGTGTCGACAACGCCGGAGTCCCTGCCACCACCACCTACGGCGTCGGTTGCGTCGCGCCGGTCGAGAATCCGCCAGAGGACTACCGGCCCACGATCATCATGCCGACCCGGCCCATGCCACCGGGTGCGGGCGACCCGACCTACGACGAGCTCATGAAGCTCCCGCCGCTCCCGGACGAGGGTGCGCCCCCCGGCGATGTCCCGCCGCCCTGAGACGCAGACGGTGTCATCCACATAATCTCGACTGATGGCTGATCTCGCTGATCTCGAAGCCGCAACTCGATTCGCCGCTGCACCCACTGCCGTCCTGGCGACACTGCGCCCCGACGGCGCTCCGCACCTGGTCCCGGTGGTCTTTGCCGTGCACCGTTCCGCCGAGGGCGACACCATCTACTCCGCTGTGGACGCCAAACCCAAGTCCACCCAGCGACTGCGCCGGCTGGCCAACATCGAGGGCGATTCCCGGGTCAGCCTGCTGGTTGACCACTACACCGACGAGTGGGAACACCTGTGGTGGGTCCGTGCGGACGGACGGGCCACCGTCCATCGCGGCGGTGACGACCGGGCCGTTCAGTGCAATTCGCTCGTACTGCGGGTATTTCGCGCGCAACAGCCCGTAGCCGGTGGCC
>NZ_LZSY01000122.1 GCF_001665625.1 Mycolicibacterium peregrinum | reverse complement strand
GTGCTCGCCGAAGTCACCGTGAACGACTGCCCGCGCAGTTCGGCGGCCGCACCCAACCCGACCTCGGCGGTGTGCGGGTAGTAGGTGTATCTCGTCCGCTCGCCGACCAGGTACGGCCGCCAGCGGGTCATGGTCTCGAGGATGTTGAGGTCGGCCAGGGGCAGCCCGTTGTACTTGTCGGCCTCGCCGAACCACAACGCGGTGAGCTCGGCGAGTTTGTCCGGCTGTTCCTCGGCCAGGTCGTGACACTGGCTCCGGTCGGCCTCGATGTGGAAGAGCTCCCAGCGGTCGGCGTCGAAGTGGGACCAGCCCGACGGGGTCGCGGCATGCACGGTGTTGGCGAACCACCCTTTGTGCCAGATGCCCCGGGTGCCGAGCATGGTGTAGAACTGGGTTTCCTTGCCTGTCGGCGCGTCCGGGTTATCCAGTGCCACTTTGAAACTCACGCCGTCGAGCGGTTTCTGCGGAACCCCGCGCACAGTCGCCGGCGGTGTGATGTCGAGCAGGTCATAGACGGTCGGGGTGATGTCGCAGACATTGATGTAGTTGTCACGCACTGCGCCGTGGGAGCCAATACCGTTGGGCCAGGAGATGATTGCGGTATCGGCGATTCCGCCCTCGTGCGAGGCGTAGCGCTTGAACAGCTTGTAGGGCGTGTTGAACGCCATCGCCCAGCCGATCGGGTAGTGGTTGTAGGTCTCGGGCGATCCCAGCCGATCGATGAACCTCAGCCCTTCCTCAGCGGTGTCGATGTAGCCGTTGAAGAACTTCGTCTCGTTGACCGAGCCGTTCGGCCCGCCCTCTCCACTGGCCCCGTTGTCGGAGATCACCACGATGATCGTGTTGTCGAGTTGCCCTGTCTCCTCGAGGAAGTCCAACACGCGGCCGATCTGGGCGTCGGTGTAGGACAGGAACCCGGCGAACACCTCTGCCATCCGGGCGAACAACCGCTTCTCGTCGTCCGACAACGACTCCCACGGCCGGACGGTGTCCTGCGCGGGCCAAGGTTCTCCGTTGGGCCCCTTCACATCCGCATAGGGGTTGATCGGCGACAGCTCGGTGTCGGGCGGCACGATGCCGAGCCGCTTCTGGTTCTCCAGCACGATGTCGCGGTAGGCCTCGTAACCCATGTCGAACCGCCCGGCATAGCGGTCGGCCCACTCCTTGAACACATGATGCGGGGCGTGGCCGGCCCCCGGACACAGGTAGGTGAACCACGGTTTGTCCGGAGCGATCACCTTGGCGTCCCGGATGAACTCGATGGTCTTGTCGGCCAGGTCCTGCGAGAGGTGGTAGCCCTCCTCAGGAGTCGCGGGCGGATCGACCGGATGGTTGTCGTACACCAGGTCCGGATACCACTGATCGGTCTCGCCGCCCATGAATCCGTAGAACCGTTCGAACCCTCGCGAACACGGCCAATGTCGTTTGGTGGCAGCGAGGTTCGACTCCTCCAGCGGTGTCAGATGCCACTTGCCGACGCAGTAGGTGTTGTATCCGTTCTCGGCGAGCACCTCCGGCAGTAGGGCGGTCTCGTACGGAATTCTCCCGTTGCAGTTGGGGAATCCGTCGGTGAACTCCTCGATGGTGGCCATCCCGACCGTCGTGGCATTACGTCCGGTGAGAAGCGAGGCGCGGGTCGGCGAGCACAGCGCAGTCGTGTGGAACTGCGACAACCGCACTCCGCGTTGGGCGATGCGGCTCATCGCGGGCATGTCGACCAAGCCACCGAAGCAGTCCCACGTCGCGATGCCGGTGTCGTCCCACACCAGATACAGCACGTTCGGCGCGTCCTCGACGGCAGTGGGCGCCGCGAAGGGGCCCCAGTCCGGTTCGGAATCCCGGATGTCCAGTTCGATCTTGCCGTTGAACTGTGAGTTGAACGCTGAGTTGAAAGCGGTAGCCATGGCGACCTCACTCCGGTTGGCGATTCGGCACCGGTAAGACTGATCGCGCAGGAGGTTACACCTGCTAGCTGGTGTTTATCGGGGAAACTGACGGAGCCGACCGGCAAATTGCGGTATCCGGTTCATCGCTGAGACCTCTTAGCGGACCGGCCATCCGAGCCACGATGGGACTGCAGGCGGCCAGGGTCGCCAGCACCGCCGACACCACTACGGCCCCAGATGCGCCGTGCGCGTCGGCGGCCACGCCGGCAACGGCGGTACCCGCCGCCCCGCCCACCAGTGCCGCACTGTTGAGCCAACCGAACGCCTCGGCCGCCGAGTGCTCTTCGATCTCCCGCGACACCGTGAGGTACAACGCGGACATCGCCGGCGCAAACCCCAGTCCCGATACGAACAGAGCGCAGAACTGCAGCGCGAGGTTGTCGACGAGGCCGAACACGGCCGTTCCGGCGGCCACGATTCCCAATGCCGTCACAAGCCCGGCGAGCCCAAATCGCCGGTGCCCGAACACCAAGCCGCCGATGAGAGATCCCACGCTGGCCACCGCGATCGCGAGACCGGCGGTGACGCCGGTGCGTCCGAGGGCAGCGACGATGCCGACTTCCAAGGCCATGAAGGAGGCGACCAGCGCAAGGCTGGTGGCCATGGCGAGGATGACCGTCCGGTTGGCGATCACCCGGCCGAATGCGGATGCACCTTTGCCCGTGCGCGGCCGAAGTTGCCTGGCGCCCAGCAGAAACCACCCGGTGCCGACCACGGTGACGACCGCGGACGCCACCAGCGGGATCGCGGTCGACAGCGCAGAGGCGAGGAAGGTCGTGGCAACTGGGCCGGCAACCCAGATCAGTTCCTGTGCGGTGGTGTCGAACGCGAACAACGCCCGGACCCCGTCGCTCGGCACCAGCTGCGGGTAGAGCGCTCGGACCACCGGCATCAGCGGCGGTACAGATGCGCCGACGAGGAACCCAAGCATCAGCACCAGTGACGGGGCGCCACCGGCGAATGCCAACGCCAGCATGGCGGCGCTGTTCGTCAGGGCCGCAACGATCAGGGTCAACACCATGGCACGGCCGGCAAGGCGCGCGGTGAGAGGCATCGCCAGCGCTTCCCCGATACTGAGGCATGCCACCGCGGCGCCGGCCAGTGCGTAGGACCCGGTCTGGGACTGGACGTGCAGCAGGATCGCCAGATTGAGCATGCCCAGCGGCAGGCGGGCGAACAGCTGTGAAGCCGTCACGTTCAGTACCCCCGGCGCCCGGAGCACGTCGCGATACACCCGCATGACCAGCTTCTCCATGTGACTCGACCGACGTGACCCGGCCAAACTATACCGTCCAGACGGTACAGTTCCACAGCGTTGTCGTAAGCTCTCGGAATGGCTTCGTCGCGGGACCGCATCCTCGATGCCTACGAGGATGTACTTGCCGTCGAAGGCGAGCGCTATGCCACCCTCGACGCGGTGGCCGCAAAAGCGGGCGTATCGAAAGGCGGTCTGCTTTACCACTTTCCGTCGAAGGACCGGCTCGCCGACGCGCTGTGCGACCGACTGCTGACGTTGGCGGCCGACGACGTCGCACAGATGCGGACGGCTCCCGACGGGCCGGCCCGGTACTACATCCGGTCATCGCATTACGCCGGCACGCCGCTCGATCGAACCCTGGTGGCGGTGTCGCGATTGCAGCAGGCAGGCGACAACCACGCCCGCTCGGTCATCGAGACGGTCTCGGCGGACTGGTTGAACCTCCTGCACGACGCGCTCGGCGACCTCGATGTGGCCCGCGCGGTAAAGCTGATCGGCGACGGTCTGTATTACAGCGCGCTGCACCGCGCACTGGGCGGCCACGTGACAGAGGCCGCGCCGGACGACGGTTTGTTGGCAATCATCGATCGGATCACGGCGAACTCAGACGCCACTCGATGACCGAGCGGTGACCTGAGCCGGTTGCCGTCGCAGCCACGCCTGCAGCAGCAAAAGCGGAATCGTCCAGCCCAGCCATCCGACCACCCCCGCGACCAACCACATATATCGGTCTTCGTCGCCACCGAAGACACTGTCGCGCAACGGCTGGAAACTCAGGTACACCACGGGCGCCCAGATCCTGTTGGTGATGATCGACAGTGCCAGCGTGGCGCTGCGCAGCATCTGTCGCCGATGGGCGGCGAACCGGCGTTGCCGCGCCGCGACGAATCCGTCGACGGTGAACCAGAGCCAAAGCGCTCCCAGCGTCACGTTGCTGAGCGCCAGGATGGGGCCGAACGGAGTCGCCGCCCCGATCACCACCGCGCAGACGGCCGCCGGGATGGCCGTCGCGACGTAGACACGTCCCGTACGCCGGTGCAGCACCGGATGTCGACGGCGCAGGCCCGGCCAGATCTGCGCGACCGCGCACACCATCGCCACGCTCGCGAGCAGGACGTGCGCGACCAGCAGCGGGTAGTGCAGCCCGAATGTGGACTGCACCCGCGTGCCACCGGAGAGGTAAGGGGGCAGCGAATACGCGAGAAACCCCACGACCACGACCGCCAGCGCCGCCGACAGCCGGGTGGAGCGCTTTGATGCGTATGCCATACGCATTAGGGTATGGCATACGCATCCGGATGTCACTGATTACTCTGAGCGTTGATGACCGGCCCCGACACCCCGCTCCCCCGCGTGTTGCGCCTGCTCTGGGAACCTGACGCGGCGCCGCGGCGGGCGCGTGGACTCACCCGGGACGCGATCGTTGCCGCTGCCATCGAACTCGCCGACACCGACGGGCTCGCCGCCCTGTCGATGGCGCGGCTGGCCGAGCGGCTCGGGTGCGGCACCATGTCGTTGTATCGCCACGTGGCCAACAAGGACGAGCTGGTGACGTTCATGCTCGCCGCCGGGCCCGGCTCACCGCCTTCGGCCCCCGACGGCACGGATTGGCGTGGCGCACTGACGAATTGGGCAGAAGGACTATGGCGTGTCTACCACCGCCATCCATGGATCCTGCAGGCCGCGTCCGGCGGCCTGCCGGCGGATCCCGGCCAGCTCGCGTGGCTGGACGCCGGGCTGGCCGCCCTGTCCGGCACGGCACTGGCAGAACGCGAAAAGCTGACCGCGGTCCTCGCCGTGCTGATATTCACCCGCGGGTCGGCGGCATTGGCCATCGAGGCCGGCGACGTCGATGAAAGCGAGTACCCGGCCCTGCTCCGCCGGTTGGTGACCCCGGCCCAGTTTCCGGCATTGGCAGCCGCGATCGACGCCGGCGCACTCGATCAGCCCGACGACGACCAGATGACCGAATTCCGTTCGGGGCTGGATCAATTGCTGGACGGCATCGCCGCGAAAGCGGGCTGACCGGCTAGGCGCGCAAGCGGTCCAGTCGCAGCGAGATGCCGTCCAGCAAGAGCTCCAGGGCCGATTCACACCCGCTCCGCCGCATCGACTCATCGAGAAGGCGGCTGGTGGCGGCGATGTTCGGGTGCGTCTCGGCCGGCAATTGCGAGTAGGTGTCGCGCCACGTCTCGTCGTCTCGCTCGCGGTGTTCGGCCGGCAAGGCCTCGAAGGCGGCGTCGAGCGCCGCGAACCCCAGCATCTGGTCGATGAAGGCGTGATACACGTCGACAGCTTCCCGCTCGGGGAACCCGGCCGACCTCAGTAGCCCCAGAACCGTCTCGATGATCTGGATCTCGTGGGCACCGCCGGTCACCCGGCTCGCGGCAAGCACCCCGGCCTGCGGATATTCCAGGTAGACGCGGTGCACGCGCAGCCCGAGTTCCCGCATGTCGTCCCGCCACTGCCCCGTCGGTTCCCACCCTTCGGCCACGCGTCGCAGCAACTCGTCGGTGATGGCGAGCACCACGTCCTCGATACCGCGGAAGTAGCGGTACAGCGCGGTCGGATCAGCTCCCAACGCGAGACCGAGGCGCCTGACCGTCAGACCGGCGGCACCGTGGTACTGCAACACGCGCAGAGCGGCCTCGACGATGAGCTCCTCGGACAACACCACGCCCTGCTTCGTCTGCCGCCGCCGTCGCTTCGGCGATTCAGACTTCAACGTTCTGCCCATCGGCACTGCCTTCTTCGCGCTTACGTCAACGCCCTCGTGCCATTGTGCGACGTCGTCGCGCCTGACGCGCAGGAACACTATGCGACGAAGACTTTTCGCAGCGTCTCGCGGACCGTCCAGATGGTGCGTTGCCCTTCGTGCAACCTGACCAGACTGCCCGGACGCAGATCGACAGCCGGGGAACCGTCGTCGAAGGCGACGGTCGCATCACCGCTGAGAACGACGAACACCTCGTCTGCTTCCACGTCGCGGGAAACCCCTGGCGTGTGTTCCCAGACCCCGATCGTCACGTCCGACAGCGTGGTCAGGTCGCGATGCCCTGTCGTCGGCGTTCCGTCCACGACCAACTCGTCAGGAAGCGGGGCGTGCTCCAGTGCCAGGGCTGCGATGTTGACCGGGATGTTCACGAGTCGAACCCAAGCCCCACGGAATCGAGTGCCTTCAGCAGGACGTTGCGACGGCCCTGGCGATGATCGGCGCGGTCCAGCGACCAGCGCGTGGCCTGAATCCCGGCCGATGCCAACGGTTCCGGCGGGAACGGCAGGGGCATGGACCTGACCATTTCGAGCTCGGTGCGCGGAGTCGGCTTACCGGTGAAGCGGTCGAGCATGACCTCAGCCGCGAAACGCGTTGCCGCCACACCGAGCCCGGTGAAACCGGCGGCGTATCCGACGCGGTCGCCATAGGCGGAGCCGAAGAACGCGCAGAACCGCGTCGAGGTGTCGATCACGCCGGCCCAGCGGTGGCTGAAGCTGACGTCCTCAAGTTGCGGGAACGTCGTGAAGAAGTGACCGGCGAGGCGCCGATAAGTGGCGTCGCGGTCCTCGTACTGAGGCCGGATCCGTCCACCGAAGTGATAGATCGCGTCGTACCCGCCCCACAGGATGCGGTTGTCCTTGGACAACCGGTAGTAGTGGAACTGGTTCGACATGTCGCTGATGCCCTGCCGGTTGCTCCAACCGATTTCGGCCAGCTGGGAATCGGTCAGCGGTTCGGTCATCAACGCATAGTCGTAGACCGGCACTGTGTGGTAGCGGTAGCGCTTGAGCAGCGACGGAAAGCCGTTCGTCGCCAGGATGACTCGGTCGGCATGCACAGACGCGCGCTCGGTGCGCACCGACAGTGATCCGCCGCGACGATTCTGATCGAGCCCCAGCACCTTGCTGTACTCATAGATGTCCACGCCGAGTGCACCTGCGGCACGGGCGAGTTCACTCGCGAGCTTGGCGGGATGGACCAGCGCGGCAGCATCCTTCGACCACACCCCGGCCAGGTATGTGGGTGAGTTCACCTCGTCGCGGATGGCCCGCTGATCGAAGTACACCTGATCCGGCCGCAGCGCGGCGTCGGCCAGTTCGGCGGCCTGGTACGGCTCAACCGCGACCGCGATCGACCCGGTCCGTTCGAAGTCGCAGTCCAGATCCAGCGCATCAACAGTCTTCTCGATGGCGTCGAGATTCTCCACGCCGAGCCGGTCGAGAACGTCGATCTCGTCGGGCCATCGGCTGCGGCCGTTCTCGACGCCGTGGGTGAGCGAGGACTCGACGAACCCGCCGTTGCGCCCCGATGCCGCCCAACCGATCGTCTGCCCTTCGACGACGGCAACCCGGATACCGGGGTTCCGTTGCTTGGCCAGCAACGCCGACCACAGCCCGGTGTACCCACCGCCGACCACGACGAGGTCGTAGTGCGACGACGCGCTGGTCAGTACCGGGTAGTTGGGCTGATCCGGCATGTCGTCGAGCCAGAACGGCTGCAATACGGTGTTGGCCAGTGAGTGATCAACGAGGCTCACAGCAGGAGCGTTTCGTTCAAATGCGGTTTGCACGGGTTCTTCCTCGACGGGTGATGTGACACCAGTAAGAAGGATTTCCCGCACTACCTCAACGGTGTTGACGTAAGCGCAGCAGCTGCGGGATCAACACCCGCGTGTCGGGCACGAACGGCCAGGCCGGATCGGCCAGGTGCGCGGCGAGTTCCCCATCGGTCCACCACCATCCGTCCACGATCTCTTCGGGTTGATGGCGGATGGGGCCGTCCCAGCGCGCCTCGAACGCATACAGGTGACAGCGCATGGGTTTACCCGCCCATTGCCCGTCCCAGGCCGTCGACGCCAGTGCCGTCAACGGTGGGCCGCTGATGCCGAGTTCCTCGGCCAGTTCTCGGGTTGCGGCCTGCAGCGGCGTCTCCCCCGGGTCGACGACGCCGCCGGCCAGGCAATCGTGCATTCCGGCGAACACCGCCTTGGTCATGGTGCGCCGGTGCACGTAAATCCGGGTGCCGTCCGTCGAACGAACGAGCACGCCGGCGCTCGCGTGCCAGAGCCCCTCGGCGTACACCCGTGAACGGGGCTCCGCACCAACCGCATTGCCGTCGGCGTCATATACGGAGACGAGTTCGTCGGTCACGGCTTCACGCTAGCGGGCCGCCCGGTTGATGGCCTCCCGGCGGTTGGTCGCACCCAGTTTGCGGTAGATGGCGCGTTGGTGGGTCTTGAGCGTGTTCACCGAGATCGCCATCTTCCCGGCGATCTCCTGCATCGTCATCGGCGTGCGCAGGTAAGCCAGGATCTCCCGCTCACGCGGTGTCAGGCCGGCCACGCCAGAATCCGACCGGCGATGCTCGCTCGCCAGCAGGGCTTGCTCGACGAAATCGGGGTACGCGGTGTACGAGCGGTGAGCCGCCAGCAGTTCTTGGCACGCCGCATCGGGGTTGTCGACGAACTGGTAGCGCACGTGCTCCGGGCACGCCTCGGTCAACATCTCTTCCATCCGCTTGTGGGCCTGCTCAGCCTGACCGTGCTGCCAGGACAACAACGCCAGCGTGTAGAGCGCGTAGGCGGCGATGTACCCGGGTACCTGCGGCTCGAGCGCCTGCTGGGCCAGCCGACCAGCCAGGTCGAGCTCACCGAGACGACGGCACATCCCTGCCATGACTGCCGACACCATCGGAACATGTTGAGAACCAACCACACTCGCGGCAAGCTCCAGCGCGAGGTCACGATCGCCACGCGCTTCGGCGAGGCGGGCACGGCTCGCCGCCTTGTAGCTGACCCACGGCACACCGTGGGTATCGGCATCGGGCATGCGGGCCACGGCGGCCTCGGCGACGGCGAGCACAGCGTTGTCGCGCAGGGTCGCCGCACTGAAGGCCAGGAACATCCGTGACGTGTCGGGGTAGCCGACGCCGACGGTACCGCTCGATGGCACCAAATCCTCGACGGCCAGGGCCAGCTCACCATGCCAGAAGTGAATCCAGCCTGCCGTGAAGCGTTCGATACCGTCGCCGTCGTGCGACAGCCACAACTCAGGAGTGGACTCGTCGGATGACACCGCCAGGTGCAGCGCCTGCTGTGCACGGCCCAATTCGCCCGAGTGGGCCAGCGCGAAGGCAAGGCTCTGCCGGGCGCGGTGAGCAAGCTCGGGCAGCCGGAGGGCTGCGCACTCGTGCACCGCAGCCTCCAGATACTCCGAACCACGGGTTGGACTGCGTCGCATCCGCGAATCCGCCCAGCCCAGTACGAACAGCGCGCACGCATAGATGCGCGGCGCGACCAGATCGCGGTCTGACAACGCGACCTCGACGCGTCCCGCCGCACGGTCCATCGCTTCGCGGTCGTCAGAGATCAGGAGCTGCGTGAGATCGGCGATGAGGTCGAGTCGTCCCGGCGCCTGCTCCGACTGCGACATCCCCGCGGCCCGGTTGAACAACAGCGCCGCCGTGACGTCGTCGCCGGCCATGGCTCTGCAGCTGGACCGGATCATCAGGACCTCCGGGCTCTCACCGAAGGCTTCGGCGAGTCGCACGCACGCCAGATCGAGTGCACCAGAACGAGATTGCAGCAGGAGCTCGAGCCAGCTTTCGG
The DNA here is from genome assembly GCF_001665625.1 of Mycolicibacterium peregrinum. Lineage (GTDB taxonomy): Bacteria > Actinomycetota > Actinomycetes > Mycobacteriales > Mycobacteriaceae > Mycobacterium > Mycobacterium peregrinum_B. Next base: position 40,284 of record NZ_LZSY01000122.1, on the reverse strand, counting down.
CGACGATGTCGTATCCGACGCGGTCCTCACCCCGGATCGCATGTTCGACCGCCTCCAACGGGTAGCGCTGTGCCAGCTCGGCCGCTGCGAGCCGGTTGAGCCGTAACCACTCCTCGGGCCCGCGCCGCCTCAGGATCTCCTGGCAATGCTTGACAAAGATCGAATGCCATTGAAAGACAGCGCTTTCTCCTGATCCGATTCGTTCGAGGAACAATCCGGCGGCGACGCAATCGTTGAGCAGCCCCCCGCTGTCCGGGCGATCCGTGAGTACCCGGGCCAGTCGCTCGTCCACCCGTGGGCACACGGTGGCCTTCAACGCGAATTCGGCCAGGTCCGGCCGCATCCGCGCCAGCACCGCGGTGCCGATGTAATCGGTCAGGTCGACATCGTCGGAGAACGCCGCGGCCTCGTCACCGCTGACCAGCATGAGTCGCACCGCACCTGGCCAGCCGCCGCTCTCCGTCATGATGCGGTCGATGTCCTCGGACCGTGACGACGTGTCGCGTCGTTCGAGGAGAACCTGCACATCGTCGCGGGTGAAGGACAGGTCGGCCGAACCGATTACGGCAACCTTGTCGTGCACCCGCAGCCGCGCCCAGACGGGGCTCACCGGGTCGGTCGTGATCAGGACGAACCGCAACCACTGCGGACCGTTCTCGACCAGTTCCACCACATCGTCGTCACCCCATACCGACCGGGCGAACTGAAAGTCGTCGATCACGATGGTCACGTTCCGGCCCGGATCGATGGCCATGAGCGCGGCAACTGCCACGTCGTAGGTCGCCGAATCGAATGCCCCCGACAAGGACCGGCCCAGCGAGCTGTCTCCCGCGTCGCGTGCGCTGTTGAGCAGTGCAGTCAACATGCCGCGCAGCACATCGCTGCGGTCGTTGATCCGCTCCGTCAGTGTCAGCCATGCCACCGAGCCCGGTTCGGCCCGTTGACGCCCGAGGGTCCACTGTGCGACAGCGACGGTCTTGCCGAACCCAGAGGGAGCGGCGACGAGGACGGCGCGTCTCCCAGCGGTGTGCTCATCCAGCGTGCGGCCGATCGCCTGACGCGGCAACATCCCCGGGCTCGACGACGGTGTCGTGGCGAGAAACCACGGCACCGGCTGCATCGACGATGTTCCGGAGGGCTGCACGTTGATTCCTGTCGATCACTGTTGCCGGCACGGTGTGCTGCCCAGTGCGCGACAGAGCAGCACACCATTGTCCCAGCTACGGAGTGACGATGTTGAACCAGAACGGGAAGGTGTCGAGCATTCCCACGAAACCGCCGGAATCAGACTACTTCGATGGCAGGCGGCTTCCAGGTGCCATCGGTGATGGCGGGTTCGCCCCAATAGGCTCGGATGTAGAGGGAGAACGGGCCGTCCGGAGCAGGAAGCCAGTTCGATTCGTTTTCCGGCCCAGGCGATTTCGCTCCGGCGTACAGCGTCAAGGTCCCGTCGGGATTGCGCTTGAGGTTCTTGTTCTTAGTGCCCAGTGAATACCGCTTGAGGTCGTTGGGGTGGAACAAGTGCTTGTCGTTGTACAGCGTCAGCGACCAGAATCCCTTCACCGGCGGCTCTTGACCGGCCGGGAACGTCACTTTGTATGTCTTCGCGCCGACCATCGGTGCGCCCGTGGCATCGTTGTCGGTGTAGAAGTACTGCGTTTCCGTGGGCCGGTTGTCGAACATGTTCGACCTTGCCGTTCCCGTCCGGTCGAAGTAGTCGAGGCCGAACTGGGCGTTGTTGGTGGAGCGATTCCAGCCGTTGCCTGCGGGGCGCCCGTTGTGAGCCCATTGGAAGAATGGACCTATGACGTCACGTTCGGTGGCGACGGCAGTGTCGACCAGGGTCTTCTTGATCTCGGGATTTTGATTTGCCGAATCGAGCACGGCGCGGAACTGCGCGTAGAGCGCTTCTTCGCCGGGCAGCGGGGCAACCTGATCCAGGATCGTGCCGAATTGGTCGAAGAATTTCTCCGGTACCACCCATTTCGTCTCGCCGCCACCGGCTTCGGCCGGCGGTCCGGGAATGGTGGGAGATTTGGCCCACTCGGTGGACTTCATCTTGCCGTCGAAGTCGCTGAGCGGATAGAAATCGACCTGGTTGATCACCGACTGAATCGCGGCGTGGTCCTCCGGGGTGTCGTCCATGAATACCCGGGGAACCGCGTTCGCCAATGACGTCGAACTCCTGATCACCGCTTGTACTCCGTCAGGGGTTTCCCCCTTCCAGTTGGGCCCCGCCAGGAGATAGAAGCCGGGCTTGGTGGCGTATGGCTTGCCGAGTTCACCGAACTGGTCGGTGCGGGCGTCGTAGAGCGCATATACCCAGAACCGATCGCCGAAGTCGGGGACCTGGGCGATCACCGGTTGATCGTCGAGAGAGAAATACGCCAGTCCGTACACCACGTCCTGATTGGGGCAGGTGACGAACGTCTCGGCCGGGTCGATGTAGTCGGCCAGCATGCCCAGCCGACCCTGCGGAGCAACCGGCAGGACACCGTTGAGAAAACCGGGTTGCGGGGCCTGGGTGATCTGGGTCCGCCGGTTGAGCATGTTGACCATCGGCCAGCCCCAGACGTAGGCAAACTGAGCGATGGTCTGCGCGTAACCGGGAAACATTCCGACGCCGCTCGCAGGCTGAGTCAACTTCTCGGGTTGGGCGGGTGCGTTGGGCGCGGCCGAGGTGTTCTCGCCGGTCGACGTCGTGTTTGCGTCGTTCGAGCCCTTGTCGGTCGAGCAGGCGGCGATCGCGGTGGCGAAACCGGCGGTAGCAGCCGCAATACCCGCGTTACGCAGCACACCACGCCTGGTCATTTGCACGTCCATGCCTCTACAGTTCCTTCCCGGTTCTGTGCAGATCTCGGAGAGCAGGTCGTTTCGCCTCGACCATAGCTTGATGCTCCACTGACGACAGTGCTTTCCAAACACGTGAATGTGCTTCCGCCAATGGAATCCATCAATTTGAAGCGCCTCACCCGTTTTGGGCGAGGGCGACAAGACAATACGGCGATCTAAGTTCCTTCGTGCTTGCCTCCACTGGCTCAACGAGATTGACCGCGCAGATCAGACGGTTCGCCGAAACTCACACGGGTACATTGAAAATCGACCCCGTTCGTCTGACCGAAGGTGCATGGCATGGCCTTGGAGTTGACCCGGAGGGCAGCACTTCAGATGGGGGGGTTGACCGCAGTCTCTGTCGGCGCGGGAGTCGCCATCGCGGCGTGTTCCCGCGAGGAAGGAACGCAGACCGAAATGACAGGCTCCGACCGCTTCAAGTCCATCGCCGACGCCGAATTCGACGGCGGCTATCCCAGCGCCGACGCCGCGCAGGCGCTGAACGAGGAACTGTATTTCCAGCGCGCGGTGCAGGCCTATTTGTGGGCATTGCCTGCGGTCAACATGTACGCGATGAAGAAGGGTCTGGGCGAGGTCGCCGGCACCGGCTACAACGTCATGTCGGTCTACGAGAAGCGCCTCAAGCCCAATACCGTGATCACCACGCCCAACTCGGATGTCATCTACTGCATGGGATTCGCCGACCTGGAGGAAACCGGCCCCCTGGTCCTCGAAGCGCCGTCGAAGATCCAGGGGCTGATGGACGATTTCTGGCACCGCCCGCTCACGGGCCCCAAGATCGGCGACGTGCAGTACCTCGGTGACATCGGCATCCCCGGTCCCGACAAGGGCAACGGTGGCAAGTACCTCGTCGTGCCTTCCGGGCAGAATGTGGCCGAACTCGGTGTCGACCCGCAGGAGTACTTCGTCTACGAATGCCCCACCAACGGCGTTTTCATCTTCCAGCGGGGCTTCTTCCAGTCCGTCGATGATCTGTCACCTGGAATCAAGGCGGTCGAAGGCCTGGTTGTCCGGCCGCTCAAGGGCCAGGCGAAACCGATGGAATTCCGGCACGTCTCCGACCTGCCGGCCAATGCGCTGTTCGCACACGACGCCAGCTACTACGACATGCTCAGCGAACTGATCCAAGGGGAGCGCGTCGATTCCGTCGATCCCTACATGCACGGCACGCTGGCCGCACTGGGTATCGCCAAAGGCCGCAAGTTCGCCCCCACCGACCGACAGCACGAACTGCTCGGGTTCGGCGCGCAGACCGCCTGGAAGATGGCCAAGAACATCGCGGCGCATTTCGATCAGGAACAAGATGGGCTGTGGTGGGACGACCGGCACTGGGTGGCACACGCCAAGACCGAGCTCGACGACTTCTGGCACACCGTGCTCGACGAGCAGTGGCGCGACCGGACAACGGGGCACACCGACGTCAACGCCAAGGCGCACATGTTCATCAACGCCTACTCGATCAGCAGCGGGATGATGTCCTCGATCGTCGGCATGGGCGCGAAATATGGTGCTGCCTACAAGGACAGCAACGGTGACTATCTGCGCGGCGACAACACCTACACCATCGACCTGCCGGCCGACCCTCCGGCGAACATCCTCTGGTCGGTCACGGTGTACGACGCCGAATCGGCCTCGGGTGTCGACGCGCCCGGCCAGACCTATCCGTCACTGAACTCGATGAACGATCTGGAGTTCAACGGCGACGGTTCCGTCACCTTCCACGTCGGGCCCAATCCCCCCGAGGGGGCCAAGAACTGGCTCAAGACAGTCCCCGGCCGCGGTTGGTTCAGCCTGATCCGCTGGTACGGACCCAAGCAGGAGTTCTTCGACCACAAATACAAGCCCGGCGACTTCGTCAAGCAATAGCCTCACGGCACCACGACTGCGCGCCCACGTACCTTTCCGTCCTTGAGGTCGTGATAAGCCTGCAGAGCCTGGTCAAGTGGGTAGGTGGTCGTCTCGACGTGCACCTGCCCCCTGGCAGCGAGATCGAGCAGTTCGACGAGTTCGGGATGTGCGCCCCAGTAGGTGGTCTGGATGCTGACCTCGTATGGCTGGGTGAAGAACGACAGCGGCACGTTGCCACCGGCGAGCCCCACGATGGTGACGTCACTGAGCGCCCGCGCCGCGGCGCGGGCCAATTCCATTGTGGGAGTGGCCCCGACGAAGTCAAGCACAACATCGGCTCCATGGCCGGAGGTAAGGTCCTTGATGGCCCCCGCGGCTTTGTCATCGGATGGCAGAACGTGATCCGCGCCCATCGAGGTGGCCAACTCCAGCGCCTCTTTGCGGTTGTCGACGGCGATGACCCGGGCCCCGGTCGTCGCCTTGACCAGTTGCAGCCCCACATGCCCGAGGCCGCCAACGCCGATGACCACGACCGTGGAGGTCGGCGTCATCTTGTGCCACGACCGGCGGATGGCGTGATACGGGGTCAGCCCGGCATCGGTGAGCGGCGCGGCGGTGGCGGGTTCCATGCCATCCGGCAGCGGAACCAGCAACCGCTCGAACGGAATCAGCAGGTACTCGGCCATCCCACCATCCAGGCCGAGACCACCACCACCGTTGACCACCGGGGCCGCGGCCTGGTTCTCGCAATAGCTCTCCACGCCGACCCGGCATCGCTCACACTTCCCACAGCCCCACGGACCATAGACGGCGACGGCGTCGCCCTCCGCGACAGTGGTCACTCCGGCACCGACGGAGTCGACCCAGCCGGCGTTCTCGTGGCCCAGCGTGAACGGCATGGTCCAAGGCATCATGCCCGGCTCGAAATCGTGCATGACGTGCAGGTCGGAATGGCACGCTCCGGCCCCGCCGACTTTGATGACCACCTGTCCCGGGCCGGGCTGGGGTTTGGCCACCTCGACCAACTCCGGTTCACTCTTCCAGTCCATGATTCGCAAAGCCTTCATCTGCGTGCCCGCTTTCCTAGTTGGCTTTTACGGGTGCACTTTTACGGGTGCAGTTGTGATCGTCCAGGCTGCCGGCCCGGCGAAATCAAAACGGCCCCGGCCAAACTGACGTCACAACCCACTGACCATGTTTGCACGTGCGCGTTGCGCCAACACGGTCTTTGCCGTCAAAACTCGGCCTGATGTATTCATGCCCGCAGCGGTGTGTTCCAGGCGTGACCTCGAAATCAGCACTGAAATCGAACGAAACCGGCTCTGCAATACAGAATGCTGAATCTGCCTTGGATCCCACCTCGTTCGAGTGCCCCACCCATTTCGGGTGAGACGATCACCGATCGCCGCCGGCGAATGCCATCCGCCGGGCGCGTACAGTAGTGACCGACAAAGGCCCAAGCCCCGGAGCCACTTCCGGTCATGACTTTGTGTCCAATTACACTTGGACACAAGGCTATTCACGCAACTTCGTGGCATCTCAGCAAGCCCCGTGGCACGATCGATCCCATGGCTGACGACCGCAGTTCCGAATTCCCACTGCACCTCGACCGCTATCACCTGCCCGAGCCGGAGTGGACGTTCCCCAACGCCACCATCAACCTGTACGCACAGGATTCGACGCCGGATTTCCCGCCCGTTCGGCAGGCCCCCACGGGCTCCCCCAACATCCTGCTCGTCCTGCTCGATGACATCGGCTTCGGCTGGCCGAGTGTCAACGGCGGTCTGGTCCGAATGCCAACCGCCGAACGGCTGCACAAGCGGGGCCTGTTCTACAACCAGTTCCACACCACCGCGTTGTGCTCTCCGACGCGAGCGGCGCTGCTGACCGGGCGTAACCACCACTCGGTGGCCACCGGCGTCATCCAGGAGATGGCCACCGGTTACCCCGGCTACTGCGGCATCATCCCCAAGAGCTGCGCGACCATGGGCGAGCTGCTCAAACAAGCCGGCTACACCTGCGCCTGGTGGGGCAAGAACCACAACGTCCCCGACAACCAGACCAGCCCGGCAGGACCGTTCGACAACTGGCCCACCAATCAAGGCTTCGACTATTTCTACGGCTTCATCTCCGGAGAGACCGACCAGTTCTATCCGTCACTGATCCGCAACACCACTCCCGTCGAGCCACCCGCGCGCGCCGAGGACGGCTATCAGCTGCAGCGCGATCTGGCCGACGATGCCATCGCCTGGATCCAGGCACAGAAGACGATCGCACCGGATCGGCCCTTCTTCGGTTACCTGTCCACCGGTGCCGGGCATGCGCCACACCAGCCCCCGCTGGACTGGCGCGGCCGCAACAAGGGCCGCTTCGACATGGGCTGGGACGAGTACCGCAAGATCGTGCACCAGAACCAGTTGGACATGGGCATCATTCCGGCGGGTACCAAACTCACCGAACGGCCCGAACAGATCCCGTCATGGGAAAGTCAGCCGGCCGAACATCAGGCGCTGTTCGCGCGTCAGGCCGAGAACTTCGCCGACTTCCTCGAACACGCCGACTACGAAGTGGGCCGGGTCGTCGACGCCATCGAGGCGATCGGCGAACTCGACAACACCATCGTCATCTACATCATCGGCGACAACGGATCCTCTGGCGAGGGTTCGCTGATCGGCACGCCCAACGAGATCATGAGCCTCAACGGCCAGCAGCCGACCATCGAGGAGTCCCTGCCGTTCATCGACAAGTGGGGACTGCCGGGCACCTCGCCGCACTATGCGGTCGGTTGGGCGCATGCCGGGGACACCCCGTTCCAGTGGACCAAGCAGGTGGCCTCGCACTTCGGCGGGACCCGCAACAGCATGGTCATCTCCTGGCCCGAGAAGATCTCCGACCATGGAGCGGTGCGGTCCCAGTTCCACCATGTGATCGATGTTCTACCAACCCTTTTGGAGATCGTCGGCGTCCGTGAACCCGTCGAGGTCAACGGGTATATCCAACGACCCATCGAAGGAACCAGCTTCGTCTACTCATTCGCCGACGGTGCCGCCAAAAGCAGTCACGACAAACAATATTTCGAGATGATGGGCAACCGCGCGATGTATCACGACGGTTGGATCGCCTCTGTCCGCCACGGCCGGCTGCCCTGGGAAACCTCAGGCACCTTCTCCTACGACGACGATAAATGGGAGCTGTACAACATCGGCGAGGACTTCAGTCAATCGGTGGACCTCGCCGAGCAGGAGCCCGCCAAACTCGCTGAGCTGCAAGACATGTTCCTGGCCGAAGCGGCCAAGTACAACGTGCTGCCGATCGACGATCGCTTCGCAGAACGTCTCGACGTCACCCTGCGGCCCAGCTTCTTCACCGGTCGCAAAGAGGTCACCTTTCACCCGGGCATGATCCGGCTACCGGAAGGTTCCGCACCGAAAATGGTCGGCGTCCCCCACGAAATCACCGTGCCCGTCGAGATTCCCGACGGCGGCGCCGAGGGTGTGCTGGCGGCACTCGGTGGCGATGCCGCGGGCTTCGCGCTGTTCTTGTGGGAGGGCAGAGTCCGTTACCACTACAACTATTTCGGCCTCGAGCGTTACGACGCGACGGCCGAGGAACCACTCGCTCCCGGCAAGCACACCATCGTCGTCGACTTCCAGCCGGACAGTCCGCAACCCGGATGCCCAGCATCCGTGACGGTCTCGGTCGACGGCACTCAGGTGGCGCAGACCCGTGTCGAGCGCCAGGTCCCTCAGCGTTGCGGGACCGAATGCTTCGACGTCGGTATGGACAACGTTTCACCGGTGTGCGAAGACTATGCCGACCGGGCGCCCTTCCCGTTCACCGGGAAGTTCGAATCGGTGACATTCAAGTTCGGCGACTACGACGAACCCTCTGGCATGGACCGGCTGAAACTGGCGACGAAATTGGATTAGCCGCCGGCAGTCATATGGTCCACCAATTGATCCCGTCCGAGATCACCGTGACGGCCATACCGTCGGCGAGCGTCAGCTGGGCTTCGGAGTCGATACGCTGCCCCTCCGAAGCTCGGAGTGTCGCGCCCACACCTGAGATGTTCTAGACCGTATAACGGCGGGTGTTGTCAACGGCAGTGGGCAGCGTGGCCGCGGCCGAGCCTGAAGCCAACAGGTAGACGTACTCGACCGGCGGCCCGCTCTCGAGTGTGCTGTCGCCGGACAGCCTGATGACCGCGCGTCCCGACGGTGGTTCCCGATTACCCGACGTGTTGCCCGCAATCCCGACGTTTCTCCCCTCGGCCCGAATCGCAGCAACGCTGTATCCGTTGTTGTCCCACTGGTTTCCGCATATCGCAATATCGTCGACATACTGCGCATCCACCGCGTAGCTCCAGCCCGCGCCCTCGTCGGTGTTCGCAATGTAGTTGCCGGTGACGTTGAACCCCTTGGTCCGATGCTCGGCGTCGACCGAATAGATCCCGATGGCGGGATACTCGCCGGGTGCGCCTTTGCCACCGTTGGTGATGTTGTTGCCGACGATGGCGATCTGTTCGTCATCCGACTCCAGCCATGACGGCATCGTGAAGACGATGGCCTCCTTGCGGGCACCCTCACAGATGTTGCCGATGATGGTCAGCTGCTTGTTGCCGCGCAGCTCGATGTTGTTCTGCGGCGCTCCGTCGAGGTGATTGGCGAGAATGCGCACGGGACCGGCCTCGACCGACAGGTTGGGCCCCGTCGACCCGATGTTGTTGTTCACGATCCACGAGTCGTAGAACCGGTAGGTGGTGTGGATGCCGTAACCCGTGCTCTGTTCTATGAAGTTGTCGTCGATCCAGTTCAGCAAGCCTTCGGTGGTGGCGTTGAGCCGCATCCCGTAGTCGGTCCATCCCGTGACCCAGCAGTGCCTGATATAGCTCTTGTCGAGATCGACGTCGAATCCCGGTGCACCCTGATCGTTCGCGTCGATCTTCAGGTTCTCGATCCGGCTCTCGATCCAGTGCCCGCTGATCGGTGGCACATCGGCTATCACGCGCAAGCGAGCGGCACGTTCACCGTCGCCGAGCAGGCAGACCTGAGAAAAGCCGTCGACACCATTGCCGATGGAATCCGACAGCGCATACACCCCGGCCGGGAAGAACACCGTGCCGCCACCGGCATCGACGGCCTGCCGAATGGCCGTCATGACCGCCGCATGGTCGTCGGTCTGTCCATCCCCGGTGGCCCCGTACGACGTCACATCGATCACAGACATGGTTCCCAATCTATTGCCGATGTCGGCTATTTCCATCGGCTATCCGGCCAGATCCGCCGAGCATCGGTGAAAAGATGGAGTGTGCCCACCAAATGCGGATCACCAATCAGGGGACGTCAGATGGTTCGAGTCGCGGTATTGCTGTCAGTTGCTCTCGCCGTCCTCACCGCCTGCAGTGGCTCGTCGAATCAGGCTGCGACCGAGCGCCCCGACGACGCCGGTCATGTCCTGTCCCAGGCGCCACTGGACAACGTCGTTCCGGCATTGCAGGAAGCAAGCTCAGAGGCGAAGGTGATCACATACGCGTCGCGTAACGGTGTGAACGACGCGGTCTCGCACGTGACCGGGACGGTATTCGTACCGAAGGGCGATGTGCCCAAGGATGGCTTTCCGATTGTGGCGCTGGCACACCGGACCGCCGGCACTTCCGCGGATTGCGCCCCATCGCTGTCGCCGGATCTGCGGGGCGAGGCATCGACAGTGGAGGCGCTGCTGAAGGCCGGCTACGTGGTCGCCGTCCCCGACTACCAAGGCCTGGGAAAGCCGTCCCAGCCTGACGAATATGACTTCCACCCGTATCTGGACTCGACCACGGCCGGTTACAACATGATCGATGCGGTGCGGGCCGCAAGAACAATAGTGCCCAACACATCCACCTCATGGGCTGCGCTGGGCGCCAGGGAGGGCGGCCAGGCCTCTTGGGCGGCAAATGAACTCATCGACAACTACGGTTACGACCTCAATCTCGTCGCCACCGCTTCCTTGGCGCCGATGGCGAACATCGACGTGCTCGTAGATGGCGCCACGGCCGGCACACTCAACACCGACCAGAAGCTGGCCTACATCGCGTACCTGGCAGCGTTGAAGGATCAGTACTACTACGACTTCGAGCTCGACGACTACCGCCGGGGCGCCGCGCAAGAGAATTGGGATGCCCTGCTCAGCTGCAATGACATTCCGCAACGAAGGTCGCTGGCCGACAAGCTGAGCGCTGATGATCTGCGCCCCGCCGGTCCTGAGGCAGTGAAGACGTTGCGCGGCTACCTCCAGAAGACCAACCTGCCGCAAGGCCCGACCGCGGCACCGATGTACGTCATCTATGCCGGTCAGGACTCAGTGATCCCCGCCGCCTCGACCGAGCGCGCGCTCACTGCAGCCTGCAAGATGGGCGACGGTATCCAGATAGCCTTCTGGCCCGACAAGCCCCGCGAAGCGGTCGAACCCGTGGCGGCCGTGGGATGGCTCAATGATCGGATGAAATCGGTTCCGGCAGCCAACGACTGCCCCGCGTTCCTCGCTGCCCATCCGGGCTGATCCACGGCGCGGCTAACGCCTCGGAACCTGCTCGTTGACCCGGTAGAGACGCCAATCCGGCTGGCCGTCACCGTCATTGGGGATCTCCAACTCGAGCGTCGCAACCTCGGCACCAGTGTCGTACAGCGTCGGGTAGCGCACATTGAGCGCATCGGAGGTGCCTCGGCCCGTGGCGGGCACCGCCAGCAGATACTTCACGCCGTTGGCGGTCGGATCATTGAGCAACTCGGTGAAGTCCGGATCTGACGGGATCACGAAAACCCGCGGCCGGCTCGACGCCGCCAGAATGCCGAACCCGTACACGGTATCGGTGATCACCGAGCTGTCCGGCAGATCGAGGTTCTCCAGATACTGGGCGATCTTGCGTTCCGTCCCGAACGTCCGGGCGATCTGGTGCTCGATGGCCTTGCGGTCGGTCACGTTGTACGGGTCCGGATTCAGTACAGCACCGAGTCCGTATTCTTGCGGCGCGAACTTCGGTTCGGCCATCCCGAGCATCGTCACCGGAATGCCGACGGCGACCGTCGCGGCGACGGCGATGTAGGGCGCGGCGGACCTGGATCTGGGCACCGGTTCAGCGGTCTGGACCGGTGCGTACCTACCCCGCCGCGTGGGTGTCCTGAAGACCCCGTCCGGAACGCCGAGCATCGCCATGGTCACGCACAGCGGTATCGCGATGATGAAGAAACGCAGGAACGGGAACGTCGATCCCGAGGCGTAGCTGTACGACTGGAATGCCAACACCGCACCGAACAACGCCAGGGGGACGATCAACATCTGCCAATTCGGGCGTCCCCACCGCTGCATCACCGCCCACAACGCCAGCGGCAACATGGTCGGTGCCAGCAGCATGATGCACATCGCGGCGAAGATCAGGCCGTCGAAGAGATTCGGGGCCGTCTGCCCGGATTGCTCAAGAATCGCCGTGTTGCCGTACTGCGAGGTGAACTGTGCGAAAGCCTCACCCGTGATCAGCCAGCCGGCCGCCGCCCAGCCCAGGAACGCCAGAAACCCGGGGCCCGCAACGATCAACATGTCCAGAATCGCGCGCCGCAACCGGGGCGGCGGTTTGGCCCGAAGATATGTCGTGATGCCGACCAGGAATCCGGCTGCCGCGACACAGGCCGCCGCGTCGTAGCGGGTCAGGTAGGCCAGCCCCATCGCGATACCGCCCGCTGCGACGAGGTGATGCACGTCGTCGTCGACCATCCACAAGATGAGCCGCCGCACGGCCCAGGTCATGAAGAAGATGAACGGAGCTTCGCTCATCCCGTTGGATCCGTAGAAGATGATCATCGGGTTGAGAGCGAACAACAGGGTCAGCGTTACCGAATATGCCCGGGGCAGACCGCGATCAGTGCCCATACTGAGCATCTGGACTGCGGCACCGGCCATGAAGGTCGCCGACATGATCGTGCCGGCGAACGCCTTGCCGGCGATATCGGGCCACACCGCGCCCAGCGCGACCGCCGGTATCTGCACCATGGCGGCCACCGGGGTAAAGATGAACCCGAGGGCAGCCAGGTGAGGATCACGACTGAACAGCACCGACTGGGTGGCCACCACACGTGACAGCGTGTCGCCCATGATGAACCCGTGCTGGACCTGCAGCCAATGTCCGACCGCAAGGTAGACGAAGAGCATCGCGAAGAAGATCGTCAGCTTCAGTCTGAAATCCGACCGTCCGGCCGCCGCTGACATCACGTCGAGGCCATCTGCTCGTGAGCGGCCTTGTCCTCAGGACGCTCGGCCAACCCGTGAAAGGTCTTCTCCCAGAACGACGGCTGCCGGATCATCTGGTAGGCACCCTTGGCCGCCGCGATGCTCATCATCAGCCAGAACAGCGGGACGCTGAGGGCGGCGAGTAGCAGATCAGATCGATCGTCCTCGCGCAGGGCGATCATGTTCATATACATCACGGTGAAGTTGCCGATGATCATGGCGAACAACGCCGGGAAGTAGATCAGCGCAGGGAACACCGAGCCGACGACAGCCGGCTGCCCCAGGAACCACAACACGGTGATGAACCAGAACAGCAGGTTGAGCACCGCGATGATCGGGGTACCGGCCAGCACCAGGTTGAACCGGATGAACGAGCGCAGTCCCAACGTGCGGTACAGCTTCACCGGCTCGCGGGTGTGTACCAGCCAGGTCTGCAGATAGCCCTTGTACCACCGAGAGCGCTGGCGGATCCAGTTGATCGCATCACTGTTGGCCTCTTCCAGCGTGTACGAGTCGATCACCGCGGTGTGATAGCCGTGCGAGGCGATGCGCAGGCCGAGGTCCGCATCTTCGGTGACGTTGAACGGATCCCACGCGCCGATTCTTTGCAGGATGTCACGGCGAAGGTGATTGGAGGTGCCGCCCAAGGGTATCGGCGAGGTGCTCACCATCATGCCCGGCAGCAGATAGCCGAACCACAGCGCGTACTCGGCGGTGAACCAGGCTGTCAGCAGATTCTGATGGCCGTTGTGGTACACCAACTTGGCTTGAACGCATGCCACGTCGTCGGGCAGGTCCCGGAAGGCCGCCACCACACGACGCAGCTGCAGCGGCTCGGGCAGATCCTCCGCATCGAAGATCGTGACGATGTCGCCGGTGGCGAAATGCAGACCGTAGTTGCACGCCTTGGGTTTGGTGCGGGGCTCGGCAGGGGGCACCAAAAGGATTGTGATGACGTCGGATTCGCCGCAGGCCTTCGCCGCGTCGATCGTGATCTGGTCGTCGGCTTCGAGCAGCAGCAGCACCTGGAGGCGGTCTCTTGGGTACTCCAGCGCATCCATCGCCGCGATGAGGTCGGCTACCACTTCCGGCTCGTTGTAGGCCGGCACCAGGATCGTGTACGGCGGCAGGTCTTCATCGGGAATTGCGCGCGCCACGTCGTCGGGGATCACGATCGGCCGCGATGCCAACCCGCGCTTGAAGATCAGCACCCGGTCGCCGAGCGTCAAAAGATATGCCAGCGTGCACAACCCGATGAGTGTCACGGTGGTCTGCAGGGGCCGCCAGATGCCGAAGGCGATCACAATCGCCAGCAGGCCCCACAGCACCGGCTTCTGCCAGCCGGTCAACGGTTTGGACGCCGAATGTATGGGATCGTCTTCGCGCAAACCGTTGATCGCTCGGTCGAGCGCGTAATCGCGCTGCTCGGCCGTGACGGTCTCGGGGTCGAATGTGCCGTCGGAAGTCATTGGCCGGCCCCTTTCACGAACTGTGCGGCCACCAGGGCACGGCCGAACTCGGTGAGCAGCTCCGCGTCTTTGTAGGCCGGCTTGCGTTGCACCAAGACGGAATTCCCACGGAACAGCACGGTGAACAGGTTGCGCAGCGTGGAAACCAATCCCCGCTGCGGATTGGGGAACGGTGCGTCGGGGAGATGGTTGTCCACCGCGAAGATGTCGACGATCTGATCCTCATCCTCCTCGCCCCAGGCGAAACGCAGTACGTCCCAGCTCACCAGGAGGCGGTCGTCGATCGCGGAGAACAACTCCCCCGTCACCCCGTGGCCGAGATCGACCGGCTGCGGTCTGCTGAGCCGGGTCCCGGTGGTGTCGTAGAGCACCTGTCCGGGGTACGCGTCGAACGAGAACGGCAACTCGCTGACAATGCTGTCCACCATCAGGTTTCGCCGCGCCGACAACTTGTCGAACCGGGGATCCCCGACATCTGCGGTCATCCGCTGGCGGATGAGTACGGCTTCGTCGCCGTAATACCGCTTTACCCCGGTGTACCGCTGCTCGCCGGTGACCGACCAACCAGGAGGTGCCGCCAGCCGCATCCCCGGCGTCAGGTCATAAGGGGCGCTGCGACTGATCACCGTGGCGCTCTGCTGCTGCGGCAACGGCATGAACGCGAGCGCAACCGCCACCGCCACCACAAGCGGAATTGCCGCCCAGATCTGTCTGGCGGCAAGAGGTTCCACCTTGCGGTCGAGCAGAAGCTTTGGTCGGCCCCGGCGCGCATGGAGAAACGCAAGCAGGCCCACGGCAACGATCGACGCGAGCGACGGCACCATCTGATACACGATGACCGGCGCATGCGGCCACAATTTGTCCAGCACGAACAGGATGACGAAACCGAACGCGAAGGAAGCGAGCGCACCGACCACCGCACGTTTGCGCGTGCGCCCCACCGCGATGGCGGTGGCCGCGGCGGCGATCAGCAGGGTCCCGACTCCGGCCGCGAAGTTGCCACCGCCCAGCGCAATGACGACAACTTGATACGGCAAGGCGGATATCAGCGACAACAGCACCCAGGCCCACCCGAACCGGGTGACCGGCCGCACGCCGAACAGAACCAAGCTGCTGCTGAGCATGAAGAGCCACAGCGCCAAGAGATCCAGCCGCATCAGGTGGAAAAACTCGGAGTAGCGCTTCAGTAGGACGCCCTGCACCATGAGCGCCAGACCGAGCCCGATCACGCCGACGATGACGTCTGTCTGCCGATCATGAATCGGCAGTTCGGTTCGGCGCCGGACGTCGGTTCCCCACGCCGCCAGGGCGGCGGCGATCGGGACCATCCAGACATAGCCGATGAGACCTCCCGCCAGGGTGGTCTCGACCAGGTTCCGCAGACTCTGCCGAAACGCCACCAACGTGAGCACGCCGATGAGTGCCCAGCGCGCCACCAGACGGACCGCCTGAGGTAGACCGAACCACCAGTGCACCAGCCGGTCCCAGGCATTACCGGTGCCCTGGACCGTCGTCGTCACGATGTACCCCGGGACCGCCCACGCCATGCAACCAACCCGGCTGCCAGGGCCGCCAGCACCACCGCCGCGACGCCGACTCGCAGCCGCAGTGACTTGTGCTCGGCGGCCGTGGCACTTTCCTGCTGGGCGGCCGGAGTGGTCAGAGCGAACGGCGCTCGACCCGGCATCGCGAGTGCGGCGTTGCCGGACAGCCCCGACCACCGTGCCGTGTCACCGTCCAGCCAGCCCAGGAGCCGGTCCAGTTCCTGGGGCGCCTTGCTGGACGTGGCGACCAGCACCGAGCGTCCACCGGTGTAGACGGTCTGCAGCGATCCGAAGCCGACCGTGGGATCCAGCGTCAACGTCGACGAGTTACCCGACCCGTCAACGTTTTCGACCGTGATCACGCCGTCGGCATCGACCGCGACGGGAAGCGAGATGCGCTCGTCGTTCCAGCCGTCAGCGCTGATCAGCACAGCGGGGTTGGGTGAGGCGACGGCGTCGGCCAGCGAGCGGACCTCGGCATCGAACGGACGCGAGCTCAGCCGCTGCAGCCCAGTCAGAATCTGCACCGCCCGATGCAAGTTGGCGAAACCCAGGTCCATCCCGACCGCCACCCGCGGCATCAACGCCTGTGGCAACGACTGGAAGCCTGCCGGGACAGGAGGTTTGGCCTGTTTGCTCTCGACCGGGGTCTCGCCGTCGATGGTCAGGGTGATCGGCTGGAACTCGCCGCACCGGCCGGTGTTGCCCGCCGCGTCTATCGCGATGTCCAGATTGGTGTAGCGCTGCAGGTGCCGGTCGGGTATGTCGACCCACTTGTCGATGCGGCCGTTGGCCTCCGTTGGCCAGCGGTCTACGGTCTGTCCCCCGATGCTGACCACCACCTGCCCTGCGATGCTCGCAGGCAACGGGGTGTAGGAACCCTGCAGATGAACGCGGACATCATGCACCGCGCGGCCCAGCCGGGTCTGATCCAGCGGAACCGTGACCCGGGGATTGACCAGCGACGTGGCGTTGACCCCAGGCTGACCGAGCTGACGGATGGTGGTGTGGTCCGACGGCAGCTGCGGAGTGTTGGACAGCGGTCCCACCACGGCCTTCGACTGCACGGCGAGCCTCGAGATGTCACTCGACAGCAACCGGGCCTGGTTGGTGACCTCTCCGGCAGGACCTGAAATGAGCAGGGCCGGTACTGCATTGGGCCCCTGCAGACTCAATCCGGGCGCGTCCCCCTCGCGCACGATGACTTGCCGCTCCATCGGCTGCGGCGGTGCGACCGGGCCGCCGTCGGTGGTGACGATGTCGACGGCAGGACGTTGCAGACCGTACCGGGCCACGACTGACGTCGCGATCCGGATTGCGGCGTCTGATTCGGATTGCGACGGATTCGGTGGGACGAACAGCGTGAGCTTGCCCAGCACCGGCGGAAGGAAGTCGGCGATCACCGTCGGGGGCTGTTCGGTACCGGTGAACCGAACATCACTGTTGATCAACCGTAACGGATTGGTCGGGTCGTACACGCAATACCCGTCGGGCACGGTGAGGTAGGCGGTCAGCTGCACCGTCACAGCGTTTTCCACCACCCGGGCGCCGCCCAGAGGAATCGTGATCGGTGATTGATCCGGCGGCAGCGGCACACGCGACAACACCCGCTGGTCCTGGCTGACCTCGAGAGTGCCGCCGCGGGTATTGACCGGAAGTTGCACCGTGGCAACCAGCTCGGCGGGAATCAGACCGCGCGGCACCGGAATTGTCAGCGTCTGCGAACCCTGAATTCCGTATAACGCGATATCCGGATTCGCACCGAGTGTTCGCAGGTTCAATGTCGGGGAACTCACCAGCGACGGGTCGTCTTCCGGAGCGGCTGCAGCGACCCCGGGACCAACCGCGGTTCCTGCGATGAGCGCCGTTGCCGCAAGCAGGGACAATATGCGGGAAGTCACCCGCGTCAGTTTAGATTGGGCGTCGCGAAGACGCCCACCTTTACCGCAATCGTTATCCCAACCTGTTCGCGACGTAGCCCGGATATTGACCGGATCGCATGGCAAAAAACGGCCCGGGAATCCGCTGCGTTTACCTCTCGGCAACCAACGATCATCGCGAATTCGCCCACCGGGCGGATTTGTCTGCGGCTGCATCGCGAAACCGCTGCGACCTTTTTGCGGACGCGGCAATTTCTGATAGGCCAATCAAGACCTTCGGCAGACGGCACCGAAACGCATGGCTCTGCCGCATCGCTCACCTCGCGTCGACCTCACGCGAGCGAAAGCCTGGCCACCATCTCCCCCGTCGGCTTCGGCGACCCGCCGCCGGGCTCCATGGTGAATGCCAACGCGCTCGAGTTCCCGATGTCGCGCACCATGGCAGTCATCGAGGGAGCCATGCTTCCCATCGTGCCCGCCGACTGCGGCCCCTGATCGGTCATGAGCCACATCTGATAGACCATGCCGGGCGGCGGCGGCGCGACATTGTTCATCACCAACACACCCGTCCGCTCATCGCGTGAGTACATGAACGTCGCAGTACCACCGACACGGAGTTGTCCGGTCACCGTGCGGACATCGCCCGCTGCAAGCACCTGCTCGGCGGGGGTCGGCGCATTCGCCGGGCGCAGCGCCAACCCCGCTCCGAAGCCGCCCGCGGCGACCACCACCGCAGCGGCGGTAGCCAATATTCCTTTGCGCCAACCGAAACGGTCGGGTCGAGCACCGCGTGAGACCGCAAGTGCCTGCTGTCGGAGCCACACCGGCGGGGTCACAGCGGTCGCAGTCGAGGCCTCTGCCATCGTCTCGTGCACCGCACGAACCTCCGCGCGGAACGCCTCGGCGATCTCAGCGGGAGACTCGGCCAACCGGCGCTCGATGTCGGCGCGCTCGGCGTCGGTAACCGCATCCAGTGCGTAGGCCGTGGCCAGGTCTGGCAGCTCGGAGTCGCTGGTCATGCCACCCCCAGACAATCACGAAGCCTGCGGAGCCCGTCGCGCATCCGGGTTTTGACGGTGCCCAGGCTGACCGACAGCCGTTCGGACACCTGTGGATAGGTCAGGCCGTCGTAGTACGCCAGCTCGATGGCCTGCCGCTGCAGGTCCGTCAGTGATCCCAGACAGTCGGCCACCTGCCGCTGCTCGTCAGACCGGATGGCCGAGTCGGCGACCACGTCGGTGTCGGGCTCTGCGCTCGCCGCGACGTAACGCGCCTCGCGCCGGCTAGAGGCCACCTCGGCCCGCACCCGGTCCACCGCGCGGCGATGCGCCAAGGTCATGAGCCACGCCAGCGCAGACCCTTGCTCCGGGTCATAGTCGGCGGCAGAGCGCCACACCTGGGCGTAGACATCCTGCGTGGTTTCCTCGCTGTATCCAGGATCCCGCAGGATGCGGATCACCAATCCGTATACCCGGGCGCTCGTGGCGTCGTACAGCCCGGCGAACGCCTCGGCGTCGCCTCGGGCCACCCGACGCAGCTGCGCGTCGAGGACGTTACTCACCTCCGGCGTACGTGCCATCGACCGGTAGCCTAGCGCCGAATAGACGGTGGTCATCGCCGGTCACCCGTAGGTGAACGAGAAAGCCTGCAGCCCTTGACTCAACCGCAACTCGATCTCGCCACGATGCGCTTCACGATCGTCGACGATCTGGTGCAGGGTGGGCGGGCCGCTCACCGGCACCGTCGTAGTCTCGCCGCCGCGAAGCACGGTCACGGCGCCGGTCCCACCCACGACGAGATAGACCTGCTTGGCCTGGTAATTGAGCTTGATGGCCGAATCTGAGCTTTGGGCGGTCGCGCCCTGGTAGTCCAGGTGCCACGGCCCATCCAGCGCGAACGAGTCGGCAGGCAGACTCGTCGGGTAGCCGAACACCGCGTCGCCCTCGTCGTACGTGCCACCACCGGCGTAGTTGATCTCCTTGCCGACTCCGAGGTACGTCTCAGGGGTGAGTGCCGACGTCGGCGTCGTGTCGGGCGAGTTCACCGGCGCGGGCAACGCGGCGTTCTTCGCGTCCATGAGCAACTCGCGAATCAGCCGCTCGGTCGTGTCGTAGCCACCCTCACCGAACTTCACGTGCCGCACAACGCCATTCGCATCGATGAGGTACTCGGCCGGCCAGTAGCGATTGTGGTAGTTCGTCCAGGTGGAGTACGAGTTGTCCAGGGCGACCGGGTAGGTGATACCCAAGTCCGCCGCACCCTTGGCCACATTGCCGGGTACCCGCTCGAAGGCGTATTCCGGGGTGTGGACGCCGACCACCGTCAGACCGGAGTCCTTGTATCTGTCGTACCAGTCGACGACGTGGGGAATCGCTCGCTGGCAGTTGATGCACGAGTACGCCCAGAAGTCGATGAGTACCACCTTGCCGCGCAAGGACTTGAGGTCGACAGGTGCGCCGTCAGGGGTGTTGAGCCAACCGGTGATGCCGGTGATCTCCGGTGCAGCACCGCAGTTCTGGAGTTCTTCCGCGCCTTCTGGGCAATTCGACAGTTCCCCTCCTGCGGTCGGGCTCAGCCGGTCTTGGACCTCACCTGCGGTGGCGACCCGGTCCTGTAACCCGCTGGTGTAATCCGGGATCGCCCGCTGCAGCTTCGCAGGCACGTCGGTGGCCAACGCCACCGCGAAAACCAGCATCACCACTCCTCCGATCAGCCGGATCTTGCGCTGCTGACGGCGGAAGGCATTGACCCGCTCGGCAACCCGACGCCCGGCGAGCGCGAAGGCGAGTAGGGGAAGCGCGGCACCGACGGCGAACGACAGGGTCAATGCAACGGTATCGGCACCGATCGAGCCGGTGGCGCCGGCAACGACGATCGCTGCGAGCACGGGTCCCGCGCACGGCACATAGAGCACGCCGAGCGCGAGACCCAGTCCGAAACCGCTACTGCCCGAGCCGAACTGCTTCTGCGGGATCCAGCTGAACGGTTTCTCCAGCAGCTGCTCGAAGCGCGGGAAGATCAGGCCAAGCCCGATCAGTGTCAGTGCGACAAGGCCCGCCCAGCGGAGTGCGTCCTGAGGTAGGTGCAACAGCTGCAGTAGCGCCGAGCCCGCCAGGGTCACCACGCTGAAACTCAGCACCAGGCCGGCGATCACCCGATAGGGGCGCAGCGTCTCGGCCAGTGTCGGCTTCGTCGCAACGACTGTCGTGCCGTCCGACTCGGTGACACGGGCGCTCTGCGCTCCGGAGAAGAAGATCACGGGCAATACCGGCAGGATGCACGGCGAGATGCCGGTGATGAGTCCGCCGAGGAATCCGATGAGCACCAAGGTGTACATGCCGGGTATTCGGCACCGACGCTGTGCCGGATTGGTCGAAATCGACACCCATCCGAATGCGGGCCCGCTCCGAATACCCAGTGACCGAGAAAGTGACGGGGGTCACCGTCAATCAGCCACAGGAGTCGGAAAATGTTGATTTCTCAATACAAGTTGGCCGCGGTGGCGGGGATGTCAGCCGCCGTCATGTTCGCGCTGCCCGCCTGCTCAAGCGACACCGCGCGGTCCGCACCCGCGACACCGGAGGCCACCAGTGCGCCCGCCATGGCCGCCGACCCGGCATCAGACCTGGTGGGCCCGGGCTGCGCGTCCTACGCGGAAAAGGTGCCGTCGGGCCCCGGGTCGGTGATGGGGATGGCACAGGATCCGGTCACCGTCGCCGCGTCGAACAACCCGCTGCTGACGACGCTCACCGCGGCGCTGTCGGGAAAGCTGAATCCGAACGTGAACCTGGTGGACACCCTCAACGGAGGTGAGTTCACCGTCTTCGCGCCCACTGATGACGCATTCGCCAAGATCGACCCGGCCACCATCGAGGTGTTGAAGACGGACTCCGCGATGCTGACCAACATCCTGACCTATCACGTCGTACCGGGGCAGGCCAGCCCGGCCAAGGTCGTCGGCAGCCGGCCAAGCGTGCAGGGCGCACCCGTGACGGTGACCGGCTCGGGTGACGCACTGAAAGTCAACGACGCATCCGTGGTGTGCGGCGGAGTCCACACCGCCAACGCCACCGTCTACCTCATCGACACGGTGCTGATGCCGCCCGCCGGCTGACCCCACACACGAAAGTGCCCCAAACCCGAAGGCTTGGGGCACTTTTGGCGTCTGCTCGCGCGGCGAGTTGAGCTTTCGCTACTTCGCCTTCTCGAGAACCTCGACCAGCCGCCACCGCTTGGTGGCCGACGTCGGCCGAGTCTCCATCAACGAGACGCGGTCGCCGATACCGGCGTCGCCGTTCTCGTCGTGCGCCTTGACCTTCTTGGTGGTCCGGATGATCTTGCCGTAGAGCGGGTGGCTCTTACGATCTTCCAGCTCGACCACGATGGTCTTCTGCATCTTGTCGCTCACCACGTAGCCGATGGCGGTCTTACGACGGCCGCGCGGCTTCTCGGTGGCCGGGGTGTGCTTGGGGCCCTTGGTCTCTGCCATTACGAATCCTCACCAACGGGTCCGGAAGCCAGACCCAACTCACGTTCACGCAGCACGGTGTAAACCCGTGCAATCTCCTGGCGCACGACGCGCAGCCGACGGTTGTTGGCCAGCTGACCGGTCGCCATCTGGAAGCGCAGGTTGAACAGCTCTTCCTTGGACTCGCGCAGCTTCGCCGTCAACTCGGTGTCGGACAGTTCACGCAGCTCACCAGGCGTAGTTCCCACTGCCATCAGAACTGCTCCTCTCGACTCACGATGCGTGCCTTGATCGGCAGCTTGTGGATTGCGCGAGTCAGTGCTTCCTTGGCGATCTTCTCGTCCGGGTAGCTGATCTCGAACAAAATGCGGCCCGGCTTGACGTTGGCGACCCACCACTCCGGCGAACCCTTACCGGAACCCATGCGGGTCTCGGCGGGCTTCTTGGTCAGCGGACGGTCCGGGAAGATGTTGATCCACACCTTGCCGCCACGCTTGATGTGCCGGTTGATGGCGATACGAGCGGACTCGATCTGCCGGTTGGTGATGTAGGCGTGGCCGAGGGCCTGGATGCCGTAGTCACCGAAGCTCACCGACGTGCCACCGCTGGCGATGCCACGCTGGCGCGGGTGGTGCTGCTTGCGGTGCTTGACCTTACGGGGAATCAGCATGGTTTAGCTCTCCGTGCTCTCAGCGGCCGGCGCTGCCTCAGCAGCGACAACCTCAGTAGCGGCGGGCGCATCTCCGGTGGCGGCGCGGCCGGCTTCGGTGCTCGTCGCCGTGGTGCCCGAGGAACCGCTACGACGCGGCCGGGTGCCCGACGGACGCTCACGACGCGGCCGGTCGCTGGCCGGTGCGGCGGCGGTCAGCTCACGCTTACCACCGACGATGTCGCCCTTGTAGATCCACACCTTCACGCCGATCCGGCCGAAGGTGGTCTTGGCCTCGTACAGGCCGTAGTCGATGTCCGCGCGCAGCGTGTGCAGCGGAACCCGACCCTCGCGGTAGAACTCCGAGCGGCTCATCTCAGCACCACCGAGGCGGCCCGAGCACTGCACCCGGATGCCCTTTACGTTGGGCTGACGCATCGCCGACTGGATCGCCTTGCGCATCGCGCGGCGGAACGCCACACGGTTGCTCAGCTGCTCGGCAACACCCTGGGCAACGAGCTGTGCCGTCGACTCAGGGTTCTTCACCTCGAGGATGTTGAGCTGAACCTGCTTGCCGGTCAGCTTCTCCAGGTCGGCACGGATGCGGTCGGCCTCGGTGCCGCGGCGACCGATGACGATGCCGGGACGCGCGGTGTGGATGTCAACGCGAACCCGGTCGCGGGTGCGCTCGATCTCCACGTCGGCGATGCCTGCACGCTCAAGACCAGTGGCCAGCAGACGCCGGATGGCGACGTCTTCCTTCACGTAGTCCTTGTACTGCTTGTCGGCGTACCAGCGGGACTTCCACTCGGTGGTGATACCGAGCCGGAAACCGTGGGGATTGATCTTCTGGCCCACTACTCCGAGCCTCCCTTCGTCTCGGCCGTGCCCTTCGCAGCAGCAGCCTTGCTGCCCTGCGCACGACGGCTGCGCGCGGATGCGGCGGCCGCACCCTTTTGCTTGGGCGGACGGCTCTCAACGATCACCGTGATGTGGCTGGTCCGCTTGCGGATCCGGAACGCGCGCCCCTGGGCACGCGGACGGATGCGCTTGGCGGTCGGACCCTCGTCGGCGGTGATGGTCGCAACCACCAGCGTCGTCGGGTCCAGGCCGTCGTTGTTCTGCGCGTTGGCCGCAGCGCTGGCGATCACCTTGGCGACCGGCTCGCTGGCACCCTGCGGCGCCCACCGCAAGATGTCGAGGGCTTCCTCGACGCTCTTGCCGCGGACCAGATCGATGACACGGCGGGCCTTGCTCGCCGAGACGCGCACGAAGCGCGCCCTGGCGGTTGCCGACGGGTATTCGATGACATTGCTGACTGTGGTACTCATCGCCGCTTGCTCTTCCGGTCGTCCTTGATGTGACCCTTGAAGGTGCGCGTCGGGGCGAATTCGCCGAGCTTGTGCCCGACCATCGCCTCGGTGACGAACACCGGGACATGCTTGCGGCCGTCATGCACCGCAAAGGTGTGCCCGATGAAGTCGGGGAGGATGGTCGACCGACGCGACCAGGTCTTGATGACCTGCTTGGTGTTTTTCTCGTTCTGAACGTCGACCTTCTTGAGCAGATGGTCGTCGACGAACGGACCCTTTTTGAGACTACGAGGCATCGCTGCTACTCCTTCCGCGGCCTAGCGCTTCTTGCCGGTGCGCCGGCGACGGACGATGAGCTTGTCGCTCGGCTTGTTGGGCTTGCGGGTGCGGCCCTCGGGCTTGCCCCACGGGCTGACCGGGTGGCGGCCACCGGAGGTCTTGCCTTCACCACCACCATGCGGGTGGTCAACCGGGTTCATGACGACACCACGGACGGTCGGGCGCTTGCCCTTCCACCGCATACGGCCGGCCTTGCCCCAGTTGATGTTGGCCTGCTCGGCGTTGCCCACCTCGCCGACGGTTGCGCGGCAGCGCACGTCGACACGACGGATCTCACCGGACGGCATACGCAGCGAGGCGTAGGTACCTTCCTTACCCAGCAGCTGGATGCTCACGCCGGCCGAGCGGGCGAGCTTGGCACCGCCACCGGGCCGCAGCTCCACAGCGTGGATCACGGTGCCGGCAGGGATGTTGCGCAGCGGCAGGTTGTTGCCGGGCTTGATGTCGGCGTTCGGCCCCTGCTCGATGACGTCGCCCTGCTTCAGACCCTGCGGCGCGATGATGTAGCGCTTCTCGCCGTCCAGGTAGTGCAGCAGCGCGATGTTCGCGGTGCGGTTGGGGTCGTACTCGATGTGAGCGACCTTGGCGTTGACGCCGTCCTTGTCATGGCGACGGAAGTCGATGAGGCGGTAAGCACGCTTGTGGCCGCCACCCTTGTGCCGGGTGGTGATGCGGCCGTGCGCGTTACGCCCACCGGTGCCGTGCAGCGGACGGATGAGCGACTTCTCCGGAGTCGAGCGAGTGATCTCGGCGAAATCGGAGACGCTCGAACCGCGACGACCCGGGGTCGTCGGCTTGTACTTGCGAATTCCCATATCAGTTAAATCCTCTTAGTTCCCGGCGTTACGCCGGGGCTCCGAAAAGCTCGATCGGCTTGCTGCCGGCGGCCAGGGTCACGATGGCGCGCTTGGTGTCCTTGCGCTTACCGAAGCCCGAGCGGGTGCGCTTGCGCTTGCCCTGCCGGTTGGCGGTGTTCACCGAGCTCACCTTGACGTCGAAGATCTTCTCGATGGCGATCTTGATCTGCGTCTTGTTGGAGTCCGGGTGCACGACGAACGTGTACACGTTGTCCTCGATCAGCCCGTACGACTTCTCCGAGATGACCGGGGCCAAGATGATGTCGCGGGGGTCGGTCACGGTAGCCATCAGGCCGACACCTCCTCTTTCTTCGTGTTGGCCTCGATGTAGGCGTTCAGCGCCTCGACCGAGAACACCAGGTCGTCGGCGTTGAGCACGTCGTAGGTGTTCAGCTGATCCGGCGAGATCACGTGCACACCAGGCAGGTTGCGAACGCTGCGGGCGCCGACCTCATCGGTGCGACCGATGATGACGAGCACCTTCTTGTTTTTGGCCGTGTTCTCGGCAACCAGCGAGCCCAGGAACGCCTTGGCGCTCTTGGTCGACGGGGTCTGACCCTCGACGAGCTCGGTGATCGCGTGGATGCGCTCGTTGCGGGCCCGGTCCGAGAGCGCACCGCGCAGAGCGGCGGCGATCATCTTCTTCGGGGTCCGCTGGCTGTAGTCGCGCGGCTGCGGGCCGTGGACGACGCCACCACCGGTGAACTGCGGTGCGCGGGTCGAACCCTGGCGGGCGCGGCCGGTGCCCTTCTGGCGGTACGGCTTCTTGCCACCACCGGACACCATGGCCCGCGTCTTGGTGGCATGCGTGCCCTGGCGCTTGGCGGCCAACTGTGCGTTGACGACCTGGTGCATCAGAGCGATGTTCGGCTCGACGTCGAACAGCGCGGCGGGCAGCTCCACGGAGCCGTCCTTCTTGCCTGCCGGCGTCTTCACATCAATTTTGAGAGTCATTACTTCTCGCCTCGCTTGATTGCGCTGCGGACAACCACCAGACCACCGTTGCGTCCGGGGATGGCGCCCTTGATCAACAGCACGCCGTTCTCGGCATCGACCTTGTGAACCTTGAGGTTCTGCGTGGTCACCCGGTCGTGGCCCATGCGGCCCGACATCCGGGTGCCCTTGAACACGCGGCCCGGGGTGGCGCAGCCACCGATGGAGCCGGGGCGGCGGTGCACTGCCTGGGCGCCGTGCGAGGCGCCCTGGCCGGCGAAGCCGTGACGCTTCATGGTGCCGGCGAAGCCCTTGCCCTTGCTGGTGCCGGTCACGTCGACGTAAGCACCGTCGGCGAAGATCTCGGCGGTCAGCTCCTGGCCCACCTCATACTCGGCGGCAGCAGCCTCGTCGACCCGGAGCTCAGCCAGGTGGCGGCGCGGGTTGACACCCGCGGCGGCGAACTGACCGCTGACGGGCTTGTTGACCTTGCGCGGGCTGATCTCGCCATAAGCAAGCTGCACGGCGCTGTAGCCGTCGCGCTCGGGGGTACGGATAAGGGTCACCACGTTGGGGCCGGCCTTGACGACCGTCACCGGGACGACTTTGTTGTTCTCATCGAACACCTGCGTCATGCCCAGCTTGGTGCCCAAAATGCCTTTTCTAGCCATTTTTCTCGGGTCTCCTACTGGATGTTGACGTCGACACTGGCCGGCAGATCGATACGCATGAGCGCGTCAACCGTCTTCGGCGTCGGGTCGAGGATGTCGATCAGTCGCTTGTGGGTACGCATTTCGAAATGCTCCCGCGAGTCCTTGTACTTGTGCGGCGACCGAATCACGCAGTACACGTTCTTCTCGGTCGGCAGCGGCACGGGGCCCACCACACTGGCACCGGTACGGGTGACCGTCTCGACGATCTTGCGCGCCGAGGCATCAATGGCCTCATGGTCGTAGGCCTTGAGCCTGATGCGGATCTTCTGTCCCGCCACGCTTCTCCTACCTCTACTTCGTACATCGGCCGGCCGTATCGAAGCCTCGATGGGAAAACCCACCGAAACCCGTCGGGCCTGGTCCCCGGCGCGGGTGCGCCGAGTATTTGCCGCCGCTGTTTACCTGTCTGTGGTCCACCGGCCCCCGCGGTCGGGCGTGTCGCCTTCGCGCACATTTTCTCGCCCTGAAAATCAGTCGCGATCTAATGTTGGGACCGGATGCGCCCGTGGGGGCGCGGGTCGGATGCCCGGCCAGGAATACCCGGCTCAAGGCAACCCGAACAGTATGCCTTAGATCCGGGCGTGCTCCAAATCCGCGATCGAGCAGGTCGGGGCCCGTCGATGCGGCCAGACGCATCGAGCCTCCAACTCGCGGATTTCCCAGTGTTTTCCGACCTCGGACACCCGCCGGCCGGCCCTGTCCGCGCAGGTGGCGCCGCGGCGGAAGAAGATCGCGCTGCGGACCGCTCGACCGAACTTACTTCTGAGTAAGGTATGGCGCATGACGCAGTCTCCCGTGAGGACACCCAGCGCTACCTATAGAGCATGGAAGAAGCTGTCACCGCTTCCCGGAGGCAGCTGGGCCTTCTCCGCCGCAGCCATGGCCCGGGTGCCCTACTTCGCGTCGATCCTCCCCCACGTCGTCCGGATGGAACCGGGGCTGGCCGAGGTGACGGTGCCGAAGTGGTTCTACGTCTACAACCATCTGCACACCGTGCACGCCATCGCGTCGTGCAATGCCGCCGAGATGGCGATGGGCATGCTGATGGAGGCCACTGTGCCGACAACGCACCGCTGGATCCCCAAGGCCATGAACGTGCAGTACCTCGCCAAGGCCACCACCTCGCTGCGGGCCCGCGCCGAGCTGACGCCCCCGGATTTCGGCAGCATCACCGAAGGCACCGACATCGTGGTGCCGGTCAGCATCACCGACCGCCACGGCGTCGAGGTGGTGCACGCCGACATCACCTCCTGGGTGACGCCGGCCTAGGCGCTGAGCGTGCACTCAGATCGCGATTTGCGCCGAAACCGCGATCTGAGCGCACAGTCGCGTTAGTCCAGATAGGTGCCGTGCCCCTCGCGCACGAGTACACCGTCGAACAGCAGCACCTCGTTGACCAGCCCGCCGTTCTGATTGCGGTAATGGATCACCAAGGCCGATTCGCCGCGGTAGGTCGCCAGCACCTCGAACTGCAGATCCGGCATGCCGGCCAGCGCCGTCGTCCAGTAGTGGCGCAACGAGTCCTTGCCCCGCACCACACCCCCGGTCTCGGGAAAGAGGCGCGCCGCTACCGGCGAACTGAACAACACATCGTCGTGGAAGTGGGCGAGTACCGCGTCCACGTCGTGCGCGTTCCACGCACGCACCCATTCCTCGGCGAACGCCTGCGGATCCGGTGTCGCCATCGAGTTCACTTCTCCCTCAGACCGGCCCAGAACGGGCATTGATGCTCCTGTGCGTAACCATTGTCGACGCGACTACCGTCGGCCTGCAACGAAATTCGGCCGCCGTCGAATTCAGGCCAATCGGGCTGCCCCTCGACCGCCGGCTCGCCGGTGCGCACGAAAGCGCTCCAGTAGTCGATCATCTGGTCCGAAAGTCGCTGCTGCGCCGGGTCCAACGGCGGCGCCCCGCCGACGTCGAACAGGTAGCGAAGCTCCAGCGAGTGACTGGCTCCGACCGGGAAGGGCAGCGTTCGCATGACCTCCGGCGCCGGGGCAGAGCGATCGTTGAACTCGTAGGCGTAGACCGGTCCGGTGCGCGAGAGCTCACCGGCCATCCGCTCCGACACGCAGGCGAATTCGCCGTCGGTGACCGCCGCCGAATATGCCTGCGCCACACCGCCGTACCGGTCGACGGGGTAGTGTGCGCCGACGGCCGCGGCATCGGCACCGAACGTCTCGGACAGCAGCCGCGGGTAATCCCCCGCGACATAGCGCTGCCCCAGACGCAGGTAGCGCAACGCCACGAAGAGCGTGAACTCATCGCGGGTGGTGCCGATGAGCACCGGCACCGGTTCGGCCCGATCCGATGCGAACGCCGCCAGCGGGGCCTGCGGAATCACAGTCGACCCGGTGACCGGACCGGTCAGCTCGTCACTGCCGATATTGAAGAACCACACCGGTTTCCGCAGGCTGTCCACCGGCAGGGCCCGCAGGCAGGTGGCCGCCACCGCAGGATCGGGACATCCGGCAGCGGCCGCGTAATCGAGCGATCGGCGAGCCGCGGAGGCGAGGTCGGCCTGAGCCTGGCACGGTGCGCTCATCAGGATCGCGGCTCGGAACAATCCCGCCGAGCCCGGCGACACCAGGTGGTCACACACCGACATGCCGCCCGCGGATTCACCGGCGACGGTGACCTTTTCCGGATCGCCGCCGAAGTCGGCGATGTTGTCGCGCACCCAGCGGAGCGCCGCCTGCTGGTCGGCCAGACCGTAGTTGCCGACGTCCCCACCGACGCCCAGGGCAGGGTGGGCCAGGAAGCCCAGTGTGCCGAGGCGGTAGTTGATCGTCACCACGACGATGTCGCCGCGCGCGGCCAGTCGTCCCGCGTCGTAGATGCCACTGCTGCCGCCGGCGAACGCGCCGCCGTGGATCCAGACCATGACGGGACGCTTCTCCTCCGAGACCGGCGGCGTCCACACGTTCAGGTTCAGGCAGTCCTCGGCCGTGTTGGCTCCGCGTTCGGGATCGGAATCGGGGTCCTGGATGCACCGCGGGCCCGGGCGGGTGGCGTCGCGCTCACCCGGCCAACCCGGCGTGGGGACCGGTGCCGCGAATCGCATGGCGCCCACCGGCGCGGCGGCGTACGGCACCCCGGCGAACAACCGATGGTCGGATACCACTGTGCCGCGCAAGGTTCCGGCCGCGGTCCGGACCACTGCCGGGTCCGGCCCTTGCACCAGGCCGGGCGGAGGGTCAGCTGAACGGCTGGGCGTCGCCGCCCGGCCGCCACCTCGGGCACAGCCTCCCACCAGCATGGCCAACACTGCCAGCAACGCGACGACGCGACGCCCGGACCGCATGGCTGCGAGCGTACGGGGCCGATCGGCATAATCGACTCCCTTACGTGGCGCCGATCACATATGGTGGCAATTGACACCCGTCAAGTTCTGCCAGTGAGGAGTCTGTATGAGCGCGCCGACAATGGATGACGCCGCGAAGGTGCTCGCCGATCCGACGGCTTACGCCGACGATGCACGCCTGCACACCGCGCTGACCCACCTGCGCGCCAACAACCCGGTGGCCTGGGTCGACAATCGGCCCTACCGGCCGTTCTGGGCCATCACCAAGCACGCCGACATCATGGCCATCGAGCGGGACAACGAGCTGTTCATCAGCGAGCCCCGGCCCCTGCTGGCCACCGCGGCCGCCGACGATCTCGCCAAGCAACAGCTCGAGGCCGGCATGGGCCTGCGCACACTGATCCACATGGACGACCCGCACCACCGCAAGGTCCGGGCGATCGGGGCAGATTGGTTCCGCCCCAAGGCAATGCGTGACCTCAAGGTCCGGGTGGACGAGCTCGCCAAGCGGTATGTCGACAAGATGCGCGATATCGGGCCCGAGTGCGATTTCGTCACCGCGATCGCCGTCGACTTCCCGCTCTACGTGATCATGTCCCTGCTCGGGCTCCCCGAAGAGGACTTCGCCCGCATGCACATGCTGACCCAGGAGATGTTCGGCGGCGACGACGACGAGTACAAGCGCGAGGGGGGCTCACTGGAAGACCAGCTCGCCGTACTGATGGACTTCTTCGCCTACTTCTCGACGCTCACCGCGTCCCGCCGCGCCAACCCGACCGCGGACCTGGCGTCGGCGATCGCCAACGGCACCATCGACGGGGTACCGCTGTCCGACGTCGACACCGCGTCGTATTACGTGATCGTCGCCAGCGCGGGGCACGACACCACCAAGGACGCGATCTCCGGCGGACTCCATGCACTCATCGAGAACCCCGACCAGCTGGCCAGACTGAAGGCGCAACCCGATCTGATGGGCACCGCGGTCGAAGAGATGATCCGGTGGTCCACCCCGGTCAAGGAGTTCATGCGCACCGCCACCGCCGACACCACCGTGCGCGGTGTACCGATCGCCAAGGGCGAATCCGTCTACCTGGCCTACGTTTCCGGCAATCGTGACGAAGAGATCTTCGACAACCCGCATCGCTTCGACGTCGGGCGGGATCCGAACAAGCACCTGGCATTCGGATACGGCGTGCACTTCTGCCTGGGCGCTGCGCTGGCCAGGATGGAGATGAACAGCTTGTTCACCGAGCTGCTCAGTCGGCTGGATTCCATCGAATTGGCCGGGACGCCAGAGCTTTCCGCGACCACGTTCGTCGGTGGGCTCAAGCACCTGCCGATTCGTTACTCGCTGCGCTGAGCCTGCTCGGTCCGCCGGTGGGTGGCCAGGAAGCCATCCACCGCGGACTGCACGCAACTGGTGTAATCGAACTCGGCCAGCGTGCTGAGCTTACCCAACACGATCGGCCCCAGCAGTAGCGCGGCGGCCTGCGTCCGATCCACCTCGCCGAGTTCGTCGACCGCCTCGGGACTGTCGAAAATCGCCTCGAACGGCAGCGCGTACTGCTCGGCCACTCGCTCACGCAGGGTCCGCACCTCCGGGCTGTCACCCGACCGCCAGGGCAATTGCTCCATGTCGCCACCCAGTGCCAGCCAGGACATCGCGGTGATGCTGATCGGCGCCTCGGCGATCAAGTCGGCCTGCGCCTGAACCAGGGCGATCAGCCGATCGCGGAGCGTGCCGTCCGCCGGCGGCATCGGCGCGGCCGGGATGAGTGCGCGAAATGCCGCTGCCAGCAAGTCATTTCCGCTCGGGAAGTGTCGGTACAGCGTTGCCCTGGCCACATTCGCGGCCCTGGTGACCGCGTCCACCGTCACCGCACTGGGACCGCCCGACCGCAACAGCGTCGTCGCCGCCTCGAGCAACCGGGCCCGGGATCGGGCCGGACGCGGGTCACTGCTTTCGGCGGTCATGCGCCAACACCTCCATAAAAACAGACTTACCGTCTCGCTACGAGACTGATAGTCTCGAAACTTCACCGACGGAGGAGGCGCAGCATGTCTGACACCCTCGTCGATTCTGGCCAGGATATAGATCCCGGCCTGTCCTATCTGTCGATCCGGAAGCGATACTGGCTGCTCGCGGTCGCCTGCATGGACGTCTCCATCGTGATCGCCTCGATGGTGGCCCTGAACGCCGCGCTGCCCGACATCGCCCGACTGACCGCCGCCACCCAGGCACAACTCACCTGGGTGATCGACGGTTACACCCTGGTGCTGGCCTGCCTGCTGCTCCCGGCCGGGGCGATCGGCGACCGCTATGGCCGCCGCGGCGCGCTGCTGACCGGCCTCGTGGTCTTCGTCCTGGCCTCGGCGGCACCCCTGCTTTTCGACGATCCCTTACACCTGATCATTTCCCGTGCGGTGGCCGGGGCCGGCGCCGCCTTCATCATGCCGGCGACCCTGTCCCTACTCACCGCGGCATTTCCGAAATCCGAGCGCAACAAGGCAGTTGGGATCTGGGCCGGCGTCGTCGGATCGGGCGCCGTCTTCGGCTTCCTGATCACCGGTGGGTTGCTGCACTTCTGGGGATGGCAGTCCATCTTCACAACCTTCGCCGTCGCCGGTGTCGGGCTGTTCATCCTGACCTGCACCGTGTCCTCCTCCCGGGATGAGGACGCGACACCGCTGGACTGGATCGGCGCGCTGCTCATCGGCACGGCGGTAGCGGCCTTCGTGCTCGGGGTGCTCGAGGCCCCGGTGCGGGGTTGGACTCACCCGATGGTGTGGGGCTGCATGACCGGTGGAATCGCCCTGGCGGCGGCGTTCACCGGCGCGCAGCTCAAGAGCCGGCACCCGCTGCTCGATGTCCGGCTGTTCAGGAAACCCGACTTCGCCACCGGCGCGGTGGGAGTGACGTTCCTGTTCTTCGCAAACTTCGGCTATTTCTTCGTCAGCATGCAGTACATCCAACTCGTCATGGGGTACAGCCCGATTCAGACGGCAATCGCCCTGTGCCCGTTGATACTTCCGCTACTCCTCCTGAGCACCACCACCCACCTCTACCTGCCACGACTGGGATTGCGCCTGTGCGTGTCGATCGGGCTACTGATGATCGCGGTCGGGCTGATGTGCATGCGGCTGCTCGAAGTGGACTCCACCTATCTCGACTACGCCTGGCCCCTGTTAATCATGAGCACTGGTATGGGATTGTGTACCGCACCAACGACTTCGGCCATCATGGGAGCCGTTCCCGACGAGAAACAAGGCGTGGCCTCCGCGGTCAACGACACCACTCGGGAAGTCGGTGCCGCCCTGGGCATCGCGGTGGCCGGCTCGATCCTGGCCGCCCAGTATCAGAATCACCTGGGGTCCAAGTTGACCGGACTACCCGCCGAAGTACGCGAGCACATCCTCAGCTCACTGGCCGAGGCACTCACCGTGGCCGGGCAACTGGGTCCGCAGGGCACAGCCGTAGGCGGGCTGGCCAAGCAGGCATTCCTGGAAGCGACGAACTCGGCCCTGCTGGTGATGGCAGCGGTCCTGGCGGTGGCGGCGGTGTTCGTCGGGATCTGGGCTCCGGGCCGCGACGGTGAGCAGCTCCGAGTGATCCGGCGGCTCAGGTCGCCAGGAACTCCGCAGCCCGATGACCGATCATGGCAATGGTCGCGTGCGGGCCGCGGCTGGTGATGGCCGGCATGATCGACCCGTCGACCACCCACAGATTCTCGACGCCCAGCACCCGGCAGGTCGGATCCAGCACTGCCTGCACGCCGGTGCCCATCGGCGCCGTACCGGCCAGATGCTGCGATGTCGACCACGAAGCCTCACCGACTTCTGCTGTGTTACTGACCAATTCACGAGCCAGTTCCGCGCCACGGCGCAAAGCGTCGACATCCTCTGCCACCGTGTCATACCGATGCTCGATCACCGGTGCCACCGTCGGGTCGGCCGATGCCAACCCGACCCGGCCCCGTGAGTGCGGGCGCATCAGCGCCACCCCGAGGTGCGGAAGTTCGGCAGGATCGTGCCCCGGCCCGTGCACCATGGCCGAAAAACCTGCGGTGTAGGGACGCACTTCGATGCCGTCGTCGGTGGTCAGCACAGCCTCCAGCGGCGGCAGGTCGTGAGTCGGCGTCCACGAGACCGGCAGTACCCATTCCGGATGGTCCACAGTGTGCATGCCGACCGGCAGATCGGAAACCACCTCGATGCCGAGCGCTTCGAGCTCTGCCGCCGGCCCGATGCCCGACAGCAGCAGCAGGTGGGCTGATCCAATTGCTCCAGAACACAGCACAATTCGATCGGCACCGAGCACAGAGCCGTCTTCGCACTGCACTCCGACGGCCTGGTTCGCGCGGAACAGCACGCGGTGGACCCGGGTGTCGGTCACCAGCTGGAGATTGGGCCGCCCCAGCGCGGGTTGCAGATAGGCACCACCCGGACCAACCCTGTTGCCGCCGTTGATGTTCAGCGGAACGGCACCGACCCCCGCCGGGAGTGCCGCCGCAGCGGTGGACCCATTGAGGTCATCGATCCAGCCGAATCCGGTACCTATCGCTGCGTCGACGAAAGATGCTGTGCAACCGTCAAATTCGCGGACCCGCCGGACGGTGATCGGCCCGGCATCGCCATGCAGGGAGGTGTCGAAATCCAGATCCGTCTCGATGGCACGGAAGTGCGGCAGTACATCGTCCCAGCCCCACCCCGGCACGGCCCACCGGTCGAAGTCTCCTGGCAGCCCCCGGCAGAAATAACCGCCATTGACCGCACCGGAGCCACCCACCACCGATCCCCGGATGATCTCGGCGTGCCGGGGCGGGTGTTCGGTCAGTACCGAGGCATAGTGACGGACCACCGAACTCGCCGCCCCGATCGGCAGGCGCAGCGCATCGGTGATCTGCGCCGCCACCCGAGGGTCACTAGGCTCCGGACCGGCTTCCACGACCGTGACATGGCAGCTTGGATCAACGGAAAGCCGTTCAGCCAGAATTGATCCGGCGCTTCCGGCACCGACGATCAGGACGTCTCGCTCCAACTCGGGTTAGCTCCGAAGCTGTGGCTTGAGCGCGCCCAGCTGACGTTCACGCACCACACCGGTCCACAGGCCGATCCCGTAGGCGAGATCGTCCAGACGCTTGAGCAGGATGTGGGTCAGCAGGCCGACGGGCTTGGTGTCTTCGTCGGCATTGCCGCGTCGGGTCGCCCAGTCGACCACGCCGTCCAGCACCGCGGCCACCAGGACCGCGTGTCTGGCCCGCCGGAACATCAGGGCGGCGACGAGGGCGACCGGCCAGTAATGCCGACAGATCGCCGAACACAGCTGCAGAGCCGCCGACCACAGCCCCCGCGCGGTCACTGCGGCGACCTCGGTGGGTTCGGTATCGACCGTACTGAGGGACCGCGCGATGCGCCGGCCGGTGAAGATCGCGATCACCACCGAGCCCAGGTACCCGAAACACGACCCCATCGCGAGCAGCAGCCAGACCATCAGCGTCCACCCGGAGATCACCACAGGGGCCGTCTTACCTGGATGGCGGACCGTCAACGGAGCTGCCGAAGTGCCGTAGAAAGCCTTGCGGTTGAACCACTCTCGCAGGTCTGTCCGGTGATCGTGGGCAACCAGCGCGATGGGCTCATAACGCAGGCGGGACCCGGTTTCGACCAGGCGCCAGCACAGATCGACATCCTCACCGGACTGCATGGTCTCGTCGAAGCCGCCCACCGCGGCCAGCGCCGCGCGCCGGCAGATGATCGCCGCGCTGGGTACGTAGGACACCGGGCCATAGGGCACCACCGGTGCCTCGCGCACCCCGAGGTCCAGGGACGAACGCACCGCCTCGTACCTGGCCACCACATTGTCGGCGGTGTGCAGTCCGACGATGCGGGGTGCGACCAGCGCCACGGCCGGGTCGCAGAAGTGGCCGAGCAACGCCTCGAGCCACCCACGCCGCGGCACGACGTCCGAGTCGAGGAATGCGACGAAATCGGTCTCCGTCGCGGCGAGGCCGGTGTTGCGGGCGGCCGCCGGGCCGTTGCTGCGGAAGTGCCGGAGCACCTGCACGTCGCAGTGCATCCCGGCGAATTCTGATTGCGAGACCGGAACCGCCGAGCCGTCGTCGACCACGATCACCCGAAGGCCCCGCAACGCCGAGATGAGCCGGTGCAGACCGGATACGTTGTCGCGCACCGGGATAATGACCGTCACATCACGGTGGGACGGACCGCTGGGCGGACGGGGATGGGCGACCGTGGCGTCGAGCAAAGTCCGGGCCAGTTGCGCACTCTGCGCGTCGTGGACCTCGAGACGGCCGCCGTTGAGCATGGTCTGCGCCGTCGGCGCCAGCCGCAGCAACCGGGTCGGCGACCCGCCGAGTAGGGCCGCGCCGGCCCCCAGCACCTTGACACGGCGATCCACCTGTACGGCAAAACCGTCGG
Organism: Mycolicibacterium peregrinum; assembly: GCF_001665625.1. Lineage (GTDB taxonomy): Bacteria > Actinomycetota > Actinomycetes > Mycobacteriales > Mycobacteriaceae > Mycobacterium > Mycobacterium peregrinum_B. The sequence goes on along the minus strand of NZ_LZSY01000122.1, from coordinate 3,414 downwards.
GCAGCCTCGGTCCGGTCATGTCAGCAATCCGTTCCGGTCCGGTTGCCACCGCCGTATCCGACCGGCACAGCCGTTGACCATCTCAGCAAAGATACGCTCCCCCTCGGCAGCCGTGGCGGTTGTCGGGTCACCCAGCACCCCGACTTCGCTGACGGCCGCGATCCCGCCACTGCGCATCGCCGGCATGAGCTCGGCCAGCGGGGCGGTGTTCCCGGGAGCTAGGCCGTCAGCCCAGACATCGCCGGGCGAAATATGTAGCAATACAGATGTTTCGGTATGCCCCGCGTGTGCGTCGGCGCCCGCGGCGATGCACGGGACCCAGCCGACGTCGCGGCTCTCCTGGCGCAACAGGGCCACCGCAGCGGCCAGCGCCTCCACATTCCCCCCGTGACCATTGACGAACACCAGACGCGACGTCCAACTCAATGCGGAACGCCCGTACTCCAGCAGCAACAACCGCAGGGCCGCGGTGCCGATCGACACCGTGCCGGGGAACCCCTCGTGCTCGCCGCTGGCCCCGTAATGGACAGGCGGCGCGACCACCCAGTCACCGGACGACGCGTCATCGACGTGCTCGAGCAGCGCATGCGAGACTGCGGCGGCGATGCGCGTGTCGGTGTCCAGAGGCAGGTGCGGGCCATGTTGCTCGGTAGAGCCCACTGGGACGATCAACATTGGCGACATGCTGCGTAGCTGTCTCGACGTTGAGTTCCCGAGCCCGCTGGGGAAAGCCACGTGCCGATGGTAGGCCCAATTCACCTACTGTGCGCCAATTGTTGGAGCACAGGCAGCAATTGATTTGCCGTAGCTTTCCCGGCACCGGTCGTGAACATCACGTACGTCTCTCCCGCCACCCCTGTCACGCTGCACCTCAGGGTGAACGTCAGTGTCAGGCGCGCGGCACACCGAGGGTTCGGGTGAAGCCCTCCGGAACCAGGATGTCCTCCGGCGTCAGGTCGTGGATCGACGACTTGCCCAGCCCGCGCAGCGCGGAGTCGATGCCGCCGCTGAGGATGTCCAACACGTTCTCGACACCCGCCTGGCCGTTGGCGGCCAGACCCCACAGATAGGCGCGGCCGATCATGACGGCCCGGGCGCCCAGCGCCACGGCCTTCACGACATCGCTGCCCCGGCGGATCCCACCGTCCAGCAAAACCTCGACCTGATCCCCCACCGCGTCGGCGATGGCAGGCAGGCAGCGGATCGCCGCGGGCGTGCCGTCCAGGTTGTTGCCGCCGTGATTGGACACCGTGATCGCCGAAACACCCGCATCCACGGCACGTTTGGCGTCGTCAACCCGCACCATTCCCTTGAGCAGGAAAGGACCGCCCCACTGCTCCCGCAACCAGGCGATGTCCTCCCAGGTCGGGGGCGGGGTACCCATCCACTGCCCGTAGGCCTCGAAGAACGTCGGCCCCGGCTCGCCGGCGCGACCCTGGTTCGGCACCCGCAGGTCCGGCGGACGCAGGTGCTTGCCGAAGCTCCAGAGCCAGCGTGGCTTGGTGAGCACCTCCGGAGACATCCGCAGCATCGTGCGCAGATCCATTCGCTCCGGGATCTTCGGGCTACCCCAGTCGCGGCCGTGGCTGAAGCTCCAGTCGGTCGTGGCGATGAGCCCGACGGCGCCGGCGTCCTTGGCCCGCTGCACGCGCTCGGCGATCTCGTCGCGCGACCCGAGCCAGTAGATCTGGAAGAAGATCTTGTCGTTGACGGCGGTGACTTCCTCCATCGGCTTGCTGGCGAAGGAGGACAGTCCCATGGCCGTGCCGCGTGCTGCGGCGGCCCGGGCGACGGCCACCTCACCGTCGGGGTCGACGGCCTGCACGCCGGTCGGCGAGATGATGACGGGCATCGAAATGTCCTGCCCCATCACCGTTGTCGCCATTTCACGCTTCTCCGTGGCACCCACCACGTGCGGCGCGAAACCGAGCTCGGCGAACGACTCCACGTTGTCGGAGACCGTCACGCCCTTCTCGCTGGCAGAGATCAGCGAGGAGTAGGCGGACTTGGGCAGCCGCTTCTTCGCCCGCTGCTGGGCAATGGCGACGGTCTCGAACCAGGTATCACGAGCCATGGGGTTACACCGGACTTTCGTTACAGATGCGGGCGGGCGGCTTGGTCAGCAACTTCAGTGCGACCGGGCCCTGCTTGGTGCCGCGGGAGTGGTCACCGCTGGGCTTGGGTTTGACGCGCTCGGCCGCGAGGGCAGGCTCACCCCAGCCTTCGACGCACTCGGGATCCGGCCCGTCCATCGGCAGACCGGTGAAGAACTTGGCAGCCATGCAGCCGCCGCGGCAGGCGTCGTAGTGTCCGCAGCCGCTGCAGGCGCCGGCCGACTGGGGCTCGCGCAGTTCGCGGAAGAGCGGGGAGTTCTGCCAGACGTTCTGGAATCCGGCGCCGAAACCGGTGTCTTCCAGAATGTTTCCGGCCAGGAACTTGTCGTGGATGGCGAACGGGCAGGCGTAGACGTCGCCCACCGGGTCGATCAGGCACACCACGCGGCCGGCGCCGCACAGGTTCAGCCCGGCCAGTGCACCGGGCTCACCCAGCCCCGACAGGTGGAAGAACGAGTCACCGGTCAGCACCCGCTCACCGCGGGCGACCAGCCAGTTGTACAGCTGGCGCTGCTGATCCGGGGTCGGGTGCAGCTCATCCCAGACATCGGCGCCACGGCCCGACGGGCGCAGCCGCGTGATCCGCAGCGTGGCACCGTAGCGATCTGCCAACGCCTTGAACTCGTCGAGCTGATCGACGTTGTGGCGGGTGACCACCACCGAGATCTTGGCGTCCGAAAAGCCGGCGGCGGCAAGGTTTTCCAGTGCACGCACAGCCATGTCGAACGAACCCTTGCCGCGCACCGCGTCGTTGACCTCGGCGTTGGCGCCGTCCAGGGAGATCTGCACATCGACGTAGTCGCTGGCAGCGAGTTTCGCAGCCACCTCGGGCGTGATGCGCACCCCGTTGGTCGAGAACTTGACGCCGACGTGGTGGGCGGTCGCGTAATCGACGAGTTCCCAGAAGTCCGGGCGCACAGTCGGTTCCCCACCGCCGATGTTCACGTAGAACACCTGCATGCGTTCTAGTTCGTCGATGATGTCCTTGCACTGCTGGGTGGACAGTTCACGAGGATCGCGCTTCCCCGACGAGGACAGGCAGTGCACACACGCCAGGTTGCAGGCGTAGGTGAGCTCCCAGGTCAGGCAGATGGGGGCGTCGAGTCCGTGTTCGAACTGCTCGACGAGCCTTGGAACAGGCGTGCGCACGGGCGCAACAGAAGTCATTGTGGATTCCCGGGGATGAGCATCTTCGACGACACCAGCACGCTCAGCGCGTGCAGGTAAGGGCCTTGGTCGGAGTCGGCGATACCGACCGCGCGACACGCGGACCGGGCGTCGAGGTGGTCAACTCACTGGC
>NZ_LZSY01000121.1 GCF_001665625.1 Mycolicibacterium peregrinum | reverse complement strand
CGGAAGCTAAGCCTGCCAGCGCCGATGATACTACCCTCTCGGGTGGAAAAGTAGGACACCGCCGAACACAAATTAAGAATCGCCCCCCACGTGAAACGTGGGGGGCGATTCGCTTTTAATCACCAATTCTCGATATCGAATTCAGTCGATATTCGAGCGATTACTCGCTGCGTCGGCGCTCACATAATTATGTCGGCCGTGGCTGCTGCCAGTATCCTTTGCGGGAAGGGCGGGTAGAAAGGCACACGTGGTCGGAGACAGACAAGGCGACGCAGAGCGGCGCCCGCGGCGTGCATCCAACGACCGCACATCGAGCAACAATTCGGGTCCTCGGCGGCACTACGACCAGCGGGGGCGGGATCAGCGCACCGGCGCGCCCCGGACTTCCGGACCGGGTCGGGCGCGGGCGGCGCAGCCGACCGCTGATGGTGAACCCAGGACCGACGGACCGCGACTGCCCGCCGACGTCGAGGCCAAAGAACTCGCGCCCGATGTCCGTCGGGAACTGGTCACCCTGGACAAGACGACCGCGGATTTCGTCGCCCGCCACCTCGTGATGGCCGGCAAGCTACTCGACGAGGATCCCGAGACGGCGTTGGCTCACGCCCGTGCCGCCCGTAACCGGGCCGGCCGGATCGCGGTGGTGCGTGAGGCGGTCGGTATCGCGGCATATCACAGCGGAGACTGGGCCCAGGCGCTCGCCGAGTTGCGTGCGGCCCGGCGGATGGGCAGTAAATCTGCCCTGCTGGCGATGATCGCGGATTGCGAGCGCGGTGTCGGACGGCCCGAGCGGGCACTGGAACTCGCTCGCAGTGACGAGGCCGCCGCACTCACCGGCGAGGATGCCGACGAACTGCGTATCGTGACGGCCGGCGCCCGGTCCGACCTCGGGCAGTTCGAGCAGGCTTTGGCAATTCTGTCTTCTCCGCCGCTGGATCCGACCAATGTGGGACCGACTGCGGCCCGACTGTTTTACGTATACGCCGACACCCTGCTGTCGCTCGGTCGCAACGACGAGGCACTTCAGTGGTTCGTCCATGCCGAGCAGGCCGACATCGAAGGAATCACCGACGCGGAAGACCGGATCACGGAGCTGTCCTGACGTGACCACGCTTGCACGGCAACATGATTGCCTGCTGCTCGACCTCGATGGCACAGTGTTTCGCGGCCATTCGCCCACTGAGGGTGCGCTGGAGAGTTTGGCCGGTCTGGATGCGCGGCTGCTGTATGTCACCAACAATGCGTCACGAGCGCCTGAACAGGTCGCCGCGCATCTGCGGGAACTCGGCTTCGCCGCTGACTCCGATGATGTGGTCACCAGTGCTGAAAGCGCGGCGCACCTGCTGGCTGCCCGTCTGCCGGCGGGCTCGACGGTTCTCGTCGTCGGTACCGATGCCCTTGTCGCTCAGGTCAGCAAGGTCGGCCTGCGGCCGGTTCAGACGCTCGACGAGGGCCCGGTCGCTGTGGTGCAGGGGCACTCGCCTACTACCGCATGGCCGGATCTGGCAGAGGCGGCATTGGCTATTCGGGCCGGCGCGTTGTGGGTGGCGGCGAACGTGGACCTGACGTTGCCGTCCGAACGAGGGCTGTTGCCGGGCAACGGCTCGATGGTGGCGGCACTGCGCGTGGCGACCGGTCAGGATCCGCTGGTGGCCGGGAAGCCCCAACCGACCCTGATGAACGACGCCTTGAGTCGTGGGACGTTCGCGGCGCCGCTGGTGGTGGGGGATCGGCTCGACACTGATATCGCCGGTGCCGTCGCGGCCGGGTTGCCGAGTCTCATGGTGCTCACCGGCGTCAGCACTGCGCGTGAGGCGGTCCATGCCGTGCCCGCGGAGCGCCCGGGCTACCTGGCCGCCGATCTGCGGGGCCTGCACGCCGCCGCCGACGCACTGCGCATCGGGCCTGACGCGGCCTGGCGGATCGACGTCGACACCGACACGGTCACGGTGCACGCCGCCGATCAGGAACCTGCCGACGACCTGTCGGTGGTGCGGGCCACGGCTCACGCAGTGTGGGGCTCGGATCTGGACCCGGCTGCGGTCACAGTGGTCGCCGGCGACGACACAGCGCGCCAGGCGCTGCAACGTTGGTCGTTGCTGTCGGTGCCGGTCGATCAGCGCGCCATCGACTAGCGTGAGTATCGCTATGAGTACCGATCCCGACGAACTGCGTGCCCAGGTCGCTGCGGTGCTGGCCGGCGTGCCGGATCCCGCGGTGGATCCGTCCGCACTCGAGGCCATGGACATCGATGTGGTGGCGGCCCGGCTCGAGGAGGCTCACGATCTGCTCGTGCAGGCCCTCGAATCCGTCGACAGGGGGCAACCGGGCGGACCGCAGGCGACCGGAAGGTGAGCGTCGGTGGCGCGGCGCGCTCGCGTTGATGCCGAGCTGGTGCGGCGGGGTCTGGCCCGGTCCCGCCAGCAGGCGGCCGAGATGATCGAGGCTGGGCGCGTCCGGATCGACGGTATGCCTGCGGCCAAACCGGCCACTGCGGTCGCCCCGGACACCAACATCACCGTGATCGCCACTGCGGAACGGAGCTGGGTCTCGCGCGGCGCACACAAGCTGATCGGTGCGCTCGACGCGTTCGACGTCGCCGTCGACGGCCGGCGTTGCCTCGATGCCGGGGCTTCGACCGGGGGCTTTACCGAGGTCCTGCTCGACCGCGGTGCCGCCGAGGTGGTGGCCGCCGATGTGGGCTACGGACAATTGGCCTGGCCGCTGCGGTCCGATGAGCGGGTGCACGTGCTGGAGCGCACGAATGTGCGGGAGTTGACTCCCGAGGCGATCGGCGGGCCGGTTCAGCTGGTCGTCGCCGACTTGTCGTTCATCTCGCTGGCCACTGTCCTCCCGGCGCTGACGGCCTGCGCGGACGCCGACGCCGATATCGTTCCGATGGTGAAACCGCAGTTCGAGGTCGGTAAGGATCGGGTGGGCGCCGGCGGTGTGGTATCCGATCCAGAGCTGCGCATCGATGCCGTGTGCACGGTCGCCCGCAGGGCGGCGGCGTTGCAGTGGCATGCTGTCGATGTGACGGCTAGCCCGCTCCCGGGGCCATCGGGCAATGTCGAGTATTTCCTGCACCTGCGTGCCCAAACCGAGCGTCCGCTGGCCGGTGAGGCGCTCGAACATGCAGTTCGGCAGGCGGTCGAGGAGGGACCGCAATGACGTCTGAACGCACGATCCTGCTGGTGGTGCACACCGGCCGCGACGAGGCGACCGAAGTCGCCCGCCGGGTGGAAAAGGTGCTCGGCGACAACGGCATTGGTTTGAAGGTGCTCTCGGCGGAGGCCGTGGACCGCGGACCACTGCACCTCGCGCCCGATGACATGCGTGCGCTCGGGGTCGACATCGAGGTGGTCGACGCCGAGGAACGCGCAGCCGAAGGTTGCGAGCTGGTGTTGGTCCTCGGCGGCGACGGTACGTTCCTGCGCGCAGCCGAGCTCGCGCGCAATGTCGAGATCCCGGTGCTGGGAGTCAATCTCGGCCGGATCGGGTTCCTGGCCGAAGCTGAAGCGGAGGCCATCGACCACGTGCTCGAGCGCGTGATCGAGCGCGATTACCGCATCGAGGAACGCATGACGCTCGATATCGCGGTGCGGGTGGGCACCGATGTGGTGAACCGCGGGTGGGCGCTGAACGAGGCCAGCCTGGAGAAGGGGCCCCGGCTCGGGGTGCTCGGAGTGGTGTTGGAGGTGGACGGTCGCCCGGTTTCGTCCTTCGGCTGCGACGGAGTGCTGGTGGCGACCCCGACAGGATCCACCGCTTACGCATTCTCAGCAGGCGGCCCGGTGCTGTGGCCGGACCTGGAGGCGATTCTGGTGGTACCCAACAATGCTCACGCACTGTTCGCCCGTCCGATGGTGACGAGTCCGTTGGCCAGCATCGCGATCGAGATCGAGGCGAGCGGCAACGATGCGCTGGTGTTCTGTGACGGTCGCCGCGAAATGATCGTGCCTGCCGGTGGCCGCTTGGAGGTGACGCGCTGCGGCACTCCGCTGAAGTGGGTGCGGCTGGACTCGGCGCCGTTCACCGATCGCCTGGTGCGCAAGTTCCGGTTGCCGGTCACTGGATGGCGGGGGCAGTAGATACCTGTGCTGTCGGAGATTCGTATCGAGTCGTTGGGCGCGATCAGCGCCGCCACCGCGGAGTTCGACCGCGGGTTGACCGTGCTGACCGGGGAGACCGGTACCGGCAAGACAATGGTGGTGACGAGCCTGCACCTGCTCGGTGGGGCACGGGCTGACGCGACCAGGGTGCGTTCGGGATCTGACCGCGCGGTGGTGGAAGGCCGTTTCAGCACAATCGAACTCGGCGAGGATGTCTCCGGTCGGGTCGAGGAGATCCTGGACTCCTCGGGCGCTGAGCGTGATGACGACGGCAGCGTGATCGCGGCCCGGTCGGTCAGCCGGGCCGGGCCATCCCGGGCGTATCTGGGTGGGCGCAGTGTGCCGGCGAAATCTTTGAGCAGCTTCACCGCTCAGGTGCTGACGTTGCACGGTCAGAACGACCAGTTGCGGTTGATGCGGCCCGATGAGCAACGGGCGGCACTCGACCGGTTCGCGGAGGTGGACAAGCCTCTGACCCGCTATCGACGTATCCGCGACGAGTGGCTGGCGGCGCGTCGTGACCTCACCGACCGTCGGCGGCGGGCCCGGGAACTGGCCCAGGAAGCCGACCGGCTCAGCTTCGGTATCCACGAGATCGACGCGGTCGCACCCCAACCCGGCGAGGACGAGGCGATCATCGCCGACATCCGGCGATTGTCGGAACTCGATGCGCTGCGAGAAGCCGCGCACTCCGCCCGCTTCGCGTTAGCCGGTGAGCTCGACGAGCCCACGCCGGAGTCGACCTCGGCCGCCGACGGGGTGGGCCGCGCGCAGGCGGCGCTGGAGTCCACCGATGACTCGGCGTTGCAGGCACTGGCCGTCCGCTTGGCGGAGGCGATGGCAGTGATCGGCGACGTCTCCGGCGAGCTCGGTGACTATCTGTCCGAATTGCCCAGTGATGCCAGCACTTTGGAGACCAAACTGGCGCGGCAGGCAGAGCTGCGCACGCTCACCCGTAAGTACGCTGCCGATGTCGACGGGGTCCTGGAGTGGTCACGCGACGCCGCCGAGCGGTTGGCGCAGCTCGATGTGTCCGAGGAGAGTCTGGCTGCGCTGGACAGCAAGGTTGCCGAGCTCGAGGGTCAACTGGTCGCGGCGGCAGGCGAACTCACCAAAGCCCGTTCCAAGGCGGCCAAGGGGCTGGCCAAGGCGGTGACCGCGGAACTGGCCGGGCTGGCCATGGCCAACGCAGTGTTCACCATCGGGGTGGCTCCGATGCCGGCCCGGGCCGACGACTCTGCGCCGTTGACCATGCCCGACGGCGAGATGCTGCATGCCGGCCACGACGGCGTGGACGCGGTCGAGTTCGGGTTCACCGCACACCGTGGCGCAGATGTGCTGCCGCTGGCCAAGAGTGCCTCCGGCGGTGAGCTGTCCCGCGTGATGCTGGCCCTCGAGGTCGTCCTTTCGGCGTCGACGGCGGGCACCACGATGGTGTTCGACGAGGTCGACGCCGGGGTCGGTGGCCGTGCCGCAGTGCAGATCGGCCGCCGGCTGGCCCGGCTGGCGCGTACCCACCAGGTCATCGTGGTGACCCACCTGCCTCAGGTCGCGGCTTTCGCCGATGCACACCTCCTGGTTGACAGTGGTAACGGTCGGGCCAAGTCCAGCGGTGTGCGCCGCATCGACGACGATGACCGGGTCGCCGAATTGGCCCGGATGCTGGCCGGACTGGGGGAGTCCGACAGCGGGCGGGCCCATGCCAGGGAACTGCTCGAGGCTGCGCAGCAGGAGCGCAGCGCACCCTAGTCCTGATCGACGATCGGGCCAGGATTGGCCGGCGACAGCTCAGCCGAGCTCCACCGCAGGGGACTGACGTGTGTCAGCTCCACCACCTCGTCGATCGTGAAGTCGACCGCGCACTGTGCGCCGGCATCGGGATCGGCTTCATCCCAGTTGATTTCCGCGACCCCGGTGAGCTGGATCGTCGTTCCGGACGACCAGTCGACCACCAGCATGCCGCACCGTGGGTTCGCGTCGATGTTGCCCAGTGTCATGAACATCGAGTTCCCGCGGTAGTCCGGCCAGCGTAGACGGTGGGGCGAGAGCACCTGTAGGAATCCGGGATTGCCGCCGCGGTGTGACGCGTCGGCATTGCCCGCGGCATCCGCCGACCCGATGAAGAAGGCGTCGGCGTGGGTGATGACCGCTTGCTGTGAGGAGGTCAGTGCCCGCCCACGGTGCACGTCGGGCAGTCTCGTCGAGGACCGCACCTCGACGACGCCCCGGCGCGAAATGTACTTCGGGCAGTTCGAATACACCTGATCGGCGTGGATCCGCAGTCCCGTGCCGGTGGGCTCGGCGGAGCCGTTGACTCGCATCCGCCGCCGAGTCTGCGGTTCGATGGCGATCATCCCGATCTGCCGTCCGCCGCGCAGCACATCGCGGATCGGATCGCCCGGCGCGGGCAGTGCTTCGACCAGGACCGTGCGCGGATCGTCGGAGTGGACGAAGCCGGGTGGACCAGCGATCAAGCTGGTCCACACCCGGCCACCGTCGTCGGCCGCGGCGATCACGATCATCGGCTGTTCGGCGAGGAACGCAGCGGCGGTCGCAGGAACTTCGGTGCGGATCATGCGGCCGGCGCGGGTGGCGATCGCCTCCTGTCCCATCCGGCGTTGCACCGCCAACTCACCCGAGTGATACATGTTCACCGCCTCGGCTCAGAAGAATCCGCAGGTGGGCGCCGCACCACTGGGTGCGGGAGCGCTCTGCGCCCCGTTGGGTGCGTACACCTCGAGCCGGGTTCCGTCGGGGTCGGTGAAGAAGATGCCGCCGGAAGACGTTCCCTCGCCGTGCGCGACGACGCCGTCGTGCGCGAACTCGGTGCCCAGCGCCTTCAGCGCCGCCTCGACGGTCCGCACTTCGTCGATGTTGGCTGCCTCGAACGAAAGATGGTGCAGGCCTGGTGTTTCCGTGGAGAACCGACCGTTGCTCTGCTGCCATAGGGTCAGCCGCAGTGTTCCGCCCGTGCCGAGGAAGGCGTACCGGTGCTCGCCCTCGCTGTTGACGGCGAGCGGTTCGAAACCCAACGCGTTTCGGTAGAACGCGACGGAGCGGTCCAGGTCGGTGACGTTGATGCCGACGTGTCCGGCGGCGAGCTGTGGCGAGGTGGTTCCGGGCATGCAGTCCTCCTGGGTAACTAGTGAAAAGACTTACGTAGGTTAGGACTGGAGAAGTCCCGCCGTCAACCATCTAATTTTATTTCGATGGTTAGTTCGGCGGGTGGCTCCTGCTGTCGTGGGCGCGTGGTTACCCTCAGGTATGCGTGATCCGCGCCCGCATGTCGGCGAACCCCTTGCGCTGGATCTGCTGAACACCCGATGGATGTCAGCGGATGGGCCGCAGGACCTCCTCGCGGACGTCGACGGGCTCCGCACCTGGTTGCTGGCCAATAGGCTGGACGACCGTTGCGAGGCTGACGAGAAGTCGCGGGTCGCGTTGATTGCGGCCCGGGAGGCGATCCTGCGGGCAGTGCAGGCGGGTTCCGTCGACGAGATCAATGACGTGCTGGAACGGGGCCGGATCCGCCGCACGCTCACGGCGTCGGGCCCCGCCGAGACGGCCGAGGTGCTGCAACCGGAGTGGCTGGCCGGCTGGCTGGCCGCGGCGGACCTGCTGCGGTTGCTGGGTGAGGCGCCCGACCGGATCAAGCAGTGTGCACACCCGCACTGCATTCTCTGGTTCCACGACAGCTCTAAGAACGGCGCACGACGATGGCACTCGATGGCCACGTGCGGGAACCGCGCGAAGGCGGCGCGGCACTATGCAGCGAAGCGGGATTGAGACCGGAGTGCTGTTACTGATGTGACAAAAGCCAACTTGTGGGGCTGGTGTTACGGCGCGCCTCCGCCCCCTGACCGGCGAAGCCCGACAGAATCGGCGCATGAAGATGTCCACGCTGCTCACCCGCAATGCCAGTACGCGTCCGGGAGTGACCGGCACTGCCCGTGTGGACCGCGACATCGATCGGCTGCTGCGCCGCGTCGGCCCTGGCGACATCGTCGTCCTCGACGCACAGGATCTGGACCGGATCACCGCCGATGCGCTTGTCGAGGCCCAGATCGCCGGTGTCGTCAACGCCTCGCCGTCCATCTCGGGGCGTTACCCCAACCTCGGGCCGGAGGTGCTCGTCGCCAACGGTGTGGTGCTGATCGACGAGGCGGGGTCGGACGTCTTCAAGAAGATCAAGGACGGGGCGCGGATCCGCCTTAACAACGGCGGCGTCTACTCGGGTGACCGACGGATCGCGGTGGGCACCGAGCGCAACGATCAAGAGATCCACGAGCTCATGCACGACGCCAAGAGTGGTCTCGTGGCGCATCTGGAAGCCTTCGCGGGCAACACCATCGAGTTCATCCGCAGTGAGAGCCCGCTGCTCATCGACGGCATCGGGATCCCGAACATAGACGTCGATCTGCACCGCCGCCACGTGGTGATCGTCGCCGAGGAGCCCGACGCGGCCGAAGACCTCAGGGCGCTCAAGCCCTTCATCAAGGAGTACCAGCCGGTGCTGGTCGGTGTCGGGGCCGGAGCGGACGTGCTGCGCAAGGCCGGCTACCGCCCGGCGCTGATCGTCGGCGACCCGGACAAGATGAGTGTCGAGGTGCTGCGCTGCGGCGCCCAGGTGGTGCTGCCCGCCGACGCCGACGGCCACGCCGCCGGGCTGGAACGCATCCAGGACCTCGGCGTCGGCGCGATGACCTTCCCCGCCGCCGGATCGGCGGCCGACCTCGCGCTGCTGCTGTGCGACCACCACGGTGCGTCGCTCATCGTCACCGCCGGTCACACCGCATCGATCGAGGAGTTCTTCGACCGCTCGCGCCAGCGCAGCAACCCGTCGACGTTCCTAACCCGGCTGAAGGTCGGGGAGAAGCTCGTCGACGCCAAGGCGGTGGCGACCCTCTACCGCAGCCGGGTGTCCGGCGGGGCGATCGCGCTTCTGGTGATGGCGATGCTGGTGGCCGTGGTGGTCGCTCTGTGGGTGTCGCGCGCCGACGGGGCCGTGCTCGACTGGGTCGTCGACTACTGGAACCGCTTCACCCTCTGGGTGCAGGGCCTGGTCAGCTAGCGGGGCGGTGAGTTGTGATCACGCTACGCGCACACGCCATTTCGCTGGCGGCAGTTTTCCTGGCGTTGGCAATCGGCGTGGCCCTGGGTTCGGGGCTGCTGTCCAACACGGTGCTGTCGGGCCTTCGTGACGACAAGAAGGACCTGCAGCACCAGATCGAGGCTCTCAATGACGGCAAGAATGCGCTGAACGAAAAGCTCAATGCCGCAGGAGAATTCGATGCGCAGATGGCACCCCGAATCGTGCGTGACGCGTTGAAGGACAAGTCGGTGGTGGTGTTCCGGACGCCGGACGCCGCCGACGGTGATGTCGACGCGGTGTCGCGGTTCGTCCGCGACGCCGGCGGCACGGTCACCGGGAAAATCTCACTCACGAGCGAGTTCGTCGAAGCGAACTCGGCCGACAAACTGCTGTCGGTGGTCAATTCACCGATTGTGCCGGCCGGCAAACAGTTGAGCACCGCGGCGGTGGACCAGGGGTCCCAGGCGGGCGACCTGTTGGGCATCACACTGCTGATCGACCGGAACCCGGCCGCGGCGCCCGTCGATGACATGCAGCGCCAGACCGTGCTCACTGCGCTGCGCGACACCGGGTTCCTGACCTATGACGATCCACACATCGGCGCGGCCAATACCGCGCTGATCGTGACCGGAGGCGGGTTGGGGGAAGACGGCGGCAACCGCGGCGCAACCATGGCACGCTTCGCTGCCGGGTTGGCCCCGCACGGCACCGGAACGGTGCTCGCCGGCCGCTCAGGATCGGCATCTGGAACCGGTCCGGTGGCTGTGACCAGGTCCGACGCCGGCCTGGCTGCCACCGTCAGCACCGTGGACGACGCCGATTCCAGCGCCGGTCAGATCACGGCCGTCCTCGCATTGAGCGACCTCGCGGGTGGGGGGAAGCCGGGCCGGTACGGCACCGGGCAGGGCGCGACGTCGGTGACCGTCCCGCAGTAGGCGCGCCCCGGGCGCCGATTTGCCGAGGCGCATCCGGCGCGTCAGCGACGGCTTGTCGGCGTCGGTGTTAAGGTGAGATTCCGTGGGTCGGCAGGCCACAGCAGTTTCTCGATTCCCTGCCAGTCGTCACGGAGGATGCTTTTGCCCGCCTTACGCAAGCACCCGCACACCGCCACCAAACACCTCTTCGTCACCGGTGGTGTGGCGTCATCGCTCGGTAAGGGGTTGACCGCATCGAGCCTCGGTCAGCTGCTGACCGCGCGAGGGTTGCAGGTCACCATGCAGAAGCTCGACCCCTATCTGAATGTCGATCCGGGCACCATGAACCCGTTCCAACACGGTGAGGTGTTCGTCACCGAGGACGGCGCCGAGACCGACCTCGACGTCGGCCATTACGAGCGGTTCCTGGATCGCAACCTTTCCCAGTCGGCCAACGTGACCACCGGTCAGGTGTACTCCACGGTGATCGCCAAGGAACGGCGCGGCGAGTACCTGGGCGACACCGTCCAGGTGATTCCCCACATCACCGACGAGATCAAGAGCCGGATCCTGGCCATGGCCGAACCCGATTCGTCCGGACAGCGCCCCGACGTGGTGATCACCGAAATCGGCGGCACGGTGGGCGATATCGAGTCGTTGCCGTTCCTGGAGGCCGCCCGCCAGGTGCGCCATGAGGTCGGCCGGGACAACTGCTTCTTCCTCCACGTGTCGCTGGTGCCCTATCTCGCCCCGTCCGGCGAGCTCAAGACCAAGCCGACGCAGCACTCCGTGGCCGCGTTGCGCAGCATCGGTATCACCCCCGATGCCCTGATCCTGCGGTGTGACCGTGACGTCCCCGAACCGCTCAAGAACAAGATCGCGCTCATGTGCGACGTCGACATCGACGGGGTGATCTCCACTCCGGACGCGCCGTCCATCTACGACATTCCCAAGGTGCTGCACCGCGAGGAACTCGACGCGTACGTGGTGCGCCGGCTCAACCTGCCGTTCCGCGATGTGGACTGGTCGGAGTGGGACGACCTGCTGCGGCGGGTGCACGAGCCGCAGGAGACGGTTCGGATCGCCTTGGTGGGCAAGTACATCGACCTGTCCGATGCCTACTTGTCGGTGGCCGAGGCGCTGCGCGCCGGCGGCTTCAAACACCGCGCCAAGGTGGAGATCCGGTGGGTGGCCTCCGATGACTGCGAGACCGACCTCGGCGCGGCGTCCGCGCTGTCCGATGTCGACGGGGTGCTCATCCCGGGCGGTTTCGGCATCCGCGGCATCGAGGGCAAGCTCGGGGCCATCGGGTTCGCCCGCAAGCGGGGCCTGCCGGTGCTGGGACTGTGTCTGGGGCTGCAGTGCATCGTGATCGAGGCGGCGCGGTCGGTCGGTATCACCGGTGCCAACTCCGCCGAGTTCGATCCGAAGACGGCGGACCCGGTGATCTCTACGATGGCCGATCAGGAGGACGCCGTCGCCGGCGAGGCAGACCTGGGCGGCACCATGCGGCTCGGTGCCTATCCCGCCGTTTTGGAAGCGGGATCAATTGTGGCGCAGGCTTATCAGGCCACTGAGGTATCAGAACGGCATCGGCACCGCTACGAGGTCAACAACGCCTACCGGGACCGCATCTCCGAGAGCGGGCTGCGGTTCAGCGGCACCTCGCCCGACGGGCACCTGGTGGAGTTCGTGGAATACGACTCGAAGATCCATCCGTTCCTGGTCGGGACGCAGGCCCACCCCGAGCTCAAGAGCCGGCCGACGCGGCCACACCCGCTGTTCGCGGCATTCATCGGCGCGGCGCTGGATTACAAGGCGGCGGAGCGGTTGCCCGGGATGGACCTTCCCGAACATTTCGCCGAGGACGTCGAGGACGGCGCGAGTCCGGTGGACGAAGCCGCTTCTCTTGGCTGAACACGACTTCGAGACGCTGGCCAGCGAAACCGTCTACGTCGGAAACATTTTCGCGCTGCGCGCGGACGAGGTCAGCATGCCCGGCGGCGGGTCGGCCCGGCGTGAGGTCGTCGAGCACTACGGTGCGGTCGCGGTCGTGGCCATGGACGAGGACGGCAACGTGGTACTGGTGTACCAGTACCGTCACCCGCTGGGACGCCGGCTCTGGGAACTACCCGCCGGCCTCCTCGACCTCGGTGGGGAGCCTCCCGAGGTGACCGCCGCGCGCGAACTCGAAGAAGAGGTCGGGCTGGCCGCCGCGCACTGGCGGGTGCTGGTGGATCTCGATTCGACGCCGGGGTTCTCCGACGAGAGTGTGCGGATCTATCTGGCCACCGGATTGACCGACGTCGCGCGTCCCGAGGCCGAACACGAGGAAGCCGACATGGTGGTGGAGCGGGTGCCTCTGGCAGAAGCCGTGCGGCGGGTGTTCTCCGGCGACATCGTGAACGGCATCGCGGTGGCAGGCATCCTGGCCGCACACGCGATGCCCGACGCGGAGGCGTTACGGCTGGTCGACGCGGTGTGGACCGACCGGCCGACAGCGTTCAGGCGGCGCAAAGGTCTGTTATGACCACACCGTCGCCCCTCCGATCGGCCCTCGACGACCAGCTGCAGGGCTACCTCGATCACCTGACGATCGAGCGGGGCGTGGCGGCCAACACCTTGAGCTCCTACCGGCGCGACCTGCGTCGCTATGCCGAACACCTGACCCAGCGGGGAATCGCGGATCTTGCGGACGTGGCCGAGGCCGACGTCAGCGACTTCCTGATCGCGCTGCGTCGGGGAGATCCGGAATCGGGAGTGACCGCGCTGTCGGCGGTTTCGGCTGCGCGGGCAGTGGTCGCGGTTCGCGGACTGCACCGGTTCGCCACGGCCGAAGGCATCACCGCACTCGATGTCGCCCGCGGGGTCAAACCGCCCACGCCGAGTCGTCGGCTGCCCAAGAGCCTCGGCCTCGACGAGGTACTCGCGCTGCTCGAGGCCGCCGGCGGCGAGAGCGAGGCCGACGGGCCGCTGACACTGCGAAACCGGGCACTGCTGGAACTGCTGTACTCCACCGGCGCCCGGATCTCCGAGGCCGTCGGACTCGACATCGACGACATCGACACGCACGCGCGTTCGGTGCTGTTGCGCGGCAAGGGCGGTAAGCAGCGGCTCGTGCCGATCGGACGCCCGGCTGTCACCGCGCTCGACGCGTACCTGGTGCGGGGGCGTCCGGACCTGGCCCGTCGGGGCCGGGGCACCCCCGGAATCTTCCTCAACGCACGAGGAGGCCGGCTGTCCCGTCAGAGTGCCTGGCAGGTGTTGCAGGATGCCGCGGCGCGCGCCGGCATCGCGTCGGCGGTCTCACCGCACACCCTGCGGCACTCGTTCGCGACGCACCTGCTCGACGGCGGCGCCGACGTACGCGTGGTCCAGGAACTGCTGGGCCACGCCTCGGTGACCACCACGCAGATCTACACGATGGTGACGGTGCATACGCTGCGCGAGGTCTGGGCGGGAGCGCACCCGCGGGCACGCTAGCGGTGAACCGTTCGCCGCCCTCCGATGGAATTGCCGATCAGGGTTACGCGGTGAGTCCGGTGAGCGCAAGGCCGATGTCCCAGAGTCGCGTGGCATTGTCAGGATCGAGAGCATACGGGGCGACACCACCGCTGAAATCGTTCGGGCGCTGCGTAACGATCGGTGATTCGTTGCAGTCCTCGAAGTAGCGACCTCCGATTCCGTCCAGCAGCGGTGACGCCGCCAGTAACACGGATGTCGCAGCTCCCTGCTCGATGGTCTTGCGGCGATCCACCGGCGTTTGCAAACCGCCGGTGTGTTTCTGAAGACCGGTGGCGATCGCGCCAGGATTGAGCGCATTGCCGACGATCAACTCGTGCTGCCAGCGCTGGGTCAACGCCACGGTGAGGAGCACGTCGGCTGTCTTGGACTGTCCGTACGCCGTCCACGGGTCATAGGGTCGGAAGCGGTAATCGAGATCGTCGAACACCACCGGCGACAACAGGTGTCCGCTGGAACTGACCGAGACCACCCGGGCACCACCGGCGGCTTTGAGTGCGGGGTAGAGCCCGATGGTGAGGGCGAAGTGGCCGAGGTAGTTGGTGGCGAACTGCATTTCCCGGCCCTCCTTGGTGCGCGCCAATTCGGGTAGCGCCATGATGCCGGCGTTGTTGACCAACATGTGCACCGGCTCGCCGCTGAATCGGGCCGCGAAGTCTCGCACGCACTCGAGGTCGGCGACATCGAGCAGTGCCGGTGTGACAGCGTCGTTTCCAGTGGAAGCGGTGATCTCGGCCGCTGCCCGGCGGCCGGCGTCGAGCCGGCGAACACCCAACACGACGGCCGCGCCTGCGGAGGCCAGTGCGCGTGCGGTCTCCAGCCCGATGCCGGAACCGGCACCGGTGACCACGGCGCGTCGCCCACGGAGGTCGACATCGGAGAGGATGTCGTCAGCGGTGGAGGTGAACCCGAATGGGGTTGACAGGAGTGTCACTGAATCACCTTGTCGTACAACGATTAAGACGCGGACTGCATTGCGGATACCACGTCTTCGGTCCAGACCACCCCGTGGGCGAGGAAGGCGTAGTTGACCAGAGCGGCCTGATACCCGTCACCCCACTCGGGGTGACGCGGACCTGCGATGGCATCGCGGACGACGTACACTTCGAAGCCCTGCTCGAGGAGATCACGCAGGTGCGATTCCACGCACATGTTCGCGAGCATCCCGCCGAGTAGGACTCTGTTGATCCGCCGTTTGCGCAATTGCAGAACAAGGTCGTTGGTTTGTGACCCGAATACCTTGTGCGGGCTGACCACCACTGTGTCCGGGTGGTTGATGTACGGCTTGAACTCCTCGAGCCAGTCCGCTCCCGAGCCCGAGAAGCCGTCCAGATTCAACGGACCCGGCCGGTCGAAGGTGCCGGTGCGAAGTTCGTCGGCCTCCAGTGCGCCGTTGAACTTCCAGTGGTGGTCAGTGGGATAGAAGTAATGCGGCGAGATGAACATCCCGAACGAGGCGGCCTGCGCGGCCTTGAAGATCGCGAGCATGTGCGCAACGGTGTCGTTCTCCGTGACGCTGGCGCCGGTCGCCGCCCAGTTGATCCCGGTGGGGCTCAGGACGTCGTTCTGCGGATCGATGAACACCACGGCGGTATCGCTCGGGTTCCAATGCATCAGAGGTGCCTCGCTTCTTGGCGACGTGCGGGTGGGGGACCTGGTCTGGTCGATGATTCTGTCATCGGCCGGCTACACGTTGGGCTGCACGACCACTTTTCCTGTGGCGGATCCGTTCTCGACGGCGGCGTGGGCATCGTTGACCTTGTCGAGGGTGAAAGTCGTCGAGTTCATCCGGGGGATCAGCCGGCCACTGTCGGCCAGTGCGGCGGCTTGGGACACGATGTGGCCGTGGTGTTCCCGGCCGCGACCGGTCAGCAGCGGCATCAAGGTGAATACGCCCGAGTAGGTGGCCCCGCGAAAGGACAGCGGTGCCAAGCTGTGTGTGCCCCATCCCAGGGCGCTGACGACGTGGCCGGTGTAGCGCTTGACTGCAGCGAACGAGGCGTCGAGGGTGTCTCCGCCGACGTTGTCGACGATGATGTCGAAGCCCTCGCCGCCGGTGTACTCATCGACGTAATCGTCGACGGTGCGCGTCGTGTAGTCGATGGGTGTCGCACCAACCTTGCGGATCGCCTCCTGGCTCGATGCACCTCCGGTGGCGAAGACCTGCGCGCCGCGGGACAGGGCGATTTGCACCGCGAGGAACCCGACCCCGCCCGCGCCACCATGGATGAGCACCTGCTGGCCGGCCGCAACGCCGGCGCGATCGACCAAACCTTCCCAGGAGGTGATGAAGCCCAACGGTAGGGCCGCGGCCTGGTTCATGGACAGCGCCTTGGGTTTGTGAGCGATCAGCCGGGTGTCGACCGCAGCCAGTTCGGCCAGCGAGCCGGCCACGCCACCGACCCCGCCGGTCATGCCGAAAACTTCGTCCCCGACACGGAATTGGTCGACCTGTGCCCCAACCGCCTCCACCACCCCGGCCATGTCGATGCCGAGAATTGCCGGCGGTGTCATCTTTGCGTGAGCGGCCTCGCCTCGGCGGATCTTGATGTCGAGCGGGTTCACACCGCTTGCCATGATGCGAACCAGAACTTCGCGGGGGCCGGGAATCGGAAGGGGGACCTCGCGGATCTGTAGCGGTGTGCCGTAAGCGGTCAGGACTGCAGCGCGCATGTGGTCTCCTCGGAATCAGCTGTCATCTTGGCCCCGGCGGTGGACGCGCCGCGGTTGATTCGGTCGATCAGCCGGTGCAGCCGCACCGCGTCACCGAATGACGGGGCACCGGTGGTGCCTTCGGCGAGATCGCGAGCGAAGGCGGTGTAGAGCGCCGCCACATTGCGGGCGGGGCCATGCAGTCCGGTGTCCGACACGTCGTCCGGCACGATCATCGTTTCGATGTGGGCGTCTGACCCGTGCCCGCCGGCGAGCACGAGCTCCGTCGCCTGCACGTTGCCATTGGGGGCAGGGCTGGTGACCAGCAGATCGCCGTCGGTTCCGTTGATCTCCCACCGGAGGTCGCCCGCCCGAGACAGACCGCCTCGATAAAAGAGGGAGGCCACAGCTCCGTTGTCCAGCGCGCCGGTCACCGCGACCTGGTCGGGCGTGGTGGATCGGATGGGCGCGCCGCCCAGCACGGTGATCTCCCGGTGACCCATACCCAGAGTTGCGGTGACCGAGTCGACGTCGCCGAGAACGAAGGTCAGCGCGTCGAGGGCATGACCGCCCGATACCGACAGTGGTGTGACACCGTTGCGGCGGTCGTAGGCATAGACGTGCGCCGGATCGGTCGTCGGACCCCAGGCCTGGCCTGAGCCAACGAGATTCGTCGCCAGCACCCTGCCGACGTAGCCCTGCCGAACCAGCTTCCGGAGATGCGCGATCACGGGGTCGAACCGAGCCTGCAGGCCGATCACGGTCGCAACGCCGGCGGCATCCGCCTTCGACGAGAGGTCCTCGGCCTGTGCGAGATCGACGCCGAGCGGCCACTCGCTGAAGACCATCTTCCCGGCGGCGAGTGCCTGTGCCACGAGGTCGTGATGGTCGGGTACTTTCACGGCGACGACGACGAGATCGACACCGGGGTGGGCGATCAGCTGCCGCGGATCGTGAGAGGCATCGACATCCCATTCCGCAGCGGCGCTCCGAGCCGATTCGAGGCGGCTGGTCGCGACGGCGCGAAGCTCGTACTGCGGCAAGGCCCGCAACGCCGGAACATGTGTTGCCGCAGCCCATCCGTTGCCCGGGCTGGCGCCGATGATGCCGACTCCGATGGGTTTCATCTGGGGGTACTCCTA
Source organism: Mycolicibacterium peregrinum (assembly GCF_001665625.1). Lineage (GTDB taxonomy): Bacteria > Actinomycetota > Actinomycetes > Mycobacteriales > Mycobacteriaceae > Mycobacterium > Mycobacterium peregrinum_B. The sequence goes on along the minus strand of NZ_LZSY01000121.1, from coordinate 43,976 downwards.
GTTCTCGTCGAAGGTGAGGACGAGGCGGCCACGGACGCCGCCCTGTTCGAGGGCCCGGTGGGCTTCGGCGGCATCGGCTGCGGGAAAGGTCTGTGCCACCCGCAGGGTCACCTTGCCTTGTTCGGCCAGCACTCGCAGGCTGTCGAGCTTGTCGGTCGCGTGGGTGTAGTCGGGCACCCACACGTCGCGGACCGTGATGCCTCGTTCGGGATGGAGCGCCGAGGTGCCGCGCTCACCGGGACGACGGACGATGGCGATCTGACCGCCGTCGCGCAGCGCCGGCAGTACCTCGTCGCCCTGCAATGCGGCGTCGACAACCGCGTCGACACCGTCAGGGTGCAGTCGCCGGATTCGTTCTCCCACATCATTTCCGCGGGGAACGACCTCGTCGGCGCCGAGATCGGACACGAGTTGCTCGTCGGAGGGCCCGGCGTCGGCCAGCACCCGGAGGCCGTCGTTCCTGGCCAGCTGAACGACGTAACCGCCGACGGCGCCGGCCGCCCCGGTGACGGCAAGTGTCTGACCAGGCGACAGGTTCAACACGTCGAGCGCCCGGCGGGCGGTGAGGCCGTTCATCGGCAGCGTGGCGGCCTCGGCGTGACTGCTGCCGGCCGGTGCAGCGGTGACCTGGTCCGCATCGACGACGACGTACTCGGCGTAAGCACCCCCGGAGTCGTCGATCGGCATCATGATCGCCATGACCCGATCGCCGACGGCGAGGTCGGTCGCGGTGTCGGGGCCGATCTCGTCGACCAGCCCGGCGACCTCCATTCCCGGGCGGTACGGCGGCGACAACGTGCTCGCGCGTAACGCATCGTCGATGTCGCCGACGCGCAGCAGCACGTCGGCGGGATTGACCGTGGCCGCGCGAACCCGGATGCGGAGCTGGCCGCGGCCGGGGTCGGGCTCGTCGACATCCACCTGCTGAAGAACTTCCGGGCCGCCGTACTCGGTGACCACCACTGCTTTCACGACGACTCCTAAGATGTGGGGATTGCTCCCCATTTAATCGGACGTAAGATCAAACGGGGAGTGATCCCCAGATATTCCGTCGGTCATATCAGGAGGCGGCCGTGCGCGCTGACGCCCAACGAAATCGTGCATCCGTGCTGGCCGCCGCGGAGGCGGCGTACGCCGAACACGGCGTGGACGTGTCACTGAACGAGATCGCCCGGCGCGCCGGCACCGGCAACGCGACGTTGTATCGGCACTTTCCGACTCGAGAGGCGTTGCTCGCCGAGGTCTATACCGGACACCTCGAGCGCTACTGTGCCCTTGCCGAGGATGCCGCCCGGGCGGACGATCCGGGGATCGCGTTGCGGGACTGCGTCATCGCCACCTGTGCGTTACAGGCGAGCAACCGAGGACTGGCGGATCTGCTGGCATCGCTGAGGCCGTTGTCGGTCCACGTCGAAGAACTGCGCGCCCGCCACTACCGCGCCGTCGCCGCGCTGTTCGAACGCGCGGTGCGCAGTGGCGGGGTCCGCCCCGACGCGTCCCCGGCCGACCTGGCGGTGCTGTCGATCGCCAACGCCGGCTTGGTCCACCGGACCGCCGAGGACGCTCCGCGGTCCAGTGCCCGTCTGGTCGCGCTGTGGCTGACCGGTCTTCTTTCCCCCGGGATCCTCGTCGAGGTGCCGCCCGCCCCGACCGATCCGCAGGTCCGCCGGGCCCTGCACGATTGAGCGCAGCGGGACCGCGTCTTGCCGGCGTCACGCCTGCGCGTGGTTGCGCCCCCGCTCCAATGTCGCGGTCCACCAGATCAATTCCTCCACCAGCGCATCGAGCTTTGGTTCGAGTGCGGTGAAGAGTGCGGCATCGTAGGTGGGCGCCGTCATCGCGGGCACCATCACGTCGGGCAGGATGTGCACCGCGGGGCGAATGGGCGCCATGCCGAATTCAATTGCGACGGAGCGCAGTTGCTCTACGGCGCGGGCTCCGCCGACATTGCCCCAGGCAACGAATGCGATCGGCTTGCGGTCCCATTCCGCGAACAGGTGGTCGACTGCGTTCTTGAACACGCCGGTATACCCGTGGTTGTACTCACTGGTGAGCACGATGTATGCGTCGGCTTGGTCGATCCGATGCCCGAATTGGGCGATCGCCGGTGTCGCGTACTGGCGAGGGGTGTACATCGGCGACTGTCCGCCGAAGCTGGGCAGGTCGTGGTCGCGCATGTCGATCACATCCACGTCCAGTCCCGCGCGCCGCAGACGCGCGGTGACCCACCTCGCCGGTCGATCGGCGAAACGTTCCTGTCGGGTGCTGGTGATGATCAGGGCGATCTTGGTCATGGTGTCTCCGAATTCTGCGCTGCGACGTGGTGTGACAGCGTGGTAAACGGGGATGCCTCCCCAGATATTCCGGAGACCGGTGTATCGGTCCGGCGTGGTCGGTGTCAGGGGGCCTGCGACCGCACGGGTCGACGTCGTCGACGGCGCGGGTACGTCAGCCGCCCAGGTACTCCGACTCCAGCACCAGATCGGGCAGCAGGGTCTGGTACTCCGCGTGCGTCTTGTGATGTTTCGTGTCCCAGCGGGAACCTTGCTGCTCCTGCATGTAGGCCAGGTACTTCGGGGCGCCGGGCAGCTTCACGTTGTCGGCCACCACGATCGAACCCCGGTGCAGCCAACCACGCTCCAGCAGGCTCTGCAGATCGGTCAGGTAGGCGTTCTTGTCGTGATCGAGGAACACGAAATCCAGTCCGCCCGCGTCGAACCCGGCGGCCGCGAGGGCGTCCAGCGTGCGGCCACCGTCGCCGATGGTCCCGACCACACAGGTGATCCGGTCGGCCACCCCCGCATGTGCCCAGATCCGTCGCGCGATGTCCGCGTTGGTGGGGGAGAACTCCACCGAGAACACCCGGGCGGCCGGCGCGGCGCGCGCGATCCGCATCGCCCCGTAGCCGCAGTAGGTGCCCAGCTCGAGTGCCAGACGCGGGTCGGCCCGCACGACTGCGGCGTCGAGCAGCGCACCCTTCTCGTCGCCGACGTTGATCAGGAACGACTTCTCGTAGGCGAACTTGTCGATGGTGGCGATGACGTCATCGAGGTCGCCGGCGCGGGCGTTGGCCACCACATAATCCGCGGCCGCGGCCTCGCGTCCGTCGCCCCACTGTCCGGTTTTCGAGAAGTGCCTGGCGCCGATTCCCATCCGGATGAACGACCACCGCAACAGCGGCAGTCGCTGTTTGAGACTCATGACGCACAGCCTAGGACGGGTGATGCCCACCGGGCAGGGTTCCGTCGGTGTGGGTCAGCCGAGATAATCGGACTCCAGCACCAAATCGGGAATGACGGAGCCGTACTCGCCGTGGGTCCTGTGCTCGACCGTCTGCCATCTTCCACCCTGCTGCTCCTGCATGTACGCGCGGTATTTAGGGGCGCCGGGGATCTTCACGTTGTCCGCGACGACGATCGTGCCGCGGTGCAGCCAACCGCGGTCGAGGAGGCTCTGAAGGTCGGACAGGTAGGCATTCTTGTCGTGGTCGAGAAAGACGAGATCGACCGAACCCGAGGTGAATCCGTGCTCCTGCGCCAGCGCGTCGAGAGTGCGGCCACCGTCGCCGATGGTCCCGACCACGCACGTAACCCTGTCATCGACGCCCGCGTGGTCCCAGATCCGTCGCGCGTTTTCAGCGTTGTCGGAAGACAGCTCGATCGAGTACACGCGAGCCGTCGGCGCTGCTCTGGCGATCCGAAGTGCCCCGTAACCGCAGTAGGTCCCCAATTCGAGTGCCAGTGTGGGCGCGGCGCGGCGCACCGCCGAGTCGAGCAGTTCGCCTTTCTCGTCCCCGACGTTGATCAGGAATGACTCGGTGTAGGCGTATCGATCGATGGTGGCGAGGACGTCGTCGATATCGCCCCGGCGAGCGTTTGCGAGCACGTACCGCACGGCGGCGGCTTCGCGTCCATCGCCGATCTGACCAGTCCTCGTGAGGTTTCGGCTGCCCAGCGCCAGTCGCCAGAACGACCATCGCAGCAGCGGTACGCGTTGCTTCAGGCTCATGATTCCCATCCTCGTTTCGTCTCCGGTGGTGGCGGTATCGTGCGAACGACCTGCAGCCTGATCGGCCGATTCGGCACGGCGGCGACACCGCGAGGTATCGACCGTGGCGGTTTGCTCCTTCGCCTGCCGATGGGCCTTCTCAGCTCGACCCTGCGCAGCACTGTGCCCAGGACGATCGACAGTTCGAGTGACGCGAAAGCCGCCCCGGGACAACGCCGGTGCCCGTAACCGAACGGGGAGTATTCGGCCGGCGGTGGCTTGCGGACCAGAAAGCGATCGGGATCGAATCGGCCCGGATCTGACCAGACGGTCGGGTCGGCATGCAGAGCGGGCAGTGACACGCCGATCACATCGCCCGGGGCCCTGGGGATCTGCCAGGTCTCGGTCGTCGACTTCAGCTGGCGAACGACGATCGACACCGTCGGGTGCATCCGAAGCGTCTCGGAGATGACGGCGCCGAGGTAGGGCAGCTTGGGCATGTCCTCTGGAGCGGGATTGTCCGCCAGCTCGGAGAGCAGTCTGCGCCGGACACCGTCGTCGTCGTGGATGTGAAAAAGGGCCCACGCCAAGGTGGTTGCTGACGTCTCGTGGCCCGACACCAACAACGTTCGCAGCTGCTGTAGTACCTCGTCGTCGCTGCGATCGCCTGCGTGGTCGCCGGAGAGCAGGACGCTCAGCACGTCGTCATAGCCGTCGGTGCCCGTGCGTCGTCGCAGGGTGATCTGCTCAGACAGCAGACCGTCGAGTTCCAGGCTCCTCTGCGAGAAGCGTCGCCACGGACCGAGACCGAACGGGGCGCGGCGCAGCGCGGGGAAGAACATGAACGGCGCGACGTAGTTGCGCATCATCGACTTGACGGTGCGGATGTACTGGTCGGTGCGTACGTGGTCCTCGATGCCGAAGACGGTCCGGACGATGATGCGCAGGGTTATCGACTGCGCGGCGTCCCGGGCGTCGATCACTGCGCCCGGTTGCCAAGACTCGATCTCCTTCTCGGCGGCCTGCGCCATCGCATCGGCGTACCGGTGAATACGCTCGCCATGCAGAGCGGGAAGGAACCTGGCGCGTTCCCGCTTATGGGGGATCCCGTCGAGCAGGATTATCGATCCGTCGCCGACCACCGGTTCGATCGGGTTGGGCATCGGCGGTGTCAGCATGGATGACGGAATGGTGAGGAATTCACGGACGTGTTCGGAGTGGGCTGCGAACAGCACCTCGCCCAGACCCGGTATCGACATGCCGAAAGGTCGTCCACGGCGAGACCGCCTGCGGAAGTAGGCCTCCGCGTCGTACCAGGCGGCGACGGCGTGGGCGAACCGCAGCCGCGGGGTGATCCCGGACTTTGTCATGTAGCTCCTTCGCGGGTGGGCTCGCATCGCGACGTCATCGATCCGCCCCGACCGATTTGCCGATTGCAGCCAGCACCGCGGTAGTTGACCGGCGGGCACCGACACTGATCCGCACACCACCGTCGCTGTAGGAGCGCACCTGCAGTCCGGTCCCCTCGAATGCCTCGCGCCACGGTTTGCCGGACGGGGGGAGGTAGACGAAGTTCGCGTGCGACTCAGTGCTGGACACCCGCAGTTCGCCGAGCCTGGTGCGCAGATAGCTGCGCTCGGCGGTGATGAAGCGGATGCGTTTCTGCAGTTGCTCTTCCGCCGCGTAGGACGCCGCGACTGCCGCCAGGCTGGTGAAAGTGGAGCCAAACGGCAGCTGCATTGCCCACAGTGCCGCTGCCGAGCGCGGTGAGCAGATCCCGTACCCGGTGCGCATGCCTGCCAGCCCGTACGCCTTCGAGAACGTACGTACCACAATGACATTGGGGTACCGGCGCACCAGCTTTCGGCAGTCGAGGCGGTATGCGGGGTGCACGAATTCGATATATGCCTCATCGATCACTACCACGACATCGGAGGGCACTCGGTTCAGGAATTGCCGCATCTGTGTGGTGGGCGCAACGGTGCCGGTCGGATTGTGGGGCCGACAGATCACGACAACCCGAGCATCGGCCGCCGCATCAGCCATGGTTTCGAGGTCCTGATGCCCGTGTCGATCGAGCGGCACCCCAACCGGTGTCAGGCGAGCCATCTGCGCGAAGATGGGATAGCCGTCGAACGTCGGTGTGGCCAGGACGATCCGGTCACCGGGCGAGGTCACGGTATGGAGAACCTGCATCACCACGCCCGTCGCCCCGGCGGCGACGATCACCTGTTCGTCTTCTACTCCGACATGCGTGGCGATCAGGCGTCGAAGGCGTTCCGGCAGGAACTCGGGATAGCGGTTGGCGGCGGCGGTGGCCTGGACGATCGCCGTGTGCACGGCGGGCAGTGGAGCAAACGGATTCTCGTTCAACGACAAAGCCAGCGGATCGTCCGTTTGTGGCGCGACGTCGTAGGGCCGGTCGGTCTGTGTCAGCTGTTCCACGTCGGCCTGCCGCCCCACCGAACCGCAGCGGCGGCGGCGAAGTCGCCGGCGTGGGCAAAGGCCGCCATCAACACCGTGTCACCAGGTGAAACGTGACCGTTCTGGATCGCGCGGTCGAGGTTGACCGGGATGCCTGCGGCGAACAGGTTGCCGCACTCATCGAAGGTGTGGACATGCCGGGTGCTCGGCAACTCAAGCGCTTCACACCAGTTGCGCAGGAACGCCCGGTTGGGCTGATTCGTGACGAGTAGGTCGATGTCCTTGGTGCGCAGACCAATTCGGTCGCACACCGTATACGAGACCTCGGGTACCTGACGGTTTCCCCGAGCCAGGACTTTGGTGATCTTGGATTCAGTGAAGCCGATGTAACCTTCGCCGGGGCCTGGCTCCCACCATTTGCGATGCGGGTCGACCGCGATCGCCATGTCGCCGGCGTATTCCCCGTACGTACGGCACTCGACGTCGAGAATCGGCGATTCGTCCGACAACGTGAGTAATCCGACTGCTGCGCCGTCGCCGGGCACTGCGGCTTGTGCCTTGCGCCGCACTCCGGGTTGATCGAAGATCTGGCCGGCCGCATTCTGGGCGACCGCGACCAGCGCGGTACGGCCCGCGCCCGACGAAAGCAGCTGGCGGGCGGTCTGCATGCCCAGCACGAATGCGGCGCAGCCGCCGTTGTGCAGGTCGAGAACCCAGTCCGGGCGCATACCCAGCCGGTGTGCGATTCCTCCGCCGGCGCCGTAGAACGGGACGTCGGGCATCTGCGTGTGGCTGATGAGGATGTCCACGTTCGCGATGACGTCCTGGCCGTGCCGTTCGACAAGGCCCGTGGTCGCGCGTTCGATCATGTCGATCGCGGTTTCGTCCGGGCCGACGTGATGGCGGAATTTCGGTGCCCGGAACATGAGGTTGTCACGCAGCTCGTCGGACTCGGCGAACTGGGCGTAATACTCGGCACTGATGGGTTTTCCGGGCAGGTAGGTGGAGACGTCGATCAGGCTGACGGGGGTTTGGCTCATGGCTGTTCTCATTTCATCCAGGTCGGTGTCACCGGCAGTCCGTTGCGGTGGCGGTATTCGGCTATCGCCTTGAGGTTTTTGAGTTCCAGGAGATGCCCCGCTCCGAACATGTCCCAGAAGTCGCCAACCCACACCGGCCGTTCGGGCGGCGCAGTTTCGGGGTACGGGTTGCTGTCGTAGAAGGGGTGATGGCAATTCGTCCACAGCACAACCGAACCGGGCTTGTTCAATACCGTCTGCGCATCGACGACCCGCATGAGATAGACCATCCACAAGTGCTTGCCCTGGTCCCAGGCGCAGTGATAGTCGACCGTCATCGATTGCTTGTTTGCCGTTGTCCGGGTGAAGATTTCAGTCTCGGAGCCCAGCCGGTCATAAGCCGCCCACAGCCCGGGCTCATCGGTGGGACGGAATCCACGCAGGCTGTACGTCCATTCCTCGAGGCAGCGGGTGTCCGACAGGTAATCGAACAGTTCCTCGGGCGGGCAATCGATGTAATCGTTGACGGTGCAGTATTCGCCGAATACCTGATCGTGTGGATACACCGACCGCATCATCTCCATGATGATCGGGGTGGCGTTCTCCCGTGGCGACGTTTCGATTCGGACGACACCGTCGATGGCATCGGTGGTTCCGGAGTGGAAGGTGATGTCCTCAAGCGCGGGCAGCGGCATTTGATCGGTCCTTGTCTGGTTGTGAAATGGGTTGGGGTGGAGCTAAAAAGGGTGCAAATGGCGGAATCTCGTCTGGCGAGCATTCGATGCTGACGACCGATGGACCGTCGGCGACCAACGCGCGTGCCAAGGCTCGGGGAAGCAGCTCAACCGCGTCGACGTCCTCGCAGGGCAATCCGGGGAACATCGACGCCACGCCGCGGCCGAGGCGGCTCGGTGTGAATCGGTTGTAGCTGTAGCGATCTTGGTAGAAGAGCTGCTCGCGGGTGACGCACATCGCGTGAGCGTTGTTGTTGAACAGTACGAAAGTGACGGGTAACCGGTACTGCACGGCGGTGTGGATCTCCATGCCGTGCATGAAGAAAGCGCCGTCCCCGGCTAGGACGACGGTGCGCCGATGGTCCCGGGCGAAGGCCGCACCGATGGCAGCGCCGAAGCTGTAGCCCATCCCGCCCATGCCCAGGGCGACCACGAAACGCCCCGACCGCCGTGCGGGTAGATGGTGAATGGCCGACGCGCCGGTGTTGCCTGCGTCGACCACCAGGTCGGCATCTTCGGGCAGCGCCTCGTCGAGCAGTTTCATCGCATCCCGATAGCGGACACCGGCTCCGTGAAACGCCGGCGGGGTCAGCTCGGCTGTCGGGACGGAAAGTCCTTGCCGGGGTGGTTGCGGCTTTCTCCGGACGGCGCGAGTCAACTGCGTCAGCGATGTCCTCAGGTCATCGCTGTGGACGTGGTGGCACGGGCGATAGGGGACCGCCGACCCGATCGAGAATGTCGGTACCTTCGCCAACACTTCGTCGAGTCCCACGGAGGCGGTGAGCGGCAGCCGCGTACCGACCACCAGACACAGCGCACTGCCTGCGATAGTCTCGGCCACCCCACGATGACCCATGACACCTGTCACGCCCAGATCAGCGTCGGTCACGTCCTTGGCGTCGGGCACTGTTGCCACCCGTGCACCGACCGCAAGGCGCAGTGCTTCGAATTGGACGCGGGCGTCGTCACGGGCGATCTGTTCGCCGGCGATGATCGTGACGGGGCCGTGGAGGCCCACGAGCGCATCGGAGATCGTTTCGGTTTCAGCGGGGGAGCGATGTCCGTCGATGCGCTCGACGGGAGCACCGGCGACGTAGCCCTTTTGCATGTCGCTCTGCTGCACGTCCTTGGGGATGAGCAGTACGGCGGGGCCGCCGGCCAGCGCAGCTTCGATGGCACGCGGCAGCGCGACTCGGAGGTCGTCGGGAGTGAGCACCCGCCGGCAGTGCACAGATACCTCGGCGAACAAGGCTTCGGCGTTGAGCGAGCCGTTCTGCCCGCTGGTGTCTTGAAAGCTGCCCCGCCCGTCCTGCGTGGTGGGCGGCTGACCGACCAGAGCCAGGACCGGAACCCGGCTGGCGAAAGACTCGCCGAGTCCAGGAATCAGGTTGAGGCTCGCCCCGCCGGAGGTTGCGGCGACCACGCCAAGACCGGCGCCCGCACGGCTGTACCCGTCGGCCATCGTCGCGGCCGAGAACTCATGCTTGGCCAGCACGGCGGTGATCCCGGTATGGAAGTACGCGGCGTCATAGAGGTCTTCGATGTTCGCGCCGCCCACGCCGAACAGGTGGCGAACACCCGAACGCGCGAGGTGGTCGACGATGAAGTCCACGACTCGGACAGTGGAGGTGCACCCGGGCGCCCACGGCTGGTCCATAACGGTAGTTCGGAGCCGACGGCCCGGCGGATGGGACGAATTGACGGCGGCTGCGGATTTTTGTCGCCGGAGGCGCAAAACTGTCGGCTGCCCGCGGGTCTGCCCGTCCTGGCTGCACAGCGACGTTAAACTTGCCGGGATATGTGCGCCGAGACTGCGGGACACCTGACCAGTAGTGGTGGGGTATGACCGACGACAGCGCACACGAAGGGCTCTTCGAGCACAGCTCACCGGAGCTCGGTCTGACCGGGCGGCCACCGCGTGACATTCCCGAACCTCGGCCGCGTTCGACGCATGGTCCGGCCAAGGTGATCGCGATGTGCAATCAGAAGGGCGGGGTCGGCAAGACCACCTCGACCATCAACCTGGGTGCCAGCCTGGCCGAGTACGGCCGCCGGGTGCTGCTGGTGGACTTGGACCCGCAGGGCGCATTGTCGGCGGGCCTCGGGGTGCCGCACTACGAACTTGCGAACACGGTGCACAACCTGCTGGTCGAACCACGGGTGTCGATCGACGACGTGGTGATCAAGACCCGGGTTAGCGGCATGGACCTGGTCCCAAGCAATATCGACCTGTCGGCCGCCGAGATCCAGCTGGTCAACGAGGTGGGCCGCGAGCAGTCGCTGGCCCGGGCCCTGTATCCGGTGCTGGACCGCTACGACTACGTGCTGATCGACTGCCAGCCCTCGCTGGGCCTGCTCACGGTCAACGGACTGGCGTGCGCCGACGGTGTGATCATCCCCACCGAATGTGAGTACTTCTCGCTGCGCGGGTTGGCGCTGCTGACCGACACCGTGGACAAGGTGCATGACCGGCTCAACCCGAAGCTGTCCATCAGCGGCATCCTGGTGACCCGGTACGACCCGCGCACGGTCAACGCCCGTGAGGTCATGGCCCGCGTGGTCGAACGGTTCGGCGACCTGGTGTTCGACACCGTGATCACCCGGACCGTGCGCTTCCCGGAGACCAGCGTGGCGGGCGAGCCGATCACCACCTGGGCGCCCAAGTCGGGCGGTGCCGTCGCTTACCGCTCGCTGGCCCGCGAAGTCATCGACCGGTTCGGCGCGTGAACGATGTCCTGAACACCCCGGCCACTCCGACGCCCGATCGCGCCGAACCAGCTGCCGCCGTCGGGGATGAGTCGACGACCGGTGATCAGCAGAACCGTTTCCAGGTTCGGCTCACCAACTTCGAGGGGCCGTTCGACCTCCTGCTGCAGCTGATCTTCGCGCACCGCCTCGATGTCACCGAGGTGGCATTGCACCAGGTCACCGACGATTTCATCGCCTACACCAAAGAGATCGGCGCCCGGCTCGAACTCGACGAGACCACGACGTTCCTGGTGATCGCGGCGACGCTGCTGGATTTGAAGGCGGCCCGGTTGCTGCCGTCGGGCGAGGTGCACGACGAGGAGGATCTCGCCCTGCTGGAGGTCCGCGACCTGTTGTTCGCGCGGCTGCTGCAGTACCGGGCGTTCAAGCACGTCGCGTTGATGTTCGCCGAACTGGAAGCCGCGGCGCTGCGCAGCTACCCGCGCGTGGTGTCGCTGGAGGATCGCTTCTCGGACCTGCTGCCCGAGGTGATGCTGGGCGTCGACGCCGGCAAATTCGCCGAGATCGCGGCCGCCGCCTTCACCCCGCGCCCGGTGCCCACCGTGGGCATCGACCACATCCACGCGCCCAAGGTGTCGGTGCCCGAGCAGGCGCACCGGATCATCGCCCTGCTTGAGCAGCGCGGGATCGGCGAATGGGCAACTTTCTCCGAACTCGTGGCAGAGTGCACCGACGGACTCCAGATCGTCGGCCGCTTCCTGGCGCTGCTCGAACTGTTCCGAGCCAAGGCGGTAGCATTCGAGCAACCAGAACCGCTTGGAGTGCTCCAGGTTTCGTGGACCGGAGATCGGCCGACCAGCGAACATCTGGCAACCGCGGATGCGGAAGAATAGCGAGAACAATGACTGACGAGATCTCCGATTCCGGAGAGCGGTCCGACGATGCCCCGGGTGAAGCGATCCCGGTCGGAGATGACCTGGGCATCGACGTGGCGACGGTTCCCGAGCTCGAAGACGGTGAACTGGGTGCTGTCCTGGAAGCATTGTTGCTGGTGGTGGACACGCCGGTGACGGTGGATGCGCTGGCCTCGGCGACCGAACAGCCCGCCTACCGGGTGATGGCCAAGCTGCGTCTGATGGCCGAGGAGCTTGCTGCCCGTGACAGCGGCATCGACCTGCGCGAGGCAGCCGGTGGCTGGCGGATGTACACCCGGGCGCGCTACGCCCCGTATGTCGAGCGGCTCCTGCTCGACGGCGCGCGGTCCAAGCTGACCCGTGCCGCCCTCGAGACCCTGGCCGTGGTGGCCTACCGGCAGCCGGTGACCCGCGCGCGGGTGAGCGCGGTGCGCGGCGTGAACGTGGACGCGGTGATGAGGACTCTGGTGGCGCGCGGTCTGATCACCGAGGCGGGCACCGATCCGGATTCGGGTGCGGCCTCTTTCGCCACCACCGAGTTGTTCCTGGAACGGCTCGGCCTGACATCCCTATCCGATCTACCCGACATCGCGCCGCTGCTGCCCGATGTCGACGTGATCGACGATCTGAGCGAATCTCTCGGCGACGAGCCGCGTTTCGCCAAACTCAACGGCGGCGCGCCTGGCGGCAACCAGCCGATGGCCTTCGATGTGGACAAGGACTGACATGGCTGAAGAAGGCGTACGGCTGCAGAAAGTGTTGTCCCAGGCCGGGATTGCCTCCCGGCGGGTGGCCGAGCGGATGATCACCGACGGCCGCGTCGAGGTCGACGGACGGCTGGTGACCGAGCTCGGCACCCGGGTCGACCCGGATACGGCCGAGATCCGGGTGGACGGCTCCCGGGTGGTCATCGATGACACGCTGGTCTACCTCGCGATCAACAAGCCGATCGGCATGCTGTCCACGATGTCGGACGAGCGGGGCCGCCCGTGCGTGGGAGATCTGGTGGAGCACCGGGTTCGGGGCAACAAGAAACTGTTCCACGTCGGCCGGCTCGACGCCGACACCGAGGGGCTGCTGCTGCTGACCAACGACGGGGAGCTCGCCCACCGGCTGATGCACCCGTCGTATGAGATCCCCAAGACCTATGTGGCGACGGTGATCGGCACGGTACCGCGCGGTCTCGGCAAGAAGCTGCGCGCCGGTATCGAACTGGATGACGGTCCGGCGCATGTAGACGACTTCGCGGTGGTGGACACGGTTCCGGGCAAGACCCTGGTGAAGGTCACCCTGCACGAGGGCCGTAACCGCATCGTGCGGCGCATGTTGGCCGCGGTGGATTTCCCGGTGCAGGAGTTGGTCCGCACCGACATCGGTTCGGTGGCGCTGGGGGACCAGCGGCCGGGCAGTATCAGGGCGCTCAGCCGCAAGGAAATCGGCGAGCTTTATCAGGCGGTGGGGATGTGAACGGATCTCTGGTGGTGGCGGTCGATGGGCCCGCCGGAACCGGGAAGTCTTCGGTTTCAAGAGGTTTGGCGCAAGCCCTTGGCGCGAGCTATCTGGACACCGGCGCGATGTACCGCATCGTCACGTTGGCGGTGTTGCGCGCCGGGGCCGATCTGGACGATGCCGAGGCCATCGACGCGGTGGCCTCGGGCGCGGTGATCGGGGTGGGTTCGGATCCCGGTGAGGACCGCGCGTTCCTGGCCGGTGAAGACGTCTCGGACGAGATCCGTGGGGACGAGGTGACCCGCGCGGTGTCGGCGGTGTCGGCGGTGCCCGGAGTGCGTGCCCGGCTCGTCGATCTGCAGCGCGAGCTGGCTGCTGCGGGTGGACGCGTCGTGGTCGAGGGGCGCGACATCGGCACGGTGGTGCTGCCCAAGGCCGACGTCAAGATCTTTCTCACCGCCTCCGCCGAGGAGCGCGCCCGGCGCCGCAACGCCCAGAACATCGCGAGCGGTCTGCCCGACGACTATGCGACAGTGCTCGCCGACGTGCAGCGGCGCGATCACCTGGATTCCACGCGGGCCGTGTCCCCGTTGCGGGCAGCCGAGGATGCACTGGTAGTCGACACCAGTGACATGGACCAAACACAGGTCGTGACACACCTTCTCGACCTGGTGACCCAGCATGCGGGGGTGCGCCGATGAGCGACTCTGATGGTGACGGCACCTGGTCGGACGAGAGCGACTGGGAATTCAGCGACGAGGTTGCCGAGGTTCTCGAGGAGGTCGCCGCGCCGCCTCCGGTGGTTGCCGTGGTCGGTCGGCCCAATGTCGGGAAATCGACTCTGGTGAACCGGATCCTGGGGCGGCGCGAAGCCGTCGTTCAGGACATTCCCGGGGTGACCCGGGACCGGGTGTCCTATGACGCGAACTGGCTCAACCGCCGTTTCATGGTGCAGGACACCGGGGGCTGGGAACCCGACGCCAAGGGTCTGCAGCAGCTGGTGGCCGATCAGGCACTGGTGGCGATGCGCACCGCTGACGCGATCATCCTCGTCGTCGATGCCGTCGTCGGGGCCACGTCGGCCGACGAGGCCGCGGCCCGGATGCTGCGCAAGTCGGGCAAGCCGGTTTTCCTGGCGGCCAACAAGGTTGACACGCAGCGCGGTGAGTCCGACGCCGCGGCGCTGTGGTCGCTGGGCATCGGTGAGCCGCACCCGATCAGCGCCATGCACGGTCGCGGCGTGGCCGATCTGCTCGACACGGTGATGGAGAAGCTGCCCGAGGTCTCCGAGGTGGGCGGCAGCGGTGCGGGCGGCCCACGTCGCGTGGCGCTGGTGGGCAAGCCGAACGTCGGCAAGAGCTCACTGCTGAACCGCCTGGCCGGTGACGAGCGTTCGGTGGTTCACGACGTCGCAGGCACGACCGTCGACCCCGTCGACTCACTGATCGAATTGGGCGGCAAGACTTGGCGATTCGTCGACACCGCGGGTCTGCGCCGCAAGGTCGGACAGGCCAGTGGACACGAGTTCTACGCCTCGGTGCGCACCCACGGCGCGATCGATGCGGCCGAAGTCGCGATCATGCTGATCGATGCCTCCCAGCCGCTGACCGAGCAGGATCTGCGGGTGCTGTCGATGGTGATCGAGGCCGGGCGGGCATTGGTCATCGCGTTCAACAAGTGGGACCTGGTCGACGAGGACCGGCGGTACCTGTTGGACAAAGAGATCGATCGCGAGCTGGTGCAGGTGCAGTGGGCGCCGCGGGTCAATATCTCGGCCATGACCGGCCGGGCGGTGCAGAAGCTGGTGCCGGCCCTGGAGACGTCACTCGCGTCCTGGGACAAGCGGATCTCGACGGGGCAGCTCAACAATTTCCTCAAGGAGATCGTGGCCGCGACACCGCCGCCGGTGCGTGGCGGCAAGCAGCCCAAGATCCTGTTCGCCACTCAGGCGGCGACCCGGCCCCCGACGTTCGTGTTGTTCACGTCCGGGTTCCTGGAGGCCGGTTACCGCCGGTTCCTGGAGCGCCGCCTGCGTGAGCAGTTCGGTTTCGACGGCAGCCCGGTGAAGATCAACGTCCGGGTCCGCGAGAAGCGTGGAGCGCCCAAGAAGAAGCGCTGAACCGGGCCGATAGGCTGGCCCGAGTGTCCGTCACCCACATGATCCTGATCGCGCTGGCCGGTGTCGGTGCGGGCGCGATCAACGCCGTCGTCGGGTCTGGCACCCTGATCACCTTCCCCACGCTCGTGGCGCTGGGGATTCCGCCGGTCACCTCGACGATGTCCAATGCCGTCGGTCTGGTCGCCGGCGGCGTCTCTGGCACCTGGGGTTATCGCCGGGAGCTGCGTGGCCAGTGGAAGCGGCTGCGCTGGCAGATCCCAGGATCGCTCATCGGAGCCGGCCTGGGTTCCTGGCTGCTGCTGCACCTGCCGGAAAAGGTGTTCGTCGCGGTCGTACCGGTGTTGCTGATCCTGGCGCTGATATTGGTCGTCGTCGGCCCTCGGATCCAGGCGTGGGTGAGGAACCGCGCCGAGGAGTCCGGGCAGTCCGCCGACCACGTCAGCCCGCGTCGCATGGCGGTGCTGGTGATCGGCACGTTCGCCGTCGGCGTCTACGGCGGCTACTTCACGGCAGCCCAGGGGATCCTGTTGATCGCAGTGATGGGGGCGCTGCTGCCGGAGTCGATCCAACGGATGAACGCCGCCAAGAACCTGCTGTCGCTCTTGGTCAACATCGTCGCGGCGCTGGCGTACACGATCGTCGCGTTCGACCGGATCAGCTGGGTGGCGGCGGGCCTGATCGCGGTCGGTTCGCTGATCGGTGGATTCCTCGGCGCTCACTACGGACGTCGGCTGTCGCCGAATGCGCTGCGTGCCGTGATCGTGGTGGTGGGACTGATCGGGCTCTACCGGTTGTTGAGCCTGTAGGGCAAAGACTTGCCTGTGCGAAGCCTCAGGTAAAGTCACGTCGACTGTCGAGCAGAAAGGGGTGACCGGTGGCTGAACGTGCCTACCGCACCGCACCGTCTGCTCTGGCTGCCCTCGAGCCCTTCTGGCCGTCGCGCCGGTTGATGGCTTTCGACGAGTGGTGTCGCGCGGGTCGATAGACACGCGCCCAACCTTCCGTCGGGTCACCCGGGGCGGTGACCACAATCGAAAGCAGCCGAACCCATGCGTTCGCTTCTGATCTTCACGCTCGTCGGCCTCGGGGCCCAATTGGTCGACGGTGCGCTCGGGATGGCCTTCGGTGTGACCGCCTCGACCCTGCTGGTGCTCAGCGGGGTGGCGTCGGCACAGGCCAGCGCCGCGGTGCACCTGGCTGAGGTTGGGACGACGCTGGCGTCGGCGGTGTCGCACTGGCGCTTCAAGAACATCGACTGGCCGATGGTCGCCAAGCTCG
This sequence comes from Mycolicibacterium peregrinum, assembly GCF_001665625.1. Classification (GTDB taxonomy): domain Bacteria; phylum Actinomycetota; class Actinomycetes; order Mycobacteriales; family Mycobacteriaceae; genus Mycobacterium; species Mycobacterium peregrinum_B. The sequence goes on along the minus strand of NZ_LZSY01000121.1, from coordinate 27,343 downwards.
GCATCCCCGGGGCCGCAGGTGCATTCGCAGGTGCGACGGTGCTGTCGGCGCTGTCGACGGAATCGGCCGCGCCGCTCATGGCGGCGATCCTGCTCGGCATCGGGCTTTACGTGCTGTTGCGTTTCTCGCTGGGTACGCCGCTGAGTCTCGGCGAACACGGCACCAGTCACAGTGCCAAGTTCCTGGCACCGCTCGGCTTGTTCGGCGGGTTCATCGACGCGTCGGGTGGCGGCGGCTGGGGTCCGGTGACCACCAGCACCCTGCTGTCGCAGGGCAAGACGGCACCGCGGACCGTGATCGGTTCGGTCAGTGCCTCGGAGTTCCTGGTGTCGGTGTCGGCGTCGATCGGCTTTCTGGTCGGGCTGCGCCAGGAGTTCCTGGAGAACTGGCCTGTGGTGCTCGGGCTGATGGTGGGCGGGGTGATCGCTGCGCCGGTTGCCGCGTGGCTGGTCAGCCGCATCAACCCGGCCTTGCTCGGTACCGCTGTCGGCGGGGTCATCCTGCTGACCAACAGCCAGAAACTGGTGCACTACTTCGGCGTGCACTGGCCGTGGTCGACGCTGATCTACACGCTCATCGTGGCGGGGTGGGCAGCCATGGTGGTCCGCGCCTGGAAGACGTCGCGGGCGCCGCGCGATGTGGATGATTCGGTTGTCACCGCGGTCGAAGAGCGGGCGGCACGCGGTTAGCCGGACTCCTGCGCGGGCCGTGACAGGCCCACGTACATGGTCTGGTGCAACGACAGCACGTGATTGCGGGCAATCTCGGAGGCCGCCCGGCAGTCGCGTCGGCGCAGCGCTTCCACCAATTGGGCATGTTCTCGGTTGGACTCGTGCAGGTAGCTGATCGGGTAGGGAATGAAGTAGCGGTACAGCCCGTGCAGCACGTCGCAGTAGCTGTGCATCGCCCAGTCGAGACCGCTTGCCGCCGCGACCGATTCGTGGAAACGCTGATCGGCGGTGTGGAAGCCCGTCCAGTCGGTGGTCCTGGCAGCCTCGTCGACGATCGCCGCGAGCGCGTCGAGCTGCGCATCGGTGGCGGCCTGCGCCGCAGCCGCACTGAGGGCATCCTCGGCCAACGCGCGTAGGTCGATGAGGCGGCGCACCTCGGCGGCATCGGCACGGAACGTGGCCGAGGGGTGATCTGATCCGGCGTCCACCCGGGCGCCGCTACGGGCGACAAAGGTGCCGCCGACCCGGCCACGGCGACGGACCACCACGCCCTCGTCGGCCATCGACTGCAAGGCCCGGCGGACCGTGGCGACGCTGACGTCGAGCGCGGCGGCGATGTCGGGTTCGGCGGGCAGCCGTTCCCCCCTGGTCATGAGGCCCAGTTCAATGGCCAGTCCGAGGCGGGCCCGCACCGTGTCGGCGGCGCTGAGCCGGGTGATGCCCGCGACGGCGGGGGCGTTGAGCGCCGGATGCGCCTCACCGACCTGCAACGTCATGCGCCTCAGCGTACGTCAGCTATTGCTCTATTTGTTCATGCTGAACTAATATCTGGACTAAATTCGCTCATTCTGGGTTATTAATGCTTCGGAGGTCCTGTGTCCGGATCGATCACGGTGGCTGGAGTCCAGGCGGCCCCGCTCGACATCGAGGGCCTGCCGGTGTTCGGTCGGGAGGACACCGTCACCCAGTTCACGGCCGACGTGCTGCGAGTGCGGTCAGCGGTGACCGGTCCGGCACTGATCGTCTATCCCGAGATCCACCTGTTCGGTACCGAAGACACCGGCATGCTGGCCACTGCGGCAGAACCACTGGACGGTCCATTGATCGGCGCCCTCGGCGAGGTGGCCCGTGCCGCCGATGCCTGGCTGGTTCCCGGCTCGGTGTGCGAGCTGGGGGAGAACGGTGAATTATTCAACACCGCACCGGTTTTCGCCCCCGACGGCCGGCTCGTGGCGTCCTACCGCAAGATCTTCCCCTGGCGGCCGTTCGAGAAGTACACGCCGGGCGACCAGTTCGTCACCGTAGACATCCCTGACGTCGGCCGACTCGGGCTGTCCATCTGCTATGACGCCTGGTTCCCCGAGGTGAGCCGCCATCTGGCCTGGATGGGCGCCGACGTGATCGTCAACGTCGTCAAGACCACCACCGAGGACCGGAGTCAGGAACTGGTGCTGGCTCGCGCCAATTCGATTGTGAACCAAGTCTTCACGGTGAGCGTCAACTGCGCCGGACCGGTGGGCAAGGGGCGCAGCCTCATCGTCGACCCCGAAGGCGCTGTGCTCCAGGAGACCCCGGGCGCAGCCCCGGATGTGCTCTGCCAGCACATCGACTTCGGGGCCGTCGCCGCGGTACGCGAGCGAGGAACCGCCGGTACCAACCGGATGTGGGACCAGTTCGGACCGTCGGACCGTCCGATCGGACTGCCGCTGTACCAGGGTCGAATCGACCCGCAGCGTTGGTCACCGTCGAACCGCCATGCCGACTGAAAGGCACCACCATGACACCGCCATCTGCCGGGCAACCGACCCTGGTGCGCGCCCTCGGGTTGCGCTCGCTGGTGCTGTTCGGGCTGGCCTACATGACGCCGCTGATCGTGCTCGGCATCTTCGGCGTGATCGCGTCCACCACCGCCGGAGCGTCGGCGTCGGCCTACCTGATCGCGCTGGCGGCCATGCTGTTCACCGCGTCAAGTTACGGCAGGATGGCGGCCGCGTATCCGGTGTCGGGGTCGGCCTACACCTACGTGCGCCGCACCATCGACCCACGCGTCGGATTCCTCACCGGCTGGGCGGTATTGCTGGACTATCTGTTCCTGCCCATGGTCATCTGGCTGATCGGGGCCGCATATCTGGACGCTCAATTCCCGGGCATACCCGGCTGGGTGTGGGTGCTGGGATTCATCCTCATCACCACCGCGCTCAACGTGATCGGCATCAAGGTCGCCGATAAGGCCAACTATCTGCTGATGGCATTCCAGCTGTTGGTCATCGGGTTGTTCGTGGCGCTGTCGGTCGCCTCCGTCGTCCGCAACAGCGGCGCCGGCGGGCTGCTCAGTGCGAGTCCGTTCACCGGGATCGGCGCCGGCATCGGGGGTGTCACGGCCGGCGCGGCCATCGCGGCCTACTCCTTCCTCGGGTTCGACGCCGTCACCACCTTCACCGAGGAAGCCATCGAACCGCGCAAGAACATGCCCCGAGCCATCCTGCTGATCGCATTGATCGGCGGCGCCATCTTCCTGGTCATCGCGTACACCACCCAATTGGTGCACCCTGGCGGGGAATTCGCTGATTCCTCGTCGGCGGCCCTGGAAATCGCCAAGCAGATCGGCGGCAATTTGTTCGGGGCAGTGTTCCTCGCCGGTCTGATCCTCGCCCAGTTCGCGTCCGGCATCGCCGCACAGGCCTCCGCATCGCGACTGCTGTTCGCCATGGGCCGCGACGGCACCCTGCCCCGGTCGGTGTTCGGCACACTGAGCGCCAAATTCCGTACTCCGGCGGCCAACCTGGTGATGGTCGGCGCGGTGGGCCTGCTGGCGATGTTCCTCGACGTGGCGACCTCGACGTCATTCATCAACTTCGGGGCGTTCGTTGCGTTCACCCTCGTGAATGTGTCGGTCATCGTCTACTACTTCCGCCACCGGGCCTCCGGCGAGTCGCGCAGCCCGCTGCTCTACGTCGTGGCGCCGGCGATCGGTGCGATCATCACGTCGTATCTGCTGCTGCAGCTCGACTCCCGGGCGATCGTCCTTGGGCTCTGTTGGCTCGGCCTCGGCATCGTCGTGCTGGGCGTGACGAGTCGGGGTTTCAGGACGCTGCCACCTGAGATCGCCGTCGACGAAGCCGAGGCGACGACCGCCGAAACCACAGCCCAGTGAGGGGTGGCCTGTGACGGGTGGGGCGGATTACGAGAACGGCGGGCGGCTACGGTAAGCTTTCGACTCGCTGCCGGTGCAAGCCGGAAGCACGCGGGCTGTGGCGCAGCTTGGTAGCGCACTTGACTGGGGGTCAAGTGGTCGCAGGTTCAAATCCTGTCAGCCCGACAAAGAACAGAAACTCGCCGGCGTAAGCCGAGCGAGTTTTTTCTTTGTCGAGGAATTGGGGCGGGTCCTGTCAGCTCGACGATGAAAACCCCTTCTGAACTCGGCCGGAAGGGGCAGGAGGCGATTCCCCGGTCTGCGCCATGTCGCGTAGCACCTCCGCGACGAGCTCCTTGATGCCGTCCAGCGCCTCATGCGGCGTCGGTGCCAGGAACGACAGCGACGGGAACTCCGCGGCGAGCCCGACGAACTCGCGGTCCTCTTCCGACCAGTCGGCCCGGTACCGGTAGTGCTGCGGCCGACGTCCCTCGGGGCCGTGCACGTCCGGGCAGTCTGCGAGGCAGCAGCCGCACACTGGTGTGTCGTCGCCGCCGACGAGGAGGTCGGTGACGTTGGTGCACTCGCAGTCCGGGCATCGGCACGGCCGCATCGGCTCGCCCTCGTCGAGCACCTTCATGGCGTCGAGGGTATGGCCAGCCACCGACACGTCGCTGGTGCTCGACTGCGGCGATCCAGAAGGCGGGCTCATGACCGAGGGCGGGCTCGGATTGGCGTCGCCGTCTGGTGTACTTCTGCGGTAGCGGTCGGGGGACCGCGGTGGAGGGGGAACCGTGGCGAAGCGATCACCGATTCTTCAGGCATGGAACGATGCGCTGCGACCCGCGTGCAAGAGCCGCGGCATGCGGTTTGTCAGCGCGACGGGGTTCGTCCTCGACGACGTCTACGTGACCGAACTCTTCTACCCGCAGGTGTTCCACCCGGACCGGGACCCGGACCGGCTGCGGATCACCTGGACGGTGGAGATCAAGCCGCTTGCCGTCGACGAGATCCTTTGGGCCGCTTTCATGCCCGACGAGGTGATGGGGCGGCAGATGCGGATCAACCGCCGCGTCAACGGCGCCTTCAAGGTGCAGCCGTTGCGGATCGGCACCGGCCACCGGGACATTCCGGCGACCGGCGAGCCGGAGTGGGATCCGGTGCTCGACGAGTTCGACCGCGTACGTGGTGAGTTCATCACCGCGCACCCCACTGCCGCCGACTACGCGGCCGTCGTGGAGCGGTCCCCCGACGGGATCGCCCCCAACCGGGCCTTGACCCGCACCGTCACCGCGCTGATCGCCGCCGGGCGCAACGCTGACGCCGCGGGGTTGGCGGATGAGGCGATCGCCCGCGGTGAGCGGGGCGGGATGTCCTCGACGGTCGACGTGCTCAAGTACCTGGCCGCCTACGCGAAAGGCCCTGCGGCGTATGCCGCGTTCACTGAGAGCCTCACCCCGACCCACGACTACCAGGTGCTGTGCGAGACCGACCGCACCATCTCCAGCGATCTGATCCGTGAGCACCACCGGGGCATCATCGGCCACCACCTGCGCAGCATGGACGGCGCCGACCCGTGGGCCATCGTGCTCAGCGCGCGCCCACCGCGCGGCGTACCGGCCGACTTCTCGACGTCGCTGTACCTGCAGGCCGCCGGCACCGCCGAGGCCATGGAGATCGAGTTCTGCCGGCCTGGCGGAGCCGACATCGGTGCCGTGTCGGTGCGGTCGGTAGTCGGCCACCCGCACAGCGGCCCCGTCGAGCTCGACGTCGACGTCGTGTTGCCACGCAGCGTTCAGACGATCAGCCGCCACGAGGTGTTCACCGCGGACGAGGCCGCGGACATGTTCGAGCGGTTCTACCGGACCGACACGATCGGTGACGGTTACACGCTCCGCCCGGTGGAGGGCTACACGGCCGAGGGAGGGTACATCGACATGCGAGGAGCCACCTGATGGACGAACTTCTGTCCCACAAGCTCTTTGGCGATTGGACCGACGGCCACCGGCACCGTGCCGTGTTGGTCGACGCGGATTTCGCACCCGACAGCGAGGCGTGGGTGGAGGAGCTGCTCACGGGCGCTCTCGCCGCGATGGCGAACGCCGGCGTTGAGGTGACCCGCACGCCGCTGCGTAACGCCGACGGCAGGATCTACCTCACTCTCGACGGGCAGGACATCATGGCGCTCGACGTCGACAACGGTTCGTTCCACGACGGAGTGCACGGCATCCTCGGCCGGTTCGACGCGATCGCCGCCGTCCGTGGTCGTCGCGAGCGCTGGAACGTCTGCGGAGACCCGGTCGGGGTCGGATACTTCGTCACTCCCGAGGAACTCGTGACCCCGGCGGGAGTCGACGTGCGTGAACTCGACATCGGCGAGCCCTGGTACCGAGCCCGTCCCGACTGACGTGCCGATAGCCGTAGGCACTGTCTCTTCCAGATTTATCAGGGGCGCTTTTACATGACTCGCTGTTCGACGGTCAGTCGTGCGGCCTTAGTCCCATCTGGGGTCAGACGTTCATCTACGACATCTCGGCCAAGGAATCGAGTTGCACGGACATCTCGGTGTCGCGACAGCCCGTTCGTGCCAGCGCCGTAGTAGGCGCCGAGGTTGTAATACGCGCGGGTGTTGCCGAGTTCAGCGGCCCAGAAGATGTAGGCCAGCCGTCGGCGAAGCTGAACGAATAGAGCAGTAGCGCACTACCTCACCCTTTGATCTTCCGACGCGTCATGATCAACCGGAGAGAACGACTTCGTACGGCAGTCCCGACGAACCAGCGATAGATGTGTGCCGAATACTGACAGCAACAGGAGGCGGTCAATGGCCGAGTTCATTGTCAATCCGGAACGGATTGACCCCTATAAGAACTTCAGGTTTCGGGTCAAGTGGGACGCCCGCTATGTTGCGGGAATATCACGAATTGCTGGCTTGCGGAGCGGCACCGAGGTCATCGCTAGTCCAGCAAAATTCAGTCCCATCGTGCTCGAGCGTGGCATGACCCACGACTCGAGTTTCCAAATGTGGGTCAACCAGGCGACAACAGGGTTCGCACAGGGCGGCGAATCGTCACTCAACGTCCTCCGGCAAGACGTCCGGATCGAGTCGTTCAATGAAGCCGGTGAGCTTGTCGAGGCGTGGGACGTATTCCGCTGCTGGCCTTCGGAATACCAACCGCTCGCCGACCTCGACGGCAATGCGAACGCGGTGATCATTGGACATCTCAAGCTGGAGAATGAGGGGTGGGCGCGAGACGCTCCTGCTTGAGGCGTTTGGTTTTGAGCGACTACATCTCTCCACTGGCCACGGCCATCGGGTGGAGCTTCGATCGCGCAGGCGAAGCAGCGGTCGCGCGACCGAGCTGATGTCGGCTACGCCCTTTCGGAAACTGACTTGGTGCTAGGCGAATTCGTCGGCGACAGGTGCACTTTCGTCGTGAACGGTGATGCCCGTAGCGCGCAGCCTCCGCGACGGGTACGGCACAGGAGTTGGGATCGGTAGCGGTGCACCGCGTGGTCCGCTTGTCCGGTAAGGAAGTCGACGAGGAGAGGAAGGACATCGTGTGGTGGATGATTCTGCTGGTGGTGGTCGCGTTCGACGTAGCGATCTTGGCGATCTTCGTAACCGCCAAACGGCGACTTCGTGGGCATGGGACACGCCGTCGTGGTGGGTTGGGGTCTGTTGCCGGTGCCGGCGGTGCGGCAGCGTTCTGGGCGACTGGTGCGGACTCCGGTTTCAGCGACGGAGGGCATGGCGGACACGGGGGATGCGGTGGTGGAAGTAGTTGTGGTGGTGGCGGAGGTTGCGGAGGTGGCGGTTGCTGATGATCACCCTGCGAAAGGGTGGCGCCCGACGTGCCGCCGGGCAGGTGATCGCCGATCTGGAATTGCCGGAGGTCGTGTTCAAGACCTGCCCGTGGCAACCGCGTGAGCTCGTCGAAACCGGTCTGCGGCAGTGGTTTCGATGCTGCGCCGTAGCGCTGCGCGACGGTCAGGTCATCGGGATGCCCTCACGTGCGGTCGATGAAGCCTGGCATGGCCTGATTCTGTGTACCGCGCGCTATGCCGCATTCTGCGACGCCGCCTACGGGCAGTTCCTGCACCACCACCCCGGCGGCGGTGCGCCGCCCGGAGCCACGGCGACCGGCGAGTGCATGGACGAACAGCTGCGCCGCACCGTCATCGCCTGGTCCATGGTTGCGGCGCCGGGTGAGCGGTGCGTCCTGTGGGATCTGGATTCTCGTCTCGGACTTGATGAGCCATGGGGTGTGAGTCCGCAGCGGGTCGCTGACATCGAAGCGGCACTGACCGGTCGGCGCGGTTCCGAGTCGGGCGTGACGACGCAGAACTACCCGGACGCTGCCCGACGCACCTGAGCTTCAGACGCCACCAATTCCAAGCTGTCACCGACATAGACCGTCACCACGGCCGTCGCCTGGAACAGCCCGTAGAAGTCGTCGGTCCGGGCGAATGTGTGTGCGCGGGAGAACAAGGGCTGCACGTCGAACACCTTCACCCGAAGCTTCTCGCGGGTGAGTCTGCCCAACTCCCGGCCGGATTCGGGATCGGTGATCACCTGATCCGACTCGGACTGCACGGCGAAGATCATGCCGGGCGTCACACCCGCCTCGGCCCCACGGTTGATCACCAACGTGTAGTCGTCCTCGATGAGGGCGACCTGACCGGAGAGGGTGTGCTCGGTCATGAGGCGGCCAGGGAAGTGTTTTCCCGCAGGGTCTTTGCCGCCGAGCCGGCCCGGATGCGCGGCCGCGAGTCGTGGTCGTCCACAGCCAGCAACGCGTCGACGTGGCTCGCTGTGTCCTGCTCCGTGCCGAGCGTGAGCTCGACAGCGGTCTTGGCCTGGAAGAGGGCGATCATCGCATGTTGTTGACGCTCGGCACCGAAGGCGTTGAGCGCGAGTGTCAGCTTCTTGTCGACGTATTCGATCGAACGCTGTAGGTCTGAGACCGGGGCGGCCACGGCGGGGACCGCCGCACTCGGCGCGGACTGAGTGCCGAGTCCGCTGTACCAGCGGTGTCCGAGCACGCCGAGGCTGACCGAGCACAACGGAACCACGACGACGATGCACACCAGGGCGACAGTGCCGTCCAGCGCGATCGCGCCGACGATGCCAAGAAGCGTGAAAATGCCCATCAGGGTCAGCACGCGAACGGCCGGAGGCACCGCATCGATCGCCAGTGCCAGCTGTCGAACGGTGCGGGCGACATAGCGGGCAACGCCGGCAATGAACCCCATGATTGCGGTGACGGCGTTGCGCGCCATCCGGCCCACCTCATCGGCTTGCTCACGCGTGACGGGGGATTTGGGCATCGTCCAGACGCGCTGCTGCGGAGTCGGCGCACTGGCGACCGTTTCGGGTTCAGTGCGCACCTCGCCGGCCTCCGGGGTGGATGTCGGGGGCGCCGGGACAGCGTTGGTCACATTCGCATCATCAACCACATCTGCATCATCGCGCCGTTTGCTCTTGATGCTGGGTCCGGCGCGCCGACGATCCGCAATTCTCAGTGACTTCAAGGTGTCGTTGGCGACATGAACCAGTGTCGGCCGTCACCGCGATGTATGTGCTGGACATACCTCGGCGTCCACAGTTGAGTCCACCCCTCCACGGCAAGACGTGTTGAAGAGCTGTCTCGAACGCTTCAAAGGGCACGGCGGCTGCGCTGGCCGGTGGCCAGCATTGTCGCGCCATCCGGTTCTCATCCCAGTAGCGCCGGTGTGGCTGCGATGAAAAGCAACGCTCGCTTCGCTGCGGAGCCGTCAGGCGCAGCATATGACCAGACAGGCCGACAATCTCTCGATCAGTAGCGCGCGTTACGACGTCGCTGATTCCGATGGCCGTGACGCCGCCAGTGAACGTGTCCGGACGAATTTCGTAGTACGGCCGCCGAGCTAAGATATATCCAAGAACACGGATATCGACGCATCGACGACACGAGGTTCGATCCGCGGAATTGAGAGAAGACCATCAGTGAAAGCTCTACTCGAATTCTACCTTCGGTATTTTGATTTTCTATACCTACACTCACGATATCGATTTACCGATTCCAAGACCGATGGTGCGAACGCTGCTGTCACCGTCACTGGGCCCGACTTGACGTGGTCAGTTTCCGTAGATAGAGGTCAGTTTCAGTTGTCGATCTCGCCCACGAGATCTCCCCATACTGGATTTTGGGTGTCTCTTATCAAGCAATACCTCGAAGGAAACGAAGATATTGCCTATCTGTCGGCCAAGGACGAGGTGGAGTGGACACGCGGTCATCTCGGCAGCATTGAACAATTATTCGCTGATCCCGCTGGAATGGAATCTGTGTGCAACGAACTTCGTATTTTGCAGCGGACAAATGCGGAAAAACAGTGGGGCCCGGCGCCTACTAATTGATCGGGGTTTTCGGTCAGCTTTCGTCAGGAGAGCGGGCGCTCGGATTGCGTAACATCCATTCGGTCGAGGCCCAATATTTCACCGTCGGCAAAGGTGAACCTAGTGAGGACGGCGAGTAACAAATTCGGCTGGTGCGGGGCGAATCACTTTTCAGCCGGACCGGCGCGGGATATGAATCAAGGGTGAGCAACCATCATGTGAACCTGACTCCGCAGGAAGATTCGTTGATCGCCGAGAGTCATGCAGAGGCTCTGGCCCGCATGGATGAGAAGGCGCTGAAGGATCTGCAGAGTCGGCTGAGGCAAGCGCGTGAGAAGAACTTCAGCTTGTTGCGCCGCCAGGGGGCGGCCCGCGTCGAGGCCGAAGGTGCCCGTGGCGCTGCACAGCCGGCCAACGAGAAGCGCGGTGAAAAGGTCGATGTCTTCGACGAGGCGCTGGCCCGGGTCGGTCAGCGGTTGGAGGACGTCAGCGACACCGAATAGGAGTCGACCGGCTTTCCTGCGAAAGTCCTGTTGGTAGTGCTTTGACGGGTCGAGCCTGCGGTAGCGTCGTTAGCGGTTCTAGGTAATCCGGCGATGTCCGATGGCAAGTAGGGAGCGGCGAGTGGATCTCGGAATCTGGGGCGATCTCACGATCCTTGCCGGCGTGATGGCCGTGACGTTCGCAGCATGCGTGTTCGTGTACATCGGCCGGCTGGAGAAGAGAACCCCCGCGTCGTTGGGCGAGAAGGTCGGCGCCCACAAGGCGGTGCTCGCCAAGCTGCGCAAGCGTGAACCGATGTCGCGGCATGAGTTCGACTACGCGACCGAGCTGGTGAACGACGCTCGCTCGCCGCTTGCCTACGCGATGCCGGCCGTCCTGTTCACCATGGGCTTCTTCTATGTCGTCGGCTGCATGTACATGCTGCATCGCGATGGCGGCAATCCGTCTTTCCGGACGTTCATCGGCGGCATCCCCATGTTGACCTCCATGAACATCGCCGCTCAGCTCCGCCGGGTCGCGGGGCTGAAGGGGAAGCTGCGGGATGTCGAGGTGACGGACGAGCCGTCTGACGAGCTCAGTTCTGCTGCGAGAGGCTGACTTCCGTCACTTCGGGGACGGAGCCGCCGCGTCGTCGTCCTCCCACAGTAGAAGCTGGCGAACCGAGGCGCGTGATCCGTACGGCTGCAGCATCTGGCTCGCCGGCCGCGGCCGGATCCGCAGTGGCCACCAGAACCATCGGCCGAGCAGTGTGGCAATGGACGGCGTCATGAACGACCGCACGATCAGCGTGTCGAACAGCAGACCGAGGGCGATCGTGGTGCCGATCTAACCGAGGACCCGAAGGTCGGCGAAGATGAACGACGCCATGGTCGCGGCGAAGACCAGACCGGCCGAGGTCACCACCGCGCCGGAGCCGGCCATCGATCGGATGATGCCGGTGTTCAACCCGGCATGTATCTCCTCCTTGAAGCGCGAGACCAGGAGGAGGTTGTAGTCCGAGCCGACCGCCAACAGCAGGATCACGGCCAGCGCCAGCACGATCCAGAACAGGTCGATGCCGAACAGGTCCTGCCAGATCAGTACCGAGAGCCCGAACGAGGCGCCCAGCGACAGTGCCACGGTCCCCACGATGACGAGTGCGGCGACGATGCTGCGGGTGATGAACATCATCACCAGCAGGATCAGGCTGAGCGCGGCGATGGCGGCGATCATGAGGTCGTATTTGGCGCCGTCCTGAATGTCCTTGTAGGTCGCCGCGGTGCCGGCGAGGTAGATCTTTGATCCGGCCAGGGGCGTGCCCTTGACGGCTCCCTGGGCGGCGTGCCGGATGGCATCGATGTGCGAAATGCCCTCCGGTGTAGCGGGATCGCCGTCGTGAGTGATGATCATGCGGGCGGCCTTGCCGTCCGGAGACATGAACAGCTTCATACCGCGCTGGAATTCGGGGTTGGTGAATGCCTCCGGCGGTAGGTAGAACGAGTCATCGGTTTTCGAGGCGTCGTAGGCCTGGCCCAGCGCGGTGGCATTCTCCAGCGCGGCCTCCGTCTGCGCGTTGATGCCCGAGTTCGTGGCGAAGTTGGTCATGGTCAGGTCGCGGTTGGTCTGCTGGCTGGCGATCTGAGGCGGGATGAGAGCAAGCAATTTCGGTTGCAGCGCATCCAATTTCGAAATGCTCCCCGAGACGTTGGCCAGCTGGTCGGTCAGTTCGTCGATACCGTCGAGCGCATCGAAGACCGACCGCAACGCGGCGCACATGGGAATGTCGAAACAGTGCGGCTCCCAGTAGAAGTAGTTGCGCAACGGGCGGAACTGATCGTCGAAGTCGGCGATTTTGTCGCGCAGGCTCTGCGCCGTGGCGACGGTCTGCTGGAAGGCCTTGGCCTGCTCGTCGGTGACGGCGGCCGACTGTTGCTGCAGGGCGTACTGCTGACGCAGGATGTCGATCGAATTGTTGATCACACCAACCTGTTTGAGCAGATCAGCGGTGCGGGCCTGCTGAAAGGGCAGGTTGTTGATCTGCTGTGCGCTGCCCGCGCTGATCTGGAACGGGATCGACGTATGGTCCAGTGGGGTACCGAGCGGGCGGGTGATGGACTGCACCTGGGCGATGCCGTCGGTGTGGAAGACGGCTTTGGCGACGCGTTCCAGCAGGATCATGTCGGTCGAATTGCGCAGATCGTGATCCGCTTCGATCATCAGCAGTTCGGGATTGAGCCGGGCCTGTGAGAAGTGGCGTTCGGCGGCGGCGTAGCCGACGTTGGCCGGAGCGCTGGCAGGCATGTAGGGCCGCGCGTCGTAACTCGTCTGATAACGCGGCAGGGCGAGCAGGCCGATGAGGGCCACCGCGATCGTCACCGCCAGGATGGGTCCGGGCCAGCGGACGATCGCCGTCCCGATGCGTCGCCAACCCCGGGTGCGCATCGCGCGGGCAGGCTCGAACAGACCGAAATGGCGGCCGATGACCAGCAATGCCGGCGCCAGGGTCAACGCCGCAACCACTGCGACCAGCACGCCGGTGCCGGCGGGAATACCGAGGCTCTGGAAGTACGGGAGGCGAGTGAACGTCAGGCACAGCACCGCCCCGGCGATCGTCAGACCCGAACCCAGGATGATGTGTGCGGTTCCGTGGTACATCGTGTTGAACGCGGTGACGCGGTCCTGCCCGGCATGACGCGCTTCGTGGAACCGGCCGAGGATGAAGATCGCGTAGTCGGTGCCGGCGGCGATGACCAGCAGCGTCAGCAGATTGGTCGAATACGTTGACAGCTCGATGATCCCGGCGTTGGCGAGTACCGCGACGACACCACGGGATGCGGTCAGCTCGATCATCACCGTGAAGATCACAAAGAACACCGTGGTGAGCCGGCGGTAGAGCGAGAACAACATCACCGCGATGACCCCGATGGTGATCAGCGTGGTTCTCAGGGTTCCGTGGCGGCCCACCTCGAACTGGTCGGTGACCAGGGGAGCGGCGCCGGTGACATAGGCCTTGACGCCCGGTGGCGGCGTCGTCTGGTTGACGATGTTGCGCACCGAGTCGACGGACTCATTTGCAAGCGACTCACCCTGGTTGCCGGCGAGGTATACCTGCACCAGTGCGGCCTTGCCGTCAGTGCTCTGCGAGCCCGCCGCCGTCAGCGGATCTCCCCAGAAATCCTGGATGTGCTGGACGTGCTTGGTGTCCTCGCGGAGCTTCTGGACCAAGCCGTCGTAGTAGTGGTGTGCATCGGCACCGAGCGGTTGATCGCCCTCCAGGACGATCATCGCCGAACTGTCGGAATCGAATTCGTCGAACACCTTGCCGATCCGCTTGGCGGCTTGCAGCGATGGCGCGTCCTGGGGACTCAGCGACACGTTGTGCGACTCGGCGACGGTCTCGAGCTGTGGCACGAAGACGTTCGTCACCACCGCCAGGCCCAGCCAGAACAGTGCGATGACCACTGAGAACCGCCGGATGAGGTCCGGAACCCGGTGGGTGCTCATCCGGACTTGTCCAGGCACGAGGTGTAGGCGTTCAAGGTGTTCACTGTTCTCTCGTCCTTGATCACGTCGTCGATCTTGATCCGGCACCCGATCGAACTGCTGTCGCCTTGGGCTTGGACATTGACGAACACCGCGGGTTGGGTGGTGGTCGTGTCATAGGCCCACGGCAGGGTGACCGCGTCGGCGCGCTGAGGTTGGGCGTTGACGTCCAGGTAGGTGATGGTGGCTACCGTGCCTGGCGGACCGAAGACTTCGATGACCACATGCTTGGGGTTGAACGGGACGATGTCGTTCACCGAACCGCTGGGGGTGGAGGTGACGTCGTGCGACGCGAAGATGCCGTGCAGCCGATTCACCACGAATCCAGCCACCAGCAGCACGACTATCGCCACCAGCACCATCCAGCGTTGGCCGAGTCGACGAATGAACGAAACCCGTTGCATCCGTGACCCTTTCGTAGCGTGGACCAGGCGCGGACGGTAAGGGACAGCTCCTCTAGGACGGCTAATCAACTAGGTTGACGTTATGGCACGCAGCCGGACACCACAACCTTGCGGCGGCGGATTTTTCCTGTGTGAAAGCTGGGAATTCGGATGGCGGGCGAGCCGCGGGAGTTACGTCAGGTACGTTTCGTGCCCGGTGGGGAATCCACCGCCGTTGGTGGCGATGTGAACGTGGTCGAAGTGGTTGGCGGTGACGCCGCCGCGGTCCGACATCATTCTGGGAGCCCTGCCGCGGGAGTAGATCTGTTGCCGGAAGATCACGTGGTTCACACCGAACCGATCGGCGTTGTCGAGGACGTATCCGACGATCTTGTCTCCGAGCGCTTTACCTTCCGGGGTGGCGTAGTTCGGGATCATCACGTCGATCGCCTGCCCGTTCGGGTGCCACTTCATCGAATCGGCCCGGACCCCGCCGATGTCCAGAATCTGGGGGAACCTCGCGCTGACCGCGCGGGCGGCCAGGATGGTCTCGACCTGCAGGCCCTTTTCGGAGGCCCGGCCGGCGGGTAGCGGGAACCTCATGTTCCGGCGAACGGCCCGCTCGGCCGGTACTGCCGGGGCGGCACGGGTGACGACGGGCTGGACGGCCGCTGCCGGCACGACCTCGGTGTCGCCCTGGGTGGCCGGCGCGGTGTCTGCGCCGACGACGATGAGTACGGCGGCAGGCACGACGACCGCAGCCATGGCTGCAGACCGGCGACGCCGATCCTTTTTCAACTGGTGTCTACCCACGAGGACCGGACCCTACCGGCGGGGTCGATGATCACCGGAATCGCGAAGTTCTCTGGTGCTGTCGATGGCAACCAGTTCGGCGGTCAGTCGTCAACCATTGCTTGACGAGCCCGGGAGTCGGGAGAGCCGGACGCAAAAAATGGGCCAGCCCTGGTGAATTAGCAGGTCAAGCATCATTGCACAGCCGTCCGCCCGGTCAAATGTCAGGGTGTCGGTTCGATGTTCGCGGTGGCGGTGGCCCATCTCGATGGGAGTGACCTGTGCCCAGGTCGGCAAAATTTATGGCATTTACCACACCTGTCGGTCAACAGTGCCTCCGGAGCAGCTGACGACGGCGTAATTTGAGCGAATCTGGCCCGTCGAAAACGGGGAGGCGACCCATGACAGATGTCGACTGTTGCGTAGTGGGTGCGGGGTTCGCGGGCTTGACCGCGGCCCTGCGGCTGAAGCTGTCGGGCCGCTCCGTGGCGCTGCTTGAGGCACGTGACCGGGTCGGTGGCCGCACCTTCACCGAGGTGCTGCCGGACGGCACCTGGATCGACCGAGGAGGGGCCTGGATCGGACCGGGACAGGACCGCATCAAAGCGCTGATGGACGAGTTCGGCGTCGAGGAATACAAGGAGTACGTCGACGGCAACGCGATGATGGTCATGGACGGCAAGCAACACCGCTATTCCGGCACGATTCCGTGGGCGATGAGTCCGTGGGCGATCGCCAACCTCGGCGCCGGACTGCTCGAAGTGGAGCTGATGTGCAAGACGATTCCCTTCGATGCCCCGTGGGAGGCGAAGAAGGCGGTCGAGTGGGACCGGATCAGCCTGGGCGAGTGGATCAACCGTCATATGCGCTCCAAGCAGGCGCGCGAGATGCTCGACATGGCGCTGGCCGGTGTCTACACCTCGGCGGGATCCGAGGTGTCGTTGTTGTGGGCGCTGCACCAGATGGGGTCGGGCGGCGGGCCTGGATTCGTCATCTCCAATCGGGGCGGGGCCCAGGATGCACGGGTGCGTGGTGGCATGGGGGCCGTCTACGGGCCGATGGCCACCGAACTGGGTGAGGCACTGCATCTTTCGCAACCGGTTCACCTCATCGCCCAGGAGGACGACGGCGTGACGGTCCATGCCGACGGCATGACAGTGCGGGCCCGGCAGGCGATCGTCGCTGTCCCGTTGGCCGTGGCGAGTCAGATCACCTATGAGCCAATGCTTCCCGTCGACCGGATGTTTCTCCATCAACGGATGCCCAGCGGTGCGGTCTTCAAGATCTCGGTCGTCTACGACACGGCGTTCTGGCGGGCGGACGGGCTGTGCGGGCAGTCGGCGGCACCCGGCAGTCCGGCGACACTGACCATCGACGCGTGCACCGACACCGGCACCCCGGGGATCATGTGCGTCATCACCGAAGGCCCTGCCGCCCGGCGGCTCGGTCTGCTCGATGCTGCGGAACGCAAATCCGTGGTCATCGGCGAGTTGATCGACCGCTTCGGTCCGAAGGCCGCCTCTCCGATCAGTTACCACGAGCAGAACTGGACAGTGGAGCGTTACTCGGGCGGCGGGATGATCAGCCACGCACCGCCGGGTGTACTGACCGAATTCGGCCATGCCCTCCGGGAGCCGTGCGGGCGCATTCACTGGGCCGGCACGGAGAGTTCGGCCGTCATGTGTGGGTGGATCGACGGCGCGGTTCGCTCGGGCGAGCGCGCGGCCGCGGAGGTGTTGGCCGCCGAGAGCGTGGCGGCCGCGTAATAAGCCCGCGTAGCGCGTTGACGGGGGTTACCGTGCAATTCGGACCAGCCTGCGGCGAGGTGATGTCGAGTGCACAGCGGTGAGTCGGAGAGTCGGCAGACGCTCACACTCGACGAGTCCGTGCTTGCCGACGCCGAGGAACAAGATCGGCCGATCGTCGATTTCCTGCGGGCCACACCCGGCCGGATAGCGGTGCTGGCCGTCGTACTGGTGGCGGCAATTCTGGTTGTGGGCGTGGCGGCGTCGGCGATGGAGTCGAGCCGGCAACGCCAGCTGGAGTCTCTGCGGTCGCACACCGAGCCGCTGGCCGACGCGGCGCAACGGATCTACAGTGCGCTGTCATCGGCCAACACCACCGCGGCCACCGCGTTCCTGGCCGGTGGCGTCGAACCGCGCGAGGTCCGTGAGCGTTACGACGCGTCCGTAGGGGAGGCGTCGGCCGGTCTGGTCACCGCATCGAATGGGGTGTCGCCCAACGACATCCGATCGCTGACGCTGCTCACCGACCTGTCCAACCAACTGGCGGTGTACACCGGCATGATGGCGACTGCCCGGGCGACGAACCGCGGGGGCCGCCCGATCGGCGTGGGGTACCTCAGCGAATCGTCCACGCTGCTCCAGGAGTCCATCCTGCCCGATGCCGAGCAGCTGTACCGGACGCAGGCCGAGGCTGTCACGGCGTCGGGGCGGTCGGCTGCCACACCCTGGGTGTTGATCGCGGCAGCCGCGCTCGTGGTGGGGTTGTTGGTGGTGGCGCAGGTGTTTCTCGCCAGGCGCAGTCATCGGCGCCTCAATCCGGGTCTGGTGGTGGCATCGGTGTTGATGATGGTGCTCGCGGTGTGGTTGGCAGTGGCCGGGCTGGTGGTGACGAACGCGGTCGACAGCGCCCGCACCGAAGGCGGCGAGCCATTGGAATCAGCGGTGGCTGCTCGGATTCTGGTCCAGCAGGCCCGCGCCGATGAGATCCTCGGGCTGCTCGAACGCGGGTCCGACCCACTCTCCGAAGTCCGATTCGAACAGCGCACCACCGATGTCAGCCGGCTACTCGACAAGCACCCCGTGGACGGGGCACAAGAAGCACTGCGGCGCTGGAAGGCATCGCATGCCGAGGCCCGAAGACTGTTGGGCCGAGGCGATTACACCGGAGCGGTGGTGATCGCGAGGGACGGCGGGCCGCAGCACTCCACGGCCCAGTTCGGCAGGCTCGACACGGCTTTGGGAACCGACATCGGCCGCCTGCGCGATCGGCAACGCGACGGGATCACCCGCGCCTACGCGGCGCTGAGTGCGCTTCCCGCCGGTGCCGCAGCCATCAGTGTGCTGGCCGCACTTGCGGTTGCCGCCGGTGTCGCGCCGAGACTGAGCGAGTACCACTGATGCGCGCCGTCGCCGGAATTGTCCTGCTCGCCGCGACCGTGATGGCCGGATGCGCCACGGCGCAGCCACTTGTCCAGGTGTCCGCCTCGCTCACCACGGTACCGCTGCCCAGCGGCGCCGCCGTTGCGTCACGGGTGTCAGGCGTGCCGGTCGAGAGTTGCGATGCCACAGCGAGTTTGCGTCCGTCGACGGTGTCCGGCCCCGCCGTTCAGGCGATCCGGCAGCGGGGCCGACTGGTGGTCGGCATCGACCAGAGCACCAACCTGATGAGTTTTCGCGATCCGGTTTCGGGTGAGCTGCAGGGCTTCGACGTCGACATCGCACGTGAGGTGGCCCGCGATCTGCTCGGTGATCCAGGCAAGGTGGAGTTCCGCCTGCTGACCTCACCCGAGCGCATCAGTGCGGTGCAAGACGGGGCCGTCGACATCGTCGTGAAGGCGATGACGATCACGTGTGCTCGCGCGGAGCAGATCGCCTTCTCGACGGTGTATCTCGATGCGCAGCAGCGGTTGCTGGTGCCGAAGGATTCGCCGGTCGAGGGGCCGGGAGATCTGGCCGGGAAACGCGTTTGTTCACAGGTGGACACCACCTCGCTGGCCACGGTCGCCCGGGTGGCGCCCGAAGCGACCCTGCTCGCGGTTCAGAATTGGGACGACTGCTTGGTGGCGCTGCAGCAGGGGCAGACCGACGCGGTCAGTACCGACGACTCGATACTGGCCGGCATGGCGGTCCAGGATCCCAACCTGCACCTGGTCGGCCCAAGCCTCGAGGGCGAGCCCTACGGCATCGGGATGAACAAGTCCCGCGAGGATCTGGTCCGCGCGGTCAACGGGACCCTGGAACGTATAAGGCGGGACGGGACCTGGCTGTCGCTGTATCGCAGGTGGCTCAACGTTCTGGGCGCTGCGCCGCGTCCGCCGGAGCCGAGGTACCGGGACTGACATGGCAGGGGAAGCGGGCACACGAGCCGTCCTGGTGACCGAATCGACACCGGTCAAGGCCGAGGGGACGACAACCCGTCCGCGGCTGCGTACCGGCCGGCGGCGGGTCGGCGACGGCCTGGTCGAGGTCCCGATTCGGGAGGATATCGAACCCGCCAGTGCCATCCTCACCAATCCGGTTGTTGCCGAGGCGAAACGGGAGTGCCCGGGCTGTGGGCGTCCGGTGGGACGGGGGAGTGCCGGACACCCCGGCCCCTGCGACGGGGTGTGTCCGGATTGCGGCGCGGTGTTCTCGTTCTCGCCGCAGCTGGAGGCCGGGGAGTTGGTGGCAGGTCAGTACGACGTCCAGGGCTGCATCGCGCACGGCGGTGTCGGCTGGATCTATCTGGCGATCGACCGCAATGTCAGCGACCGGTGGGTGGTGCTGAAGGGATTGCTTCAACCCAGCGGGCAGCAGGCGCAGGAGATCGCTGTCGCCGAACGGCAATTCCTCGCGATGGTCAATCACCCCGGCATCGTCAAGATCTACAACTTCGTCGAGCACCCGGGATTCGATGGTCGTCCCGTCGGTTACATCGTGATGGAGTACATCGGCGGAACGACTTTGGAAGCCATCCTTGCGAAGAAGCAGCCCGCGTCGGGCGGAGAAGCCAGACAGATGATGCCGGTGGAGGAGGCGCTCGCCTATCTGCTCGACGTCATGCCGTCACTGGCGTACCTGCACTCCCTCGGCCTGGTCTACAACGACCTCAAGCCGGACAACATCATGCTCACCGAGGACAATGTCGAGCTGATCGACATGGGTGCCGTGTCGGGCATCGAGGAATTCGGATACATGTACGGCACCAAAGGATTCCAGGCACCTGAGATCGTCCGGACCGGACCCACTGTCGCCACCGACGTCTACACGGTCGGCCGAACGCTGGCCAAGCTGACCGTCGACCTGTCCAACGACCGCTACGCCGAGACATTGCCCAGCCGTGACGAGGTGCCGCTGTTCGAAAGGTACGAGTCGTTCTACCGGCTCCTCGTCCGTGCCACCAACCCCCGTCCAATGCAAAGGTTCTCGTCAGTGGACGAGATGGCCGACCAGTGCCGGGGAGTGCTGCACGAAATCCTCGCCGAGCAGACAGGGGCGCCGTGTCCCCGGACGTCGACGCTGTTCAGCCCGCCACGTTCCACCTTCGGCGCCGATCTGGCGTTGCAGGGCACCGACGTGTTCGTCGACGGCCGGCAGCGCACCGCTGCGCTGGACGCTCGTGCCGTCGCAGCCGCCCTGCCGGAACCCATGCCGGTCGAGGAGCCCGACGAGGACTGGCGAGTCGAATGGGACGACGGGATCGACGGCCTGCAGACCGGTGATCTGGAGGCAGCCCTGGCATGTTTCGAGCGGGTCGTCGCACTGCTTCCCGGCGAAGCAGCACCCAAGTTGGCAGCCGCCGCGACGGCCGAACTGCTGCTCGACACAGACGACGTACGGGATGCGAAACGCTTGTGGCAGTTGGCCGAACGGGCCTACCGAACCTTGTGGCGTACCGACCATGCGATGGTGAGTGCGGCGTTCGGCCTGGCCCGGGTGCTCGCCGGCCACGGTGACCGCGCCGGCGCAATCGAAGTGCTCGACCAGGTGCCGGTGACCTCACGGCATTACGGTGAAGCCCAACTGACGTCGGTGGTCCTGCGGCTCGACGGGCGCCCAGGCGCGGAGATCACCGAGGCGGACCTGCGCGATGCTGCGCGGCGGGTGGCCGGACTGCCCGAGACCGAGGCGCGCGTGCTGCAGATCCGCGCGTTCGTCCTCGGTATCGCCCTCGACTGGCTCCGCTCCGGCGGTGTGAAAGCCTCCGACGAACCGCTTCTCGACCACCCCTTCGACAACCACGGTCTACGCGTCGGTGTCGAGGAGGTGCTGAGGGAACTCGCACGGCACTCACCGCGGCGCCGTCACCGCTACCGCCTTGTGCACGTGGCGAATTCGATCCGGCCGCCGAGCTGGATGTGAGAGCACGGCACTGTTGGCGGCGCGCGTCCCCTGAATCCCGAACCGGATCTGCCACAGTGACGGGCATGAAGACGCTGATGATCGCCGTGGTGGCAGTTGCTGTCGCCCTCGTCTCGGCTCCGGTAGCAGTCGCCGATGATCAGAGCTTTCTCGCCGAGGTCTCCGCCGTCGGGCTGCCGGTCTCCGATGCCAACCGTGACGTCCTGCTCCAGCTCGGACAGCAGGCATGCCTGACGGCACACGAAGATCCGTCGATGCGTCCCGATGATCTGGCGATGCAGATCGCCGAGGCCCGGTCGGCCTATCCGTTCGACAAGGCCAGGCTCGTGGTATCCGCGGCACTGCACAACTTCTGCCCGGATGTCGCGGTGCCGCCGGGCGCCTGAGTCAGTCGTCCGACCGCGTGACCCCGTGCACCACGGCAACGCAGAGGTCGGCACATTCGGCCGCGAGTTTCTCCGGCGTTTCGGTGGGATTCTCCAGCCAGGCTTCGATGATCTGGTTCACGCCGCCGACCATGAACTGTGCCCCACGGCGTAGCGCGGCCGGATCCGGAGCGGCCGTGGTCAGTACATCCGGGGTGAGTTGGACGATCAGGCCGGTGATCATCTCCAGGATGTGCGTGCGATGCTCTGTCAGCCCGGCGACGCTGCTGACATCGCCGGTGGCGATGCGGTGGATGTGCGGATCGGCCTCGATGATGTTCAGGAACGCGGTGAGGGCCGAGCGCAGTTTGTCGGTCAGCGTGCCAGGGTCGCCTACACCGGCGTTCACCAGCGCAGTCAGCAGCTGATCCCGCACATCGTCGGAAATGGCGTACAGCAACGCGTCTCGGGTTTCGAACTGCTCGTAGAAGTAGCGTGAAGTCAACCCGGCAGCACTGCAGACCGCACGTACGGTCACCTCGGTGATCCCCGATTCGCCCCAGATCTGCCGTCCGGCGGCGAGCAGCTTGCCTCGCCGTTCTGTGCGGCGGTCGGCCGCACTGACGCCGCCGTAGCCGCGCACCACCTGTACGCGCTTCATTGACATCACCCTACCTGGGGCCTAGATTCTGACTACGTACGTAGTCACTCGCGTGGGGTCTGTACCAGGAGGTCGCCGATGAACGTCCCGGCTCGTCATCCCGACCGGCCCCGTGCCGTTCCCGGCGCCATGCGATCGTTCGCGATGATGCTGGGCATCCGTAACCCCGACGCGCAGCAGTGGCGCAGGCTCGGCGAGCGGCTGACCGTCGGCGACGAGCCGATGGACCGTCTCGTCGAATGGATGTCGTCGGCGGGAATGGCGCAGATGCGTCCCCTGTTCGAAAAGGCGCTCGCCGAAGGCGTCGGCAATGTTCCGGACGCTCCGGAACCGTTGCGCGAGTTCTTCCTCCGCGTGGAGACCATCCCGGAATGGGTGGACCCGGACAAGCTGCGCAAGGGCCGTCGCGCCCTGCTGCGCGGTGGCTCGGACGGCATGTCGATCGCGCGGGATGTCTCACTGCTCGGCGGTTACCAGTTCTCCGGATTCAACAAGACGCTGCTCCGTACGGGCGCCCTGGAAAAGGGTTCGAACAAGCGGTTCGCCGAAACGATGCAGTGGGCGATGGACGTCATCTCCGACGGAGGTCTCGAGCCGTTGGGCGTCGGTTACCGGTCCACCTTGCACGTCCGGTTGATCCACGCTTTCGTGCGGCGACACGTGGCGGCGATGCCGGACTGGCGCGCCGAAGAGTGGGGCTTACCGGTCAACCAGACCGATATGGCCGCGACGTTGGTCGGCGCACTCGTCGCGCCTCCGGTGGCTTCACTCGCGATGGGAATCGTCCCTGCACCAGGCGAACTCGACGCCATCGCCCACCTGACCCGCTACGTCGGCTGGTTGATCGGCGTCGAGGACGAATGGCTGCCCCGCAGCTTCCGGGACAGCATCCGCGTGCTCTATCACACCTCGACCGCACTGGCAGTTCCTGACGAGACCACGCAGCAGCTGTCGGTTCCGATGGCGCAGGACCCCCTGTCATGGCACTACAGCGGGGTCCGGAGCCTGCGCCGCCGCCTGGCGTGGGCCCAGCATCTGTCGATCACCAGCGCGTTCCTCGGCCCGAGCGCCATGCGCATGTTGGGCCTTCCGACTTACATGCCGCCGTGGTATCCGTTGTTGAGGCTTCCGGTCAACCTGATCCGCAGCGCCTCGGCGATGGCGTCGCCGGGCGGCATGGAACGCGCGGTCTCCAGGGGACAACGCGAGCAACAAGCCCTGCTACGCACGATCATCGGCAACGGCGCAGCCAACATCGGTGAGTCGGCAGTTCACGTGAGTAGCGCAGCCTAGCGGCTCATCGAGCCTATGAAGTAAGACTCGTGCCCGGTGGGATATCCACCGCCGTCGGTGGCGATGTGGACGTGGTCGAAGTGGTTGAGGGTCTCGTTGCCGTAGTCGGCGGTCCAATGGGGCGCGCCGATCCCCGGATAGAGGCCCTGGCGCCAGATCACGTGCAGCACACCCCAGCGCTTGGCATTGGCTAATGCGAAACCGGCGATCTGATTGCCGAGGGCGATGCCCTCTTTGGAGTGATAGTTCGGGATCATCACGTCGATCGCGAGACCGTTGGGGTGCCACTTCAACGCATCTTGGCGATACCCACCGATGGTGGTGATCTCGGGGAACATCACGGCGATGGCGCGGGCCACCCAGATCGTCTTGACCTGGAGCCCACCCTCCGGGGCCGGGCCTTTCGGCAGGGAGAACTGGAAATCGCGGGCGACGACGGGCGCACTGGCCGCCACCAACTCGGCCTGCGCGGCCACTGGTGCCGGTTGCTGGCTGGTGGGCGGTGCCGCGGCCGGGACTTCTGCACAACACTTCGGCGCGGTGTTCTGCACATACACCATGCCCGCAGCGAGGGTGACGGAGGCGGCAAGCGCCAGCAAGCGTCCCCGGCCGCCGGCCAACAGTCGTTTCCCCACGGCAGCAATCTACTGCTGTCAGCGCCGCGGCGGGCGTTCTTCGCGATCCGTGCGCCTATTGTTCGTTAGCTGTCAGCCCACGCCCTCGGTCGGGTAGGGGTACCGGGCGGGGTCGGGAAATGTGTTGTCGACGTAGCTGCGCAGAGCCGCATCGGCGGCCGCGAGGGGCTGCATCATCCGCCGACGATGATCCGGCCTCCTACACTGCCAAGATGCTCACACGGGCGCGGATGGCGGCCGCGACGTTGGTGGTGGTGCTCGGACTGGTCTCCCTGGTTCATGTGCTCTACATCGGGTTCGGACCCCTGCCTGACCGGGCAGAACGTCAACTCGGATTCCTTGACTCAGCCCTGGGATCAGGTCGTGACACCGAAATGCAGGCCCTGTTCCCGGAGGGCGAGTACTTCACCAGGGTGCTGACCGGTCTGGCCGAGGCTCAGGTCGCCGCGCAGCTCGGCGCAGACCCGCGATCCGCCGGTTATCTGGCCCGGGCCAGGACTCGGCTCGCCGCCGTCGAAACCCCGGAATCTGTGGCGGTTTTCGGCCGCGGAATGGCCCCGGAGCACGGGATTTTCGCAGCGGGCTGGTCACTGGCGCTGGCTGTCGCCATCGCACGGGCATCGGACTCTGACTCCGACCGTGCAGCAGTGCGGGATCGGGCCGACGTCGTGCATTCGGCTTTGGCACAACCGGATTCGCCATTCCCGGCCAGTTATCCAGGGCAATTCTGGCCGTGTGATTCGGTCGTGGCAGCGGGAGCCCTCGGACAGGCGATCTCGCTACTCGATCTGCCATGGCGCCAGGATCTGGCCGACTGGCGCGAGCGGGCGTTGGCCGCGGCCGATCCGGACACGGGCCTGCTGCCGCACCAGGTCGATGCCCGCGCTCACGCGCTCACCGGACCACGGGGGTCTTCACAAGCCATCGTCCAGACCTTCTGGCCTTCGGTCGATGACGTGGTCGGAATCAAAGACGATCAGTGGCAGCGCTTTTCAGACAGGTTCGTCACCAGCAAGGCTGGTCTGGCCGGAATTCTGGAGTACCCGTCCGGCACCGGCGGCGACGCGGACGTCGACAGTGGCCCATTGATCTTCGGGGTGAGCCTGAGTGCCTCGGCGGTCGGGTTGGCGGCGGCGCGAGCCAACGGCGATCGCGATCTGGCCGGCCGGCTGACTCGGCAGGTCGAGCTGCTCGGGGTACCGGTGGGTATTCGCACCACGCGGTATCTGTTTGGAGTTCTCCCCGTGGCTGATGCGTTCATCGCGTGGGCGCGCACGGTACCCGCGAATGAGGTGGCACTGAATGCGGGCTCGGGGCGGTCGGCATGGTTTGCGGCGTCGGCGGTGCCCCCGGCGTTGTTGCTCGCGGCGGGCCTGATGCTGTGGCCACGAAGGCGGCGGCCTGGAAAACAAGGTAGGACTACGCATCGCTCACCGGCCCCGTGCCCGGCAGACTGAACCCATGGCAAGTCCTGATGTGGTGCCGTCGGTAGACGCCGCGAGCCACGACACCAAACCAGAACGCGACCGTGCCGTCGATGTGGCACGCCTGGGCGCCCTGCTCGTGGTGATGTTCGGGCACTGCGCACTGCTGCTGGCGACCATCGACTCAAGCGGTGTGCGGGTCGGCAACATCCTCGGCGCCTTGCCCGCGCTGGCCCCGGTCACCTGGGTGCTGCAGGTGATGCCGTTGTTCTTCATGGCTGGTGGGGCCGCAGGTGCCTACAGCTGGCGCGACGGACGGCCCTGGGGTGAATGGCTGCTCGCCCGCGCCCAGCGGCTGTGCCGCCCGGTGTTCTGGTACCTGGCGATGTGGACGGTGGTCCTGCTGGTGGTGCGCGCGACGATGGGTGCCGCATCCGCATCAGCCCTCGGGCGCGAATGTGTGGCGCTGCTGTGGTTTCTGGGCGTCTATCTGGTGGCGCTCGCGTTCGTTCCAGCGCTGATGCGCTTGACTACCGGCCGGGCGCTGGCGTGGGTGGTCACCGGACTGCTCGCCGCGTCCGGGGTGGTGGATGCCATCCGGTTCGCAGTCGGTACGCCAGAGGCCGGCACCGCCAACCTGATCATCGTCTGGCTGATTCCCGTCGTGATCGGGGTGGCCTACGCGCGGCACCTGATCTGTGCGCTGCGGGCGCTGGTAATCGCGGTCGTTGCCTTCGTTGTGCAGGTAATCGTCGCTCTCTCCGGCATTTACGACGTTTCCCTGGTGGTCACCGGAACCGAGCGGGTGTCCAACGTGTCACCCCCGACTCTGCTGCTGGCGCTGCACTGCATCTGGATGCCGTGCCTGTTCATTGCCGCCGCAGCCCCGATCCGGCGCTGGGCGGCCAGGCCCCGGGTCTGGCGCGTGGTGGCAACGGGCAACGGGGGAGCGATGACGCTGTACCTGTGGCACATCCCGGTGATCGCGATCGCCGCGTTCAGCCTGCACGCCGTCGGTCTCGACGCTTTCAACCCGCATGCTCCGGGCTTCTGGGCCCACCTCGCCCTGCGCGCAGTGGTTTTCGCCGTTCTCATGGCGATCGCTTTCCGGCTGCTGTCACCGCTGGAGCATCGGCCGTTGCCGTGGTGGGACAGCCGAGTTCAGATTCGGGGCGCGCGGTCGGTGCTGACCGGTGTGCTGCTGTGCGTGGCCGGCGCCGCGTTGACGCTGATGGCCAAGAACGGGCTCGACGGTGCGCTGGGCTGGTCGGCGCTCGGCGGATTCGCCTTCGCATGCGTCGCTGCGCGGGCCACCGCGGGGCGGGCGGCTTCATAACGTCGTGCAACGGAATATGTCGTGCAACGAAATGACTCACCCTGTGGATGAATCGTGCGCTGTGGATAACCCCTCGGCGTGTCAGCCTGTTGCCTCATGTCAAGATGCGCGCGTAGGCGGGTTCGTTGCCTCACGTAATCGCGCGCGCTTGGTGATGGGCGG
>NZ_LZSY01000120.1 GCF_001665625.1 Mycolicibacterium peregrinum | reverse complement strand
CGGCTCCCACCACCCCGAGCTCTTCGGGGTTGACATCGCCACCCAACCGATTGACCGCACCCCCAGCGCTGACCAGCAGCGCACAACCGAAAGGGGAGACCATGTCCATAAACGCCGCCACCGGCCGTGCCCGCCACCTGGGCGCTGCCCGCAACCTCGTGCACCGCAAGTCAGACGGCACGGTCGTCGACTTTTTCGGCCAGGCCGACCTGTACCTGCTCACCCCCGCGCTACGCGGATACACCACCGTGGTCGTATCCAGCACCGACCGCAGCGGACAACAAACCGACTTCGGTCCCGAAACCCTCATCTTCGGACTGGAAGGCGAAGGCCTGCTCTACGACGCCGACGACGTCGGCGGAGGACGCGGCATCCTCACCGCCACCGCGGCGCTTGAGGGCGCCGGCTACACGATCGACTAGCCGCTCGTGAGCACGCCCCGCCAGCTCCCACAGCCGGCGGGGCAGCTCGCCCTGCCCTCAACCACGGCCGACCCCACCAGCACCGGGGTCGGCCCGGCCATTTTCGTCTTCCGGTGTGGTGGTGGCGGCGCACTAGGTGCGGCCGGCAGATGGCCACCTGCGGTGGCCCGAAAGACGGTAGCCACTCACCTTTTTAGCCGTCAGCAGGGGTGCCAAGCGTAATCGGGCCGGGGCCCGTCGAGGTCAACCCACGCCCGGACTGGTGTCCGCCGGCCAAGTGACCGTTTCGGCCCTATCAAAGCTCGCTGCCGCTCGCGGGCCGAAACCCCGGCTCCCACCACCCCGAGCTCTTCGGGGTTGACATCGCCACCCAACCGATTGACCGCACCCCCAGCGCTGACCAGCGCAACCAGTCACCACACCAAACGGAAGGACCGACCATGCCCGCACAGATCAC
Source organism: Mycolicibacterium peregrinum (assembly GCF_001665625.1). Taxonomy (GTDB): domain Bacteria; phylum Actinomycetota; class Actinomycetes; order Mycobacteriales; family Mycobacteriaceae; genus Mycobacterium; species Mycobacterium peregrinum_B. Next base: position 39,116 of record NZ_LZSY01000120.1, on the reverse strand, counting down.
CACCACCGTGTATCTCAACACCGCACTTCTAAGCACCCTCGGCTTCAACCGCCACGCTCCCGCCCAGCTCCACCCCGTCATCCACTTCCACATGCCGGTACCGGAGAACACACGACCAGGCCGCACCGCCGTGATGGCCGCTCTCGAAACCATCTTCGAGGAACTCAACATCGACGAGCCCACCACGATGTGGGCCCAGCAATACCACCTCACCGGACACCGCAGTCTCTCCGTCGGTGACGTCGTCCGGATCGGCAACACCGCCTGGGCATGCGCCAGCAGCGGATGGAACCCCCTCACCGCAGACCAACTCGCCGCCGCGATCGCGAATTAACGCGCGCTGGCCCGGCCGGCCCCGCTCGGGGTTGGCCGGGCTTTCTTTGTCTTCCGGTGTGTGGGTGGTGGCGGTGCACTAGGTGCGCCCGCTGTGGCCACCTGCGGTGGCCATCGGGGTTGGGTGCCCGCTCACCTTTATTTGCCTGTCAGCGTGGCTCAGTCTGACCGGCCGGGACCCGTCACGGTCAACCCACACGCGAGCTGGTGTCCGCCGGCCGAGTGACCGTTTCGGCCCTATCAAAGCTCGCTGCCGCTCGCGGGCCGAAACCCCGGCTCCCACGATCGCGCGCTCTTCGGGGATTGACCGCGCCACCCTGCCGGTCCCCCTGATCCACACGCCAACCGGCGCAACCACTCCCGACACGAACGGAGAAAAACCATGTCGCACACCTACCGGCTCGCCGCCCAACTCCAAGCACTCGCCATCGACAACGTCGAACTCCGAGTCTTCGGAACCCACCGCATAGCCAGCCCCCAGGCCGGCCTCATCACCACCGCCCGCCATCGCCTGCGCGACGGCCAGCACGACGTCCTCGTCGTCGCCCGAGACGACGCCACTCACGTGCTCGCATCCGCCGTCGCCTCCACCCCGATCAACGGCGGCGTCATCGACTCCCACATCGCGCAGTTCCGCAGCGCCGGACTGCTCTGGAAACGGGCCATCACGCCACCCGCGCACTGGTGGCAGCGCAGCACTGCCAACCCTGCCCAGTCCGAGACGGTGCCGCGCAACCGCATCGGGTTCACCGCCGCGGGGACCGCCGAGTACTTCCTCAACCACGACTGGGTCGCCGGCCGCGACCCTCACAACGCGCACTGGTCGCTGAGCTCCTGGACGCCCGCACGCGGGCTGCACGTCCTACTCGCCAACGTCGACATCGACGCCGCCACACGGCACGCCGTCACCGTCGAGACCCAGGCGGCAAGTGTTGCTTGACGATTCCGCTCAACGTTCCGGGCCCGGCTCGCAACTCGGGTCGGGCCCGGAACCATCACGCGCCGCGCCCACGCGACCCTCACACTCGGCGGACAGCCGTGGCCCATCGTTCGATGCTCGGCCGGTGGCGGGCGACTCGCCGCGGCTCCGCCAGGCCTTCGGCCGGCGTCTCGCCTGCGCCGCGCGCCCGCGGTCTCACCACAGCGTCGGTTCGGGTGATCCCAGCAGCGCGGCCGCGACCGCTTCTGCGTCCCAGCCGTGCCGTACCGCTTCGCGCAGCGCTACCGCGCGCGCTCGCCGGTCGGCCACGCCGTGCTCACCGCGGCGAACTGTCGTTCTGCCGCCGCCTCGCCCCGACCGACCCATCATCTCCATGTTGTCTCGCTGCGAACCGGTCACCAGATGCAGTAGACCGACCTCACCGTGCGTGCTCACGCGCACGCAGACCGGGTTGTCGCAGCCGTGCAGCGCTCGTTCCCATGGTTCCAGTGGCACGCCTGGCCGCGCTGCGGCCAAGGCGTAGCGGTTGCCTCGCAGCATGATCCGGTCGCCGCCGTCACGTCGCACCCAGAATCTCGGGTAGCCATCGCCACCGATCGCGCCCGTCCAGATCGCGCAGTCTTCCGGGCCCGGGCCGCGCACGATCTCGGCTTCGAACCGCTCCAATTCGTCGGCGTGAATCTTCGGATTCACCACCAGGCGTAGTGGTTGCGAAACCCCCACGGCGGTCACGGTCTCCTGTCACCCTAACGCGCCGGCCGAACTCCGGTTCGTACCGAACCGCGTCCCGCCTCGCGACATCGACATCTGCGCCCACCATTGTGAAGGTCACCACCGACATGTGCGGTCAGCCGGCCGCGCGGACCTCAAAGCCGCTCGTCTCGTCCGCGTCGGCCTGCGGCCTCGCGTCCACGACCGGCTCCGCTTCGGTCTGGCCGTCCTGCTGCGCCGGCGGGGCCGGCTCCGCGGTCGGCTCGACCGCCAGCTTGATCAGCTCGCGGACCATTTTTTCGCCGACGCCGGCCATGCGGGCGATCTCGCGGACACTTTCGCCGCGGTCCTGCATCGCCTTCAGCGCGACACCGCACGCGGTGCGCTCCTCGTCGCGGCGCTGCGTCGCACGCGCCTTCAGCTCCTCGACCCTTTCGGCCAGCCAGTCGTCGACGTCGTCGACGCGTTGCTTGGCCGTAAAGAATCTCGCCAGATCCTCGACGTTCGCTTTCTGTCGCCGCGCCTGCTCTTCCTGCGCCGCAGCTGCAGCCTCGCGAGCCGCCTTACGTGCCGCCTTCGAAACTCGACTGTTCGCCATGCGGCCCACCATGCCCCCTGCTTACGCCTTATGCCGCACCCAAACTCAACTTCCTTCCTTCGCCCTCCATCGCTCCTATCGCCTCAGTCCCGTCCCCAACCACACCAGCCCTGCCGCCCTTCCCGACAACCTCCACCCCACTACCGCACATCACACCTCTTGCATTCAGGTCACAAATTGATAACGGCTGTCGTATAACTCCCCGGCCAGCCTTTGGCTCGGACCCGGGTGATGACGCAGTGATGGGCTTGCACAAATTAAGCGCGGGCGACGGGTATACGTACCTGATTCGCCAGGTCGCTGCGTCCGACGACACCCACCGCGGCAAATCGAGCCTGGCCGACTACTACAGCGAAAAAGGCGAAACCCCCGGTCGCTGGATGGGCAGCGGCCTGCCCGGACTCGGTGAACCCGCAGGCCGCGACGCAGGCGATCCGATGGTCGCCGAGCTGTGGTCGGTCCCCGAAGGCTCCGAGGTCACCGAGGACCAGATGAAGGCCCTCTTCGGTGAAGGCCTGCACCCCAACGCCGACCGAATCACCGAGCGGCTCACCGGATTCGGACTCGTGCACAACGGCGCCATCGCCGCCGCCCGACTAGGCCGGCCGTTCCGCGTCAACAAGACCGACAACGAATGGATGCGCCGCCTTCGGGAGGGCTACGCCGACTTCAACGCCACCCTCGGCCGCGACCGTCAAGCCTCCCTCGAACCCGACGAACGTGCCCGCATCAAAACAGCGGTCGCCCGTGAAATGTTCGCCGACCAGTACGGTCGCCCACCGGCCGACGAGCGAGAACTGACCGGCTTCATCGCCCGCAAATCCCGCGCCCAAACCCAAGCCGTCGCCGGCTACGACCTCACGTTCACCCCGGTCAAATCGGTGTCAGTGCTGTGGGCTGTTGCGCCCCGAGAAATCTCGGAAACCATCCTCGCCGCGCACCACCAAGCCGTCGCCGACGCCCTCGCATTCCTGGAAGAACACGCAGCGTTTTCCCGCATGGGAGCCAACGGAATCGCCCAGGTCGACACCACCGGATTCATCGCCGCAGCGTTCGACCACCGAGACTCCCGCGCCGGAGATCCCAACCTGCACACCCACGTCGCGATCAGCAACAAGGTGCGGGTCATCGGGGCCGACGGAATTCCGCGCTGGCTGGCCCTGGACGGCGACCCCCTGCACAAGGCCGCCGTCGCCGCCTCCGAGCTCTACAACACCCGACTCGAGGCCCACCTCATGGCCGCACTCGGTGTGCAGTTCGCCGAAACCCGCGCCAAGAACGACAAACGGCCGGTACGCGAAATCGACGGAATCCCGGTCGAACTCATCGAGCGCTGGTCAGCCCGACGCGCCGCGATCGAACACCGTGTCGCAGACCTGGCGAAGGCGTTCCAGGTCGAGCACGGCCGTGAGCCCAGCGCCGTCGAGATGCTCGCCCTTTCTCAGCAGGCCACCCTCGACACCCGGCAGGCCAAACACGAGCCGCGCAGCCTTGGCGAGCAGCGGCAGACGTGGCGAACCGAGGCCATCGAACTCATCGGCAGCCACCGCAAACTGGCCCGGCTGATCACCGACGTCACCCACCGCGCGCGACCCCGACGCCAGCCCGCCATCACCTCCGAATGGGTTGCCGAACAAGCCGAAGCCGTCATCAACCGGGTCTCCCACGACCGGGCCGAATGGGGCATCAACCATGTCCGGGCCGAGGCTCAGCGGGTACTGCGCGGCACCGAGCGCCACGGCGATCCCGAGATCCTCAAGCGGATCGTCAACCATGCTCTTGACGCCTGCAGCATCACCATCACCACCCACGCCGACACCGAGATGAACGAACCCACGGTGCTGCGCCGCCGCGATGGCGTCTCGGTCTATACCCGCCACGATTCGACCCGCTACACCAGCGAAGCCATCCGGGCCGCCGAACGCCGCATCCTGGCCGCGGCCGAACAGTGTGGCGGCCGTGTCGCAGACGACACCAGCATCGGTTTGGCGATGCTCGAACAGCACGCCCAAAGCGGCTTGCAGCTCAACGAAGCCCAGCAAGCATTGGTGCGCGGCATGGCCACCTCCGGGGCCCGGCTGCAACTGGCACTTGCCCCCGCCGGCACCGGAAAAACCACCGCCATGTCCGTTCTCGCCGCCGCGTGGATCAACAGCGGCGGCAACGTCATCGGCCTGGCGCCAACCGCGGCGGCCGCCGAAGTCTTGGCCGAAGACGCCCACATCACCACCGACACCATGGCCAAATTCGTTCAACTGTCCGCCCCCACCGATCACCCCGTGGCGGCCAACGACCCGGCACTCAAATGGTTCAACACCATCGGTCCCGACACCCTGTTGATCGTCGACGAAGCGGGTATGGCCTCCACCTTCGACCTCGACGAAATGATCACCCACGCGCTCGCACGAGGTGCCAGCGTGCGCCTCGTCGGCGACGATCAACAGCTGGCGTCGATCTCAGCCGGCGGCGTCATCACCGACCTGTCCACCCGCCCCGAAACCCTCACGCTCTCCACGGTGGTGCGCTTCCGCGACCCCGCCCAGAGCGCGGCCAGCTTGGCCATCCGCGACGGCGACCCCGCGGGCATCGCCTACTACATCGACCACGGCCGCGTTCACGTCGGAGCCGACCAAACAGCGGCCGACATGGCCTACCAAGCGTGGGCCGACGACATCAAAGCCGGACACCGCAGTGTCCTGTTGGCGCCCACCAACGACCTGGTCGCCGAACTCAACGAACGCGCCCGACTCGACCGGTTGCGCAATGCCAAAGCCAAGCCCTCACGGACCGTCACGCTGGCCGACGGGCTGACCGCATCGGCCGGAGACTGGATCATTACCCGCAAGAACGCCCGCTGGCTGCGACTGCCCAACGGTGCCTGGATCAAGAACGGCCACCGCTACGAAATTCGCTCCGTGCACCGCGACGGATCGATCACCGTCGCGCGCCTGGGCGCCGGCCGGCGGGCCAAGACGATACGGCTTCCCGCCGACTACGTCACGGCCAACACCACCCTCGGCTACGCATCCACCATCAACGCCGCCCAGGGCCTCACCGCAGGCACCCAGAAGATCAAAGGCACCTGCCATATCGTCGCCACCGATCACCTGACCCGCCAGCAGCTCTACGTCGCCGGTACCCGAGCCCGCGACGAAAACCACTTCTATTTCTCGACATCCGAAGCTGACCCGCACCGCATCCTCGCGCCCAAAGCCACCCACCCCCCGACCGCCGTCGACATCCTCTCGACGATCCTTCGCCGCGACGGCCGCCAGGTCTCGGCCACCACCGCAGCGCAAGCCGAACTCGACCCGTTCGGCCGGCTCCACGGTGCGGCAAGCATGTATGCCGACGCCCTCACCGCGGCCGCCGAAGTTCTCGCCGGGCCGGCCACCATGGCCCGCATCGACCAGGCCGCCACCGCCATCGTCGGTGACATCACCGACGCTGAAGCCTGGCCCGTCCTGCGGCGCAACCTAGCCCTGCTCGCACTCGACGGACACGACCCCGTCGCCGCACTGCAGCACGCCGCGGCCAAGCCGCTAGGTGACACCGCCGACGTCGCCGCGGTGCTCGACTGGCGCCTGCCCACCCCCGAAGGCTCCGCAGCCGCCAATGTCGGTCCGCTGCGCTGGCTGCCGGCCATCCCGACTGCCGTCCAACACAACCCGCAATGGGCCGAATACCTCGGCGGCCGAGCGCAACTCGTGACCGAACTGGCAGAGCAAATCCGCGATACCGCACGCGAGTGGACCCCGGCCACCACGCCGTCCTGGGCGCGGCCACTGCTCAACGGCCAACCCCAGTTAATGGCCGAAATCGCCGTGTTCCGCGCCGCCCACGATGTCGATCCCGCCGACACGCGTATCACCGGCCGCGAGCAACACGCGAACCGCTCCGCGGCCTTCCAGAAGCTTCTGCACAGCCGCGTCGACGCCGCGATCCTGCACAGCCAAGACAGCGTCTCGCGCTGGCGCACCATGGCCGCGATGCTCAACCCGCACATTCCCAACGACCCCTACTGGCCGCGTCTGGCCGCTCACATCGACGACGCGGCCCGTGCCGGTGCCGACGTCGCGGGAATGCTCGCCTCCGCGATGGCTGCCCACGGTCCGCTACCCGACGAACTGCCCGCAGCTGCCCTGTGGTGGCGACTGTCAGGCACCATGGCCCCGCCGACACTGGAACGCTCCAACCCCCGCCTGCGTCCGGACTGGAGCCCAGAACTGCACCATCTGCTCGGCTCCGAGCTCGCCGAAACCGTCATCGCAGACCCGGCGTGGCCCGGGCTCATCGCCGCCGTCACCGCATCCGATTGGCCGCCGGCCGACCTGCTGGCAGCGGCCAGTGAACATCTGCGCGAGATCGCCGAAACCGAAGGCGGACTCCGACCCGATGAATACGCCCGGCTGCTCACCACCCGCATCGAACTGCTCATGCACGCCGCGACGGTCGACACCGACATTCCGCATCCCGCCGAATGGGCAACCTCCGCTGCCGGAAGCCAGCTCGATCTGCTTGCCGAGCCGTCCCCCGAAGGGGCCGCCTACGCCGACCAGGACGCGCCCCCGGATCCCGCCGATTATGCCTACGGATACGCCGAAGACGACCTTGGCGACTGGGATTTCGAGGATCTGCTGCCCTACCGGCCGGCTCCCACCCGGCCCGCCGACATCCTCGCGCTGCGCATCGCGCGCGATTGCGCACGCGACCGGGTCAACGAGCTGCAGCACGCCATCCTGCACACCGGCGGCGGGCCCGCCGAACAAGCCCTCGCCGCCGAGCTCGCCGAACTGGTCCGGCGCCGCGACGAACAGCGACCCTATGCCCACGCCTACACCCACGCTCACGCCGACTGGGTCCGCTCCGAGCACACCAGCGAAACCCACCACCGCCTGCTCGCCACCATCGACGAACAGATCACCGCCGCCCAACGCGACAACAAGACCGATCTCGTCGCGGTCCTCACCGAGCACCGCGCCGAACTTGCCCGGCACACACCGGCGGTCGCCGTCGCGGTCGCCGACGCCGCCCACCAGCGCGACACCACTCAGGAGACCTTGATGAACATCGCCGGCGGACCCTCAGGCGTGGTCACCGAGCACGACATTCAGCAGCGCCGCAGCGCCGCAATGCGCGCTGACGCCGAACAGCTGCGCCAAGCTCGCATCGAGGCCACCGACCTCGACAACCAACTCATGCGCGCCGAGCTCGCCGCCGCCCGCGTATTCGGCACCCGGCCCGGCGTGGACTACGACCTTGTCGCTGACCTTCCCGCACTGCGCCGCGAAGTCGACATGCTCGACGAGGCCGGCGTCCGCAGCCCCGCCGCCATGTATGCCACGCGCGAGGCCGACCTCGACCAGCTCGACCAACCGGCGGCCGCGGCGGTCACCGACATCGCCGGCAGCGCGCAAACTGTCCAACCCCTACATCTGGGAGCCAACGCCGACAAGGCCGCGGTCCTCGGCGCCTTGGCCACGACCGCACTGCGCAACCAGCACCGCATCCTGGCCATCCCGGCCACCGAGGATGCCGAAACCTATGCGGCACAGCACCGCTACGCCGACACCACCGCCAACCCCGACCAAGCAATGGAGCGGCTCGACAACGGGCAATGGAAACTGCCCACCGGCACCCTGCTCGTCGTCGACGACGCCGACCAACTCAACCCCCGCCAGCTGCAGGCCCTCACGAAGGCTGCCGGTGACGCCAACGCCAAACTGCTCCTAGTCACCAGCGCCGACAACCAGCGCGAGGCCAGTCTCACCGACATGCTCAACAACCAACTGCCGTGGTCGCACCGGCTCGCGGACCCGGCCGAGAGGCCCGCGCGTACCGCGATCGACCGTGTCGAGCACCATCTCGCCAGCACCACGGCCGCCGGTGAGGTGGCACAAGAGGCCAACGACCTGCTCACGCGTCGCGACGAGCTGGGCCGTACCTACCACGACATCACCCACTACCGGGCCCGCGCTCTCGACGCCGATCGCGATCGCAGCCGCGGCGCCGACGTCGGCCTCGACCTCTAGTCAGTGCCCAACAGCTGCAACTCCCAGCGGACCATGTCGAGCGCCGTCATCACCGCCGGATCATCGGGATCCACACCCTCAGCGATCAGCGCGAGCCGTTCCTCGAAGTCCATGACTGTTTAGACGTCACCGGCCGCGGCCTGGTTCCCTCACCTACCTGAGTCAGGCGTTCGAAATAGCGGTGCTGTGTGCCGAGATGACGGCTCCGGCAGTGAGCCGGTTGCGCGTCAAGGCGTCTTGGACCGTTGCGGGATCAGACCATCGACCCGAGGCAGCGAGTTCCTTCGCGAACTTCTCTACGTCGGCTCGCAGGGATTCGAGGTCCGATCGGGTGATCGCGCGTGCTTTCGGCGGCAGGCTGGCATTGGGGCTCAGTACCGCGCTGGGGTGGACTAAGACCGGCACCCGGGTGGTGACGTCTGGGTTTCGGTCAATGTCCCACTGTAGAGAGCTCAGCAGCTGGCCAGCCTCTTCGATCTTCTTGATGACAGGGTTCTCGCGAGTGATTTCCGTTTTCAGCTCGATGACAGCGTTGGATGTCGGCGACAGCCCCCAGAGAACGTCGGGGCCGCTGTTCTCTTCGTTTTCAGGGCGGCTGGACGCGAATCCTAGATGCAATCCGAGCAAGCGGAATTGCTCCTCGGCCAGGTCATGTGTCTCGGCTACGGCCCAGACTATGTTGTCGAACAGGCTACCTATTCCGAGGCTCAGGGTCACCGAGGTGTCGTATTTCTCGCTTAGGTATGCAGCGGCAGCCTGGGCTTGCTGGGCCGGCCCTCTGGTGCGTCTTGGTTCCGGTGGAACGTCCGCGCGGAGTACCCCGGGGTTTGATATCCGGGCATTGGTGAGAGTCTTCTGACTGCCCGCCGGGTCGATGTGATGTTCGTATCCCGCCAATTCCTCCATGGCCCATCCCTTTTCGAGATCGTCGGCCAATGAGCTGATGCTAGAACGTAGAAGTTGCACGGCGGCGTTCGTATCGCCCGCGACGGCCTTGTCGAAGGCTTGCCTGCGTGCCTCGGTATGCGGGCTGACCCATCCGTCTCGCTTGTACTCGACATCGGCTACGGCGGCGCGACTGACCGATACCCAGGATTCTTCGCGCTCCAGGAAGATGTCGAGCACATTGCGTATCTCGTCAAGGCCCTCGGCGGCGATCTGGTCGGCGACCTGCTGGCTGAGATCAATCTGGGCGCGAGTGACCGGCGAATAGAACTGGAGACGCTTGGGGTCGCTGAGCGTCAATGCCGCCTCGCGTGTCAAAACTAGTACGGCACAGTAGTCCTGGAGATCGCGGATGCCGCGTCCCATTCCCTGTTCGAGCCGTTGTACCTTCCTCGCATCGAACGTTGGCGACCCGGTCAGTGCCGCGGCTTCACGTTGCTCGCTACCCGAAAGAGGAGTGGGGATGCCATCGATGACCAGAAGTCGGCATGCGTTGTCGGGAAGGTCGACTCCGTCATACTTGTTGACCAAGACCGCTACGCCTACGTGCTGGCCGCTGGTCATCTGGTCGATGACCGGGCCCATGTCATTGACGTGCAGGATGTGGTCGGAGAACCGCTCCCACAGCTTGGCCCGTTCATTGCTGGGTACGAGAACGACGACGTTGATGGGGTCTGCTTCCAGGGTGGCGTCACCGTTGCGGTCGCCGTCGGCAAAGTCTCGAACGAGTTGCCGCACACCTTCCTCGTCGACGTCTGGATTGATCCTCTGTGGAGCGAGGATCAGCCGGTCGCCAAGGTCAGATGCGCGATCAGGGGTGATTGGTTTGCGGACGGTGCCGGCGTCAGCGGCCAGCTCGGTGACGAGTACCCCTTCGTCTGCCAGAGTGGCGGTCAGATACACCCGGCGTGGCGCATCGGCGAACGCTGCGATCAGATCGATTCGCGGACATGGTGTTTTGATTTCCACCGACCGCGAGGTGAACGTGACTACGGACAGCGCCAGATCTTCGGATATCAGCGGCCACCCGAAGTACAGCGACTTGATCTCGCTGTTCTCGCCCAGCGGCAAGAGTATCGACATCATCTCGTCGACACGCTCGGCTACAGCCCTGGGTGGCACTCGCAATGGTGTTCCGCGATCTCCGGACTCTAGCTCGGTGAACCCGCGCAAGCTCTGGCGTTTCAAGTCAGCTGAAAACAGGCTCAGGAGCTTGCCGTATCCCTCGGAGTCCGACCGGAGAGTGGGGCAGAACTGGTGGCGGGCGGCACTCAGGGCTGCATGCGCGTCGTCAACTATGACCGTGCCCAACCGAACGATCCGGGTTCGCCCGCGGACGCCGAAGGTCGTGCGGCCGTTGACAACCTTGTCGAACGTGGCCACGCATATGCTGCGGCCTATTCGGAATTGCTCATCGTTGACGTTGGTCGTCACAGCGATCCCTAGATCGTTAGCTGTGTCGACCACCTGTGTAATCAGGTAGCGATCGGGGACCAAATAGATCACGGGCCCAGCACCCTCGTTGAGGCTCGATTGGCCAATCAACAGGCCCACCAATGTCTTGCCGCCACCCGTGTTCTGCTTGATAACCAGGTCACGCTGGTCGCGGCGCTCAAACCATGCTTTGAGCACTTCGCCTTGCTCGGCTCGCAGTCTGGGGAACTTCTTGTCGGGCAGCGCCGCGAATATATCTCGGGGCTCCAGCAATTTGGACCTTTTGCCAGGGTTGATCCGACCAAGATCGAGCGGCATGACCGATGCACCTCTCCCTCCCGATGGGCCGCTGGCCCAGAACCGGGAGTCTACTGGGCAACGCTATCCACCAACCACGACCGGACCTGCATGGCCACTAAGGGCCGGTGTGCACGCCCAGGGTCCGCTTGTGGCGTGGTGCCGGTGTTCTTCAGCGCTCGGGCCCCCGCACGGGAGCGGTAGCAGGGTCGTCCCTCGTCGATGGACTATGTGGGTTTGTGTAGATCCGGTGGCGCATAGCTACCGCTCGCCGACAACAGCGGCCTGAAATGCTCATCGAGGAACGACCGCTTCAACGCCGCCAGACTCCAGGCGAGGAAATGCGACAGCGGAACCAATGCCAGCAGACCGACCTCAGAACGGGGAACCGCCGCCACCGGACCACGATCGGTTGCCGTCAGGATCTGGTAGGCCGGGTTCGTATCATCGATCTCGTACCCCGTAGCTAATGACCCTCTGTCCCAACGGAGTTCGACAAAAGGAAGGTCCACATCTGCACGGATATCGTCACCGAACATTCCGAAGAGGTAGCGTTCCAGAACATCGGCTTCAGCGACAAACAGCACCAAGCGCTCATCGTGGAGCTCGTCGACTTCGACTAGCTCTAGCCGACGAGTGGAGGGCCGGCGGACGAGGTACTTTGCCGGCGCTCCGCGCTCCGATCTGAGCTCGGTGACGCCAGCAGCCTCGTCAGCACGGTGGACAAAGCCGGCAGCCTGTGCCCACCGCAAACACTCAAGGCTGAGGGATGGAGCGGCGGTCACGACCGCCCACACTAACGCCGAACAACAGTCGCCAGACGCGGCCGGATTGTGGCCGGGGTCGATTCGACCGCGTCAGGAGGCCGAACGCTGCCGTCGACCGCGCCAGCCCTGGATAGAGTGCGGAGCACACGGCACACGTGCGAATGCGGGAAATGCGAGGGTAGCGGTTTGAGCAAGCTAGGCAACTTTGTATGGGGGATCGCCGACCAGCTCCGGGGCGTATACAAGCCCCACCAGTACGGCGGCGTGATCCTGCCGTTCACGATCCTGCGTCGCCTGGACTGCATTCTCGAACCCACCCGCGACGAGGTCCGCACGCTCGCCGAGAAGTACGCCGGCGGCGCCCTGGACGTGCAGGTCAAGCGCAAGACCGGCCTCGCCTTCTACAACACCAGCGCCTTCGACTTCAAGACGCTGCTGAAGGATCCGGAGGGCCTGCGCGCGAACCTGATGGACTACATCACCGGATTCTCCGCGAACATCGACGTGTTCGAGCGGTTCAAGTTCGAGAACGAACTCGCCACGCTGGACGAGAAGAACCGCCTGTACCTGGTGGCGTCGCAATTCGCCGAGGTCGATCTGCACCCTGACGTGGTGCCCAACGCCGAGATGGGCGACCTCTTCGAGTACCTGATTTACAAGTTCGCCGAGGCATCCAACGAGGAGGCAGGCGAGCACTACACCCCGCGTGACGCGATCCGGCTGATGGTGGATCTCCTCTTCGCTGAGGACAACGAAGCTCTGCTCGAACCCGGCACGGTGCGGACGATTTACGACCCCACCGCCGGCACCGGCGGCATGCTCTCCGTCGCGGAGGAGCGACTACTCGAACGCAACCCCGACGCACGGCTGCGTCTGTATGGGCAGGAGATCAACGACCAGTCCTACGCGATCTGCAAGTCCGACATGATCGCTAAGGGGCAAGACGCCGGCAACATCAAGCTCGGCGACACCCTCGCCGACGACCTGTTCTTCGACCGGACCTTCGACTTCTGCATGTCTAACCCACCTTATGGGGTGGACTGGAAGGCCTCCCAGGAGTCGGTGAAGAAAGAGGCGTTCACGCCGAACTCCCGGTTCTCCCACGGCCTTCCGGCGATCGGTGACGGTCAAATGCTGTTCCTGTCCCACCTGGCCAGCAAGATGCGGCCCGCGCACGACGGCGGCGGGCGCGCCGGCATCGTCCTCAATGGCTCGCCCCTCTTCCACGGCGCCGCCGAGTCCGGCCAGTCCCAGATCAGACAGTGGCTCCTCGAATCCGACCTCGTCGAGGCGATCGTGGCGTTACCGACGAGCATGTTCTTCAACACCGGCATCGCCACCTACATCTGGATCCTGGACAACACGAAGCGCCCAGAGCGTGCCGGCAAGGTGCAGCTGATCGACGCCACCTCGTTCTGGACCAAGATGCGTAAGAACCTCGGCGCGAAGGGGAGGGAGGTCGACGCGAAGTCCCGGGACCAGATCCTGGCACTGTACGACGCCTTCGACGAGGCCGACCCGGACTACTCCAAGGTGTTCACCGCCAACGACTTCGCGTACTGGACCGTCACCGTCGAGCGGCCGCTCCTGACCGAGACGGGGAAGGTGTCGACGGACCGGAAAGGCAACCCGAAGCCGGACACGAAGCTGCGCGACACCGAGAACATCCCCTTCACCTACGGCGGGAACACCGACGGTGACGCCGGCCGAGCGGAGACGATCAAGGCGTACTTCGACGCCGAAGTGCTCCCGCACGTGTCCGACGCGTGGATCGACACCGCGAAGACCAAAGTGGGATACGAGATCCCGTTCACCCGGCACTTCTCCAAGTACGTACCTCCCCGGCCGCTCGCCGAGATCGACGCCGACTTGGAGAAGCAGGTCGCCAAGATCATGGAGCTGCTGCGGGAGGTGGAGGGGTGAGCACGACGACAGTGCAGACCGTCCAGCCCACGACGTGGTTGCCGACCGTTCCGGCGGGCTGGACTGTGCGCCCGCTGTGGTCCATGTTCGAGCGCATAAAGGACGTCGACCACCCCGACGAACAGATGTTGTCGGTGTTCCGCGACTACGGCGTTGTGGCCAAGTCCTCCCGCGACAACCTGAACCAGACCGCCGAGAACCGGAGCATCTACCAGCTGGTGCATCCCGGGTGGTTGGTCACGAACCGGATGAAGGCATGGCAGGGCTCCGTGGGGATTTCGCCGCTGCGGGGGATCGTGTCCGGACACTACATCTGCTTCGCCCCCAGGCACGCTCAGAACCCCGACTATCTGAACTGGCTGTTTCGCTCGGTCCCCTACACCCACGCCTACGCTCTGATCTCGCGTGGAGTTCGGATTGGCCAAGTCGAGATCGACAATGACTCATACCGACAGTTGCCAGTCTTACTTCCGCCCGTCGAGGAGCAGCGTGGCGTCGCCGAATTCTTGGATCGGGAGACGGCCCGGATCGACACGCTCATCGAGGAGCAGAAGCGGCTCATCGACATGCTGCAGGAACGGCGTACCTCCGTTGCTCGCACGTGTGTTCCTGACCCTCGCTCTGGATCTGTCGCGGCTGACAAACTCGGCCGACGAACGAGAATCGGCAACGGCTCCACTCCCCGCCGCGAGAACGAGGCGTTCTGGGAGAATGGGCATATCCCTTGGCTGAACAGCTCGGTGGTCAATCAGGACCGCGTCGGTGCCGCCACCCAATTCGTCACCGACGCCGCTGTCACGCAGTGCCATCTTCCGTTCGTTCCTCCTGGGTCTCTGCTCGTTGCACTGACAGGCCAGGGCAAGACCCGCGGGATGGCGACCGTCCTGGACATCGAAGCCACAATCAATCAACACGTGGCGTATGTGACCCCGGACGCCGATTTCTGGGACTCCGAGTACTTGCTGTGGTCTCTCACCGCCGCCTACGCCGAACTGCGCGCGATCAGTGACGAGAACGGGTCAACCAAGGGAGCGTTGACCTGCGAGGAACTGAAGCGGTTCCGTGTGGCTCATCCTCCACTCGTTGAGCAACGGCGAATCGCTACCCATCTCTCCGAGCAGACATCGAAGATTGACACCCTGATCGCCGAGACGGAGCAGTTCATCGAGCTCGCACGTGAGCGTCGTTCTGCGCTGATCACCGCCGCGGTGACCGGGCAGATCGACGTGCGCAAGGAGGTGGCATGAAACATGGCGCAACACAACGAGATCGAGTTCGAGAAGGAGATCGCCGAGCACCTCGCCGAGCATGGCTGGGAGTACTCGCCGGACCGTGCAGGCTACGACAAGGAGCGGGCGCTGTTCCGTGAGGACGTCCTCGCCTGGCTTGAGGACACGCAGCCCGACCAGCTGGAGAAGGTGGTCAAGCCCGGCTCGAAAGACATTGCCAAGCAACAAGATCAGTTGCTGGACCGCATAGTGAAAGTGCTCGACACCCCGCTGGAGAACGGGGGCGGTACCCTCAACTTGCTCCGCAAAGGCTTCTCGCACTTGGCAGCGAAGTTCCAGATGTGCGTGTTCCGGCCGGAGTCGACACTCAACGAGAAGCGGAACGCCGAGTACGCTGCGGTGCGGCTGCGGGTGATGCGGCAGGTGCACTTCTCCACAGCCGATAACCGGTCTGTGGACCTGGTGTTCTTCGTCAACGGTCTTCCAGTCGCCACTGCCGAGCTGAAGACCGACTTCACCCAGACCGTTGCGGATGCGATCACCCAATACCGCGCCTCCCGGCTGCCGAAAGACCCGGTTACAGGAAAGGCGCAGCCGCTGTTCGTTTCCGGTGCGCGGGCGTTGGTGCACTTCGCAGTGTCCAACGACGAGGTGTGGATGACCACCAAGCTGGCAGGGGAAAAGACGCATTTCCTACCGTTGAACCGCGGGACGGAGACCGGTGGCGCCGGAAACCCGCTGAACCCAAAAGGGTCACGAACCTCCTATTTGTGGGAGCGGGTGCTGCAACGCGACGCGTGGCTGAACATCCTGGGCCGGCTGATGTACATCAAGCACGAGATGTCGACGGACCCGATCAGCGGCAAAACCACGAAGTCGTCGACGATGCGGTTCCCGCGATTCCACCAGTGGGAGGCAGTCACCGAGCTCACCGCCGCAGTCACCACCGAAGGAATCGGAAAGCGGTACCTGATCCAGCACTCGGCCGGATCGGGGAAGACCGACTCGATAGCCTGGACCGCACACCGAATGGCCCGGCTGCAGGTCGACAACAAGAAGGTCTTCGACTCGGTCATCGTGGTCACCGACCGCAACGTCCTCGACGCGCAATTACAGGACGCGATCAAGCAGATCGACAACGACCAGAGCATCGTCGTCGCGATCGACCGGGATGCGGCCGCCAAGTCCGGCGGCTCCAAGTCGGGCTTGCTCGCGAAGGCGCTCACCGACGGCAAGCTGATCATCGTCGTCACCATCCAGACGTTCCCATTTGCGATGGATGAGATCCGAAAGAACAAGGGCCTCAAGGGCAAGACATTCGCGGTCATCGCCGACGAGGCGCACTCGTCGCAGTCCGGGCAGGTCGCTGGCAAGCTGAAAGCCGTCCTGAGCGCCGAGGAGCTGCAGGAGATCGAGGAAGGCAAAGGTGTCGACGTCGAAGCGATCCTCGCCGCCGAAGCCACCGACCGCGCCGCATCGCAGAACATTTCCTACTTCGCGTTCACCGCCACCCCGAAAGGCAAGACTCTAGAACTATTCGGCCGCGCGCCGACACCGGGCGAGAACCCAGTGCCGTTCCACGTCTACACGATGAAGCAGGCCATCGAGGAGGGATACATCCTCGACGTGTTGACCGGCTACCACTCGTTCAAGCTGGCATTCCAGATCGGGCAGAACGCCGGCGGCGGCACAGAAGTGGACCAGTCCGAGGCGACCAAGGCCGTGATGAAGTGGGTCAAGCTGAACCCGCAGACCATCAGCCAGAAATCCGCGATCATCGTCGAGCACTTCCGTGCAAACGTCGCGCACCTGCTCGACGGGCACGCCAAGGCAATGGTGGTCACCGACTCCCGAAAGGCCGCGGTCCGGTACAAGATCGCGATCGACGACTACATCGCCAAGAAGAGCTATGGCTACGGCACCCTGGTCGCGTTCTCCGGGGCCGTACAGGATCCCGAATCCGGGCCCGACGATTTCACCGAGGCATCCATGAACCCCGGCGTGCACGACCTGCGCACCGCGTTCCGGGGCGATCAGTACAAGGTGATGATTGTCGCCAACAAGTTTCAGACCGGGTTCGACCAGCCGCTGCTGTGCGCAATGTACGTAGACCGGATCCTGTCCGGCGTCACTGCGGTACAGACCCTGTCGCGCCTCAACCGCACCTACCGCACTCCGTCCGGTGTCTCGAAAACCGCAGCGATGACCCAAGTCGTCGACTTCGTCAACGAACCAGCGGCCATCAAGGATGCCTTCGAGCCGTACTTCACCGATGCTTTCCTGGAGACGGCGACCGACCCGAACCTCGTACACGATCTGGCCGCGAAACTCGACACCGCCGCGATCTACACCCAGACCGAGATCGACCAGTGCGCCGAGGCGTTTGTGAAAGGCAAGGGCAACAGCGCCCTTGCCGGAGCGGTGGGACCAGGGCAGAAACGGTTCGCCGAGCGATACACGGCGGCACTGATCCACAACGGGGGCGAGGGCGACAAGGCCGCCCTCGCCGAACTGGACATGTTCCGCAAGGACGTCGGCTCATTCGTCCGTCTCTACGACTTCATGTCCCAGATCATCGACTACGGCGACGCAGAGCTGGAGAAGAAGCAGATCTACCTGCGCCTACTCGACCGGGTCATTCAGTCGGAGAACTACACCGCGCCTATCGACCTATCCGACGTGGTGCTCAAGCACGTCAAACAGGTCGACAAAGGAAAGACCGACATCGGTCTCGGTGCCAAGGTCGGACTGACCGGCGTCACGGCCGCTGGCTCAGGCGAGGCCCGCGACCCGAAAATGGTTGCCTTCCAACAGGTTCTCGACCGACTCAACGACCTCTTCGGATCCGAGGACTTCACCCAGGCGCAGAAGATCTCGTTCCTCGAAGCCCTTCTGCGAACGCTCCTCAGCGACGAGGCGCTGGTACAGCAAGCAAAGGTCAACACCCCCAAACAGTTCGTCGAGTCACCCGACTTCGACGACGCCGTAACCGGCGCGGTCGCCGACAACCAAGGTGCCCACGAGAAGATGAGCGACTACTTCTTCACCAGCGCACCTGGCCGGTCGCATCTGATTTCCGACATCGCGAAATGGTTCTACCAAGTCGTCTCTGGAGACAACGAAAAGACCTAACTCTGGGGCAGCATTACTCGTCGGCGTCAGTTTCGGATTCGTCGCGAGCGGCCATCGGATCGCTCTCGATATCCGGACCGTTTGCGTCACCGAGGTCGTCGTCGAAGCGACTTGCTTGAAGTGCCGTGACAAATGATTCCCAGTCAATATTGTCGGGGGCGGTGCCGATGTCGGTGTTGTCGTCAGGGCATTGGCGACGGCAAATCCGGCATATCCTCGTCCGTACGCCAGTTCCACACCGGCAGTCCGGCGATCGAGGAGATCTCGTCCCCATCCGCATCGCCGGCAGGACGATCGATGAACGCGGCTATCGCTGGAGCGGTGTCGGTGAAGATCAAGGACGCCATCGGGGCCGCGCTACCGTTGTACGACAGCATTTTGCGGAACGAGCGGTCCTCGCTGATCGCGGTGTTGAGCAGAGTGCGATCAGCGTCGCCCGTGAAAGGCAGCCAATTGCGATCCGTTGTCATCAGCGACAGTTGATCGACGTTCGCATATCCCGCCCGGGAAACCGAGAAGGTGCAGATCGCCAACAGCCGAACATCGCCAGCTTCGGCCATCTGCCAGAGCTCCAGTTCGGTGGCGAACCGTTTAGCGAGCGTCCGATACAGGTCTTCATTGAGAAACCAGGGGTGTCCAGGCTGGTGCCGCACCTGCATTTTGAACCCATGGCCGGCCGGCTCGATCGCCTTGATCTCGCCCACCCCGATCAACAGTTTCGTTGCCTTTCCTGGCTGAGGTCGAGCTGGAGCCCACGCCTTAATCCGACGCTGCTCGATGCCGGTCTTGTGATCGGCCGAGAATGGTTCGGGCACAAACAAAGACGCGGCCAGTGGATCCTTACGCACCAGCTTTCCGTCCACGGCCGCCCGCAGACGTCGGTAGACAACCGCCCAGGAGCGATGCCCGGCGAAACGCGCATGCCAACTCGTCAGCTCGGCCTCGTCCCACAAATAGTGCAGCACAGCCAGGAGCGACAACTTGTTCCCGTGGGTCTGCACCGTGTCTGACGGGGAACCGGAAGGTTCAGGAGCTGCCCGATTTACGGACTTCGACAGTGAAAAGCCCAACCGCAAAGCCGTTGTGCCATCGGCCGGATTGTCGACGATTGACTGCTCGGCCACTGCACCGTAGCCCGAAAGCTCACCCGGGGGAAGCCAGGATCGACACCGATGGTCGTGTGCGACTGCCGTTCCCGGCATTCGCTTGACGATGAGATCATGTCCGGCGGCCGCGATGTACATCTCCACCCCTGGTGACTGGCACAAACACAGCGGCCGCAACTGCGCAGCTTTCGCTCGACTAAGAGTCTCCTGGGCCGCCGGTGTGTGCACATCGTCAATCCGGCTGCCGGCAACCTGAAACACGGATTGCATTGACATGGCCAGCGCTCCTGTTCTTGTTGAGGATTGGTTGTCAGATGACCGGTGCGGACAGAAGGTTCGCGATCAGTCCCACGATTCCGGCAGCAACCTGCCCGATCATCCACACCGCGCCGAACAGCGCGATCAATAAACCGCTGAGCCACGGCGCTTTTCGGGCATTTTTTGTCGCCATCATGCAGTCTCCCTTGGCTTGCAGCTGCTCTCTTGGAGCGCGAGGTCGACGGTCCACCCGGCTCGACCCCAATGCGCTTTGACCGACCCCTCAACCCGAACTCGCTCGGCCAGGCCACGCCGTTCCAGGGTCAGCAGGGCGCGGTAGACCTGCTCGGCCACCAGTGCTACGCCAGCCATCGTGTTGACCTGCTCTCGGATCTCGGTCGTGCTCAGAAACCCCTTGGTGGATCGCAGGACGTCGAGACACGCTGCCTGACGCGCATTCAGCGTGCTTTCCTGGCCGTTCATCGTGATCGTGCCCTGGCGCCGGCCGCGGACAGTCCGCGTTGATGACGTTCAGCAAGTCGAGCCCAGAAACTGTCGCCCGACCGCGACGCCGGCTCCTCCAAGGCATTCTTGATCGCTCGGTCATAGAGCACGAGGAACTTCGACCATTCCGGGATCTCGGTGAGCACGCCGGCTGTCCCCTTGCGCACCAGCCGGGCATGGTCGCCGTTTGGGGGGAGCAATCGGCGGTAGTCCAGAGTGCTGCCCAGGTGCGAGGACAGTGTCTTGTGACCGGAAACTTGATCAAAGGTCTCCTGGCGCCGAGTGGTCTGCCCTTCCCACTCCTCGGCACGCTGCAAGATCTCCATCTCCGGTGCACCGAACATGATCAACGCCGACGGGAAGGTGTCGCGCAGCTCCTTCATATAAGCGGTGCCGTACACGGTTTCCAACTGGGAGCTGGCCTGCACGGCGAGCACGAGATTCGCCCCGAGCCCTCGGCCCTCACTGATGTAGCGGCGAAGTGCTGGCATCGGAGCGGTATTTGCAGCTTCGTCGATCACGACCAGCAGGCGGTGCCGCATCTCGTTACGTGCGGTCTTGGCTCTGCACACGCGCACGAGGTGGTCGATCAGTGTCACCGCGGCACCGGCGATCGAGCCTTCAGCTGGCGTGAGGATATACAGCGTGGACGTCGGATCTTCCAGGATCGACTCATCAAACGCCGGAGGGAGATTCCCACGCAGCTGCAGACGCATCCACGGAGTCACCGACTTGCGCATCGTCAACGCGATGCTGTCACGCTGCTTGGGATCCATCACCAACGTCGCCATCAGCGCATCTCTGAACAGCGGAATGTCGGCCACGATGTCAGCGGCGTGCTCCCAGCCCGGATCGCTCGACTTCTGCTCGCCCTGCTTTGTCAAGCGAGTGTTGTTGACAGCCAGCAGAACCCACCCGATACCGGCCTTGTTTCCACGCGGCGAGGCCGCGTACAGCATCGCTGCGAGCGGGGTCTCAGTGTTCGACTCCCAGATACCGGCGTCGCTGACCTGGTCTGCGCCCGACCCCATGCCGACAGCCGACATCTGCATCATCGTGTTCGCGATCGTCACGGCCTGATCCGGTGTGCTGATGAGCTTCGTGGGGTCGAATGACAGCAGATCAATGTCGGGATAGTCGGCGTCGTAGTCGGGGCGAAAGTCGATCAACGCGCTCGGTCCGTAGCGTCGCTGCATGACCAGCTTTATCAGGTCGTCTTTCGGACTCACTACAACCGCGGGCCCTGTCCACATCACGGCGGCGGGAGCAAGGATACGGCGGGTCTTTCCGCTCTCGGTGGGCGCCGAGACCAGCACGTGGGCAGCCGATTCGGCCAATTTTCGGCGATTGGACTCTTCGTCGTACTCGAACCCGCAGTACGGCGTGGGCGGCGGTTTATAGGCCATCGCGATCTCGCTTGATCGGGGTGCGCTCGCCTACAGGTTGGCGCGAGCGGGTGCGAAACACGCTCGGCAACATCTCGATCTCCGTGTGGAAGCCGAAGTCGACCTCGTCGTGGTCCTGGGGTGGCCGCATCGGCCACCAGTCGCGCGAACCGTCAACAGCCAACCAGCCCTCCAAGATTCCGTACACCCCGGCGGCCAGCAGCGCCGCCGGAACCTGAGCGACAATCCATGGCACAACCACCGTCGAGGCAAACGTTCCGCTGCCGGAATAGACCAACCAGTAGATGAGGGGCAGTGGCACGCCGACCGCCACCGCACTCCACATGAACGCCGCGATCGGATACGACCTCAGGTTCTCCGGGATTAGCTGGATCGTGAATGAGTAGATGCCGCGGCCGACAGCCCAGCCGATCGGTGCGAACATCGCGGCGGTCAGAACAATCACCCAGTCAACCGCCGCATAAATAGTTTCTGGAGACCGTGCCCACATCGGATGGATAATGTCATCGTCGGCAGGATCAACCCGCGCACCGGTATTTTCCTGTGCGCGGTCGCGAATTTGACGAGCAAGAATTTCTTGTCGTCTTTTCTGAAATATGAACGTGTGTTGATGCCGTGCAATCCACTTTCGTCGGACCTCGTCGAAGCGATCAGTGGGCGCCGGCATCAGCGGCCTCCTGACGGTGTGCTTGATCATCAGGATAGAACCCGCGCAGCTGTTCAGCGACACCCATCAGAAAGTCACGCAACTCCGCTGCGGTACGTCCGACGGCGACCCTCTCAGACAGCGCCACTGCGGCGTCAACACGGGTTTTCACTGTCTCTACCTGGTCTGACAGTCGAATGGTCGGCTCACCCCCGTCAAGTGTGATCCTGCAGGACTCTTCCTCCCACCCCACGGCAAGTTCCAGGCGATGCATGACCCGCTCATCCATTTCACGGTTGAGCCGGGACGCCTTGTACAGGGTCGACGGTGACGGTCCACCGTGGGCGAAGAGGTCATCACGAGTCCAGCCCAACTGCACCAGTCTGCGCTGGATAAAAAACATCAGCCGGGCCGGTCCGTCCTGCGGTATTGGTCTCACAACGCAGAACGTAGCAATTGCTCATCACGTTTAGCGACAGCTATCGCAAAACTGTATTACCACCCCTTAGCCTCAGCGTGAACTCACTAGGAGAACCCATGCGAACGATTCTCGGCGTCGCGATCGGCACCATCGCGTTCTGGTTGGCAATGCTGGCCACCGCCGTCGCCTACATCCTCGAACACAGCTTTGCTATCGGCGCGGCAACCGCACTCGTGATTACAGCGATCCTCGCCAACCGGCTGCTCGATCGCCGGCGCCGCCAGCGCCCCGGTGCTCGGCCGCCGCTGCCCTCGTTGTCGCCGGCCCCGCGCCGCCGCCGGCCGGCCGCCGTCACGGCGGGCCGCCTGGCCAGCACTCACCGCGCACCAACCGCTCACACGCGAAAGGTCGTCTGATGACCCACCCCGACAACGCCACGCACGACGGACCGGCATGGTCGGCAACCCAGGAGTGGCTTGCCGATCTCGACCGAGATCCCGATGACACGGGGTACGGCAACGAATCTGACTACAACCCAGAGGATTACGAACCCAGCGACGAGCCGGACTATGACGATCCCGACGACGACAGCTCCGCGGCGGCATCCGACCCCGACGACATCGACGACTACGAGCTCGCCCCACCCGCCAGCGTCGAGAATGACAGCGATAACGAAGTCGTGGCGATCGTCGACGACGCCGACATCTACGACACGGGGAACGACGACGTCGCGTCTGGCACTGCCGAAACCGCAGACGCCCCGGCGCCAGCGCCTCGTTTCAACAAACCGCTGGCCATCGGATTCGTCGCATTCGTGGCCGTGACCACGATCGCCGTGACCAGTGTCCTGCTCGGCATGAAAAACGGCCCCGAGACCGAGGGCGAGCAGTCCGAGGCGGTCACGAGAATCACTGCCGCACCGGCAGAACCGCCGCCGCCCCCGCCAGGTGCCACCGGAGGCCCCGCAGGCATCCCGTTCACCGCGAGCGCACCGGGATGCCTACCCGGATCCACCGCGGCCCAAGCCGTCGCCAGCGGTGACCCCACCCAAGCCTGGGTCTGCGTGCGCGGCGGCGTCGACGGCCAGGTTCTCACCATCGAACTCGGCCGAACCATGGCAGTCACCGCCATCCGCATCACCCCCGGCTGGGTGGGCCCCGACGCATCCGGAGCCGACCAGTGGCTCCAACACCGCGTGGTGACCCGCGTGTCATGGATCCTGACCGACCACGGCAACAAACCGACAATCGTTCCTCAGCACACCGGAAACGTCCACGGCGAAGCACCTCAGCCGATGCCCGGACAAGGCGTGTTGGCCTCCACGATCACCATGATCGTCCAGGAAACCTCACGGCCCCCGACCGACGCTCCACCACCCGACCAGGGCCCCGCAGCGCCCGGACCGGGCGGACTGCTCGACGACGTTCTCGGGGCTCCGCTGGGCACGCCGCCAGAGTCCTCCACCGCCCCGCTTCCCGGCTTCCCGGGAATGCCGGGAGGCCCGACCGAAACCGACCCAGTCGACAACACATTCGCCGTGTCCTCGATCACCGTCGAAGGCCACCAACCCATCCCCTCCTAACCATCAAGGAAGGCGGCACAACCAATGCCCACCAAGACCTGGCAACGTCGCATCGACACCACCGGCGGCTGGATTGGCCTCGCGTTCCTCGTCGTGGCGGTCGCGTCCTGCTCCATCGTTGCGATCTCCACGATCTGGGGATGGATCTTCAACGAGCCCACCGACGTGGACGGCCCGGCCCGCAAGCAAATCAACCGCACCGAACTGGTCGGCAATTTCGCACTGCAATGCGTCGAGAAGGCCCTGACCGTCACCGCCGATCAGCGCGCATCGCTTCAAACGTGCTGGGCCAACCAGGATCAGCAGCAGCCCCTGCCGAAAAACCCCGGCGCCGTGATCAGCTCGACCGGTGTCGCCGCGGTCACCCTCGAGGACGATCTCGGCTACGCGCAACAATGGAGCGTCATCGTCTCGGTGTCCGAGCGGCCCTACGTCGCCGCGCCGGCAACCGAACAGTGCTACCGCATCCCCGTCCTCTACAGCAGCTACGGCCTGCAGGCCACCAGCCGACCAGGCAAAGCCGACTGCGCCGGCGCCGGAGCGACCCTGCCCCTGGGTTACTCCACCACGTTGTCACCCAAGTCACCGGTATTCCAAACGCTGACAGGCTTTTTTGAGAGCTACCTGACCAACGCTGGTGGACTGGACCGCTACATCACCGACAAGTCAGGGCTCGTCGCCGTCCCCGACTATCTGTCGGAGAGCGATGCCAAAGGCCGCGGCCCTCGCGTCAAGAAACTGCAATCAACCCGGGCGGTCCCCGACGACGCCATGCCGGCCGAAGGCACCACCATCCATGTGTTCGCCACGGTCGACTCCGTCACCCGGCAGTACTCGCCGCGGCGCGAGGACTACGCCCTCAGCCTCACCGTCATCAACGGTCGCTGGATGGTCGCCGGCATCGACTACGCCCCGCAACTGGCCATTGACGCCGAGCTCACACCCGTCGTCCCCGCGCCGACAACTGGAAAGCCGTGATGCCAAACGCATCCGATCGATCAACCCGCACCAATTAACCCCCGAAAGGAAAACCAATGCTCCCCACGACCGGCCATCTCACGGCCCTCACCGCAAACGCCCTCTCCGAACCTGGCACCACCACAACCATTCTCGCAGCGACCGATCTGACGTCAGGGTCTCGATCGCTCTACACCATCCTCATCGGAGTCTTCGTCATCCTCATCTTGATCGGCGGCGGCGCCCGTGCCACCGCGGCATTCTTCGGCGGCCGCAAAGGCGAAACAATCTTGTGGGCACTGCTGTCGGTCATTGTCGCAGTCATCGTGGGATCCGGTTACGCGATCTACGTGTCCACGAAGAAGACCGTCGACCAAAGCGGCATCACCACAGGACAGTTCGGCTAAATGGCCGTCGAATCCGCACAGGTGTTCAAAGGGGTGCACGACACCCCCACCTACACCGATCTGCTGTTCAACAAGTCACTACGCATCGGGGTGGCGGTGCCGCTCGCACTCGGCGGGACCGTCACCATCGCACTGCCGTTGCTGTTCCTCGATTCCGGACACGCACAAACCCTCTTCTTCGTTCCCCTGTTTCTGACGCTCATCACCGCCGGGATCGGCGCCATGATCCCGTACGGGAAGCCCAGCCTCGGATTCCGGATCCGCAGCATCTGGCGAGCGATACGAGCGAAGAACGAATCCAGCCGAGACAGCATGATCCTGGCCCCGCCCGACGACGTCATCGGCCACCTGGAGTTCACCAAGCACGGCGTGTACGCCAACTACCTCGTGTCCGGGCTGCGCTACTACCTGCAGCCGACCAAACACCGCCTCGGCGCCGCCGAACGGCACCGCAACCTGGCCCGCGAAGTCCCCGCCGGCGCATGGATCTACAGCATGTCGGTACCGCAAAGCCAGCGCCAACTGCTGCGCGCGATGCTGCACGGTCACCGCGACAAGCCCGAATGGATCGCCACCTGCCAAGGACTGGTCGGCCAGCTCGCGCAGAAGAACCCCCGAACCCGCCTGTATTGGCTGCGATTTCCCGTCGACGCCGGCCGAGAAGGCCACACGCCCCTGGGCCAGGCCACCAAACTCAAAGACTGGCTGGCCGGACGCGACAAGGACTCCGACGAGTCCCTTGCCGCCTACCGCACCCTCGCCCACGACATCGTCACCTCGCTGCCGGAAGACTTCTCACCGGTGCCGGTGACCGAGGACATGGTCGACTGGTTTTGGCGGCGCACCGCCTGGCGCGGCACCTTCACCAACCCGCTCCCCCGACGCCACCAAGGGACCGCTCGACAAGCACCCCGCAACTTCCCCGCGGCCGAGTTCGACGACGGCGACCAACTTCACAACTCCGGCCGCAAACTGCCCATGCTGCCCGCAGCCGGCGTGATGGCCGCCCTGACCGTCCTCACCGCAGTGTTTGTCATCGTCGCCCCCGCAATACTGTTCGGCCTCACCGCAGCCGGCCTCCTCGCCCTGTGGTGTGCCGGTGTGCGGCGGGTGCCGTCCTGGAAAAAAGTGCTCCGCGTCAGCAGCCCCGACGGCCTCTACCCCGACAGCTATCAAGCCATCCTGCCGGTCACCGATATGCCCAAGGCCGGTATCCGCTTTCCAGGGTCAGAGTTCCTCGACGCACTCGACGACCTCAACACCGGCGCCGAATTCGACTTCGCCATCAACCTCGTCGCTCACAACCGCGAACTGGAATTCGTGCGCAACGACCGCGCCAAGGAAAACCTCGACGACCAGTTCAAGCAACGACACGACGCCCGCGACGGGGACCGCGAACTACGGGACACCGGCCGCCAGCTCGCCGAATACAACCGCCTACTCGCCTCCAACAGTGACGAACGTCCGATGGAGACCGCCTTCGTCATCGCCGTCGGCGCCAAAGACCCCGCAACCCTCGACCACAGCGTGAAACGACTCAAAGAACAGCTCGCATCCTCCGGCCAGGTCTCCGTACGCCACCACCGCGGCGCCCAGGCCAAACTCTGGGCCGCATTCAACTCCGGTGTCCCCACCCACAAGAGTTCCGTCGAGCAGTTCAGCTACCGCACGACGGCACTAAAGTGGTCCCGGTTCGTTCCAATCACCTCATCGCAGGTCGGCAACACCAACGGAACACTGTTGGGCTTCAACACGTCCAACGCACTCAACAGCGCCGTCCTCATCGACCTTCCCGGCACCGCACGGCGTAACCACAACCCCTGCCTCGTCTGCAGCGGCGCACCCGGATACGGCAAGTCCTATGCCTCCAAACGCATCGCCCGCGGCGAATACCAGCGCGGCGCCCAACTGTTCATCGTCGACCCCGGCATCGAATGGGCCAAGGCATTCGCCGACGTCCCCACCGACCGCAAAGCCGTGATCGATATGGCCGGCAACAACTTCGGCTGCGACCCGCTACGGATCTTCCCCGAACGCGTCGCCGGCGGCTACTGGCTCGACTACATGATCCCGATGATGGGCCTAGACTCACGCAGCGTCGCCGTGCAACGACTGCGCACCATCCTCACCGCGCGCGCCCGCCGACAACTCAAGATCCCCAGCACCGCGGCGCTCATGGCCTACATCGCCAGCATCCAAGCACCGATCGACCAACCCGACACACGGTCTGAGCAGGTCATCAGGCTTGCCGAGGATCTCTACCCGATCCTGGTTGCCCTGCAGTCCTGGTCAACATACGACTTCACCCGCGCCATCTTCGACGACACCCTGCCCATCCCCGACCTGGCCACCCTCGACCTGACGATCTGGCTCACCGAAAGCCTCGACCTGCCCGACGCCGAGGAAATGAGCACACCCCACCTGCACAACGACCTCAGCGATCGCAAGAAGGCCTCCGTCGCCATCTACGGCATGCTCGTCCGACTCGCCCGAACCACCTTCTTCGCCAACCGAGCCCGGTTCGGCCTCATCATCCTCGAAGAAGCAGGAGGCCTGCTCAACTCCCGCGCCGGCGCCGCCGACGCACACCTCATCAGCCGTCGCGCTCGCAAGCACTACACCGGGCTACTGATCATCACCCAGGATCCGGTAGCCGACCTCACCCTGATGGGCGACAAGTTCATCACCCAACAACTCATCGTCCCGTTCGAAAACGAGGAACTGGCAAAAGAAGTCGCTCGAAAAGCCGGACTACGCGCGGCCGACTACGACGACCTTGAAGAGTATTTCCTCGCCGACCCGGATCCCGAAGACATGCGTGAACCTACCGACTTCGACGACGACGAAGACGAGGGCACCGGTCGACCCAATCGCGGTTCTCGGATCGGCAAGGCCTTCTTCATCGACGAATTCCGCCGACCGGCCCCCATTGTCGTGGCCCACGAACCTGACGCGCGCATCCACGCCGCCTACGACACCACACCAGGTCAGGAGGCAGCATGAGCACGCTCACCGCAGCCGAGAACCTCCATCCTGCTGAACGATTCGGCTACTTCATGGCCACGCACCCGAGAATCCGGCGCGTCAGCGTCTTCTGGTCAGTCGGCCACGTTCTCGCACTCTGGTCGGTCGTCGCCGCACCGCCGGCATTCGCCTCAACCATGGCCGGCGTACTTAACTGGACGGGCATCAAGGACAGCTACGGTGTTCCCCTCGGCAGCTACTACCTGTCAGTGGTCTCGGCCGGAGAAGCGATCACAGAAGCCGGCCCGGACTTGTCCATCAACCCGGCCAGCTGGGCGCGATGGCTCGGCAACGCGATCATCACCGGTGTCAGCCATGACACCGTCGTCAGCTGGCTGCAAGCACAAGTGTCGATTTACGTCTTCATGATCACCGTCGCGTTGTGGCTGCTGCGGTTCGCCATGTCATCAACCTGGCTGTACTGGCTGGCCACCTGGTTCCGACCCCTGTTCGAGATGCTGCGCACCCTGCTGATCGACCTGTGGGTATTCCCGATCTGCCTCGTCCTGGCCCTCGGCTACGGCGCCTATCAGATGGTGTGGCACGGCCGACGCGGCCTCGGATGGAGCATCATGCTCAGTAGCCTGGCGATCGGCGTGATCGCCATGATCCTCGTGTTCCAAGGCGATCCCCTCGGCGAGCTGTCCGGGGATCACGGACTGCTGTTTCAAGCCCGCACACTGGCTTTCACAGCCGCCCAGGGGGCCGTCAACAACGGCTCCCTCGTGCCTGGCGGAGACAATGCGGCCAACCTGGACCAACTGACCGGCGTGACCGCGACGGCTGTCCTGCGCCATCCGCTGCAGATTCAGAACTTCGGCATGGTCGTCGACGACGTGGGCACCTGCGCCAGCGCCTACTCCAATGCACTGATGGCTGGGGACAGGCGAACGCTGCCGACACCAGTCGGAATGCCCGGATCGCCGGCGTCGGCCGCGACCGACGTCCTGCCGTTCCTGGGCGGTGGAGACCATTCCGGCCCCGCCCACGCGATGGCCAAATGCGGAGCACCCCAGGCGCTCGCACACGCCCAACAACTCGACTTCGGCAGCTTCGCTGTCGGCATCGGTTTCTGCATCCTCGGTCTGCTCTTCACATTCTTCATCTGCTACGTGGCGTACAGCTACGTGATGGTTTGCGGCGCAGCGTTTCTCAACTGCATACTTGCGCTCTTCGCCGCAGGGCCCGCAATGATCGATGGCAAGCCACGCCAGCGCGGAAAGCGTCGCATCAAGGAATTCTTCAAGCACGCGTTCCTCGTCTTCGTCTACGTCGTGTACATCTCATTCACCGCGGTCATTATTCTCAAAACCGTTGTGCCGGGAGGATATGCGGCGCAGGTCGGCATGACCCACCCCGTTGCACAGCTCGTGATGATCGCGATCATGTCGGCGGTGGCCATCGGTCTGTTCTGGTGGCTGAAAAAGGAACTCAACGACCACACCCGCCAAGACCTCGTGCACGCGGTGCATCAAGTCATCGACACTGCCCGTGCGGGCTACGACAAAGGCCAGGCAGCCGTCGACAAAGGCATGTCCGCCTCCCAGCGCGGCAGAGACTGGCTGATGGACAAAGGCGCAGCCGGCGGCGGTGGGAGCGACGACGGGGACGATCAACCACTCACTGGGCAGCCCGTCGAAGGACGTTCCAGCGTCAACAAGCCCTCATCGACGAGCACTGGAGGCGGCGGTGCTGGTGGATTGACTGAATCGCTACCTGTACCTAGCGGTGGAGGTGGCGCCCTGCCGGCGGGTGAGGGTGCCGCAGGTGGTGCAGCGGCCGGGGCCGGCGGCTCGGCGGCCGGCGGTGCGGCCGCTGTGGTCGCTCCGGAAGTTGTAGCGGGTCTGGCGGTAGCCGAGAAGGTGCAAGGTGGCCGCAAACAACGCTCCGCGCCCCGTGGCAACGGCAACGGGAGGCCTTCGTCTGACGCTCCCCCGGTCATCGATGCCAACGGTCCCCAACATTCCTGGGTGCCAGGAGATTACGGCTCCCAGACTCCGACCGATGGCCGTACCAACCAGCCGGCGAATAGTCAACAACGAACGCTGCCACCTCCCCCGCCGCAGCAGCAGCAGCCCATATTCGACACCGACACCAACGACTATTGGAATGAGCCACCAGCACCCGGCAGAGGCCAGCAGCACTGACCTTTTGTGGTCAGTTTGCCGGGTCCGTGACCCCGGTGTCGGTCTCTTCGTCGGGTGCACATGTAACCGAACTAGTGAGGTGGGCCCGCTGAGAGTCACCGTCGACGTCAGGGCGTGGCGAGGAAAACCGGCGGCGGGGTCTCGTCCGTGTACAGCACGATCTGGATCCGGTCCTGCACGCTCGCTCGCTCAGGGCTGTTCAGATTTCCTGTGGCACCAGTGAAGAAGGTGTCGAGGACTTCTTCCCGAGTGGCGGGCTTCACAGCTGGGCTCCACCAATAAATGATGAGTTCGCTCCGTGGGCTCCCGTCGTCGCGCTCGCGATTGAGCGCCTCGTAGACGCGTCGCCACCACCAGCCGTCCGATTCGCCAAGAGAGCACCCAAAGATGATGAACAGTCGAGTGTCGGGAAATAGGTGGCCGTACTCGATGCGATTCATGGCCCAGTACGGCTTCATGAGCTCCCGGTGGGGGTCTGTGCCCTGGTCGAAGCTGTCGGGCGCGTCGATCCCGAACAGAAGGGACCGCGGAATTGCCTGCTGCCCGTGAGGATGGATGACCTCGCTGCGGACGTAACTGGACCAACCGGTTTCGTGGTTGCCGAATCCACCCGGACGGCCCGTTGGGTTGGGCCAAAACATGAAATTCCGGTCGGCACGCGTGTGCAATTGCGGCCGGAACTGCTGGGCGTCACGAAAGGCGTAGTCATCGAGTAGAGGCGTGTAGTTGAAGTTCACGAACAGGAAGTTGAAAAGGTGGTAATGGCTGGTCTCGGTGGGGAAGGCGAAGGACTCGAAGGTCGACGATGTCTTGGCGACGTCTCCGATAAAAGACGCCATTGACTTCACGGCCAAGGAACCCTCTGCGGAGTCCTTCCCGACCCGGGCGAGTAGATCAGGCGGCGCGACGAGTTCCAGGTATTCCGAGAACGCCGCCTGGATGGCGAGCGTTGACTCGTAGACGGTTTGGACCTGCTGCAAGCTGCCTTTAAGTCTGGTGAGTCGCCCGATGGCTGCTTCGATATCGCTCCAGTTTTCCTCGCCGTTCTCCTTAGCGACAGCCATCTGCTGGACGACAAGGTTTGAGGAGTCGAAGTCGCGAGTTATCTGGGGTCACATTCTGATGTTCACTGTTGTTACCGCTGAGGCGAGCTGGCTGGCTTGGACTGATCGGTAACAGGCTGGGCCGCCGGTGTTTCCGGTTAGGGGTTGGTTGGTGCGGTCTGGCTGGCGCGATGGTTCGGGAGCCCATCGCTTCGTCGCCGCCCATCATGGCGGGGGTGCCGTCGGTGACGAGTGCGGTGACTTGTTCGGCGTGGGCGCGGGTGTTGGTTCTTAATGACGGGTGGCTAGTTGTGGTGGTGTGGAGTGGGTGGTGGCTGTCGGGCTGCGGGTGGCTCGTTGGGGCCACCAGCTGGCTTCGCGTAGGAGTGTGGCGATGGCGGGGACGGTGAGGGTGCGCACGAGGAAGGTGTCGAGTAGGAGTCCGCAGCCGATGATGAGGCCGGCTTGGATCATGATGGCGATCGAGCCGACCATGAGGCCGAACATGCTGGCGGCGAAGATGAGTCCGGCTGAGGTGATGACGGAGCCGGTGTTGGCGACGGTGCGCAGTACGCCGACGCGGATGTTGTGTCCTGATTCTTCGCGTAGTCGTGAGACGAGCAGCATGTTGTAGTCGGCGCCGACTGCGACCAGGATGATGAACGCGAGTAGTGGTACTGGCCAGGCGATTTCGTGTCCGAGTCCCCATTGGAAGATGAGGACGCCGATGCCCAGTGAGGCCAGGTAGTTGAGCACGACGGTGCCGAGCAGGTAGAGCGGGGCGAGCAGGGCGCGCAGTAGTAGTACGAGGATGAGTCCGACGATGAGCAGTGTGGCGAGGGCGAGTTGGGCGAAGTCGGCTCGCAGCAGTCGTTGGATGTCGGAGTTGACGGCGGGGAACCCGGCAACGGAGACGGTGGCTTGGTGCAGTGAGGTGTTGGGGCGTGCGGCGTTGGCGACGTCGGTGATTTCGTGTGCGAGGCGGGTTGCTTCGGCGCTGTAGGGGTCGTGGCTGGTTTCGATGGCAAAGCGTGCTGTTTTTCCGTCTGGGGAGAGGAATTGTTTTGCCATATCGGTGAATTGGCGGTTTTGGAAGGTGTTGGCGGGCAGGTAGAAGCCGCTGGAGGAGTCCGAGTTGGTGGTGGCGCGGGCGGCGTTTTGGAGTTGGGTGGCGATCTGGCTCATCCCCGACAGCATTTCGATGTTGGAGTCGGCCAGTGCGTGGACGCCGGTGGCCAGGGCTTGGGCGCCGGAGGCGAGTTGGCTGATGCCGTCTTGGAGGCGTCGGATGTTGCCGGCCAGGTCGGCGGGGTCTCCGAGGGTTGCGAAGGCTTTGTCGAGGGTGGTGACCGCGGTTTGGACGGTGGCCAGGGTGCCGGCGACGGTGGCGTTGGTGTCGGGGTTGTAGCGATCGCCGAGTTCGGCGATCTGGGTGAACAATCCGCTGTCGCGCAAGCTCACCAGTGTCTGGACTTGGTCGCGGATCTGGGCGCATTGGGGTGTGGTGGCACACCACGGTGAGGTGTTGAGGGCGCCGGTGAGGGGGTCGAGGACGGCGATGGCGTGTTGGGCTTGTTCGGCCAGGGGTCGCAGTCCGGGACCGGATTGGATGGCGCGGTCGACGCCGGGGGCGGTGGCCGAAAGTTGTTGCAGCAGGGGCCGGAACTGCTGAATCTGGGTGCCGGCGGTCTGGGCTTGGGTGAGTGTCGCGGTCAGTGGGGTCAGGGCGGTGCGTACGGTGGTGTCGAGTTGGGCCAGGCCGCCGGCGAGTTGGTCGGCGCCGCTGGTGAGCTTGGTGAGGTCGTCTTTTCTGGCGTTGCCGTCGGCGACGGCGCCGGCCATCTTGTCGCCGATCTGGCCGTTCTGCCAGGAGAGTTGGGCTTGTTCGAGGCGGGCTCCGGTGGGGCGTGTGACGCCGGACACTGTGGTGACTCCGGGGATCTGGGAGACGCGGGAGGCCATTTCGTCGAGGTCGGCCAGCCCTTTTGCGGTGCGCATGTCGGTGGGGTTTTCCACGACGAGGAATTCGGTGATGACGATGTCTTTGGGGAAGTGGCGGTCGAGGAGTTGGTAGCCCTGGTTGCTGGCGGTGGTGGCGGGCTGGCCTTTGCGGTCGTCGTAGCTGATCTTCATCGTTGTGGTGGCCGCGGCCAGGGTCAGCAGGATGACCAGGCTGGCGATCAGCAGGGGCACGGGTCGGCGGACCACCGCGACCGCGACGCGGTTCCAGTAGCGGCGGGTGCGGTCGGGTTTGGGGTCGCCGATGCCGCGTCTGGCGGCCAGCGCCAGCACCGGTGGCAGCAGCGTCACGGTGGCCAGGAATCCGAACAAGACGGCAACCGCGCAGGCTGGCCCGAGGGCGGCGAACACGCTCAGTTGAGCGAACACCATGGCCAGGAATGCGCAGGCGACGGTGGCCGCCGAGGCCAGGATGACCCGGCCGATGCTGGCGGTGGCGTGCACGATGGCCTGATCGGGCGGCACCTGTGCGCGGCGCTGCTCGTGGTAACGGCTGATCAGAAACACCGTGTAGTCGGTGCCGGCTCCCAGCAGGATCGCGGTCATGAACGCCACGGTGAATTGCGAGACCGGCATTCCCAGCTGGCCCAGGGCCGAGAGCACACCGCGCCCGACGACCAGGCTCACCGCGATCACCAGCAGCGGCAGCAGCGCGGTGAACACCGAGCGGTACACGA
This sequence comes from Mycolicibacterium peregrinum, assembly GCF_001665625.1. Lineage (GTDB taxonomy): Bacteria > Actinomycetota > Actinomycetes > Mycobacteriales > Mycobacteriaceae > Mycobacterium > Mycobacterium peregrinum_B. Next base: position 4,578 of record NZ_LZSY01000120.1, on the reverse strand, counting down.
TGAGCAGGATCGCCGCGATCAGGCCGGCGGTGGCGATCGAAATCAGCACCAGGTCGTGTTCGGCGGCCGCGATCTGGTCGCTGAACGTGGCGGGCGGGCCGGTCACGTACGCGGTGATCGTCGAGCCGGCGAACACCTCGGCGGCGATGTCGCGCACCGCTTGCACGGATTCAGCGGCGGCGGGATCGCCCAGGGTGCCGGCCACCCCGACCGGCAGAAACCAGGCCTTGCGGTCCGCGCTGACCGCCTGCGTCGCGGTGATCGGGTCGGCCAGCAGATCCTGAACCAGCAAGACGTGTGCGGTGTCGCCGCGTAGCCGCGCCACCAGGTCGTCGTAGCGCTCCCGCGTCGACGGCGTCAGCCCGGCGGGGTCTTCCATCGCGACGAACACCATTGTCTTGGAACCTTGTTCGCCGAACGCCGCGCTCATCCGGTCCACTGTCTGAAACGACGGCACATCATGTGGGAGCAGCTCCGCCGATTGCTGCCGCACCACGGTTTCCAATTGGGGAAACAGCAGTGCCAGCACCACCGCGACGCCGAGCCAGGCTCCGATCACCAGCGCCTTGTGCCTCACCGTGAACCTCGCCAGCGCCGCCAACCGCGCGCTGTACTCGCTGGAATCCGCCGGTTCGGCCGAACGGCGGTATCGCCGCCGAACATTCATCGCGGTGCCCGAACCATCCGGATCGCTGTCGGTCACTACCCCTCCACCCGAGAAAAGGAACTATCGGTATCGCTACGCTACTAGCAGTACCACAGTGGTTGGCGCGGCGCGTCCGAGGGTGCCGCGCGGGCGCGTCTTGGGGGCCGCTAGCGACCCGCACCGACGCCGGCGTCGGTGTCGTCGTCGTCGGGGATGTCGTGGCGGACCACCCGGACCCGGCCACGCGGCAGGCAGGCCATGTATCCGTGCCGTTTGCCGTAGAGCTCCCAGGCTGTGGCGTGCGCGTCGGCCTCGACATCGATGCGGTGTCCGCGGGAAAAGCCCAGGTGCAACGCGCCGTCATCGCCGTATCGGGCGTGCGTGCACACCGCGCCGGCCAGGTCGAGCAGCGGGCGTTCGTGCACCGCGACCCGGTCGGGGTCGATGAGCACTTCCTCGGCCGGAAAGTCCCCGATGGGCGGCAGTGTCAGCCGCAGGGGGCGCGAAATCACCAGCTCGCTGTAGCCATCGAGGTCCAACACCAACCCGTCGCGCAGCGACACGCGTTGCACGACGCAGTCTTCGATCCATTGGGTGAACATGGCGCCTCCTTCGACACGTCTTTGGGTCGCATCTGAAGGGTACGGTAAGTATCGCTGCGATACTATTAGTATCGTTAACTGTCGGGGGTGAGGGTGGCCAGGCGATCCACGATGCGCCGGCTGGCCCGATCGATGCGGTCACGGGTCTGGGCCGCCGAGGCCCGCCGGCCGATGAAGGCGGTCAGGTTCGCCAGCCAGATGTCGGCGAGGAGTTCGGCGACCGGCTGATCGAGCGGCCCGGGCGTGTCGCCGCCCAGGGTGTGGGCGAGCAGGCGTTGGATGACCGCGGCGGCCTCGTCGAGGGCGGCGGCGGTGGTGCTGTCGGCGGCGACGAATGCCCGTGTCATGGCGTCGGTGAGATGAATGTCGCGCTGCCAGTGTTCGTGCAGATAACCGGTCAGCCGATCCAGTCGCTGCTGAGGTGTCGTGCCGGTGGCGGCCCAGTCCTGGGCGGCCTGCAGCCGCCCGAATTCTCGGGCCAGCGCTGAGACCAGCAGGTGGGTCTTGGACGGGAAGTAGCGGTAGAGCGTGCCGACCGCGATACCGGCCCGATCGGCTACCGTGCGCATCCGCACGGCCTCATACCCGCCCGCGGCGGCCACCGTCAGTGCCGCATCCAGAATCGCCTCTCGGTGTCGCGTCGGCGTGCGCGGACGCGGCGGCGCGCTCGGGTGTGGCGCCACCGGCGGCGAATCCGACTGGGATTGTTGCCTTGTGGGGTGGGCTTCGGTGTCGGTCGCGGTCACGGTGCCGGGTCGTGCGGGTCGGCGTGGGCCCGCTTGCTGCGGGTGAACTGTTCCAGGAGGCCATCGAACGCCGCCAGATCACCGTGGGCGGCGAAGTGGTCGGTGCTCACCACGACGAACACCGCGCTCGCGGTGAACCGGGTGACGCCGTCGGTGTCGGTGCCTGTCGCGCGGATATGCAGGGCGCGGCCGTTGCGCTCGGTGATGTGCGCGGTGATCCGGTGCGGTTGGTGCAGTGGCACCGGCAGCAAATACTCGACGGTCAGACGGCGCGTCACCGCCGGTGTGCCGGCGATCCACAGCGTGAAGCCCAGTACGTCATCGCAGGCGGCCGCCACCGCGCCGCCGTGCGCCAATCCCGGCGCCCCGATGTGGCGTTCGTCGAAGGTCGCATCGGCATACACCTGCTCGCCGCAGCGGTACACCACCAGCTGCAGGCCGTGAGGGTTGTCCGGGCCGCAGCCCATACAGTTCGGGGTGTGGGCGGGCAACGGTTCCGCGGGCGGCCCAACCTCACGGTCACCGTCGGGTACCGCATCCCGACACGGCACGTGCTCGGACACCCGATACCTCCAGTACGATCAGTTTCGCTACGCTACTGTTGGTACCATAAGTGTCGGGCGGGCGGAACCGTTGGCCATAAAGGGGGAAGCGGCGAGGAGAGTGAGTGTGAGCAGCAGCCAGCCGGATCGAGTCCACGACGAAGACGACGATATCGACCCCCGCCGCACCCGGTCCCGCAATCGCTTACTGGACGCCGCGGCCGCGCTGCTCAGTACCGGTGGTGTCGAGGCCGTCACCGTCGAGGCGGTCACCAAGGCCTCCAAGGTGGCCCGAACCACCCTCTACCGCCACTTCGGCAGTTCGTCGCACCTGCTGGCGGCCACCTTCGAACGGCTGCTACCCCAAGTCACCCCGCCGGCACCGGCCAGCGGGACGGTGCGCGAACGCCTCATCGAACTGCTCACCCGTCAGGCGGCGCTGTTCGCCGACGCCCCGCTACACGTCACCATGCTGGCCTGGCTGTCCCTCGGTCCCACCGCAACAGCCGACCACACCGGCGGTGAACACGCGGCCGGCACGCTGCGGGCACGAGTCGTCGACCAATATCGACAACCCTTCGACGCCATTCTGCAAAGCGCCGAAGCCCGCGTCGAACTCGACGACTTCGACCTGACCCTGGCGTTGTGCCAACTGATCGGGCCGCTCGCCTTCGCCCGCATGACCGGACTGCACACCATGACCCCCCACGACACCACACGCATCGTCGACGACTTCCTCGCCACGCATCAACGCAAAACCACCCCCACCGCACCCACACCGCCCGGCGACAATGCCGTGGCGGTCACCGCCGACTAAAGCCGGTCCGCCGCCGACGGTTCAGCGACTGGCCGATCGGCAGACACCGACACGCCCTGGATAGATCTCCCCACCACAGCCCGACGGGCCAAATCCCGTCGATGACCTGGCAATCGGGCCGACGGGCACCTCACGAGCTGGCCCAGGAGGCCAGGAAGGTCTCACTCATGGCCCGGCACCGGCCGTCACCGTGACCGCTCGCGAACGCCTCCGTAGCACTGGGCTCAGGGGGTCTGTTCCTGCAGGGTGTCGAGTTGGCCGTAGAGCAGCTCGATGGTTGATTGTTGTTCTGCGACGGTGGCTTTGAGTGCGGCGATCTCTTTGTCCTTGGCGGCGAGTGTGTGGCGCAGCGCGGCGTGGATGCTGGTTTCGCGGCCAGTCGATGCCGGTTCTCGGTCGGTATGCCGGCCGCGGTATTGCTCGATGACGGTCACCAGGTCGTCGTGTTTGTAGATGGTTTTGCGGGACACCTTGGCGCGGCGGGACACGGTGGAGAAGTTGATGTCGGCGTTGGTCTTGCGCAGGTAGGCGATCGCCTTCTCGATGTCGCGGCGCTTCTCATCGCTGCGGGCCCGGCGGTATTGGTCCAGCGCATCGAGTGCCTTCTGGGTGGGCGGTGGCGGCTTGGGGCGGCTCATCGCGGCGTGTCCGGATCGGCCTTGCGCAGCACGGATTCGTGACTTCCCCGGGTCGCGGTGCGCAGGGTGGGTGCCCGGTTGGCGGTACCGGCACCCGCGACGCTGTTCGCGCCGTCATCGGTCACGTCGTCGCGGTGGAGCCGGTCGAGGATGGCATCCAGCGAGGCGATTTCGCGGCGACGCTCGTGGATCCACACGTTGTCGTCGGTGAGCTCGCGCCCGGTGCGTGCACGGTACTGCTCGCGGCGGACGTCGATCAACGTCAAGGTCTTGACGCGTTGGTCGACCAGTTCGTCGAGGTGGGTGGCGTCGGTGGCGAAATGCCCACACGACAAGCAGGCGTTGCCCTTGTCGCAGGTGGCCACCGGCGGCAGCAGGCACACGCCGTTGGGCAGCACCCGGTCGGTACGCGCCGAGAGCTGGGTCATGTCATAGACATCAGACGGGCTGATGGCGATGTCGGCGCCATGAGCGCCGATCTTTTTGTGCCGCAGGAACTCCGCTTCGGCCGTCGCTTGCAGGGTGGCGGCATAGCGCAGGGTCATCGCCGGCGAGGCGTGCCCGAGGTAGCGCTGCACCACATGGAT
>NZ_LZSY01000119.1 GCF_001665625.1 Mycolicibacterium peregrinum | reverse complement strand
GGTCTTGTTCGCGGGTGCGTGAGCGTTTGGGCATCTTGACCGCGCGGTTCGGATTCGAGTTCGGGGTCGCCGCTTCGGGTTCGGGGAGGTTCAGGTCCCCGCTCGGCTGGCTCAGAGTGGGGAACATGCCGGCGCCGTGGGGTTCGGTCACATGGGTGTGTCCGGTGGGGGTGGTGAATTCGATGGTGCCGTCGGGTCGTTGACGGTCAGTCCAGCCGGGGCAGAACGTTTTCACCAAATGGTGTGCCCGGCAAAATAACTTGGTGTTCGACGGATGCGTCGGCCCGTCAGGCCAGGGCGCGGTGTGGTCGACATCGCAGCGTTCAGCCGGGGCGTCACAGCCCGGGAACCGGCAGGTCAGATCACGCCACCGGATGAACTCTGACAAGGCCACCGAGGGGCGGTACCGCGGCTCGGCAGGCTCGGGCCCGGTGGGCATGCGCACCGATTTGACCGTGCCGGTGGCGGCCAGATCCCGCACGGACTCGGCGGGCACGATGCCATGGCCGACCACATACCCCGGATCATCAGAAGTCCCGTTCACGGTGGATTGGTCGGCCAACACATGCACCACCGCCGCATCCGCGGCCGCGCGCTGCTGTGCGGCGGGGCAGTCTTCGCGCCGGCA
>NZ_LZSY01000118.1 GCF_001665625.1 Mycolicibacterium peregrinum | reverse complement strand
GATCGGTGTACTGGTGTTCGGGCGGCGCCCCACCCTCGAACAATCCACCCGCGCCGTCATCGCCTTCGGCGGCCTGCAGGACTGCTGCCTGCAGTTCCCCGACGTCCCCGGAGATCAGCTGCGCACCGCCACGGTCGACGGAGCGATGGCCGCGCTCGGGTTGTGAAATCAGCCGAGCTTGCCCACGAGCAGGCCGCCGAAGGCGATGACGGCGCGGGTGGATTGTTCGAGGGTGGGGCGCCGCCCGAACACCAGTACACCGAGCCGGGCGCGCCAGGCCAGCAGTTGGTCGATCAGCCCCAGATCGACCAACGTGGTCAGCTCGGAGACGATCAGGATGAGATCGGCGCGGTGCCGGTAGTGAAAGTCGAAGTAGCCCTCCAGGAGCTCCCGCGGCGTGGCGCGGGCCGCTCCGCGTTTGCGTTCCTGCTCGGCGATGAAGGCCTCACCCTCGTCGATGAGGGGCTGCAGAATGCTGCGGACCAGGTCTTCACGTGACCGGAAGTGGTAATACAAGGCGGGTTTGGTGATGCCCAGGCGGTCGGCGATGTCCTGCAGGCTGGTGCGCACGACGCCCTTCTCGGCGAACAGCTCGCGCGCCACGTCCTGGATGCGCTGGCGGGTATCCAATGCAGGCTTGGCCACGTAGCCACCCTAACTTACTTAACGATCGGTAAGCTGGCCAACGAAGCACTTACCGACCGTTAAGTAAGGGGGCATCGTGAAGGTACTCATCTCCGGCGCCAGCATCGCCGGGCCGGTTCTCGCCTACTGGCTGTCGCGGCATGGATTCGACGTCACCGTGGTGGAACGCTCACCCGCGCTGCGCAAAACCGGTGGCCACGCCGTCGACCTGTTCCGGCCTGCCATGGAGATCTCCGAACGCATGGGCGTGCTGTCCGACATCGAGGCGCACGCCACCGGCACCACCGAGATGATCATCCATCGACCAGGCAGATCGCGCCCCGCCCATCTGGACTACCTGAAGATCATCGGCGCCATGTCCGACCGGCACGTCGAGATCATGCGGGATGACCTCAGCGAGATCTACTACAACGCGTGCCGTGACGACGTCGAGTACCTCTTCGGCGACACCATCACCTCGATCTCACCGGACGGGGACGTGGCTTTCGAGCGCAACGCACCCCGGCGCTTCGACGTGGTGGTGGGAGCCGACGGACTGCACTCCGGTGTGCGCCGTCTGACGTTCGGCGACAACGTTTCCGAGAACTTCCTCGGCGGTTATCTGTCCGTGGTGTCCGTGCCGAAGGATCTGGCCCGCGACGGCGAGATGACCGGCTATTTCAAGCCTGGCCACATGGCAGGTATCTACACCGCCGACCATCTGGACGATGCCCGCGCGGTGTTCATCTTCCGCCCCGGTCAACGGCTGGACTACGACTACCGCGACGCGGACCGTCAAAAGGCGCAACTATGCACCGCATTCGCGCACACGGCGCCCGAGGTGGACCGCTGGCTCGACGAGGTACCGCAGACGCCGACGTTCTACTTCGACGCCATCACGCAGCTGCAGATGACCACCTGGTCGCGGGGCCGGGTGACTCTCGTCGGCGATGCGGGCTACTGTCCCGGCCCGGCGGTCGGCGGTAGCACCAGCCTGGCGGTGTACGGCGCCTACGTCCTGGCCGCCGAGATGGTCCGGGCCGGCGACGATTACGCCGCCGCATTCGCCGCGTATGAACGCACGATGCGCCCACCGGTCGAAGGCAGCCGAAAGCTCGCGGCCGTCAACGCGAAAACCGTGGTGCCCATGAGCAATTGGGGCATACGCGCATTGGTGGGCACAGGCAGGCTGATCTCGTTGCTGCCGCTGGGCGTGACGCAGTCGCTGGCCCGGCTCAACACCAAGGGGGTACGGCTCTACGACACCATGCCGTTGCCTACCTGGCCTGCCGCGCTTCACTGATCAGAACGCGCCGGCGGGCGTAGCGTGGCGGCATGGGCGAACTTTCCGAGGAAGTGATCGCGTTTCTGTCCGAAGGCACCCGCACCGCCGTACTGAGCTGGGTGGCAGCAGACGGTCGGCCGTTGTCGGCACCCGTGTGGTTCGTGGTCGACGACGGCGCGCTCGTCTTCAACACGGGCAAGGACACCGCCAAGGGCCGGGCACTGGCCCGGGATTCGCGGGTGGTGCTGTGTATCCACGACGACACCCCGCCGTTCGCGTTCGTCCAAGTCCAAGGTGTCGCGGCGGTCAGCGAGGATCCCGACGAGCTGCTCGCCACCGCCACCCGCATCGGCGGCCGATACATGGGCGCCGAGCGCGCCGAGGAATTCGGCCGGCGCAACGGGGTTCCCGGAGAACTCGTGGTGCGGGTCAAGCCGACGAAAGTCCATGCCGCATTCGACGTGGCGGACTGAAGGGAGGCATTGTGGCCGAGGTTTCCGCATTCGCCGAGATGTTGTCCCGTGACCACGGGCTGTGTGTGCTGAGCACGCTGCGTCGCGATGGCAGCATCCAGTCCTCGGTGGTGAATGCCGGTGTGATGGCACACCCGAGCACCGGCGATCCCGTCGTCGCACTCGTGGCCATCGGCGGAGCGCGCAAGCTGCAGCACCTGCGCGCCGATCCCCGCACCACCGTCGTCGCCCGGGCCGGCTGGCAGTGGGTGACGGTCGAGGGCACGGCCGAGATCATCGGACCCGACGACGCCGATCCCGGCACCGACGCCGAGGGGCTGCGGCTGCTCTTGCGTGCCATCTTCGAAGCCGCCGGCGGCACCCACGACGACTGGGACACCTACGACCGCGTCATGCGCGAGGAGCGTCGCACCGCGGTGCTGATCGCCCCCACCCGGATCTACTCGAACCCCGGCTGACTCACTCCGCGCGGCCCCCCAGATGCTTGGCCAGGAAGCGGTCGGCGCGGTGGTAGAAGTCCAGCCGGTTCTCGGGCTTGGCGAAGCCGTGACCCTCGTTCTCGTACATCACGTATTCGTGGTCGATGCCGTGCTCGGCCATCGCCGCGACGATCTGCTCGGATTCGGCCCGCTTGACCCGAGGGTCGTTCTCGCCTTGCGCGATCAGCATGGGGATCTTGATCGCGTCGACCCGGGACAGCGGAGAACGGGACCACAGGAAGTCGGGGTCATCCCCAACTCGCTTGTGCCACAACTGGATCATCGGCTTCCAGTACTCCGGGAACGACGCGATCAGCGTGTTCAGGTTGGACGGACCGACCATCGAGACCGCGCAGGCGAACACATCCGGCGTGAACGTCGCGCCGATCAGTGCCGCGTAGCCCCCATAGGAACCGCCGTAGATGGCGACCCGCTCGGCGTCGATGTAGCCCTTGCCCACGAGATGCTCGACGGCGTCGAGCAGGTCGTCGTGCATCTTGGCGCCCCACTCGCGGTTGCCCGCGTTGAGGAACTCCTTGCCATAGCCGGCGGAGCCGCGAAAGTTGACCGACACGACGACATAGCCGCGGTTGGCCAGCCACTGCGCCTCGGGGTCGAAGCCCCAGCCGACACGGGCCCACGGCCCGCCGTGCACGCTGAGCACGGCGGGTAAGCCGGAGCGCTCCACGCCGGGCGGGAACGACAGGTAGCCGTGCACGGTCAGGCCGTCGCGGGAGGTGAAGCTGAACGGCTCCATCGGCACCAGCGGGTAGTCGTTGAGCTCAGGGCGATGGTCGAACAGGAACGTCGGGGTCTGCGAAGCCCGGTCCCAGGAGTAGAACTTCACCGGCCCGGCGTCCTGATCGAACGCGACCAGCCAGGTGCCGTCGTCGTGGCTGCGGTCGGTGATCGACAGGTCGCCCGGGCTCACCCGCGTGAGCGCCTCGATGTCGCCGCGAATCGACTCGTCGAAGATGCGGTATTCCAACCGTTCGCCGTACACGGTCGCGGCCTGGACCTCACGGGTGTCCGGGTGCAAGACCGCGTTGCTGACGTCGTACACCGGATCCTCGGCGAGCACCTCGACGGCCCCGGTCGCGATGTCCATCGTCACCAGTCGGGTGGTGTTCGAGCCGACCGACAGCAGCAGGTACATCGCCGTGCCGTCGCCGTTGAAGGCGAGTGGGGCCGTCGTCTCGGCATCCTCTGGCGGCACGTCCAACAGGGTTCGCCAGTCAGAGTGTTCGTCGTCGCGCACCAGGATCGTCATGCCGCCCTCGGCGGTCGGCTGCATCGCGCCGCGGACCCGCAGTTCGTCGTCGACCAGCCAGCCCACGAAACCGGGGTTCTCCACCACCTTCCGCAACTCCCCGGTGGTCAGGTCGAGGTGGTAGACGTCGTGCAGCTGCGGGTTGTCCTTGTTGATCCCGACCAGCACATCGTTGGGAAACTTCTTGGGAAGTCTGATGATTCGGCACTGCACATCGTCGAACGGGGTGAGGTCACGTTCGACACCGGTTTCCACGTCGACGTCGTAGAGCCGGAAGTTCTCACTGCCGTCGCGGTCGCGCACATAGAGAATGTGCCGGTTGTCGTGCGCCCACACATAGTTGGCGATCCCCCGGTCCGTGTCGTGCGTGACCGGGCGATCGTCACCCGCCCCGATGACGCCGACGAACACGTTGAGCACGCCGTCGAGCGGAGCCACGTACGACAGCCGCGTTCCGTCCGGTGAGATCTGTGCGCCCGCGCGCTCCGGATTGCCGAGCAGCACTTCGAGCGGGATCAACGTCGCGTCCGCCATTACGCCCCCTTGTCGTCGGTATTTCTCAATACTGCCGCACCGTGGGCCGACGACCAGACGCAAAAGCCCCCGACTTGCGTCGGGGGCTCTTGACGTTTGGTGCTTAGCTCTCCAGCGAGGCCGGGGGCAGGAAGCGGTCACCGTACTTGGCGGCCAGTTCCTTGGCGCGGGCGACGAACGCCGCCTTGCCGACTCCACCGGCACCCTGGTAGCCGACGATGAACTGCGCCGAACCACCGGTGTACGGCGGGAAGCCGATACCCATGATCGAGCCGATGTTCGCGTCAGCGGTCGAGGTGAGCACGCCCTCGTCGATGCACTTCTGGGTCTCCAGCGCCTCGGCGAACAGCATGCGGTCGATCATGTCCTGCAGAGGCAGCTCCACCGAACCCGAGTTGAAGGTCTCCTTCAGCCCCGGCCACAGGCCGACGCGCTTGCCGTCGACGTACTCGTAGAAGCCCGCGCCCTTCAGGCGCGACGGGCGACCGAGTTCGATCATCTTCTCGACGACGACCTCGTTCATCTGCTTCTCGTAGGTGCCGCCTGCGGCTTCGATGCCTTCCTTGGTGGCAACAGCGATCTTGTGCATGAGCTCCAGGTTCAGCTCATCGCTCAGCTGCAGCGGCGCCGCCGGGTAACCGGCCTGCGAACCCGCCTGCTCGATCGACGCGGGCTCGACGCCCTCGCCCAGCATCGCCAGCGCCTCGTTGACGAAGGTGCCGATCACACGGCTCGTGAAGAAGCCGCGGCTGTCGTTGACGACGATCGGGGTCTTGCGGATCGCCAGGGTGTAGTCGAACACCCGGGCCAGCGCCTCGTCAGAGGTCTTCTCGCCCTTGATGATCTCCACCAGCGGCATCTTGTCGACCGGCGAGAAGAAATGGATCCCGATGAAGTCCTCCTGGCGCTTCACGCCGGTCGCCAGACCGGTGATCGGCAGCGTGGAGGTGTTCGAGCCGAGCAGCGCGTTGGGCTCGACGATGTCCTCGATCTCCTGGAACACCTTGTGCTTGAGTTCCTGGTTCTCGAACACGGCCTCGATCACGAAGTCGACGCCCTTGAGATCCTGCGGATCGGCGGTGGGGGTGATCTTGGCGAGCAGGGCCGCGGACTTCTCCTCGGTGGTCTTGCCACGCTTGAGCGCCTTGGCCTCGATGCCCTCCGAGTACGCCTTGCCCTTCTGGGCGGCCTCGATGGTGACGTCCTTGAGGACGACGTCGTAGCCGGCCTTGGCCGACACGTAGGCGATACCAGCGCCCATCATGCCCGCGCCCAGCACACCGATCTTCTTGATCTCCTGCTTGGCGATGCCCTCGGGACGCGATGCGCCGCCGTTGATGGCCTGCAGGTCCAGGAAGAACGCCTGAATCATGTTCTTGGCGGTCTGGCCGGTGACCAGGGAGACGAAGTAGCGGCTCTCGATGCGGCTCGCGGTGTCGAAGTCGACCTGCGCACCCTCGACAGCGGCGTCCAGGATGGCCCGCGGCGCGGGCATCGGGGCACCCTTGAGCTGCTTCTTCAGCAGTGCCGGGAAGGACGGCAGGATGCCGGCCAGGCCCGGGCTCGACGGGGTGCCGCCGGGCATCTTGTAGCCCTTGACGTCCCACGGCTGGGTGTGGGCCTCGGGGTTGGCCTTGATCCACGCCTTGGCGGCGGGAACCAGCTCCTCGACACTGCCGACCAGCTCGTCGACCAGGCCGGTGTCCTTGGCCTTCGACGGGCTGAAGCGGGTGCCCTGGCTCAGGACCTCCATGAAGGCCTTCTGGATGCCGAACATGCGCACGGTGCGGGCGACGCCGCCACCGCCGGGCAGCAGGCCCAGCGTGACCTCGGGCAGGCCGATCTGGCTGCCCTTGACGTCCGCGGCGATGCGGTGGTTGGTGGCCAGCGCGATCTCCAGGCCACCGCCGAGCGCGGCGCCGTTGATGGCGGCCACGACGGGCTTCGGCAGGGTCTCCAGCTTGCGCAGGTCGGCCTTGATGGTCTCGACCATCTCGAACGCCTCGGCGGCGTCGTCCGGGCCGATGTTCATCATGCCCTTGAGGTCGCCACCGGCGAAGAAGGTCTTCTTCGCGCTGGTGATGACCACACCGGTGATCGAATCCTGCTCAGCTACAAGCTTTTCCACAGCATTGTGCATGGATTCCTTGTAGTGCTCGTTCATCACGTTGGCCGAACCGGTCGGGTCGTCCAACGTCAGGGTGACGATGCCGTCGGCATCCTTGTCCCACTGAATGGTGTTCTCAGCCATTGTTGTTCAGCCCTCTCAGACGCGCTCGATGATGGTGGCCACGCCCATGCCGCCGCCGATACACAGCGTGATCAGGGCACGCCGAGCGCCACGACGCTCGAGCTCGTCGACCATGGTTCCGGTGATCATGGCGCCGGTGGCGCCCAGCGGGTGGCCCATCGCGATGGCGCCACCGTTGACGTTGAGCTTCTCGTCGGGGATGTTGAGGTCCTTCTGGAACTTCAGCACCACGGAGGCGAAGGCCTCGTTGAGCTCGAACAGATCGATGTCATCGACGGTCAGGCCGGCGCGGTCCAGCACCTTCTTGGTGGCCGGGGTGGGGCCGGTGAGCATGATGACCGGGTCGGCGCCGCTGGTGGCGGTTGCCACGATGCGGGCGCGCGGGGTCAGGCCCTGGCTCTGGCCGGCCTTCTCGCTACCGATGAGCAGCAGGCCGGCACCGTCGACGATGCCCGAGCTGTTGCCACCGGTGTGGACGTGGTTGATCTTCTCGACGTAGTGGTACTTCTGCAGCGCCACGTCGTCGAAGCCGCCCATCGCGCCGATGCCGTCGAACGCGGTCTTGAGCTTGCCCAGGCTCTCCACGGTGGAGCCGGGACGCATGTGCTCGTCGTTGTCGAGGACGACGAGGCCGTTCTGGTCCTTGACCGGGACGACGGACTTGGCGAAGTAGCCGCCGGACCACGCCGCCGCGGCGCGCTCCTGCGAGCGGGCTGCGTAAGCGTCGACATCCTCGCGGGAGAAGCCCTCGATGGTGGCGATCAGGTCGGCACCGATGCCCTGCGGGACGAAGCCGATGCGGTAGTTGGTCTCCGGGTCAGACGCCCAGGCGCCGCCGTCGGAGCCCATCGGCACGCGGCTCATCGACTCGACACCACCGGCCAGCACCAGGTCGTCCCACCCGGAACGGACCTTCTGTGCGGCCAGGTTGACGGCCTCAAGGCCCGACGCGCAGAAACGGTTGAGCTGGAAACCACCGGTGGTCTCGGGCAGCTTGGCCACCAGACCGGCGGTGCGGGCGATGTCGCCACCCTGATCGCCGACCGGGGACACAACGCCCAGGATGACGTCGCTGATCAGCGTCTCATCCAGGTCGGGGTACCGCGCGCGGATCTCCTGGATCAGGCCGACAACCAGGTTGACCGGCTTGATCTCGTTGAGTGCGCCGCCGCGCTGCTTGCCACGGGGCGTGCGGATCGCCTCGTAGATGAAGGCTTCTTCGGACATGTCTGCTCCCCTGCCGTATCGGCGTCCAGGTTCAGGTTGGGTTGTGGAACCGCCCCATTACGGGTGCAGTCCTCTGGACGGCAGCGTAGCAGCCTCGCCCAACCCGTTGGTTGGGCCTGTGCTCAGCATCTCTTTGAACCGGTCGTCGACCCGACTCGTAGCGGACTCCTCGCGGACTCGTCGGGTCTCGTCGCGGTCTCGTCGCGGATTTCCACACCAGGGCTGTGCATCCCGCGCCGCAACGACCCTGACGTAGAAAACGACGCACACCTCAGGCGGAGCGCGGCTCCTCGATCTCGATCAGACGAGCGGCCTCGACGCGTTTTTCGACCTGAGGGTTGTGCACTACGCGGCGCAACGACCCTGACGTAGAAAACGGGCGTGAAGCGCCGCCACACGAGGCCGCACCCCGCGCCTCCCCGCGCCGTTTTCGACACCAGGGCTGCACACCACGCGACGCAGCGACCCAGGCGTAGAAAACGACGCACACCTCAGGACGCACACCTCAAGACGCACAGCTCAAAGCGCACACCTCAGGCGGAGCGGGGCTCCTCGATCGCCATCAGCGACGGGTAGTCGGTGTAACCGATCGGACCGGGGGCGTAGAAGGTCGACACGTCGGGTTCGTTGAGCTCGGCGCCGAGGATCAGCCGGTCGATCAGGTCCGGGTTGGCAAGGAACGCCCGCCCCACCGCGGCCGCGCTGATCGCGCCCCACTCCGCATAGCCCTCCAGGGCGGCGAAGTCCGTGCCGGTGGCGCGGCCGGTATTGAGGACGAATGTCCCGGACCACAGGGCTCGAATGGCACCGAAGGTCCGGGTGCCCGGATCGATGAGCACGTGCAGGTACGCGAGGCCCAGCGGGGCGATCCGCTCCAACAGCGCCTCGTAGGTGCTGACGGGGTCGTTCTCGTGCATGTCGCCGGCGGTGTTCCCGGGCGAGATCCGCAGCCCGACCCGGCCCGCGCCGATCTCGTCGACGACAGCCTCGACCACCTCGGCGGTCAGCCGGGCCCGGTTCTCGGGGGAACCGCCATAGGCATCGGTGCGCTGGTTGACCACATCGGAGGCGAACTCGTGCAGCAGGTAGCCGTTGGCGCCGTGGATCTCCACACCGTCCATGCCGGCGTCGATCGCCCGGCGTGCGGCGGCCCGGAACTGCTCGACGATCGCGGGGATCTCAGCGGTTTCGAGGGCGCGCGGGGTCTGCAGCGGCTTCTTGCCGGTGGGGGTGTGGGTGACCATGTCGGCGGCGATCGCCGAGGGCGCGACAGGTTCGAACCCGCTGATGTCGGGGTGAGCCATGCGGCCGACGTGCCACAACTGGACGAACATCTTGCCGCCGGCGGCGTGCACCGAATCGGCGATCTCGGCCCAGCCGTGCTGGTGGCGGTCGGTGTAGATGCCCGGGGTGTTCATGTAGGCGCCGTTGGCGGTCTCCGCGACAGCGGTGGCCTCGCTGATGATCACGCCTGCTCCGGCACGCTGCGTGTAGTACTGCGCGGCCAGCGGCGACGGGGTGCCGTCGGCATCGGCGCGCGAACGCGTCAGCGGTGCCATGAACAGACGGTTGGTGGCGACGGTGTCGCCGACCTGGATCGGCTGAAGCAGTGCGGCGTCGGCGTTCAGTTTGTAGCTCACGCCGGTCTAAAGCGCCGTGGGCGCGGCAATCATTCCCGCATTAGCCTCATGCAACATGACTGTCACACGGCTGCAGCCCTTCGCCGTCACCATCTTCGCGGAGATGTCTGCACTGGCCGGCCGACTGGGCGCGGTCAATCTGGGCCAGGGTTTCCCAGACGAGGACGGCCCGGCCGAGATGCTCAAAGTGGCGCAGAACGCCATCGCGGAAGGCCACAACCAGTACCCGCCCGGCCTCGGCATCCCCGAGTTGCGCCAGGCCATCGCGGCACAGCGCAAACGGCACTACGGAATCGACTACGACCCCGACACCGAGGTGCTGGTGACCGTCGGCGCCACCGAGGCCATCGCCGCATCTGTCCTCGGCCTGGTCGAACCGGGCTCCGAAGTGTTGGTGATCGAGCCGTTCTACGACTCCTACTCCCCCGTGATCGCCATGGCCGGATGTGTACGGAAGGCCGTGCCGCTGGTGGCCGATGGTGCCGGGTTCGCGATCGACACCGAGGGTCTGCGCCGCGCCATCACGCCCAACACCCGGGCGCTGATCCTCAACTCGCCGCACAATCCGACCGGCGCTGTGGCCTCCGACGCCGAGCTGCGCGCCATCGCTGCGCTGGCCATCGAACATGACCTGCTGGTGATCACCGACGAGGTCTACGAGCAGTTGGTGTTCGGCGTCGCGCACCTTCCCCTGGCCGCCTACCCCGGTATGGCCGCGCGCACCGTGACCATTTCCAGCGCGGCCAAGATGTTCAACGTGACCGGCTGGAAGATCGGTTGGGCCTGCGGGCCGTCCGAATTGATCGCCGGGGTGCGTGCCGCGAAGCAGTACCTGAGCTATGTGGGCGGCGGGCCGTTCCAGCCCGCGGTGGCCCACGCGCTCAATCACGAGGACGCGTGGGTGGCCGGCCTGCGGGAGTCGTTCCAGGCCAAGCGGGATCGACTGGGCAACGCACTGGCCGACATCGGGTTCGAGGTGCACGACAGTCACGGCACCTACTTCCTGTGCGCGGACCCACGGCCACTGGGCTATGCGGACAGCGCGCAGTTCTGCGCCGAACTGCCGCACAAGGCCGGGGTGGCAGCCATCCCGATGTCAGCCTTCTGCGACGCCGAGGCTCCGCACGCCGATCTGTGGAATCACCTGGTGCGCTTTGCTTTCTGCAAACGCGACGAGACGATGGAAGAGGCGATCCGCCGGCTCGAGGTGTTGCGGGTCTAGCGTTCGTCGCTCAGCTTGATGGCGCGCTCCCGGGCTGTCATCGCTCCCCAGATGCCGTACGGCTCGGGAGCGGAGAGGGCATGCGAGCGACACCGGTCCAGCACCGGACAGGCCCGGCAGATCGCTTTGGCCGCGTCCTCGCGCCTGCGCAGCGGACGCCCCCGAAGCTCCTCCGGGAAGAACACCTCCGCCGGATGGTCCCGGCAGAGGCCGTGCAACTGCCAGCTCCACGCATCGAATGCGGGTGGCGGCAGGTTGCGAGGTGAGCGGTAGAACGGAATCGCCGGACGGCCGACAGGGGCATCTCGGATCGCCTGTCGCGCAACGAATTCCAGCGGCGGCTGCCTGTCGAACAGCGTGCGGGACAAGGCGTTCACCCCTTTGGACGAAGTGGCGTGTGGCCTGCCATGCTGCCAGCCCGCCCGAAGGCGGCAGGTTGTCATCCTGTAAAGAATCGACCACAGATCGCGACACTTTGCTGCTCCATTCCGGCACGCCGCAGGCGATCGAGTGGTACGCCCATCTTCGACGGGGACGTCCGCGAATCGAGTAGTCCGATACTCGCGCGCAACGTTCCCAAATTTGCCACCATCGTAAAGACACTGGTGGGAGGC
The DNA here is from genome assembly GCF_001665625.1 of Mycolicibacterium peregrinum. GTDB lineage: Bacteria > Actinomycetota > Actinomycetes > Mycobacteriales > Mycobacteriaceae > Mycobacterium > Mycobacterium peregrinum_B. Next base: position 211,270 of record NZ_LZSY01000118.1, on the reverse strand, counting down.
CTGATGAACGTCGGATCGACGGTGGGGCGCGCGATGGGGATCGCGGCGCTTGGGTTATCGGCAGTGCTGGCGGTGGCCTGTAACGGTGGCGAGGTGGGTCACAGCACGACGACGACGCACACTCCGACGAGCGGGAGTGTGGCGTTGTCAACCACTACCATCTCCACCACGACATCCACACGGCCAAATCCGACCACGTTCGTCGAAGGCGAAACCGACTACACCGGTACGCCGACAAAGACCACGACGACGCTCCCGCTCCCGACGTACACCACGGTCACCGACAACAACACAACGACGCTTACGACCACGATCACTTCGCCGCTGCCGGTCATGACAACGCCATATACGGCGCCGCCGACGTGAGCGACGAGCCGCAGTCACTCACCCAGTCCGCGGAGAAGTGGCTGAGCCTGGCTGCACTGGTGGTCGCGCCAACGTCACTGATCACCGGGTTGTGTTACTTCTTCGGCCTGCTCTTCATCCGGAACAAGTTGAAGTACTTCGGCGTCGAGCCATCGACGCTGGGTTACACGTCGGCCGACTATGCCGTCACCACCATCGGGCTCTTCTTCTTCGCGGCTCTGCGGGTGCTGGTCGTCCTCGCGGTGCTCACGGCGCTGGCTGTGGCAGTTCGGCGCTGGGTGGCTACCGGGCGCCGAATCGCATTGCTACGCAACATCGCCTGGCTGTTGACGGCCCTGGGTGCAGCCAGTCTGGGTATCGCGGTGGTCTGGTTGGTCTCCAAGCAGAGCCTGATCGATCTTCTCGTCGACACCGCACGCCAGATGTACATGGCGGGGACGATCGCGGCCGGCATCGTGCTGCTTACGGCCGGCTGCTGGGTGTTGACCCTCACCGGGGGCGTCGGCGGATTGCGCCGGTTACCCAAGCCGGCCGAGCGGACACTGCTCACCGTGGCGGCCATCGGCCTGGTGGTGGCACTGTTCTGGGTCACCGACCTCTATGCCGTCGATCAGGGGAAAGGCCACGGCGAGTATGCCGCAGACCAATTGTGGGCGGCCGACGGTGAGTACATAGCCGTGCAACTCGACACCACCGAGGAACTGAAGCTGCCACACGATCAGGTGAAGAAGACACCGATCACCGCCGAGGGGTCACCGGGCGCGCGCGTCTACCGCTATGAATGCTTACGCGTCCTTGAAGCGCACGGCGGGCGATACGTTTTGGTACCGGCCAAATGGTCGCGGGGGCACGGCTACGCGATCACCGTCACGCCCGACGCGACACACCGGATCACCGGAGTCATGAATTCGACACCCGTTGCGAAAGGCCCGAATATCGATCCGTTCTGGCAGTGCCCGGAACTGGTACGCACCTTCGACAAGCCTGACCTCGTGCCCATCATGATCGGACCCGAGGACGCACAGACGCTCCTGGGCGCCGCCAATCTACGAGCTGCCGGCCCTGACACCGAATCCGAAGCGGTACCCGGCAACAGCGATGGCGACACGTGGGCGAAAGGCTGTGCGGACGAAGGGGATCCGTCGGAGGCCTCCGCGCTGCCACCCTATCCGGCAGGTGTGCCGGCAGCACGGGAACGGGAGATCACCGGAGACAGCGCCGCCGGTCGCGCGTGGTTGCGGCAGCGAGCCATGAAGTTCGACAACCCTGCGGAGGCGACTGGTTTCATGACCCGCGTGCGGGACCACTGGGATGCTTGCGTGGGCAAGACGGCCACGGTGAACCGTCACGGCGAGACGCAGGCTCGCACTCTGGGCACACACGGGCTGCAGGACCGAATCCTGTCGATGCCGGACGCCGCGCCGTCGAGCACCGTCGCAGATTGCACCCAAGCCCTGGCCGCCAAGTCCAACATCGTCGTAGCCGTCGATGTGTGTGGCACCGGGGATCCGGCACGCGCCGTGGCCATCGCCTACGAGATGCGCGAACGGATTCCCACCAACTAGGGCAGGGTGGCAGCCACCGCCCAGATCGCGGCGAGATCTTCCGGCTCGGTCCGGATCGGGCTGAGCGCCACATCGGTGGCCCCGGCGTCGAGGTAGCGCTGCAACTGCGCGCGCACCTGTTCGGGCGACCCGACCGCGGCCAATTCCGCAACGCTGGAAACCTGTTCGCGGGCAATTACTTTCTGATACGAAGGGATGGCCGCATAGAATGCGAGCCGTTCCGCAGCGGCAGCGCGGGCCCTGTCGGCATCATGGCTGACCAGTACCGGAACCATCGCCACCACACGCGGTTGCGGACGGCCGACCGAGGCAGCAGCGGCCGAGATCGTCGGCACGATGAAGTCCCCCACCGTGCGCGGCCCGGCGAGGTACGGCAGTGTCCCGTCAGCCAGCTCACCGGTCACTCGCAGAGCTTTCGGCCCCATCGCGGCGACGTACACCGGGACCTGGGCACCACCGGGCACATGCACGGGCCACTCGGGGCTGGCGGTGAACTCCGTGCCGTGGAAGTCGACCGCACCGTCGTGCAGGATCGCGTGGAGCACCTGGAGGTGCTCCCGCAACCGACCGACCGGATCCGGCCACACCGTGCCGAATGCCCGGTGTTCGGGCGCATGCGAGCCCAGGCCGAGACCCAGCGTGAAGTTCCCGTGCGTGCCGGCCTGCGCGGTCTGCGCGGCTGACGCCACCACCAGTGGGTGACGGGGATTGAGCGGCACCACCGAGGTGCCGACGCCGAGACCGGGCACCGCGGACCCGATCAACGCGGCCAGGGTGATGGCGTCGATGTCGAACTGCTGGGCCACCCAGATCTGGCGGACCCCGGCGGCGTACGCGGTACGGGCCTGTGTGATCGCGGCATCGACAACATTGGGGGCGGACGGGTTCAGGGTGAGGACGACTCCGGTCGGCATACCAGGCACCAACCGGCACGACGGTCGGCGCTATTCCGTTCTGATCACGATGCGCCTGACTCTGGAAAGTTCCGAGTCCAGCTGCGCGAAAATTACCGGCGCCGTGAATTATTCATGACACGCCGCTGCAACCGCTCGATGGCGACATCGAGGACGAGCGTGCGTGCGCGCTTGATGAGGAACTCCGGGATCGGCATCGCGAGGTCGACGATGACGTCGAACCGCACCCGCGTCCTGTCCACCTCAGGCGTCAGGTTGTATTCGACGTGCTGACCGCGTTGTTGCAGGTTCGGCTGGGCATCCCACACCATCCAGTGGTCGCCCCAGTGGAACTCAAGCAGCTCTTTGTCTGTGATGCCCAGCAACCGCATCGTCGCCTTGACGTGGTGGGGCCTGCCGTCGGGATAGCGGTCGAGCACCTTCACGCGACGGTGCAGCGCAGACCAGGACGGCAGCGCGTCGACATCGGCGAGCACCTCCATGATCGCCTCCGGCGAGGCATCGAAGACGGCCTCGCGTGATGCCTGTACGGCCACGTCCACAAATCTAGCGAAGTGTGCCGCCTAATGCTGCGGTTCTCCGCATTGAATACTGCCGACAATCAGTTGGCTTGCCGCGCAACGATCACCGGCGCCGTGGATGAATGCACCACCGCGGAACTGACCGAGCCGAGCAGCATCCCGGCGAACCCGCCCCGGCCACGGTTACCGACCACCACGAGCTGCGCGGTCTCGGCCTGAGCCAAGAGCTGGCGGCCCGGCTCGTCAGGCATGACGACCCGGCGGACGGCCACATCGGGATACCGCTCGCACCAGCCGGCCAGCTGCTCCGCCAAGATGCGCTCAGCTTCGGCGCTCAGGTCTTCCCACCTGATGGCGGGGAACTCGAAGTTCAGGTCGGTCCAGGTGTGCAGGACCACGAGCTCCACACCGCGGCGCGACGCCTCGTCGAAGGCGATCTCGGTAGCGAGCTCCGATGCGGGCGACCCGTCGACCCCGACCACCACGGGCGCCGTCGGCGGGCGTTCGCTGTGGGGGATCACCGCCATCGGACCGTGGGCATGGAGCGCCAGACTCGAGCTCACCGATCCGAGCAACCGGCGTCCCCATTTACTCAGGCCACGAGAACCCACGACCACCAGATCGGCCCGCCGCGAGTATTCGATCAGTGTCGCAACCGCATGCCCCGGAACAGCTTTGGTGACGACGCGAAGCGGATGCGCCCCCGCAGCCTCCACGGCGATCCGTTGGGCACCATCGAGGACCTCTTGCCCCAACTGATCCTGGTAGTCCCAATAGTCCTGGGGCAGAGCCACATCCAACCAGATCGGCGACATGGCACCCGGCAGTGCGTGCACGAGCGTGAGCTCTACTCCCCGCAACGCCGCATCCTGGGCAGCCCAGGCCACTGCGTGGTCCGATGCCGGCGACCCGTCAACCCCGACGACGATGCCGTACCGCTCGTGCTCACTCATGCGAATCTCCTTGTGCCCGACAGATCATCACTGGTACCGGGCTGTGGTGCAGCAGGTTCAGGCTCGTCGAGCCCAGCAGCACACCGGCCAGCGCGTTGCGGCCGCGTGACCCGACCACCACGAGCCCGGAATCGTCGACATGCTTCAGCAGTGCCTTGCCGGGTGAGTCCGGCTCGATGAAGCACTTGGCGGTGACGGCGGGGTGGCGTTTGTCGTGGGCGTCGACGGTCTCGGTCAGGGCCGCCAGTTCGGCGGACTCCACGCCATCCCAGTCGATCAGCAGTGGGATGGTGACACCGGTCTCGGCCGGAGCGGTCAGCGACAACGACCGCACGGCCGTGAGCGGCAGTCCGAACCGCTCCGCGAACTCGAACGCTGTTTCCAGTGCAGCCTGGGCCGCGGGACTGTCGTCGACCCCGACGACGACCGGGCCGTCCCCCGGGGCGACCCGGTCGCCGCGGAAGGCGACCACCGGACATGCGGCCCGGGTCGCCACGGACAGCGCCGTCGACCCGATCAACAGGGCTGCCGCCGGGGTCACCGTCTTACCGCCGAGGACCACCAGGCGTGCCTCCCGGCTGGCCTCGATCAGTACCTGATCGGCGGGTTCGTTGAACGAGACCGTCGACACCGACAGGTCGGGGTGATCGGCGCGTACGGCCTCGTCCGCAGCCTTGAGGAACGCGTCGGCCATGTCGCGCTGATACGACATCATCGCCGCGGTCAGGGCGGCCGCGGTCTGGGTCAGATTGCGGCCGATGGACGGTAGGGCGTGCACGATGCGCAGCGGCGCGCCGAACCGGGCGGCGACGGCGCCGGCCCAGCGGGCCGCGTCGAGTGCGCCGTCGCTGCCGTTGATTCCGACTACTACTGGTGCGTCCGAGGAAGTCACACCCTCATCGTGGCTGCTTCTGAGCCCGATCGCCAGGGCACAAAGACCTCAGGTGTCGGTCAGGTCCAGCCGATGTCGGCGATGTCGGTGCTCGACTGCGGCGGACGGCCGGGCGTTGCGGGAGGGGTCCGGGAGAACCGCGGGGCGGGGGCCGCCTGGGCAACACCGTCCACGGTGACCAGTGTCGACCGCGCCTGCAGATGCTCGCCCTCGGCAGCCTCACCCCAGGTGAGCACGGGTGTCACGCACGCGTCGGTACCGGCGAAGATCTTGGTCCACTCGTCGCGGGTCTTGGTGGCGAACCGCTCGGTGAAGATGGCCCGCATCTCGTCGTACCGGGCCAGTTCGAACTGTCCGGGGATCTCGGCGGAGTCCAGACCGAGACCGGCCACCAGCTGAGCGAAGAACTGCGGCTCGATCGAACCGACGGCCATGTAGCCGCCATCGGACGTCTCGTAGGTGCGGTAGTACGGGGCGCCGCCGTCGAGCAGGAACGACTCGCGTTCGTCGCGCAGCGAGCCGGTGGCCCGCATGGTCCACATCATCTGCGCCAGCATGCTGACGCCATCGACCATCGCGGCGTCGATGACCTGCCCTTTGCCGGACTTCTCCCGCTCATACAGCGCGGTGACGATGCCGATCAGCACCAGCATCGAGCCGCCACCGAAATCGGCGACCAGGTTGAGCGGGGCCACCGGCGGGCGGTCGCGGTAGCCGATCGCGCTCAGCGCACCGGTCTGCGACAGGTAGTTGATGTCGTGGCCCGCCGTGGTGGCCAGCGGCCCGTCCTGACCCCAGCCGGTGATCCGGGCGAAGATCAGCCGCGGATTGACGGCCTCGCACTCGGCCGGACCGATGCCGAGACGTTCACAGGTGCCCGGACGGAAACAGTCCAGCAGCACATCGGCTTTGGCGACCAGGTCCAACAGCTTGCCGGGCTCGGCCTTGACGTCCAGGTCCACGATGCGCTTGCCGCGGTGCATCAGGTCGACGTTCTCGGCGGGCATGGTCAGGCCACCGGGACGGCGCACCCGCACCACGTCGGCGCCCAGGTCGGCGAGCATCATCGCGGCGTGCGGCCCGGGGCCGATGCCTCCGAGTTCGATAACTCGCACTCCGGCGAGCGGTCCCGTGTTGGTCATGCGAGGCACACTAAGGCATGAGCGAAAACGGCTACACCGTCGGCGACTACCTGCTCGACCGGCTCGCCGAACTCGGTGTGACCGAGGTTTTCGGCGTTCCCGGCGATTACCAGCTGGAGTTCCTCGACCACATCCTCGCCCACCCGACGCTCCGCTGGGTGGGTGGCGCCAACGAGCTCAACGCCGGCTATGCCGCCGACGGCTACGGCAGGCTGCGCGGCATGGCCGCGCTGGTCACCACATTCGGGGTCGGTGAGCTGTCGGCGGCGAATGCGATCGCGGGCAGTTATGCCGAACATGTGCCGGTGGTGCACATCGTCGGTGCGCCGTCCAAGGATTCCCAGGCGGCGCGTCGGATCGTGCACCACACCCTGGGCGACGGGGACTTCGATCACTTCCTGCGGATCAGTCGCGAGATCACCTGCGCCCAGGCGAATCTGGTACCAGCGACCGCGACGCGCGAGATCGACCGGGTGCTCTCTGAGGTGCGCGAACAGAAGCGGCCCGGCTACCTGTTGATCGCGACGGATGTGGCCCGGTTTCCCACCGAACCTCCCGCCGCACCACTGCCCCGCTACACCGGCGGCACCAGTCCGCGGGCCCTGTCGATGTTCACCGCCGCGGCCGCCGAGTTGATCGGGGATCATCCGCTGACCGTGCTCGCCGATTTCCTGGTGCACCGCCTGGACTGCGTCGACGAACTCAGCGCGCTGCTGTCGGCCGATACGGTCGGTCACGCCACCCTGATGTGGGGCAAGAGTCTGGTCGACGAGAGCTCACCCAACTATCTCGGCATCTATGCCGGTGCAGCCAGCGAAGATTCGGTGCGCGAGGCGATCGAAGACGCTCCGGTGCTGGTGACCGCGGGCGTGTTGTTCACCGACATGGTCAGCGGCTTCTTCAGCCAACGCATCGACCCGGCCCGCACCATCGACATCGGCGCCAACCAGAGCGTGGTGGCCGGGCAGGTCTACGCCCCGCTCGACATGTCGGCCGCGCTCGAGGCTGTCACGGCGATCCTCACCGAGCGCGGCATCACCTCACCCGCGCTGCCCCCGCTCCCCGTCCGAACGCACACCGACCCACCCGGGCGCGATGCCGCGTTGACACAGGAAGCCTTGTGGGACCGCCTTTCTGAGGCTCTCACGCCCGGCAATGTGGTGCTCGCCGATCAGGGCACCTCGTTCTACGGCATGGCCGGACACCGGTTGGCGTCGGGTGTGACGTTCATCGGCCAACCACTGTGGGGCTCGATCGGCTACACCCTGCCCGCCGCGCTCGGGGCCGGGGTGGCCGACCGGGACCGCCGCACCGTGCTGCTCATCGGTGACGGCGCCGCCCAGCTGACCATCCAGGAGTTGGGCGCCTTCGGCCGTGAGGGCCTGACCCCGGTCGTCGTGGTGGTCAACAACGACGGCTACACCGTGGAACGCGCAATCCACGGTGTCACAGCCGAATACAACGACATCACCGGTTGGCGCTGGACGGAGCTGCCCGCCGCGCTCGGCGTCCCCGATGCGCTCACCTTCCGGGTCAGCACCTACGGCGAACTCGACGATGCGTTGACCGCCGCGGCGGCCACCCCGGACCGGATGGTGTTTCTCGAGGTGATGCTGGGCCGGATGGACATCCCGCCACTGTTGACCGAATTGGCGCAGTCCGCCTCGGACGCCAACTCGAGTTAGGCCTGCTAGCCCTTCTTGACCTTGAGCACCTGTTTGCGCAGGCCCTCGGTGGCGGTCTCCACGCCGCCCTTCATGGTCCGCTTGAGGATGAAGCCCGGCAGCGGCACCGACAGGTCGATGGAGATGTCGAACCGCACCTTGGTCTTGTCACCATCGGGGGTCAGGGTGTAGCTGGCGTCCTGGGCCTTGAGCTGGCCTGCGCGCACCAGCGTCCAGCTGACTTTGTTCTCGCTCCAGGTGTATTCGATGACCTGCTCGTCGGTCAGCCCGGCGGCCTTGACCGTCATCTTCACCTGCTTGGGCCGACCGTCGTCGTAGGACTCGAGGATCTCGGCACGCTGATATTGCGGCGACCAGCTCGGCGTCGCCTCGACATCGGCAACGACGTCGAGGATCTCCTGGGGCGTCGCCTCGATCACTACTTCACGGGAATCGCTGGTTGCCATGCGGCGAGATTACCCGGGGCTACGCTCAGCGATATGACTAATCCGGTCGATCCGACCGCTCGCCCCAGCGGACCCGGATGTGCGGAGTGCACCGCCGATGGAGGCTGGTGGGTCCATCTGCGACGCTGCGCGGCGTGCGGCCATATCGGGTGCTGCGATGATTCGCTGGCCCGTCATGCCTCGGCGCACTGGCGTGAAAGCGGGCACCCCATCATCCGCTCATTCGAGCCGGGCGAGGACTGGTTCTGGAACTTCGAGACCAACCAGTACTACGACGGGCCCGAGCTCGCGCAGCCGCAGCATCATCCGACGGACCAGCCGGTGCCGGGCCCCAAGGGTCGGGTGCCCAAGGACTGGGCCGAACAGCTCCGCAATCGCTAGCCGGCCAGCACCGCCATGGCCGCGTTGTAGCCGGGGATGAAGGTGATGCCAGGGCCGCCGTGGCACCCGGCGCTGGCCAGATACAGACCATCGATCGGAATCGGCTGACCGACATACCCTTTGGGCCCGGGGCGATTGGGCCCCATCTGCTCCGGATGGATCAGGCCGTGGCAGTAGTCGCCACCCGGCGCGCCGAACATGGTGCCCATGTGGCGAGGTGTGAACGTGGTGTGCCGAATGATCCGCCGCTCGAAATCCGGTGCCAGCCGGGTGATCTTCTCGATGACCCGCCGCCCCATCTCATCCTTGAGTTCGCCGTAACCGGATGCCGACTCCTCGACCGGGAACCACAGCGCGAACGCCGAGGCGGCATGCTTGCCCGCCGGGGCCAGCGTCGGATCGTGGGCCGACGGGATCTGGAAGGCGATGGCAGGATCGGCGGGCACGATCCCGCGTCGAGCGTCCTGCCACTGCTGCTGCAGTTCCTCCGGGGTGCTGAAAAGGCCGATGGCAGCCTGCATTTCAGGGTCGTTGAGCATCTCGTACGGAGCATCGAAGGTGGGGGCTCCGTCGAGGGCGAAATGCATCTGCAGATAGCTGCCACGATGGTCGATGCGGGTGAACCGCTCGCGCACCTCGGCCGGCAGCGCCTCGGGGTCGATCAGCTTGGTCACCGTGGTGTCCGGGGCGATCGCGGACACCACGACGGGCGCGGTGACCGTCGTACCGTCGGCCAGTCGCACGCCTGTGATCCGTCCGTCGTCGACCGATATCCGGTCGACGCTGCTGCGCAACCGCAGCTCACCCCCGGCGGCGGTCAGCAGGGCGTGCAGATGTTCGGTCAAAGCGCCGATTCCGCCGGCCAGCTTCTTCATCAGCACGGCGTTCTCGTCAGGCACCGCCAGGCCGTAGGCCAGCGCGGCCGCGCTGCCCGGCGTCTCCGGCCCGCGATAGGTGGTGTTGACCGCGAGAAACGCCAGCATGCCGCGTAGCGCCCCGTGCTTGTCCTTGTCCGGCAGGTAACGGTCCAGGACGTCGCTGACCGACCCGAACAGCAGGTCATCGATGGCTGCCCGCTCGGATTCTGTTGCCGCGCAGGCGTACATCTCATCGAGCGTGCGAGGCGGGCGACCCGCGTCGAACCGGCCCAGCGCCCGGGTGGGTGCCAGGCTCCAGCCCATCAGGCCCGCCATGCCGGCCACCGCGTCGGCGCCGTGAACCTCACCGAGGTGACCCAGCATCTTCATCGGGTCGGCGTAGTAGACCACCGGCGGGTCGCCGATTCCACGCAGTGACACCGACATGACCTCCAGGTCCACGGTCGGCAAGGCGTCCAGCCCCAACTCGGCGCTGACCACGGCCGAGGTCGGGAACTGCAGCGACCCGGCGATCTCGAAGCGGTAGCCGTCGAAAAGCTCCACGGTCGAGGCCATCCCGCCGGCATACCGCTTGGCCTCCAGACACAGGGTGCGCATTCCGGCCCGCGCCAACAGAGCTGCCGCGGCCAACCCGTTGTGCCCGGCGCCGATCACGATCGCGTCGTAGTCCGCCATCGCTTGAGGCTGGCACCGATCCGGATGTTTTGTCAATAATGACAAAACATTGGACGAACCGGCACCGAGCTCGGACTCAATCCAGCCCGGAGCGCAACGCTTCCAGCGCGGTCCGGCACATCCGCGCCAGTTCGGGCAGCGATCGCTCCCCCGCCTCGTTGCCCACCATCCACAACTCCATGGCGCCGAACACCGAGGCCGCAACGCATCGGGCCGTCACCACGATCCGCAGCCGGTCATCGCCCTGCGGGACCTGGCCCCGACGGGCAACGAGCAGTTCGGCGACCGCGTCGGCGAAGTCCGATTCGACCTGGCGAATGTGGCGCACGATCCGGTCGGGGTCGAGTTCCACTGCGCGCATGCTGGCGATTTTCGTCACCGCGTCGACGTCGTAGGGGAACGCCAGGATGGCCGACTGCACCGAATCGAGGACCGATTCCGACGCGGGGCGTTCGGCCAGCGCAGCGCGAAACCAGTGCAGACCGGCATCGTAGTCCGCGAACAGCAGGTCGTGTTTGGACGTGAAATGCCGGTAGAACGTGCGCAGGGAGACCCCGGCGTCCGCGGCGATCTGTTCGGCCGAGGTGTCTTCGACCCCTTGGGCGAGAAATCGCACCAACGCGGCCTGCCGCAGCGCCTCGCGCGTGCGCTCACTGCGCGCGGTCTGCGCGGGCCTGGCCATGGCAGTGAAATTACCGTATCGCCGACCCGTAGCCGGACGACTCGAAATGTCAATATTGACAAAACTTCGGATCGCGAGTGTGCTCACGCCATGGTGTCGCTCATCGTTCATGCAATTCTGGGCGTGGCCGTCGTCGCGCTCGTCATCCGGCTCAATCCTGGGATCTTCGCCCGCCCGCCCGGGCCGGCGCTGTCCCGCGTCGAACTGGCCTTCTACGTCGTCGGCCTCGCATCGATCCCGATCTGCTGGTACTTCAACATGCGGTTCGTCGCGCAGTACGCCGTACCCGGCGGCAACCCGATCTGGGGGCCCGGAAGTTGGGCCGAGTTCATCGCACTCGGGTACACCAACCCCGCCGCCGGCTCGGCCAGCGCCGACTACACGATCGCGAATGTCATTCTGCTGCCGCTGTTTACGATCATCGATGGGCTACGACGCGGCATCCGCCATCCCTGGCTGTTCTTTGTCGCGAGCCTGTTCACCAGCTTCGCGTTCGCATTCGCCTTCTACTTCGCCACCATCGAACGGCAGCGCCGCCACCAGCAGGCCGAGGTCACCGTCAGCTGAGCGGGGTCAACATCGCGGTGCAGGCCTGCACCGCGTCCTCGATGATCTCGCCCACCTCGCCGCCGCTCTCGACGGTCATCGCGGTGAGCTCACGCAACCCGCCGATCATCATGATCGTGCGGCGCCGAGAGATCGACACCCCGGCCGCTCGGAACGCCTCAGAGCTGGTCATCACCTGCACCATCGCGACGAAATTCTCCATCGACTCCCGTTGCAGCGTCCGCGCCGCGGTCCCCATGGTCGGCAGATCGCGAATCCAGGCCAGCATCAACTCTGGGTGGGCCTGATACGAGCCGATCCACGCCTCGACCGCCTGGCGGACCTGAGCCTGCCACGGCGCATCACGATCGACCACCCGGGCGATCTCCCGCACATGCTTGGTGTTGACCGTCGTCAACAGCGCAACGAAACACTCCTCACGGCTGGCGAAGTGCTCATAGAACGTGCGGCGCGACGTCTTGGCCCGCCGCACGATGTCGGCGACCGTGGTGTTCTGATAGCCGTCCTCGACGACCGACTGAATCATGGCATCGAGCAGCCGCGACCGGAACGCGCTCTTGTCGGCCTCAACCGACGTCGTAGGACTGTTCATCTCGGGCTGCCATGGTAGTGCCGGTCAACGACGCACGGTGGGGCTATGGCCGACGCTGGACCGCGCCCCCGGGCTGGCGGACGGTGGTCGGTTCTGCCGGAAGCTCAGACAGACCCCGAGATTGCCGCCCACACACGGCACCCCGTTGACCGTCGGAACGGGACCCCCGGAACGGTTGCCGGTCGGATCCAACGCGGCCGGTTCAGCGGCGGCAGGCGGTGCGAACACCACCACCAGCGCGACGACGGCCAAGACGATCCGACCCATTCCGGCAGCGTAACTCCGCAGGTCAGCCGATCGGCGTTATCGGGCTCAGGACGTCGCGCACGAACTGCGCGATGTTCACCGACGGGTTTCCGTCCGGGAAGCTCACGGTGGCCAGCACAGTGCCGCCGGCGTCCGCGAAGTTCTGATCCGCACGGCCCTGATGAGTCGAAGAGGTCACCACGATGATCCCGGTGGCCCCGGCCTTCTTGGCCAGCGGCACCGAGAACTGCGCGTTCTGCACGGTGCTGTTGGCCTTGTCCTCGACGATGATCCGGTTGGCCGGGAAACCCAGCATGAGAAGCAGATTGCGCATCTGCGCCGCCTCGGTCTGACCGTTCTGCGGGTTGCCGCCGGTGACGATGACAGGCGATTGCGGGAACGACTGCGCGATCGCCAGCCCCGTGAGCACACGGTGATACAGGATCGCGCGCATCGACCCGTCCGGCTTCAGCCCGTAGCCCAGGATGACGATGGCTGGCTTGGTGAAGTCCTTGCCGGCCACCGGCGGGACTGCCTGGGCGACGGGCGCGCTCAGCCCGCCGAACACCACCGTCACGGCCAGGACAGTTGCCGCCAACCCTCGGCGCACAGGTTCACCCCCGAAAAAATTGCGACACGCGTGATTATCGATGCCTCTGAGGGCGATGTTACAGATAAGGTCCGTGAGGCGCAGTGTGCCTACTGTGACTTTCCAGGTGTTCCGGCACTTCCGCGCCCGAAATCACGGGCTTCGGAACACGCGCTGACGCAACGGATTTTCCTCATTCAACGGCCAATGAGCCCTCACCAACTCCTGTCCCCCGCCGTGCACGCTGGCTGGTTCAGCCGGGCGTGCGCCACAGCGATCCGACTGAAAGTTGTGACCGGTAACGGGCACAGCCCCGGCACGGTGGTCTGAACCGAACACCAGGAGGTGACTGTGATGTCGATCCACGAAGTGCTTGATTTTTACGCGTCAGCCCCGTACGCAGATGCGAAATGGTATTTGGCCGCACTGGTCGCAGCGGCGGTCTTCGCGGTGCTCTGGCGGGCCGCCACTGCCCCGCGGCGACCGGCAACCCAGGAACCGATCAGCCCGACCGAGCTCGCACTGCTGCGATCGGACATCGCGCCGGTGGTCGCCGCCCTGGCCGGACTTCGCGCCAGTGGACGGATCACCGGCGACGGACGAGTAGACCGCGCGGTACCCGCCGGCCCGGAGGACGACCGGTTCACCGAACAGACGCTGGCGCGGGTCGCGGCCGATCCGGGGCACACCGTGCCGGGCCTGTTCACCGATTCCCATGCCGACCTGGCCGCGCTGGAAGAAAAGCTGGCCGAACGTGGTCTGCTCCGCAGCCGGTCCGAGCGGACCCGGATGCGGTGGGGCGCGGCACCGTCGTTTCTCGTGCTGGCAATCGGCATCGGCTACTGCGTGTACCTCGCGACCCATGCCGAAGACCAGCCGAGCTACGTGGTGCCGTTGATGGTGCTGATCCTGGCGACGGTCTTCTACAGCGCCGTGGTGCTGCCCCGGCTGCTCACGGTGGGACGGCTGACGCGCGCCGGCCGGCAACGGTTGGCTGCCGAGCAGGGCCGCCTGGCCTACCTCAACCCGGCCGAGCGCCCGGCGTACGAAACGTATGGGCCGGCAGCGGTGGCCCTTTCGGTGGCATTGTTCGGCACCGGAGCACTGTGGGCGGTGGACTCCGACTACTCCAGTTCCGTGCAACTGGCCGGGGACTCCTCTGGCGGCGGCGCTGACGGTGGCGGCTGTGGCGCCTCCTGCGGCGGCGACGGCGGCGGCGGTGGTTGTGGAAGCGGATGTGGTGGGTGCGGCGGCTGCGGAGGGTGCGGCGGATGACCACCGCGACCCGCACCGTGCCGGCACTGGGCGACGTGGGGTTGGGGTGGCGCCGCGAGATCGCCGGGCTACTAGCCGACCTCACGCCGGGCTTCTGTGAGGTGATCGCCGAGACGGTGCCGATACGGCGCCGTCGGGCCCGGCCTGATCCGATGCTCGCCGGGCTCGCGGCCGCCGGGGTTCCGGTGATCCCACACGGGGTCGCGCTGTCCCTGGGCGGTGCGGAACCGGTGCAGGCGGCCCGAATCCGTCGATTGGCGGCCTGCGCGGAGGCATTGGGATCCCCATTGGTCAGCGAGCACATCGCCTTCGTGCGGGCCGGCGGGATCGAGGCGGGGCACCTACTGCCGGTGCCCCGCACCCGCGAGGCACTGGATGCATTGGTGCACAACATCACCCGCACCTCCGCGCAGCTGCCCGTACCACTGGCGGTGGAGAACATCGCGTCCTTCGTGGAGTGGCCGGAATCGGACCTCAGCGAGTCGGAATTCCTCACCGCGCTGGTGGAACGCACCGATGTGCTGCTGGTGCTCGACGTGGCGAATGTCTATGCCAATGCCCGGAATCGGGGCCTCGACCCGCAACGCGAGCTCGCCCGGCTCCCCATCGAGCGGGTCGCCTACAGCCACGTCGCAGGTGGCCGGCAGGGTGACGACTTCTATCACGACACCCACACCGATCGGACGCCACCGGAGGTGCTGGACCTGGTTACCGCGTTGCGTGAGCGGGTGGACACCCCGTTCATGCTCGAGCGTGACGGGCGGTACCCACCCGCGGCAGAGCTGTTCGACGAACTGGACGCGATCGCCACGGCCGCGGGGGCCGCACCGATCACCTCCCGCGCACGAAAGGTGTGGGCATGAGCGAAAGCCTGGCTCGGCGGCAGGAAGCCCTCGTCCGGGCTTTGGTGGCCGACGGTCCGGTGCCGCCCGGTTTCGATCCGGCGGCAGTCACCGCGGCAGGCGAGGTGTGTCGTCACAAACGCGACGCGCACTCGGGTGCCGCCCCTCGGCGGCGCCGGTGGTGGTCGGTGTGGCGCTGAAATACCGGACAGCCCGGGCAGCGTGACACGATGGTCAGATGAGTGACTGGACGAGGGGAAGACTTTTCGGTGCCTTGAGGGCGGCCGGAGCGGCTTCGATGGTGGGCTGTGCATTGGTGTTGGGCGCCGGTGCCGCGCAGGCAGATCCGGCTCCGTTCGAGCCGCCGAGGCTCGTGCCGGCCGACGGCGCGACCGTCGGTGTGGCCCAGCCGGTCATCATCAACTTCCCAGGCCCCGTCGACGATGCCGGTGCCACCGAAAACGCCATCCACATCTCGTCGGTCCCGGAAGTGCCCGGCAAGTTCTACTGGATCACCCCCACGCAGCTGCGGTGGCGTCCGCTGAGCTTCTGGCCCGCCCACACCACGGTCACCGTGGATGCCGGCGGCACGGTGTCCAACTTCAACATCGGGGACGCGCTGGTGGCCACGGCCAACGACGCCACCCACCAACTGACCGTCACCCGCAACGGGGCCGTGGAGAAAACCATCCCGATGTCGATGGGCATGGCATCGGGCGGCCACCAGACTCCGAACGGCACCTTCTACGTTCAGGAGAAGCTGCCCTCGGTGGTGATGGATTCGTCGACCTACGGTGTTCCGGTCAACTCGCCGAACGGATACAAGCTGGACGTAGATCTGGCCGTCCGGTTCGACGACAGCGGCGACTTCGTCCACAGCGCCCCGTGGTCTGTGGCCGATCAAGGCAAGCGCAACGTCAGTCACGGCTGCATCAACATCAGCCCGTCGAACGCGCAGTGGTTCTTCGACACCGTCCGCCCGGGCGATCCCATCATCGTTCAGAACTCGACCGGCACCTACACCCGCTACGACGGCTCCAACGACTGGCAGATCTAGGAATCGACAAATTGTGAGCTGCGGCCAGGTTCAGCCCCATAGGGTTCCAGACATGGCCGAAGATTTCGCAGCTGTTCGCCAACGACGTGTTCGCGCGGCCCGCTTCGTCCTGCTGGTAGTTGCGCCGCTCGTGATCTTTCTCGCATTGCTGTCCTTCGGCATGGATTAGATCGTGGCGCTGGCGCTTTCGGCGATCGCGTTCGCGATCACGTTCGTCCGCTGGCGCCTCAGGGAAGGCACGTGGCCGTGGGAGCCGCCGCGGTGACACCCAAGCCGTAGCTCTAATCCAGAAGGGCCGCGACGGTTCCCACGATCGTCGTCAGCAGTCGATCCGAGGCCGGTTGCCACACCCCGTGGCGTTTCTTCGGTGTGATGTCGACATGGTCCCCGTCGCGCGTGACCCGCCCCGTGGCGAGACTGATTCTGAATCCGTTTACCTCGATGTGCCTTTGGGTGATTCGGACCGGCTCGGCGGCCTCGAACTCCGCCAGGACGTGTTCCAGGATGACGCGTCGCGTTGCGAGCACTCCCGCGGGTGACTGCGGGGCGGCGCAGCCGAATTCGGACTCCCCCTCGGTCGCGACGGTTGAGGCACTGACGATCAGATCGGCCGATCGAATGAGCTCGGACACCGCGGGCAGGTCGTCGCATCCCTCGGCAGCGATCGTGACGGAACCGTCTGCGGCCATCCCCGGTGCTCCTACGCGCAGGCCTACGGCACTGCAGGTCTCCAGCCCCGAACCCGGGTACACCGGGCCGTCGAACCACATCTCCGCGCCTACTGCGCCCACTCGTCGGCTGATCGATTCCTGGGCTCCGGACGTCCATCCCTCTGCGCGATAGAGGCCCGCCAGCTGCCGCACGTTCAGAACCGCGTGACCTTCGACCAGCCGGCCCGCGTCGGCGAAAGCGCCTGGCTCGCCGAGGAATGCGAGCCCATCGACGATCTGCCACACCAGGCTTGCGCTGATCGGCGCGACCGGGACAGCGAATGCAGCGTCGACCCAGGTCGGATACGACCACGACGCGGAAGCGAGCCACCCCGCCTCCAGCGACTTGGTCCACGTGGTCAATTGAGCCTTGGTTGGGGCGGTTTCGAACGGTAGCCGCAAGGCGACGTCCGGGCGGCCGGCAATGGCTCGACGAGCCTCCTTGGTGTATCTGGTGAACTTCTTCTTGATCCCGGCGTGCCGTACGTCGCGCGTTGTGTCCGCGAGGCCCGCCACGCTCTCTGGGGTCGGCGCGGCCATGATGGCGCGTGCAAGCGCGAAGGCTGTCGCCTGGGACGGAGCCGACTTGGCTGCTGCCTCAGGTGCGATGGCAGCTCGGCCGAGAATGCGAGGGATCGGTTCTGCCCAGTCTGCGTCCAGACTGAGCGCAACGAGCGCGGCACGCTCGATCACCCTGGCGTCGTCCGCGGTGAATGCCTTGTCGGCGACAAACGGCTCGGTGCCGTCGTGGATGGCAGCGAGTCGCGAGTCCGCGAGCGTCAGGATCCTGCGCGCGAACTCGAGGTACTCGGGGTCCCTACCGAGCTGCTCGATCAGTGCGCGCAGGACATCGTGGTCCTGCCCGACGATCACCCACTGAGAACGCAGCATCCCCAACGCGTTCGCGGCAGGCAATCCGAGACGAACTTCGGTATGGGCTTCCAGTTCCTCGAGGAACCCGTCGGTCATGGTGGAGAGGGTACGAGGGGGGTAAGACGTTGGCCGCATTGGCAGGACGCGCAGTGGAGCACTGCGGCACATGAATTGGGCCCCGCCGCTGCCCTTGGGTCACAGTGCTGTGGCAACATCCGCCCATGAGCATGCTGGGCGCCGAGCCGGGTGCACCCCGACCAAACCTCCGGGTGAAGTACATCGTGGCCATCGTCGTAGCGGTTGTCTTGGCCGTCGCCGCGGGAGTCGCGGTCGCTGTTGGTGGACCCGGCCGGATCAGCCAGATGTTCGGCGGCGTCGCGCGCGAGGATCTGTTCTCGTCGCAGCGGCTGGACTCGGAACTGGACGTGGTGCGCGCACAGCTCGGTGACCTGCCGATGCGGCGAGTGGACGTGACCTCCAACCTGATCTCGGTCGAGGCCGTCGCCGCTGACGGCCAGCTCCACATGTACTGGATCCGCGACGGCGAGGTGGAGGACATGGACTCGATTGCCGACCTGCACGCGGGCGAACTGGCGTTCACCGCGGCGGATCTGTCGGGACAGCGGATACGGGCCGCGGTGTCCGATGTCCGCAGCCTCGGGAAGCCCGGTGACATCGAGCTGGTCTCCTACCTGACCCGCCCGCGGCATCCGCAGTCGGTGGCGGTGTGGATCCGGCACGACCCCCTGAGCTCGGTGCTGCACTTCGATCCGCGCGGCGGCAGCACCGTGGTGCGTGAGGAGTCGATCGAGACCGACGAACACACCTCGTCCTTCGGCGGCTGCTGGTGCTGAGATACGAAGCGGGGAGCTCCTGGACGAGTCGGTGACGGTTTGCCGGCGGTCGAAGAACGGCGAGAGCGAAGCCGCTCCTCGGGCCGAGCTGGTCGGCCCAAACCGGGATCACGAGATCTCGCAGTGACAGCGGGTGCGGGAGTAGTCCACCGCTTGGGGATCCCGACTACGCCGTGCGCAGCACCTTGTTCATCGGCTTGCCGCGAGCGAGCTCGTCAACGAGCTTGTCGAGGTAGCGGATCTTTCGCATCAGCGGGTCCTCGATCTCCTGAACCTTCACCCCGCACACGACGCCGGTGATGAGCGAGGCGTTCGGGTTCAGAGAGGCATCGGCGAAGAACTCCGAGAACGAGGTCTCGTCAATGAGATGGCCCCGCAGCGTCGTCTCGTCGAATCCGGTCAGCCAGCAGATCGCCTCATCGAGTTCGGCCTGTGTGCGGCCCTTGCGCTGCATCTTCGCCAGGTAGTGCGGGTACACCGCGGCAACGGCGGTGCCGAAGATCCGGTGCTCCATGCATCGAGGCTACGGCCCGGTGGTGTCCCCGCGCCGTGCCAGACTGCTGTCGTGACCGGCAGCGTGGATCAGATCCCCAAGGCCACCACGGAGTGGACCGCTCAGCCCGGCGACGCGCGCCGGGCAACGCTTTCGATTCTGCGGCAACCCGCGCTGTGGAAACGGCTGCTGACATTCACGACGGTGGTCGCGGCGATCGCCGCCGCGGTGTGTGTCGTCAACGGCAGCGGGTGGCTCGTCGGGTCCGTCATATTCGCGGGGGCAGCTGCGGTGTACGCGGCGTTCGCAGTCTTGGTGAGTCTGGTGTGCGCCTACATCCCGAACCGGCGAGTTCTGCGTACCGGTTCGCGATGGGCCGCCGGCGGTGACGAAACCCGAATCCGTATCGACACCCCGGCGTCCACTCTGGTCATCAGCCGCAGCAACATCATCTCGGTCCGCCCGGCCGGTGCCCTGATCGTGCTGCGAGTCCGCCCCAACCAGGTTCTCGGGATCCCGACGGCGCTGTTCGCCGATCCCGCACTCGTGAGCCTCATCGACTGACGTGTCCACGTAGTTCTACTGATCCGGCCGCGGGCCGTTTGGCCAACGATGGTGCCATGAGCCGCGAACTGCGCCGCAACCCTGCACTGTCGATGATCGGCATCGTGGCGATGGTCATCGCATACGTGCTGGCGTTCACCGTGCTTTCCGACACGAACATGGCGTCGAAGTTCGAGAATGGCGTCGTGCCGCCCGGGGCCGACGTGGCAGGTGTCCGAGCCGCTGCGGTCGGGAGCATCGTCGCCGCCCTGGGTGCATGGGTGTCCGTGGTCACCGGCCGCGCGATCATCCCGATCGTGCTGGTGCTCGTGGCCTCTGCGCCGTTCGCGCTGCTCTCGCTCTTCACGTTGCAGCTTGCCTGGTGACGCGAAGGCACGGCCCGTCTATTTGCTGCGCCACCGACTTCGGTTGTGGGGTAGATAGACTCCGCCGTGTGGGTGTTGCCAGGGTCGTCGGCCATGTGAGCTGGTGGATATTCGTCGTCGCTCGGCTGATGTCGGAGCTGGGATTGACGATGGGCGGCGGGATGCCGCGGCGCTACGCCGACTACAGCGCCGATTCCATTTTCGGCTCCGGCCTGGGCCAAGCCGACTACGGCTGGACCGCCTATGAACCGTTGACCGACCGGCCGCCGTCGGCCTTGGCCGACCCGTTCTACAGCGCGAACATCATCGTGACCGTCTCAGTGGCAGCCTTGGCCGTCACCGTGATCGCGGCGCTCGTCGAAGCCGTCCTCGGGCGGCGGTGGCTGTCAGGTGCGGGGACCGTGCTCGCTCCGATAATCGGCGCGGCGATCATCCTCACCGCGCTATATGAACGAGCGGGGTTCCTCGGCGGAGGTCAGCTCGATCTTCCGCCGCTGCTCGTGTTCCTCCTGGTGCTCCTCGGCATCGCCACGCGAGAGGTGTGGAGCCGAGCACTGGCGCCGCGGCTGACGTGAAGACCCGGGAACTTGGTTGCCCGCCACGGGCACACCCTTGCGGACCCGTCGATAGGCGGCGGCTCTACCAATATGCGCTCATGCCGGAACGTCCCCAGAATGCAGAAAAACCCACCGTCGCCGATGGGTTCTCTCAGTGGCCAGGGCCGGGATCGAACCGGCGACCTTCCGCTTTTCAGGCGGACGGGATAGCCACTGACCTGCGGTTTATTTGATTCTGTGCGTCGTATGCGCCGCATTGAGCAGTGCTGACGTACCGAGGCCGTCCGACGAACGGACATAAACCGGACACGGTGCTTGCACTCCCGTCCAGGAGCTTTCGCGCTGCCGCTCACGTTGTGGGCAGCTTCGGAGGTTCCGGGGAGCAGGTAGCCGATGCCCAGAATCGCATCACCAGCCACCGGGTCGACACCATCGCCGGCCGGCACGACACTCGAACGCTCCTGCCCGTCATTCGGGGACAGTTCCGCTGGCGCCTCGGTTGACGGGAGGTCGCGAGCGCCCGAGGCCGCCAGGCCGCAGGGCGGGAGAGCGACAGCGGTCTGCCGGACGTCAACCGAGGCACCGGGCGTCAACCCGCCGACGAGCCGCGGGCTTGTTATATGTGCCAAAAGTGTCCGCGACGCGGTTGACGACGGGACTGCGACGGGCGAGCTGCGGGCGACCGACGCATTGGGGCTGCGATTCCCGAGCCCCAAGTTGGTCACTGCAGCTGCGGCATTGTTCGAGTCCGCTGCACCGTGGGCATGTGGTCCTGGGCGTCGCGGTGTCGAACCCGAATCTGGAGGGTTTCGCATCTTTATCGGTCCCGGTGTCGTCCGACTCGGGTGGACCAATCCTGTCCGGGCCGAGAAGACCGCCGAACGATCGGTCGGTCATCACCAACGTGACGTTGACGATGCGAAGTATCACGTTAGAAGCGACCTCGAACGCGATACAGGGCACGGTGATCAGGCCGTCGGGCGTTTGGCCCGACGGAGTCCTACGGGAAACGACCAAAGCGGAACTGGCGGTGTCATCACCGAATGGTCCCGAAAGTCACGCTCGGCGATGTGCCGCACTTTCGCGGAACTCGACTACAGCCCACTGGTGGAGTCTGACCGCGTCCCGGCGATGGTCACACTGACCTATCCCGGAGATTGGGAAGCCGTCGCCCCCGACGGGGCCAGTGTGAAACGGCACATGGTGTTGTGGCGCAAACGGTTTCAACGTGAATACGGCGAACCCGCACGTTACATCTGGAAGCTTGAGTTCCAGCGGCGCGGCGCTCCACACGTTCACCTATGGATGGCGCCGCCAATGTCACCGGGCCGCTCGGGGCGAGGCTTCGCGCAGTGGTTATCCGAGTCGTGGGCACAGGTTGTCGACCATCCGGACGCCGAGCAGAAGGCGCGACACCTACTCGCCGGCACCGCCATCGACGTGCGCAACGGGCTGCGGGCGTGCGATCCGAAACGATTGGCCATCTACTTCACCAAGCACTCATCGCCAAACATGCACGGCGACAAAGAATATCAACACATCGTTCCTGAACTATGGCAGCAGCCCGGTCACGGTCCTGGCCGGTTCTGGGGCGTGTATGGACTCAAGAAGGCTGTCGCCGTTGTCGAGGTCGCACAGGATGCATACCTGGCGGCTCGTCGGATCGTGCGGCGATGGTCACGCAGTCAGGCGGTCTACGGCGATTCATCCAGCCGCTTCCCTACCGCGGTGGTGCCGCGTACGGCAGTCCGCCTTGTCGCCCGGGTCGACCGCGATTCCGGCGTCGTGCAGCATCGCCGAGTCCGCCGACGACGCGCGCTCTGCGACCAAGGCGGACTGGCTGGCGGCTTCGCGCTCGTCAACGACGGCCCGACGTTTGCCTGCCAACTCGCTCGTGCACTGAACTCATCTGCGGCACTGAGGGTGTAGCTGTAGCGTGAGAGCATGGATTTCGAAGCGGCAGTGGATCCAAACGCGGCTCGCCGCGTAGGTGACTGGCTGGCCGAAGCGGTCACTGAGATTTCGGGAACGGCACGAGTTGGCGTAAGTGCGATGTCCGGCGGCGTAGGTCAAGTAACGGTCTCACCGCAGGGCCGACTGGTGCGGTTGCAGTTGGAGCCCAAGGCTTCTGAGCTCCGATCGGACCGATTAGCAGCGTGGATCGAGCAGGCGTATGTCGAAGCGTGCGAATCGGCGGTATCCCAGGTCCGTGAACGGATCAAGCAGGTTACCGACGCTAATCCGCAGCTCGCCGACATGTTCGAATTGCTTGACCGCGACTTCGGCAAGTTGAGCACAACCCTTCGGGCTCCGAAGCCCCGCGCAGAACGGGAACGTCAGGAACAGAATTTGGGACCCGATTGGGAAGAGCCAGAATGGGATCCGGCCTCCGATCCGTTCGGCCGCAACCGCAGATAGGCAGATGTTGGGTGGCTATTGCTCCCACATTTTGAGGTTGGCTTTTATCGCGCTGCTGTAGTTCTCGTGGGCGGTCTTGGCGCCCTCGCGGATTTTGCGCAACCCGTCCTGCAAATCTTCAACCCCGGACCGCCACTGCGCTTGCCAATGTTTGTGCGCCTGTTCTGTAGCACCTTGCCAAGGCATTGAGGCGACGAACGCTTCGATGTTGTCCACGTTGGTGTCGGTCGCCCTAGTGAACCGAGCCATGTGGTCGATCAAAGAATCAAGTGCGTCCAGGTCAACTGTGTAGGCGTCGTCGCTGCCGGTGCCCATCTACATGCCCCCCTGATCCTGGGTCTGAAACCTGTTGGCGGATTCGACGACGAGGCCGGTCGCCTGTTCGAGGGCGACGACAATCTTGTGGACGCCTTGTTGCCATTGTTGCCAGCCATCGTCGAGCTTGGCAGCGGCTGTCCCTGTCCAGGAACCCTCGATCACCTCGCCGCCTTCGGTTTTGAGAGCTTCAAATGCGGTCTTGATGTCGGAGTTGACGTCGTCAATTCCCTGCGCGGAGGTGATGACTTCCGGGACCCGGATACCGAGCACATCCCCCGACCCGCCGTTATCTGCTGCCACCCCGCCCTCCCTTGAAACTTGGTGCCGGTACTGTAGCCGGTTGTGGCTTAGGCTGCTGCCTAGCAACTGCCAGTGTAGGGGTCTGTGGGGGGAGGGCCAGCGATGGTTGATGTGGATCCGCAGGTGTATTTCTCCGCGTCAGCCTCGACCAGGTTCAGCGCCCAGCAACTTGTCGGGGCACTCAGCGGACTCAGCAGCAGCCTTTCGGCGTCAGGCGGTATGGCTGGTTCAGACAACACCGGTGAGGAGTTCAGCGGCGGTTACGACCAGGCCGCCAAGGATCTCGCGACGATGCTTGCGGGGCTGGGAGATA
Source organism: Mycolicibacterium peregrinum (assembly GCF_001665625.1). Lineage (GTDB taxonomy): Bacteria > Actinomycetota > Actinomycetes > Mycobacteriales > Mycobacteriaceae > Mycobacterium > Mycobacterium peregrinum_B. The sequence goes on along the minus strand of NZ_LZSY01000118.1, from coordinate 187,237 downwards.
TGTCGCACAACGCCGCAGACCTCATCAAGGTTAGCGGCGATAACCATGCTGCCGCGAACCGCGCTTCCGCCGATGGATCGACACCCCCGCCGTCGGTGCCGATTCCCACCGCCACCACGACAGCAGTACCGAGCATTCCATCTGCCTATGGGGGCGGCGGGAGCGAACCAACCGGGGCCATCGCAACGGCATGGAATTTCATCCAGGACATGGTGGGCTACGTCTGGCCCAACGGCAGCCCCGAGAAGCTCGAGTCAGCCGCGCAAGCGTGGACCGACGCCGGGAACGCCATCAGAACCGGGGCTGGCCCCCTCGACCAGGCGAAGTCGGGCCTGAGCGGGCAGGTGTCGCCCGAGGTTCCCGCCGCTACCCAACACCTCGCTGACCTCAAAAGTAAGTTTGACGACGCATCCGGGGCTTGCTTCAACATGGCCACCAGCTGCAACAACCTCGCGCAAGCCATTAAAGACGCACACCAACAGTTGATTGACGAACTGGCGCAGTTTGCCGCCGAGTTCGTCGTGGGTGAAGTCGTGTGCGCCATACTCTTCGAAATCGGCGGCGAAATATGGGGCAACGCGCTCCTCGCTGCCCGCGCAGCAGTCATTGCGCAACGCTGCGCTCGAATTATCGAAAAACTCATCGAACTCGCACGAGGTGCCGCACGCGTCGCAAAAGCCGCAGCAGAAGCCATCGCCAAGGTCGTCGAGAAGGTTAAAAGCGCGGTCGCTGCGCTCGTCACTCGCACTAACGCCGACCGCAATGTAGACGCCCTTGTCAAATACACAAAGCAAGCACTAGACGATTTCGATAACGGCACTATCGGTTTCAGTAGAGGGCAAATTGATGCCCTCAAAAAGAACCCCAATCTCTACAATGCCTTCAAAGGAAGCGTTCTTGACACTCAGGTCAAGAAACTGGTCGACGCAGACTTGTCCCTCAAGGACCTAACGTCCACCGGACTTTTCAAATATGGTCCAGATTTCGTCAACACAGCACCCAAACCAGGCCAAGCGCCTTGGTACGATCTCACTACAATGAAGCAATGGGCCGCACATGCGAAGTACGAATCTTCACACGGTGGCCCGGGCGGTGGAATAATCTGGGACACCCCAGGAGGAGTGACGTATGTCCCCCCAAAGTAGCAACGAGCTGCAATCTCGGTGGAATGAGGAATCACGGGCATTCGTAGTTGATTCGTTGTTACGTGGGCGACCAACGTCGCCCCACGGAACGCATGAAGGTCGAGTGGATCTACGCGGACTCACCATCGACGAACCCGAGCGGTCCCGAGTCAACGAGAATGTAGATCGAATTTCGAAAGTCTATGAGTTCAACAACTTGACGATCAGGGACGTTGATCTAAGCCACGCGGTACTGCCTGAGTGGCGAGTGGTCAGAAGCTCGTTTACCAACTGCGTTTTCAACGCCTCAACCCTTCCTTCGTTGCGAACATACTCAGCAACGTTTATTGACTGTTTTTTCCGAAACGCGTCGATGCGTGAAGCCTCATTAGGTGCGCAAGAAAGCAAGAAAAATGCGGGCGGCGTCTACGCAGGGTGCGATTTCACTGGAGCCGACCTGCGCGACATTAATACCGACCAAGGACGATTTGCCAATTGCATATTTGCCGGGACTCGATGGAGCAACACACGGACACTTACGGCGGTATTCGAGAACTGCGACTTTCGAGACGCAGAGATCAGCGAAGTATTCTTTGACGGGCGGCGTTTCGACAGCAAGGGTCCAGCTGGACTCGGCGAAAATAAGTTGAAAGGCTGTGACTTCTCGACGAGTCGGTTGGAGAGCACCAGTTTTCTGGCCATCGATTTCAGAAATCTCATCCCCCCAAGGGGCGAGCAATACGTTCTAGTAACCGACTTCCCTCGTCGAGTCGAGATTGCATCGGACCGACTAAAAGCCAATGGCAGCGGCGACGCATCTTGGTTGGCACTCCGTTACAAAATGGAGTTCGCCGCTGCAAAATTCTTGCCTAAAGATGCGACTGGAATGCTGGATTTTGGAGGGCTATCGGATGCTGACGCGAAGCTGCTGGCCGCCGTGTTCGAATTAGATCACTGAGGCGTCAAGCACTGCTCTTTGCTGAGCGGAAGCGCCCTGGCGTTCGGCAGTAGCGCAATGTCCCCCAGTTCAAGTAACCGCTTGGATGCCTCGTGCGACCTGGTCTAGGAACATAAGGGCATCTTCAACCGTGGCGCGCGTCATTGGGTAAGGTTCGTCTCCAGGCGGCGTTGGGTCCAGGTCGGACTGGTGCACGATTGTGTTCCTCCGGTCCGCTATCAGCGTCAATCGGCGCTTAAGGATTTGATCGCCAGTGTCCCCACCCAACGGTCCCTGGCCCAGATGGTCGGCGAGCGATTTCCACAGCTGAACATCGCTGATTAGACGTACCGCGTCAGCGACCTTGTCCGGCTTTTGAAAGCTGAGCAAGGAATGCTGTTCACGTATCTCGGTCTCCAGCCAGCCGAGCCCGGAGCCAGTCGCGGCGATTTGCGCCGATGCCAGCGACACTTTGAACTTCTGCAACGCCTTGGGCATTGGAGAGGCCGACGCAAATATGCCCAGGATCCGCACGCGGATTTCTTCATGGACGAAGGTGTCGAACGCGCTCACCCCTTGAACGAACGCTGCACGATGGACGTCGGACAGGTCCATCGCCCCCGACGTAGTGCTGGCCAGCGAAGACGCTAGACCCATCATGTCCCGCGCCCTGGAGAGGCTTCGCTCGAACAGGTCGAGTTCACGTTTCGGCATGTGCGGTAAGGGTCAGTCGGACTCGATCATCGCGGTGATCTTGTTGGTGAGGTCGGTGAACTGCTGGTTGAACGCGTCGCGCGACTCAGTCCAGTTATCGAGCACAGAACCGGTTCCCCCTAGCTGTGCCTCCGTCAGTGCGAACACTGGGGTGCAGTTCTCCTGGGACTTCGCGATGAGGCTGTTGAACTCGGCAATCTGAGCCAGACAGAGGTCGTCCATGGATACGCCGCCGGCAGCGTACTGGGTTTCGGAGAGCAATAGTCCGCCGTCCTTCAGCGCCGGCACGAGACGACTTTTCACCGCGTCGTTGATCTCGTCAATCCACTTCTGGAAGGCAGCGGCTGGCTGCCCGCCCCTGGGGCGGTACTTCTGCACAACCGTACCGAGCACCCTCATCCCCGGCTCAGGAAAGGGATAGGCGGCACTGCTGAGTATCGGCATCGTGAACGCTTGCTCCGCCCACCGTTTCCAACGGGGCAGCACCCTGGATATCGAGTCGATGGCCATTACTGAGAAGAAGTCCGGAGCTGTTGGCAGGATCACGTAATCAGACGTGGACACAAGATTTTGATTTATCGGGCCGAGCCCAGGACTCAGGTCAATAATCACGTAATCGGCTTCGACCGAGGCGGCGGTCCTCTTTATCAAGAACGACAGGCTGCCCGGAAGATTCTTGAGCGCCTGGATGGACCCGCTGAGTTCCTGTGCGATGCCCAGCGTGTTCTCGTATTCAGCAAGGCGGATATCACCGGGCAGAAGGTGGAGTCCTTGCCTGGTCTCAACGCTTAGCAGCGGAACGGCGCTCACTTCACGAGGTTGGGCTTCGAACGCTGGTGCCAAGCCTGTATAGATGGTGCCGCGGTCAACAATTGCCTCGAGGTCCGAAAGTTCCGTGAAACCAGTCACCATGCCTGTCAGGTTGCACTGCGGGTCAGCGTCTACGAGCACGACAGTGTGGCCCTGTTCGGCGAGCTTCCAGCCGAGGTTGAAACTGGTGGTTGTCTTGCTGACACCGCCCTTGTGGTTGAAGAGCGCGATCGTGGTCAGTTGTCCGCCAGATGTCATGAAACGATTCTGACAGTCGTGCAAAACAGGCCTCCGTACGACTCGATATAAGTCCTCGTCGCGTCACCCGATCAGCCATGTGGACGAATCCGCCTGATGCTAGTAATCGAGATTCAAGCCGCTCCGAATCGCGCGGGGCCACCTTTCAGTCCACCGCTCATCGGCATAGGCTCACCTGGCGAAACCGCAAATTGAGGGGGACACAGCATGGGGTCAGTCCACGAGGTGATGGCGGCATTCCGTGAGGCGCCGTCGAACTCCGAACGCGGGACGAAGTTCGAGAAGCTGATGGTGCGTTACTTCGACCTGGACCCGTTGCTGTCGCAGCAGTACGACGCAGTGTGGCGGTGGATCGACTGGCCCGGTCGCAAAGGCAAGCCCGACACCGGAATTGACCTGGTGGCCCGCGAGCGGAACAGCGGTGAGTACACCGCGATCCAATGCAAGTTCTACGAGCCAACCCACACGCTGCGGAAAGAAGACATCGACTCGTTTTTCACCGCTTCGGGCAAGAACCCGTTCACTAACCGGATCATCATCTCGACGACCGATCGGTGGGGACCCAACGCCGAGGACGCCCTTGAGGATCAACTGATCCCAGTGCAGCGGATCGGGCTCGCCGAGATCGCCGATTCACCGATCAGTTGGGACATCGCCTGGGTCGACGGTGACCTGCAAATCGACGTGGCAGAGGCAACCCGGCATGAACCACGGCCACACCAGGCACAGGCAATCGAGAAGGTGTTCGACGGCTTCGCCGCGGGGCACGATCGTGGCAAGCTGATCATGGCGTGCGGGACGGGAAAGACCTTTACCGCCTTGAAGATTGCCGAGCAGACCGCGGCCAAGAACGGCGACAACGCTCGAATCCTGTTCGCCGTCCCATCGATCTCACTGCTTTCACAAACCTTGCGCGAGTGGACCGCACAGACCCAATTGGACCTGCGCGCGTTCGCCGTGTGCTCGGACACCAAAGTGTCTCGGGCCGCCGAGGACATCAACACCTATGACGTGGCGATCCCGGTCACCACCAACCCGGCGAAACTGGTCACCGAAATGGGTCACCGGCGCCGCGCCAAGGGGCTGACCGTAGTGTTCACCACTTACCAGTCGCTGCCCGTCGTCGCCGAAGCGCAGAAACTCGGTGTCGATCAGTTTGACCTGGTGATCTGCGACGAGGCGCACCGCACGACAGGCGTGACGGTGGCCGGCGCGGACGAGTCAAACTTCGTCCGCGTTCACGACGCCGACTACCTGCACGCCGCCCGTCGCCTCTACATGACGGCCACACCGCGGATCTTCGACGAGACCGTTAAGGCCAAGGCCGACGAGCATTCGGCGGTCCTGACGTCGATGGACGACGAGGCCGTCTATGGGCCGGAGTTCCACCGCCTTTCGTTTGGCGAGGCAGTCGAGCGGGGTCTGCTCACCGACTACAAAGTCCTCGTGCTCACCGTGGACGAGGAGATGGTGGCAGCCCCGCTGCAAGCCCAACTCGCCGCCGGCGGAGAACTGGGCAACCTTGATGACGCGTCGAAGATCGTCGGTTGCTGGAACGGACTGGCCAAACGCGCCGGAAAGACCCCCGACGGCAAAGGCTTCACGCCAGGTGAGCCGCCGATGCGGCGAGCGGTCGCGTTCGCCAAGGACATCGCCACGTCAAAGCAGGTCGCCGAACTCTTCCCGAAAGTCGTTGACGCATACCGAGATATGTTGACCGACAAACGAGATGACAGCGGCGAATCGAACGGGACGAACCTGGACCTGGCCGTTCAGGTCCACCACGTCGACGGCACATTCAACGCGCTGGAACGCAATCGAGAACTGCAGTGGCTCAAAGCCCCGCTGCCTGACGGCGAGTGCCGAATCCTGTCAAATGCGCGGTGTCTGTCGGAGGGGGTGGACGTACCCGCGTTGGATGCAGTGCTGTTCCTGCACCCCCGCAACAGCGTCGTCGACGTCGTCCAGTCCGTGGGGCGGGTAATGCGCAGGGCCGACGAAAAAGACTACGGCTACATCATCCTGCCGGTGGCCGTCCCGGCCGGTGTCTCGCCATCGCAGGCCCTCGGCGACAACCGTCGCTTCAAGGTGGTCTGGCAGGTGCTTAACGCGCTACGTGCCCACGATGACCGATTCAATGCGATGGTCAACTCCATCGCACTCAATGCCGCCACACCGGGCCTGGACAGCGGCCAGGGCTCAGATCGGTTGCTCGGCGGACACGTCGGACCCACCACTGACACACCCGAAACCCTTGGCACTGACGGTACTTCATCGATGGCACCAAGCGGTGACACAGATCCCTCGACCGGTGTGTCGGACGGTGGGCTGACAACGCAGATGGCGTTGTTTTCGCTCTCGGCGTGGCAGGAGGCCATCTACACCCGCATCGTCGACAAGGTCGGCACTCGTACTTATTGGGAGGACTGGGCCAAGGATGTCGCCGACATCGCTGCCGCCCTGATCGCCCGGATCGGCGCCCTGCTCGACGGTGCCGACCCCGATGTAACCGCAGCGTTCGACAAGTTCCTACAAGGACTGCGCGACAACCTCAACGATTCTATCGGCCGCGACGACGCGATCAGCATGCTTGCCCAGCATCTGATCACCGCGCCGGTGTTCGACGCGCTGTTCGCCAGCCACGAATTCGCAGCGCATAACCCGGTGTCTCTCGTCATGCAGGCCATGGTCGACCAGCTCGGCGCCGCCGGATTGGAAACCGAAACCGCCCACCTGGAAGGCTTTTACACCTCGGTGCGGATTCGGGCCTCGGAGGTGAGCACCGCTGACGGCAAGCAACAGGTGATCGCAGAACTGTACGAGAAGTTCTTTAAGATCGGTTTCGCCAAGCAGGCCAACGCTCTGGGCATCGTCTACACCCCCACCGAGATCGTCGACTTCATCCTGCGCGCGGCCGACCACGCCTCCCGCGAAGCATTCGGCCGCGGCCTCACCGACGAGGGTGTCCACGTACTCGACGGATTCACCGGAACCGGCACTTTCATGACGAGACTGCTGCAGTCCGGCCTGATCCGGACCGAGGATTTAGCCCGCAAGTACGCAAACGAGCTGCACGCCAACGAGATCATGCTGCTGGCGTACTACATCGCTGCGGTCAACATCGAGACCACATACCACGCGCTCACCGATGCCGCGTACTCCCCGTTCGAGGGCATTGTCCTGGCCGACACCTTCCAGATCACCGAAGACGGCGACTCTCTGGACACAGAGATGTTCCCGCAGAACAACTCCCGCATCGCACGGCAGATCACAGCGCCCATTCACATCGTGGTCGGTAACCCGCCCTACTCCGTGGGCCAGGACTCTGCCAACGACCTCAACGCGAACCTCGCCTACCCGACGCTGGACAAACGGATCGCCGATACCTACGCCGCCCGCTCCACCGCCACAAGTCAACGCACTCTGTACGACTCGTATTTGCGGGCGTTCCGGTGGGCCACCGACAGGATCGGAGATCACGGCATCGTGGCGTTTGTCTCCAATGGCGGCTGGATCGATGGCAACACCGCTGACGGAATCCGGCTGTCACTCGCCGACGAGTACAGCCGGATCTACGTCTACAACTTCCGAGGCAATATGCGAAAGACTAACTGGCGCGAAGAGGGTGGCCAGATATTCGGAGCCGGATCCCAAGCAACAATCGCGGTATTCCTCGGTATCAAGCACCCAACCGACACAGGACCATGTGAAGTCCTCTACCGGGACATCGGTGACAACCTCACCCGCGATGAGAAACTGGCGATAGTCGCCGCCAGTGCCCTCGACACCGCTGAGTGGCAGCCTATTACTCCGAACAGTCACGGTGATTGGATCAACCAGCGGAGTGACAACTTCACCGCCTGGCCAGCTATCGGGGACAAGAAGCAGCCGTCGTCCGCGGTCTTCTCCAACTACTCACTCGGGCTCGCCACGGGGCGTGACGCCTGGTGTTACAACTTCAGCGACGCCGCGCTCAGGACAAACATCGACCGGACGATCACCTTCTACAACCAGCAGGTCGAGGGTTACGCGGCTTGGTGCGAGCGCAACCAGATCGCCGATCGCAAAGGCAACGTCGACCGATTTATCGATTCTGACGCCACAAAAATCAGCTGGAATCGAAATGCTCGGCAAGATCTCGCTCGCGGTATGCGCTATTCGTTCAAACCTTCCGCGATACGGGTGTCCGCCTACCGGCCATTCACCCGGCTAAACGGCTACTTCGAGCGCGAGTTCAACGCGATGGTGTACCAGCTACGCTCGATCTTCCCGACACCGCAGCACTTCAACACCGGTATCCTGGTCCTTGCGCCACGCGACGGGACGACCTTCGCAACGCTCATTACCGACCAATTGCCGGACCTCTCTTTCTTCACCTACACCGCTCAGTTCTTCCCGCGCTGGACCTACGAAAAAGCCGACACCGATGGCGCCCTGGACCTCGAAACCAATGCCGAAGAAACCGACGAGTACGGCTATCGCCGCGTCGACAACATCACCGACAACATCCTCGCGCTGTACCGGGATGCGATCGGGGACCAGGTCACCAAGGACGAGATCTTCTTCTACGTCTACGGCCTGCTCCATGACCCGGCCTACCGGCGGACCTACGCCGCTGATCTGAGGAAGATGCTGCCGCACATCCCCACCCCCGATTCGCGCGAACGGTTCGAGCAACTGGCCGCAGCCGGGCGGGCACTGGCCGATCTGCATGTCGGTTACGAGTCCGTAGCGCCGTACCCCGTCGACATCCAGGTCAAGCCCGGCGTTGATCCCGGTGTCCGAGACACTTGGCGGGTTTCAAAACTGAAGTGGGCCAAGAAAAAAGACCCCGAGACCGGCAAGAGCGCCGATGATGTGACCACCCTTGTCTACAACCCGAAGGTGACCATCATTGGAATCCCGCAAGAGGCCGATCGCTACATGCTCGGCTCGCGGTCCGCACTGGCTTGGATCGTCGACCGCTACCAGGTCAAGACCGACAAGGCCTCCGGCATCGTCAATGACCCCAACGATTGGTGCGATGAACACGACGATCCGCGCTACATCGTCGATCTCATCGCCAAGGTCACGACCGTTGCGGTGGAAACGATGAAGATCGTCGACGGGCTCGCCGAAAGCGGATAGGACCCGACGACTAGGCCATGTGTCGGATCGCGATTTGTTGTCGGTCGACCGCGATAGCTTCGGAGCATGGTGACCTACTTGTTGAGCGAGTCCACCGAGGGCTGGGTGCTCTATGACGACGCAGGCAGAACCGCGCTGCTGCCCGGTGATCTCAATACCGTGCTACTCGATGCGGCCAAAGTGATGCGTGAGAACGGCGACCAAGTGCATGGCGGGTGGACCGCAGTGCCCGGCACCGAAGTGCAGACACTGCGTTTTCTCCCGAGATAGCACGCGAGCTGCTATATACACAGGAGATTCACGCCGTCGTGCGCCCGCGACTGCGGCGACTCTTCGAAGGCGTCCAAGACGCGAACCCCGAATGCCGGCACCATCGCTGACTGCACTTCTTCCTTTGTCATCCAACGAATTTCGCGGGCCTCGTCGGTCGTGTGAGGTTCACCGCCGACTGGCCGGCAGCGATACACCAGCGCGACGATTCCGTGGGTCAGGTTCTTGTAGACGCCTGTTAGCCGCTCGACGGCGACCTCGATGCCGGTCTCTTCCAGCACCTCGCGCTGAACACCGACTTCGAAAGATTCGTCGAGCTCCAGGACTCCCCCAGGCGCCTCCCAATGGCCGTTGTCATCTCGCTTGATGACCAGCACCCGACCATCATCCCGGACGACAATGCCTGCGACGCTGACCGAGTGCTTCGGTGTGGCTGCCATGCAAGACTCCTACTCTGCGCCCGACTCCAGTCGTGACATGGGCGTGTCGTTTCCCTAGACTAGTCGCCTAGACATGTAAGGGAAGGCGCGCAGTGCTGCAACTTGGTCAGATCGACCGGTCGGACGACAAGCCGCCATACCGGCAGATCGCCGGCATGCTGCGTGATGCAATCTGCTCTGGCCAGCTCATCGCCGGTGAGCGCCTGCCATCCGAGGCAGCGTTGATCGACCACTTCGGCGTTGCCCGAATGACAGTTCGCCAGGCAGTACAAGATCTGCGCACTGAGGGCCTGGTGATCTCCGAACACGGCCGCGGTGTTTTCGTTCGTCCCGCTCCCCCGATTCGCCGACTCGCTTCCGACCGCTTCGCTCGCCGACATCGAGCGAGCGGCAAAGCGGCGTTCACCGTCGAGGCGGAGAAGTCAGGCTACGCGCCGCAGGTCGACAACATCAGCGTGACGCGCGAGCAACCGAATCCCACTGTCGCCGAACGTCTCCGATTGACTCCAGACGACGAGGTTATCGTTCGATCACGGCGCTACCTTGCCGACGGCCGGCCAGTCGAAACGGCAACCTCATACATTCCCGCCGCATTCGCCCAGGGCACCAAGATCGAACAGACCGACACCGGACCCGGAGGCATCTACGCTCGCCTCGAAGACGCCGGCCACATCTTGGACCGGTTCACCGAAGAGGTCGGCGCCAGGATGCCAACCCCCGAAGAGCGGCGAGCCCTGCAACTCGCGACCGGAGTGCCCGTGCTGACCGTGGTTCGGACTGCCTACGACACCAACGACGTGGCTGTCGAAGTGTGCGACACGGTGAAGGTGGCGTCCGCCTACCTGCTCGAATACGACTTCTCAGCGCGCTGAAGCCTCGCGAAACGATCAAATCCGGCGCAACGCTTGACTCGCTCCTCTAGACGACTATGTTAGATAGTCATCTAGTCCAATCCACTCGAAAGGTTCTGCAATGTCCATCCCTAAATGGCTCCAGATCGGGCATGACCAGGTTTTCTCCCTCGGCGCATTCCTCGTGTCCGAAGTGACGCCGATGGTCGATTTCGACAAGTCCTCCGGCGAAAACCGCGTGCAGGCGAGGGACCGCGACACCGGCCTACCCATGTGGCAGGTCGAAGTGCTCGACGGTGATCCGGCTGCGCCGAAGCGGAGCCGCACCGTAACCATCAAATTCGCCGCGGCAACGCAGCCAACTGCTCCGACCAATTCCAGCGGAACACCCTTCACCCCTGTGGTTCTCGAGGACCTGATTGCTCTGCCGTACGTCGAGCGGTCGGGCGACTTCTCCCGAATCGCGTGGTCCTACCGGGCCTCTGGCATGACAGCACCAGGCAAGTCGCCAACAGCGAACACGAACAGGGCATCGGCATGAATCCGGACCCGTTCGCACCAATCGATCCCGACACCCCACTGAGGTTCGACCACCTGCTGAACCTGCTGACCAACTTCGCCCTGTGTGTGGCTGCCGTCGTGGTCATCACCAGCGCCGTTCTCATCTACTGGCGACTGCGCTCACCGGAAACCTACGAGGAACGGTTCGCCTCACCCATCCGGCTCCTGCGCTGGCGGCTCTGGGCACATATCTCGTGGCAAAAGCTTTGCAAGCGATGCGGCTTGTCAGCTTCCGAGCAGGTCACTCGCCGCGACAACGAAGGCCGCCAGGCCACGTCGACACGTTGGTTTCATCCAAAGCTGTTGGGAACTGACGTGTCTCACACCACGCTGCGGCTGACGGTGCGGGCACGCATGGGGCAGACCGTCGAAGACCTGGAGCGCGCCGTACCCGCGATCCGCGACGCTGCCGCGGCTTACTCGGCACGGTCGGTTGTCGTCGCCCCCGGCACGCTTCGGATCGAGCTGGTCATGCGGGAGCAGTTGTCGACGGTATGTCACGTCGCGCCGCCGACTGCAGTGGCGACAGCACGAGTCACCCTCGGACGATGCGAGAACGGCTCAGCCTGGACCTTGCCGCTGAGCGGCCGACACACCCTCACGGTCGGCTGTTCAGGCTCCGGAAAAGGCTCCGTGTTCTGGGGCATCGCCGGTGGACTCGGGCCCGCCGTTGCCGCAGGAACGGTTCGCCTCGTCGGAATCGACCTGAAGTACGGCATCGAATTGTCAGTTGGCTCCGACTTGTTCACCAAGATCGCCACTACGGAATCCGACGCCGTGGAAACCCTTGCCGCGCTGGAGAAGTTGATGAACAAGCGCGGCAACGCGATGGCAGGTCACACGCGCGAGCACAGTCCAACCAAGGCCTCGCCCCTTGTGGTGCTACTGATCGATGAGCTGGCCGGAGTCACTGCGTACATGAGCGACCCGGCCCTGCGCAAGGAGGCCGCTACCTCGCTGTCGCGGATCCTCACGAAGGGGCGTGCGCTGGGAATCGTGGTGGCCGCGTTCCTTCAAGACCCACGCAAGGAAGTTCTACCGATGCGAGGACTGTTCACCCAGACCATCGCGCTTCGACTGCGATCCCGAGACGAAGTGACGATGGTGCTCGGTGACGGCATGGCCGACAACGCACCCGCACACCGAATCAGCCCCGAAAAACCGGGCACCGGCTACGTCGTCGCCGAGGACGGGCAAGTGACAAAGGTGCGATCCGACTACTGGTCAGATGAGCAAATCCGCACCGCCGCAAAGCAATACGGGCGTGCAAGCTCACCTGCAGGAAGGGCAGCTCAATGAGTTCCATCTTCGAACCACCCGACCAGGATCAGCTGGCGCGGTATGCCGATGACCTGACCCGCCGCGCCAACCTCGTCCGCAGACACGGATGGGACGAGTACCGGCATCGATGGTCCTGCGGCGAAGTCATCGGCACCGCCCTGATCCTGAACGACAACGCCGAAATCCAGCGCTGCGGCGAAACAACGACCTCCGCGCTGGAGCGGTGGGCATTCGACCTCTGGGGAGTCACCGGAGGTCAGTCCGACGCCGACGCTGGATTGCAGCGCACACGCGCCTGGTTCGACTCGATTCGCACAGCGAGGTGAAGCGATGGTCACTCACGGCCTCCGGGAGACTCTCGTCGCCGCAGGCAACTTTCCTGAGTTGCTGACCGCAGATCAGGTGTCGGCACTGCTCGGCGTCTCCGCCGCGACCCTAAACCGCTGGGCGGCGATCCGCGAAACCACCGGCGAGCAGATCGGCCCGCCCTGCTACATGCTGTCTGAGCGGGTACGCCGCTGGGACTGCGCCGAGGTCCGGTCCTGGCTGAAGCAGGTGCGTCGGTAATGGCCGGCAACACCCCGCGCGGCATCCGAAAGCGACTCAACGCAGCCGGGGAGCCCCGCTACCAAGTCCGCTACTTGATCCGTGATCCAGACGCCCCGTCAGGCTGGGTTGAAACGTCGGCGACGTTCCCGACACTGCGGGACGCGAAGGCGTTCAAATCCGAACGCGACAACGAGGCCGCACTCGGCGCCCGCCGATTCGATCCGCGCCTCGGCCGCACGCCGCTCAACCGGATCTGGACCCAGTTCTCCGGCTCCAAGAAACCGGCAGTGTCGCCGAAGACGTGGAGCGGCTACACCCAGCACTGGGAACTTCGCATCGCGCCGCGGTTCGGCCATATGCCCGTCGAAGAGATCACTCGCGCCGACGTCCAGGCGTTCGTCGATGGCTTGACAGTCGGGCCGTGGGCGAAGGTGTCGACGCTGCGACTCCTGCGTTCGATTCTCGACGTCGCCCACCAGGACGGCCGGATCCACCGCAATCCTGCCCTCGGCGTCTCAGCGGGCCGGATTCCTGAGCGAGAACGGCACCGCTACCTGACCGCGCAGGAAGTCCAGACCCTCGCCACCGCGTGCGTGGACCAGGGCGACGTCGTGACCATCCTGGCCTACACGGGCCTGCGCTGGTCCGAACTCGTCGGCCTGCGGGTCAAGGACGTCGACCTGACCGCCCGTCGCCTCTACGTCCGACGAGCGGCACCAGAAGTCGAAGGCCGCATCATCATCGGACCGCCCAAGACCCGGGCCGGCATCCGAACCGTCCCGCTCCCCCAAGTCGTCGTCGACATCTTCAAGTCGCGCATCACCGGCCGGGAACCCAATGAGCCCGCCGTCACCTCACCCAATGGGGCGATGCTGCGCTCCAACAACTGGCGTCGGCATACGCACTGGAACAAAGCCCTCAAGAAGACCGGCCTGGCGCCACTGACCATCCATGATCTCCGCCATACCTATGCCAGCTTGGCCCGCAAATCCGGGGCTGACCTTCGATACGTACAGAAGACCATGGGCCACTCCACGCCAACCGTGACCGCGAACATCTACAGCGACCTCTATGCCGATGAGCTGGACCAGGTCGCGACGAATCTCGATCAACTTCACGCGACCGAGATTCACGCACCGAAGACCGGACAAGAACCGGACAAAGAAAACTGACAACCGAGTGCAAGACCCGTGTCAATGCAGGTAAAGAGTGGTGGCCAGGGCCGGGATCGAACCGGCGACCTTCCGCTTTTCAGGCGGACGCTCGTACCAACTGAGCTACCTGGCCGGAAGGCCGTCGGCCTTAGACCGAAGTGCCTCGCCGTGATGGCGACCCTGACGGGACTCGAACCCGCGACCTCCGCCGTGACAGGGCGGCGCGCTAACCAACTGCGCCACAGGGCCTTACTTTTCCAGCATGCTCCACGTTTCCGCGTTGCGTACCCCCAACGGGATTCGAACCCGTGCTACCGCCGTGAAAGGGCGGCGTCCTAGGCCACTAGACGATGGGGGCCTAATCCGAATCTCTCCGGGGTACTCATCAACCTCGTTCGTTGGGAGCTTCGATAGCTTAGGGTACGGATGCCCAAATCTTCAAACCAGGTGGTCGCAGCACCAATTTCGGTCATCTTGTACCCTGTCTTCTCGCGCCCCTATAGCTCAGTTGGTAGAGCTACGGACTTTTAATCCGCAGGTCGTAGGTTCGAGCCCTACTGGGGGCACCACACACCCGCCGCAAGGCGGGTCACGGTGCGGTTCACGCGCTCCGCGCTCCAGCGGATTACGCGCTGCGCGCCGTCGCGATCTCGTCGGCCAGCGGAGCGATCGCGGCGATGATCTGGCCCACGATCGGTTCGGGCACTCCGGCACCGGCGAGGCCGTCGGCGAGGTGGCCTGCCACCAGTTTGAAGTGATGCATCGTGATGCCGCGCCCTTGATGGACCTGACGCATCGGTGCGCCGCTGTAGGGCACGGGGCCGCCCAGTGCCGCGGCGAAGAACTCGACCTGCTTGCCCTTGAGCCTGGCCATGTTGGTCCCGGTGAAGAACCCGGCCAGCTCGTCGTCCGCGAGCACCCGCCGATAGAAGTCCTCGACGACGGTCTCGAGTGCCTCTCCTCCGCCGATCTGGTCATAGATGGTCGTCATGGGGCCAGCCTCGCCTGGCGTCGTTGCCGCCCAATTTCAGACGCGTAGCCGAGCCGCTACGGCCGCCTCACGGGCGCGACGCGACGACGCGGCCTGCGCGGCGTGGGCCAGGGCCGTTTATCGTGGTGCACTGAGGTCGGACGGCCCAACGTAACGAAGATGGCGAGATCGCCGAGAAACCTCACGATCATGTTCACGGTCGAGGTCGACAGCATGAAGGAGTCAGCAGCATGTTCTCCCGGCGCCTACGCACTCGAGCCATGGCGACCGCGATCGGCGCCGCCGCGCTCGCGGCCAGCGCCGCATTCGGGGTCGCGCCGGCCCACGCGGACACTCAGGACGACCAGTTCTTCACGATCGTCAACGACCTGAAAATCCCCACCACGTCCGCCGAGGAGGCCGGCCAGGTCGGTCGCGGCGTCTGCGACGCGCTGACGAAGGGCAAGATCGAGCCCGCCCGCACGGTGCGTGGAGTGATCAGCCAGCTGATGAACCAGGCGGGCATCGACAAGCACCAGGCGGCAAACCTGGTCCGGGGTGCGGTCAAGGTCTACTGCCCACAGAACGCCCCGTTCGTCGGGCGCTGAGGCGGTCCGCTCAGACCTTCGGGCAGTAGTGCATCCCGTTGTCGCGGTGGCCGATTGGCGGCAGGTTGCGGGCCGGCGTGTGCACCAGCGGTGCGTCCGCCGGGAGACGGCCGGTGACCCGATCCCACGCGGTGCGCGCCCGCGGATGCATGCGGCGCCGACGCGGCACCACTGCGAACACCTTGCCAATCACCTTGCCCAACAGGCGATGTACTTTCTCGTCGCGCTCCGACCAGGTGTAGCCCATCAGTTCGCGCACCGCTGGGTGATACAGACCGACGGTGAACCAGACGAACAGCGGGTGCACCACATACTTGCGCTGCAGCGCCCACATCCAGTCGGGCATCTTCGACGCGAACGGCGGCTTGGGCAGCTCGGACAGATCCAAGACCTCACGGGCCGCGGTGTTGTTCTCCAACACGTTGCAACACATGTGTTCCCAGTAGACCTGGAAGTCCTCCCAGGTCTCCGGTACGGGGCGCATGCTCATCCCGTACATCGAGTACCACTGCTTGTGCTCCTCGAAGAGCTGCCGCTTCTCGGCCTCGGAGATCCCGCCCGCGAGCCGGTCGGCAACGATGATCGTGCCGACGAAGAACGTCGAATGCGCCCAGTAGAAGACCTCGGGATTCAGCGCGTGATAGCGGCGCCCCTGAGCGTCCACGCCTTTGATGTTGACGTGGTAGTCGCGCACCTCGGCGCCGGTCTGCGGCGCCCGATCGCCGTCGAACACGACGCCGCCGATGGGGTACAGCGAGCGCAGCAGCCGGGGCCAGCGCTCCTGAAAGAAGATCGAGTGCTCCTCGACGGCCGCACCGAGTTGCGGATGCATGTTCTGCATCGAACCGGCCCACGGACCCTGCAGCATGCCGCGCCAGTCACCGAAGTACTTCCAGGTCAGCGAATCCGGCCCGAGGGGTATCGGCGGTGCCTCGTACCCGCCCGGGGCAGCTGGGCAACCCGCCGCCACCGCATCGGAACCGCTGGTCACCGGGCATGTCTCAGAAGTATCTTGTGTCACAGGTGCGCTTTCTGCCGGCAGAACGAAGGTCCTGTTTCAATTGTGACTACACACGTTGTCATCAGAGCTTAGGAGTAGATGTGCCATCCGGTCAACGACGCGGCCGATGGTCGGGCGTTCCGCTGCAGGAACGCGCGGCCCGTCGTCGCGACGAACTGATCGCAGCGGGGGTCGGCCTACTCGGCAAAGCCGAGGGCCCGGCCCTGACCGTCCGCGCCGTCTGCCGTGCGGCCGAACTCACCGAACGCTACTTCTACGAGAGTTTCAGCGACCGTGACACGTTCGTCCGGGCCGTCTACGACGACGTCTGCGCCCGGGCGATGTCGGCCCTGACCACGGCGGCTACGCCCCGCGACGCGGTCGAGCGTTTCGTCGCACTGATGGTGGACGACCCCACCCAGGGCCGCGTGCTGCTGCTGGCCCCGGAATCCGAACCGGTGCTGACCCGCTCGGGCGCGGAATGGATGCCCAACTTCATCGGACTGCTACAGCGCAAACTGACCCGCATCGCCGACCCGGTGCGCCAGGCCATGGTCGCCACCAGCCTGATCGGAGCACTGACGGCGTTGTTTAGTGCCTACCTCGACGAGAGACTGCCGGCCAGCCGCGAACAGTTCATCGACTACTGCGTCGACATGCTGCTCGGGCGCATCGGCAGTTTCTGAGCAGACTCCCCGAGGTCCCCGGCTACTCGTCGGGGGTACTGGCCTCGGCGATCGGCGCTTGCTCGGCGGCCGCGGCCTCGTCTTCGGCAGCCTTGGCCTCACGTCCGGCCGGGCTGGCGATGGACGCACCGGGGTGAGCCTCGGTGGCGTGGTCACCGTCGCAGTTGAGCGACACCTCTGTCACGTCCTCGCGGTATTCGTAGTACGTGTCGGAAGTCTGCGGCACCAGCTGGCGCACGGTCCAGGCGTTGGTGACAATGCACTCGTCGCGCGGCAACCGGCTGCCCACGGTCACCGCGACGTGCGCCGTGCCGCCACCGTCCTCGATGGTGCTGACCGCGTCACTGTATGTCTGCCCTACGACGTCCGGCGCCGCCTGAGCCGCCCCCGCCCCCATCACCGCGAACGCAAAACCCGCCGCGGACATGCCGATAGCGCTTCCGAACCCGATCGCGATCTTCATATGGCCCGACCTTCCCCGTCCGGCGATCTCTCCCGGAGAGGTGGGGCGACGGCGCTTCCGGCCGTACGTGTCAGCAACCCCGCGGTCCGCGACAAGGTGTCACGGCAACACTCTTTGGGAGCTGACCTGGATTTTAGTCGGCAGCGGGGCTCACATCGAGTAATTAACCCTTACTCGTCGGGGGTGCTGGCCTCGGCAAGCCCTTCCTGCTCGGCGAGCTGGGCCTGCTGCTCGGCGTACGCCTGCTTCGCCTCCTCGAGATCGTCAGCAGCCTTGGCCTCGCGGCCCGCCGGGCTGGCGACCGAAGCGCCCGGATGGTTGGCGCTGGCATGAGCGCCGTCGCAGTTCAGGGCGACCATGACCTCGCCGGAGGCGTGACTACCGTCACGCACGAACGGTGCGTCCCACGCGTTGGTGACGATGCAATCCCCCTGGGACAGCTTGCTTCCCACGGTGACCGCCACCTTGGCGCTGGAACCGCTATCCTCGATCGCGCTCGAGGCGTCCGAGTAGGTCTGACCCACCACGTCAGGGGCGGCGGCTGCCATGCCGGCACCGAACAGCAGGGATACGGCCGCACCGGTGGCGAACGCGGCTCCGGCGCCGACGACAAACATTTTCACGTGTGCCCAACCTCCGAGCGTGGGTATCCGACAGATGTTCGTGCGGATCCTACCGGCGCATCGCACGCGGCGCAGGGCTCGCGAAACAGGGCTCACGCAACACCAGCGGGGCAACTTGATGTCACCGAGTTACACAGATATATTGACTGCTACCAACAGGTACAGATAACTGAGCGTCCCCGAGACGCGAGGAGGGTGGAGCACATGTCGCAGGAATACACCGACCTGCAGCTGCTGCATGAACTCGAGCCTGTCGTAGAGACCAGCATCAACCGCCACATGCGGATGCGTAAGGACTGGAATCCGCACGACTTCATTCCGTGGTCGGACGGCAAGAACTACTACGCACTAGGCGGGCAGGACTGGGATCCCGAGCAGTCCAAGCTGTCCGAGGTTGCCCGGACCGCGATGATTCAGAACCTGCTCACCGAGGACAACCTGCCCTCGTATCACCGCGAGATCGCGATGAACATGGGCATGGACGGCGCCTGGGGCAACTGGGTCAACCGCTGGACCGCCGAGGAGAACCGCCACGGCATCGCCCTGCGCGACTACCTCGTGGTGACCCGCGCGGTGGACCCGGTCGAGCTGGAGGAACTGCGCGTCGAGCAGGTCACCCGCGGTTTCTCGCCTGGCCAGAACCAGCAGGGCGATCTGTTCGCCGAGAGCCTGTTCGACTCGGTCATGTACGTGTCGTTCCAGGAACTCGCGACCCGTGTCAGCCACCGCAACACCGGCAAGGCCTGCGACGATCCGATCGCCGACCAACTGCTGCAGCGCATCTCGGCCGATGAGAACCTGCACATGATCTTCTACCGCGACGTCTCGGCGGCCGGCCTGGACATTGCCCCCAACCAGGGCATGGCCTCGCTGCACCGGGTGTTGGACAACTTCAAGATGCCCGGGTACACCGTGCCCGACTTCCGCCGCAAGGCCGTCATCATCGCGGTCGGTGGCGTCTACGACCCACGCATCCACCTGGACGACGTGGTGATGCCGGTGCTGCGCAAGTGGCGCATCTTCGAGCGCGAGGACTTCACGGGCGAGGGTGCACGCCTGCGTGACGACATCGGCCGCATCGTCGAGGAGCTCGAGGACGCCTGCGACAAGTTCGAGGTGGCCAAGGAGCGTCGCCTGGAGCGCGAGCGCAAGGTGGCCGAGAAGAAGGCCATGAAGAACCTGTTGGTGTCGTCTTCGTCTTCATGACCCTGACCGCCACGCCTCCTGCAACTGCAGCGTCGGCCCGATCCCAGCTGCGGATCGGGCCGTTCGCGTTGCCAAGCCCGGTCGTACTCGCCCCGATGGCCGGGGTGACCAATGTGGCATTCCGCACACTGTGCCGCGAGCTCGAGATCGCCCGTGCCGGCACCGTCAGCGGCCTCTATGTCTGCGAGATGGTCACCGCCCGGGCCCTGGTCGAGCGCCATCCGGTGACCCTGCACATGACGACGTTCGGGCCCGACGAATCACCGCGGTCGCTGCAGCTCTACACCGTCGACCCAGAGACCACCTACCTCGCGGCCAAGATGATCGCCGACGAGGGCATGGCCGACCACATCGACATGAACTTCGGCTGCCCCGTGCCCAAGGTCACCAAGCGTGGCGGCGGATCGGCCCTGCCGTACAAGCGGCGCCTGTTCGGTCAGATCGTGGCGGCCGCGGTCCGTGGTGTCGAAGGCACCGATATTCCGGTGACGGTGAAGTTCCGGATCGGCATCGACGACGCCCACCACACCCACCTGGACGCGGGACGGATCGCCGCAGAAGAAGGCGCGGCAGCCGTCGCACTGCACGCCCGCACTGCGGCACAACGTTATTCGGGCACGGCCGACTGGGATCAGATCGCGGCACTCAAGGCCCATGTCACCAGCATTCCGGTGCTGGGCAACGGCGACATCTTCGAAGCCGACGACGCACTGGCGATGATGGCCGCGACCGGGTGCGACGGCGTGGTGATCGGCCGCGGCTGCCTGGGGCGGCCATGGCTGTTCGCCGAACTCTCGGCGGCCTTCAACGGGCGCCCCGCTGCCACCCCGCCGAACCTGGGCGAGGTGGCCGACATCGTGCGCCGCCACGGCGAGTTGCTCAGCGACCACTTCGGCGAGGACAAGGGCATGCGCGATATCCGCAAGCACGTGGCCTGGTACATGCACGGGTTCCCCGCCGGCGCCGACCTGCGGCGTGGACTGGCGCTCGTCAAGACCCGGGCCGAACTCGACGCGCTGCTCGACCAACTGGACGGCGACGCCCCGTTCCCGCCCGCGGCCACCGGTCCGCGTGGGCGCCAGGGTTCGGCCGCCTCGGTGTCTTTGCCCGAGGGGTGGCTCGACGATCCCGACGACTGCGCGGTGCCGGCCGGAGCCGACGTGATGCATTCCGGGGGCTGAGCTGGGCTCGCTCCGAGATGACATCGAGACGGCACTGTCACCGGGTTGGGTCTAGCTCAGGCTCAGGGTCGCTCAGTACGATGAAAACCTTGCCGCGGCCGGCTCAGGTAGCCAGTCCGGCACAGTGCTGCTAGAAGAGATGAGGAGAAAACCTCAGCAGCACCCATTCACACAACGCAGGAACGATGCGCACCGACGCGCATGCACTAGTTCGAAGAGTCGGAGGCCGGTAACGACATGAGTGACGGTGATAACGCCACTCCCGGCCGTCGGCGCCGCGCTCCGGAGGATTCGTCGGACAACCAATGGATTACCCGATCCCGGGAACCTTTGCCAGGCGCCGCGCCGTGGGAACGCCAGGATCCGCCTTCACCCGATGATTCGCCCCTCGATGAGCCCACCGGCAGTCACGCCGACGGGGTAACTGTCGCCGATCTGATCGCCAAGGTCGCCGGAACCGGATACGCACCGACCCGTCATCGGCTGGAACCCGACGAGCCCGAGCCCGACCTGGAACCGGCCCACGCCTGGGATCCGGAGCCGGAGCCCGAGTCCGAGCCCGCCCACGCCTGGGATCCGGAGCCGGAGCCCGAGTCCGAGCCCGCCCACGCCTGGGACCCGGAGCCAGAGCCGGACCCTGAACCCGAGCTCGAAGTCGAACCTGAACCTGCGTACGCACCGGCGTACGTCCGCCCGCGGGTGCCCGACCCGACCGACGTGATCGAAGCGGTGCGGATCGACGCCGAACTCGACGAACCCCGGGATTCTCCCGAGGCCGAGGACTACCCGGAACCTTTCGAGGAACGCTTCGAGGAGCCCTTCGAGGCCTCGCCGGATCACCGCGAGATCGACGTCGAGAACACCGACGTATTGCCGGCCCTGGCGGTCTACGAGTACGACGTCCCCAAGGCACGCCCGTCGTGGCGGGTCCGCCCGACCTCGGCGGACGAGCACGATTCCGAGCACGATCGCGCCGACACCGACGAGATCGAACGGGTGCGGCCACCGATCAACCGCCGCGTGATGCTGGCCGGCCGAGCCGCCGCGGCGATGCTCGCGGTCCTCACCCTGGTGCTGACCGGCGGGGCCTGGCAGTGGCAGAGCTCGAAGAACAACAGCCTCAACAAGGTGGCCGCGCTCGACCTCAATTCGCGCGACATCGTCGACCCCAACGCTCAGTTCGGTGACGAAAACTTCCTGATCGTCGGCACCGACAGCCGGTTCGGTGAAAACGGCGGCATGGGCGCCGGCGGCACCGAGGACGCCGGTGGCGCCCGGTCGGACACGATCATGCTGGTCAACATCCCCGCGGACCGGCGACGTGTGGTCGCCGTGTCGTTCCCGCGTGACCTCTCGATCACTCCGATGAAGTGCGAGCCCTGGAACGCCGAGACCGCGACGTATGGCCCGCTGTACGACGAAGAGACGGAGACCTACGGCCCGGACGAGGTCTACACCGAAACCAAGCTGAACTCGGCCTTCGCCTTCGGCGGTCCGAAATGCCTGGTGAAGGTGATCCAGAAGCTGTCCGGCCTCTCCATCAACCGGTTCATGGCCGTCGACTTCGCCGGCTTCTCGAAGATGGTCGACGCACTCGGGGGGATAGAGGTGTGCAGCACCACCCCGCTTGAGGACTACGAGCTGGGCACCGTGCTGGCCAACGCCGGTCGTCAGACGATCGACGGCCACACCGCGCTGAACTACGTGCGGGCCCGCCAGGTCACCACCGAGTACAACGGGGACTACGGCCGCATCAAACGACAGCAGCTGTTCCTCTCGTCGCTCCTGCGGACGCTCATCTCCCGCGACACTTTCTTCTCGCTGAACAAGCTGAACAACGTGGTCAACATGTTCATCAGCGATAGCTTCGTCGACAACATCAGGACCAGGGACCTCGTCGACCTCGGGCAGTCGGTCCAAGGGGTGAACGCGGGCCGGATCACGTTCGTGACGGTGCCGACCGTGGGTTACGCCGACGAGTACGGCAACGAGGTCCCGCGAACCGACGACATGCGTTCCCTGTTCGACGCGATCATCAACGACGACCCGCTCCCTGGTGAGAAGAACCCGGACAACACCCCGGTCCCGGGCACTCCCGAATCGGCGACATCGTCCGTCCAGGCTGCCGCTCCCCCCGAAGCATCAGCGACGCCCTCGTCGGTTCCGGCGCCCGCGCCGGCCACCGACAGCGGTGAGATGGTCAACGCCATCACCACCGAACCGCAGCAGGTCACGGTGCAGGTGTCGAACTCGACGGGCCAGAGCGGCCTGGCCTCCACAGCGGCTACCGAACTGCAGGAACACGGCTTCAACGTCAACACCCCCGACGACTACCCGAGCACGCTGCCGGCGACCACGGTGTTCTTCTCCCCCGGGAACGAGGAGGCGGCCGCGACCGTGGCCAGCTCCTTCACCAACCCGACCATCGAGCGGGTCACGGGCATGGGCAGCGTGGTGCAGGTGGTGCTGGGCTCTGATTTCTACACGGTGAACGCCCCGACCCCGAGCGGGTCGGAAGTGCAGGTGCACGTGCTGAAGGGCAGCGGCGCCAGCCCGACACATCTGCCCGAGGACCTGACCGTCACCAACGCCGCGGACACCACCTGCGAATAAGCCGGTGACCCGCATGGACGGCATTCACCGTTCGTTCACCGTTGCATCGTGACGACACGGCCGCTGACCGCCTAATCTTGCAGCATGCGTACCCAATACCACGAGCAGCTGCATTCACTCACGGACCAACTCGGAGCCATGTGCGAGTTGGCGGGTACCGCGATGGAGCGCGCCACCCAGGCGCTGTTGCAGGCCGATCTGGCACTTGCCGAACAGGTGATCAGCGATCACGACCAGATGAGCACGCTGAGCACCCAGGCCGAGGAGTCTGCGTTCGTGTTGCTCGCGCTGCAGGCGCCGGTTGCCGGTGATCTGCGCTCGGTGGTGGGTTCGATTCAGATCGTCGCCGATGTGGACCGGATGGGCGCGCTGGCACTGCATGTGGCGAAGATCGCGCGCCGGCGCCACCCGCAGCACGTGCTGCCGGAGGAAGTGAACGGCTACTTCGCCGAGATGGGCCGGGTGGCGGTCGAATTGGGACACGCCGCGCGTGAGGTGCTGCTCACCCAGGATCCGGAGAAGGCCGCGCGGATCCAGGAGGAAGACGATGCGATGGATGACCTGCATCGCCACCTGTTCTCGGTGCTGATGGACCGGGAGTGGAAGCACGGCGTGACCGCTGCCGTCGACGTGACGTTGCTGAGCCGCTTCTACGAGCGCTTCGCCGATCACGCCGTCGAGGTCGCCCGTCGGGTCATCTTCCAGGTCACCGGCTCCTACCCGGAAGACGACTCCGTTTCCTCGAAGTAGAACTCAGGACCGGTCGGGCGGCACGAGGCGGACCCCGTCCTTGTGCGCCCCGGCCAGGTCCCCCAGGATCTTCACCAATACCTGCAGGTCAGCCCCACTGTAGCGCAGCAGGAAGTCACGGGCCCCACGGTTCATCTCGTCGTGCATCCTCCGGTGCACGTCGGCGACCAGTTCTCCGTCCACGGTCAGACCGAGCTCGATCTCCTTGCGGTTGCCGGGCACCGGCGTGCGGACGACGAGGCCCGCCTCCACGAGTCGCTGCACATGCTTGGAGACCGTGCCCTTGAGCCGGCCGGAGCGCGCCGCCAGCCCGACGACACTGACCGGACCTTCGGCGATCTCTGCCAGCAGGTGCATCGAGGACGTGGGTAGCGTCCGCACCAACTGCTGCAGGCGCTGCGGGCATCCGGCGGCCATGAAATCACGCTCCGCGTCGCCGTCCCCGTCGTTACCGAGCCGATCGCCCACCGTGGCGATCAGTGCCGTGATGGCGTCGATCAGCTCGAGTTTGGTTTTCACGGAAACCATCTTGCCACCGACCGCGGCGATGCGTAGATTGTTTCCATAGAAACCATATCTTCAGAAACCAAAGGAGTCGCCATGTTGGCTGCCGTGGTCACCGAGTGGGGGCGACACCCCGTCTATACCGAGGTCCCTGAGCCCGAAGCGCGCGACGGAGCCGAGGTGGCCGAGGTCGAGGCGTCGGCCCTGACCAACCTCACCCGAGCCCTGGTGTCAGGAAAGCACTACGCCAGCAAGGAGATTCATCTCCCAGCCATTCCCGGCGTGGACGGCATCGCCCGGCTCGCCGACGGCCGTCGGATCTACACCGGTGCGCTGGGGTCCTCCGGCATGATGGCGCAGCGCGCGCTGGTCCAGCCAGACGGTGGCGTCGAGATCCCTGAGCACGTCGACTCGGTGACTGCCGCCGCGCTGCCCAATCCGGGCATCTCGGCCTGGACCGCACTGGCGCACGCCGCGGCCGTCAAGCCCGGCGATCACGTACTGGTACTGGGCGCCACCGGCGTAACCGGTTCGATGGCAGTGCAATTGGCCACGGCCATGTTCGGCGCCGGGATGGTGGTAGCGGCCGGACGCAACACCGAGCGGCTTGCGTGGCTGCGGTCGGCCGGGGCGCACGCGACCATCGCCATGGGCGAGCAGGACCTGGGTGCCGTGGTCGCTCAGATGCACGCCGAGCGCCCGTTCGACGCAGTGCTCGACTACCTGTGGGGCGAGCCCGCCGCGGAGGCGCTCACCGCCCTGGCCGGCGCCCATCCGGCCGCGCACTACCACCCGACCGGGTTCGTGCAGATCGGGTCGATGGCGGGGCCGACGCTGCCCCTGGACGCCGGGGTGCTGCGCGGCACCGGGATCACCCTGAGCGGGGTCGGCATCGGCAGTGTCCCGCCCGAGGTCCTGGTCAAGGCCCGTACCGAGGCGCTGCCGGAGTTGTTTCAGATGGTCGCCGACGGCCGGCTCGAATTACGCACCCAGCCAAGGGCATTGGCCGACGTTGCCGAGGTCTGGGCCGGCGGGGAGCCCTCGGGAACCCGCGTCGTGCTCACACCCTGATCCCTCGCGAGCAGACGTGAAATCGCACGTTCACGAGTCAGATAGTGCGAGTCTGCGTCTGCTCGCGGAAGAAATGTGGGAGGAGACTCAGCCGAAGCGGCCCGAGATGTAGTCCTCGGTGGCCTTCTGGGTGGGGTTGGAGAAGATCTTCTCGGTGTCGTCGATCTCGATCAGCTTGCCGGGCTTGCCGGTGGCCTCGAGGTTGAAGAACGCGGTCTGATCACTCACCCGGGCGGCCTGCTGCATGTTGTGCGTGACGATGACGATCGTGAAATCCTGCTTGAGCGTAGAGATCAGGTCCTCGATGGCCAGCGTCGAGATCGGGTCGAGCGCCGAGCAGGGCTCATCCATCAGCAGGACATCGGGCTGCACCGCGATCGCGCGGGCGATGCACAACCGCTGCTGCTGACCACCGGACAGGCCACCGCCCGGCTTGTCCAGCCGGTCCTTGACCTCGTTCCACAGGTTGGCGCCGCGCAGCGAGCGTTCCGCCACCTCGTCCAGGGTCTTCTTGTTGCGCACGCCCTGCAGCTTCAGACCGGCCACCACATTGTCACGAATCGACATGGTGGGGAACGGGTTCGGACGCTGGAACACCATGCCGATCGTCTTGCGCACACCCACCGGGTCCACCCCGGCGCCGTAGATGTCCTCACCGTCGAGCAGCACCGAGCCCTCGACGCGAGCGCCGGGGATCACCTCGTGCATGCGGTTCAGCGTCCGCAGCACCGTCGACTTACCGCAACCCGACGGGCCGATGAAAGCCATCACGCTGCGCGGCTGCACCGACAGCGAAACCTCGGCAACGGCATGGAACGCGCCGTAATAGATGTTGACGTCCTTGAGATCCAGCCGCTTGGCCATGGATAGTTCCTACACCTTCTTGGGGGAAAAGAGTTTGGCAACCGTGCGAGCGCCGATGTTGAGCAGCGCGATCAGCAGGATCAGCGTCAGCGCCGCACCCCACAGGCGGTCGGTGGGCACCGGATTGGCGCCGGCACCCGCCGAGATCTGGTCGTACATCATGCCCGGCAGCGATCCCATGAAGCCGCCGAACATGTCGAAGTTCATCGCCTGGGCGTAACCGACGAGGATCAGCAACGGCGCGGTCTCGCCCATCACGCGGGCCAGCGCCAGCATGATCCCGGTCACGATGCCCGACAGCGCCGTCGGGATCACGATGCGGACGATGGTCTTCCATTTCGGTACGCCCAGCGCATAACTCGCTTCGCGCAGATCCATCGGGACGATGCGCAGCATCTCCTCGGTGGCCCGCACGATCACCGGAATCATCAACAGCACCAACGACAGTGACACCGCGAAGCCGGACCGGCCGAACCCGAGCGTGGCCACCCACAATGCGTAGATGAACAGTGCGGCGACGATCGAGGGCACACCGGTGAGGATGTCCACCATGAACGTGGTGACCTTGCCGAGGCGGGTACCTCCGCCGTACTCGACCAGGTACACACCCACCATCACGCCGATCGGAATGGAGATCAGCGAACACACGATGCCTTGCAGCAGGGTTCCGACGATCGCGTGGTAGGCACCGCCGCCTGCGGTGAACGTCGTCATCCCGGCCTGGGAGTTGGTGAACCATGTGGCTGAGGTCAATGCGCTCCAGCCACGGACGATCACCGAGTACAGCACCCAGGCCAGGGGCACCAGGGCGACGAGCAACGACATGGTCACCAGCACCGTGGCGAGGTGGTTGGTCAGCTTGCGGCGCAGACTCACGCCCTGGAACGCAGGCGCCTTGACCGGCCGCTCAAGCGTGGAGGTCATGAGCGTCCCTTTCCGGCGACCGCGGCGCGAGCCAGCGAGTTCACCACGAAGGTGAGGATGAACAGCACCAGGCCGGCGGCAATGTAGGCGCCCGCCTTGTACTGATCGTTGAATTCGCTTGCGGTGGCTGCGATCTTGCTGGCGAAGGTGTAGCCGCCGTCGAATAGCGACCAGCTGAACGCGGTCTGGGTGCCGCGCAGGATGATCAGCAGTGCGATGGTCTCACCGAGCGCCCGGCCCAGACCGAGCATCGCGCCACTGATGTAGCCGGACAAGCCGAAAGGCAGCACCGTCGTACGCACCACTTCCCAGCGGGTGGCGCCGAGCGCCAGCGCGGCTTCGATCTGGCCGCGCGGGGTCTGGGTGAACACCTCGCGGGTCACTGCGGTGATGATCGGCAGGATCATCACCGCAAGCACGATGCCTGCGGTGAAGATGGTGCCACCTCCGGCGACCGAGGCGTTGCCCGTCTTGAACAGAAACAGCCAGTCCAAGTTCGTATTGAGCCAAACGGCAAAGGGTTTGATCGCCGGCGCCAGTACGTACAGGCCCCAGACGCCGTAGACGATCGACGGCACCGCGGCCAGCAGGTCCACCAGATAGCCCAGCGGACCCGCCAGTCGCCTCGACGAGTACTGGGTGAGGTAGATCGCGATGCCCAAGGCCACCGGCATCGCCAGCACCAGGGCGAACAGGGAGACGAACACCGTCACCTGCAGCAGATCGAAGATGCCGAAGTGCATCGCGGACGTGTCGGTGGTGATCCAGTTGCCGCCGTAGAGGAAGAAGTTCTCCTCGTTACGGGCCAGCGCCGGAACTGCGCGCCAGAGCAGGAACACCCCGATCGCCGCGATCAGCGCGACGATCAGGACGCCTGAGCCTTCGGCGAGCCCACGGAAAATTCGGTCGCCAAGGCGAACCTTGGCTCCCTTGGACGGATTGGTGGATATAGGTGCCGGCTCGGGGTGGGGGGAGGCGAGCGTCTCCCCTGACCCCGAATCAGCTGGATTCGGCGTTGTCACTGTCGTCCCGTCGGGGCCCCTGGTCGTCATGCGGTCGGTAAATCCATCCTCGCCCAAATCCGTCCTCTAAAGCCAGTCCGGCTACTAGGCGATGGCCTCGACCGAGGTCAGCAGGCGCTGCTTGAACTCGTCGGGCAGCGCGATGTATCCGGCCTGCGACAGGCTGGCCTGGCCCTCGTTGGCGGCCACGGTCAGGAAGGACTTCACTGCCGCTGCGGTCTCGGCGTCGTAGCCCTTGGAGCAAACGATCTCGTAGGTGGCCAGCACCAGCGGGTAGACACCGGCTTCCTTCGAGGCGTACAGCGCGTTCAGATCCAGCACCAGGTCCTTGCCCTCACCCTTGAAGGTGGCGGCGCCGACGGCCTTGGTGGTCGACTGGTCGTCCAGCGGGACCGCGCCGGCGCCACTGTCGATCTGGGCGTAGGGCAGGCCGGCCGCGGCGGCCGGGCTCTTCTCGACGTAGCCGATCGAGCCGGGGGTGGCCTGAACGGCCTGCACGACGCCGGAGGACTTCTGCGCACCCTCGCCGGCACCGCCCTGGAACTCCTTGCCCGCGCCCTTGGTCCAGGTCTGCGGAGCGGCGGCGGCCAGGTACTTCTGGAAGTTGTCGGTGGTGCCCGAGGAATCCGACCGGTAGATCGGCTTGATGTCCAGGTCGGGCAGGGTGGTGCCGGCGTTCAACGCGGCCACCGCCGGATCGTTCCACTTCTTGATCTGGCCCTGGAAGATCTTGGCGAGCACGTCGGGGTTCACCACGAGCTTGTCGACGCCTTCGACGTTGTAGGCCAGCGCGACCGGGCCGAACACCAGCGGCAGGTTCCAGGCCTCGTTGCCGCCACAGCGCTCGGCGGCCTTGGCGACCTGATCGTCCTTGAGCGCCGAGTCGGAGCCCGCGAAGTCGACCTGCTTGGCGATGAACTGATCCACGCCCGCGCCCGAACCGGTCGGGTTGTAGGACAGGTTCTTGCCGGAGCAGACCTGGCCCCAGACCTTGTTGAACTCAGCAATGGCGTTCTGCTGCGCCGTCGAGCCCTCGCCGGTCAGCGCGGCCTTGCCGCCGCACTCGGCCGACGACGCCGAGCTGGTGCCCGCGGCCGGGGAGCTGGTGCCCGCGGCGTTGTTGTCGCTGCCACACGCGGTCAGCGTGAGTGCCGCGATCGCCGTCGCGGAAAGCGCGACACCGAACGGCTTGCCAATGCTCATGAGCTTCACTTGTCCCACTTTCAGTTGACGGCTTCGAACTCTCCGGCAACGTATTCGGCCGCAGTGGACGGCTCGCGGACAACAGGTGAATCAGCAGTGAATAGGTTCAGCGTGTTCACAGCTAAACGGGTTAACCGGCGGCATACGCCGCGTCGACACCGAACACCTCGAAACCCAAGTTTCGGTAGGTCGCCACGGCCGCCGAGTTATCTGCCTCGACGTAAAGCAGCACCGTCGGCAGGGACCGCTCGGCGAGGTGGTGCAGGCCGAGCAGGGTGAGTACCGAGCCCAGGCCTCTGCCCTGCGCGGCGGGGTCGACGCCGACGATGTAGACCTCGCCGAGACCCGCGTCGTCGCCCACACCGGCGTGGACTTTCGTCCAGTGGAAGCCCAGCAGTGCGCCGGTGCGCTCGTCGAACGCCTCGAACAGACCGTCGGGGTCGAACCACGGCTCGCTTCGCCGTTCGGCGATCTCCTGTTCGGTCCAGCCGCCCTGTTCGGGATGCCAGGCGAAGGCAGCATTGTTGACCCGCAGGATCTCGGCGTCGTCCTGGGGACCGGCATAGGTACTGATCCGCACGCCCTCGGCGGTGCGCAGCGGCGGCAGGTCGCTCAGCGGGCGACGCATCTGCAGCAGCTCGCGCGCCACCTTGAGGTCGAGTGTGGCCGCCAGGGAGCGGGCCGCCTCGAGGTTGCCGTGTGCCCAGATGCGTGTGCCGGCCCCGCCCTCGGCGAGCCCGGCACGGGCCAGCGCCGCACCGGTACCGCGCCGTCGGGCGTCCGGATGCACCACCAGTTCGGCCATCGCCGGGTCGTCGGCGCCGGCCGGGGCCAGGTTCAGGTACCCGACGAGTCTTGTCCCGTCGGTCGCGAGCAGGTGACGGGTCCGGTCGAGGCCGAGCTCGCGCAACACCTGATCGCCGACCGGGGCCACGCCGTCGACCGCGGTGGCTGCGCCGATGAGTTCCCGGATCCCGGCCTGTTCGGCATCTGACAGCCCGGTACGCCAGTCGAGTTCGGTCACTGGCTGGGTAACCGCCCGGCGAGCGGCTCGTCCGCATCGTCGCTTGCCGGCTCGAAGTCGTCGTCGCCGTGGCCCTCGTCAGGGGCCGCTTCTCCGGTCCCGGCCGCCCCGCCTGCGGGGGGGCGGCCGCGCGACGGGCGTACCGCCTTGTACCCGACGTTGCGGACGGTGCCGATCAGCGCTTCGTACTCGGGACCGAGCTTGGCGCGCAGACGACGGACGTGCACGTCTACGGTGCGGGTGCCGCCGAAGAAGTCGTAGCCCCACACCTCCTGCAGCAGCTGCGCCCGGGTGAAGACCCGCCCGGCGTGCTGCGCGAGGTACTTGAGCAGCTCGAACTCCTTGTAGGTGAGATCGAGGGGACGTCCGCGCAGCCGGGCGGTGTAGGTGCCCTCGTCGATCGCGAGCTCACCCAAGGTGATCTTTCCGGCGTTCTCCTGACTGGCACCCCCACCACGCCGGCCGACCAGGAGCCGCAGCCGGGCGTCGATCTCGGCCGGGCCGGTGCTGGGCAGCAGGATCTCGTCCAGGCCCCATTCGTGGTTCACCGCGACCAACCCGCCCTCGTTGATCACCGCGACGACCGGGACCGAGGTGCCCGTCGTGCCCAGCAGTCGGCACAGACCGCGAGCGGCCGCCAGATCGGTCCGCGCGTCGACGATCGCCACATCGGCACTGCCTGCCTCCAGCAGCGACGACACCTCGGTCGGTGCCGTACGCACCGTGTGCGCCAGCAGCGTCAGGGAGGGCAGCACCGACTCCGGATGCGGGTCGACGGTCAGTAGCAGTAGATCCAACAGGGTCCTCCGGCGCGCCGGCAATCACTTCCCACGATCGCCCGGACCCCGATGTCCACACGGTCGGATTCATGACTGACATGTAGCCGTTACCGGCCTTTTGCGATCTAACGATAACGCCTCACCTGCTGATCAGCCGCGCCAAGCGCTTAGACCAGACAGCCGTGGGCGACAATGTGCCGGTGCGCAAACTGCTGATCGGGCTCACCGCGACCGTGACCGCGCTTGTCGTCGGCGTCGTCGGCACGGATTTCGGTTCGGCGATCTACGCCGAGTACCGACTGGCCCGCAACGTTCGCAGCGCGGCCGACCTCAGCTGGGATCCATGGGTCGCCATCCTCGGTTTCCCGTTCCTCACCCAGGTCCGCAACGACCGTTACAGAGAGATCGAGATCCGTGCCGCCGGCGTCGACCACCCGGTGGTCGGCAAAGCCTCGCTCGAGGCCACCCTGCACGGCATCGATATCAGCGGCTCGTCGTGGCTGATCCCGCCGGACGCGAAACTGCCCGTCAACAAGGCCGAGAGCCGCATCATCATCGACTCCACCCACATCGGCCGGTTCATGGGCATCGACGATCTGCTGGTGGAGGCTCCGTCGCGGGAGACCAACGACGCCACCGGGGGCACCACCGAGTCCGGCATATCCAGCAGTCAGGGGCTGGTGTTCACCGGGACCCCCAAGGGCTCGGGACTCGACAAACGGGTCAGCGTCTCGGTGGACCTGTCCTTCGCCGACCGGGACGACACCACCCTGGTGCTGACCGCGACCGGGATCCTGACCGGCCCGGGAACCGCCGACGAACCGGTACCCGACGAGAAGACCGCGGCGGTGCTGGCCGAGTTCAGCCACACCATCACCGGGCAGAAGCTGCCGTTCGGGATCGCCCCGACCACTGCGGGCGCCCGGGGATCCGACGTGATCATCGAGGGCATCGCGTCGGGAGTAACTATCGACCTGGCGGGGTTCAGACAGTCATGAGCTCTTCGTTGGTGCTGGCGATCGTGGTGCTGATCGCCGCGCTCGGGGTGGCTTATGTGATCGGTCGCCTCATCACGCTGCGCGCCGGCCTGATCAGGGCGGGCAAGGAAGCCGCCGACGTAGACACCAGCGACCTGGGCTTGTCCGACACCGGCCCGACGGTGCTGCACTTCACAGCCGAATGGTGCGGGCCCTGCGCCGGGGTACGACGCGTCGTCGACCAGGTGTGCGCCGAGCTGCCCGAGGTTGCTCACGTTGAAATCGACATGGACACCAATCCCGAAGCCGCCAGGCGGCTTTCGGTCCTGTCCTTGCCCACGACCATCATCTTCGACCGGGACGGGCGGCCCCAGTACCGCACCAGCGGGGTCCCCAAGGCCGCTGACCTGCGCTCGGCGCTGGAGCCACTGTTGGCCTGACCCGGCGGTTATTGGGTAAGCTGTCGGTCGTGTCAGCCCGCCTTGAGCTTGTGCTCACCAAGCGCCGCGCAGTCGATCTGTGCCGCGTCGCGGGTTGCTGCTGTTGTTGTTGCTGTTGAGCGCAGCCGCGCGCTTTCGCGCGCCCGCTCGGGCCTTGAGCCCTGAGCCTGCACACAACCGGGCCTTCGACAACAACAGGAGTTCTTTCACATGTCTTCGACATCCACCCGCCCCATCACCGGTGTTCAGCCTGCTCAGGTGGACGTGCGGGGGCCGAGGTTCGCGGCCTGGGTCACCACCGCGGTCCTGATCGGCACGCTGCTGGTCGCCGGGGTGAGTGAGCCCGCGGCCGCGGTGCTGCTGGGCGCACAGGCAGTGGTGTTCGCGATCGGCGCGGCCGGTGGCCCGCGCAAGCATCCCTACGGCCGGCTGTTCGCCACGTTCGTCGCGCCGCGCCTGGCACCGGTCACCGAACGTGAGCCGGTTGCGCCACTGAAGTTCGCCCAGTTGGTCGGGTTCGTTTTCGCCGTCGCCGGGACCGTGGGGTTCGCCTTCGGCATCACTGCGCTCGGCCTTACCGCCACCGCGTTCGCGTTGGTGGCGGCCTTCCTCAACGCCGCCTTCGGCATCTGCCTGGGTTGCCAGATCTATCCCCTGGTGGCTCGGCTGCGCCGCGTCCCCAATCCCGCATGACACCCACCAGACATATCAAATAGCAAGCAACCGAAAGGAATTCGTTACATGGCACGTTCCGACGTCCTGGTCTCGACCGAATGGGCCGGGAACAATCTCGATACCGCCGGCGTGGTGTTCGTCGAGGTCGACGAGAACACCAGCGCCTACGACGACGAGGGCCACATCCCCGGCGCCGTCAAGCTGGACTGGAAGGACGACCTGCAGGACGCCGTCAAGCGTGACTTCGTCGACCAGCAGCAGTTCTCGAAGCTGTTGTCCGACAAGGGCATCGGCAACGACGACACGGTGGTCCTGTACGGCGGCAACAACAACTGGTTCGCGGCCTACGCCTACTGGTACTTCAAGCTGTACGGCCACAACGACGTGAAGCTGCTCGACGGCGGCCGCAAGCGCTGGCAGCTCGACGGCCGCCCGCTGGTCACCGATGCCGTCAGCCGCCCGGCGACGTCGTACTCGGCCAAGGCACCCGACAACAACATCCGCGCCTTCCGCGACGAGGTCATCGCCGCAATCGGCGAGAAGAACCTGGTCGACGTGCGCTCCCCCGACGAGTTCTCCGGCAAGATCCTGGCCCCGGCACACCTGCCGCAGGAGCAGAGCCAGCGCCCCGGGCATATCCCCGGCGCCATCAACGTTCCGTGGAGCAAGGCAGCCAACGAGGACGGCACCTTCAAGTCCGACGAGGACCTGGCGCAGCTGTACGCCGCGGCGGGCCTCGACGGAGACAAGGAGACCATCGCCTACTGCCGGATCGGTGAGCGTTCCTCGCACACCTGGTTCGTGCTGCAGGAGCTGCTGGGACACCAGAACGTCAAGAACTACGACGGCAGTTGGACGGAATACGGCTCCCTGGTGGGCGCCCCGATCGAGTTGGGAAGTTGATATGTGCTCTGCACCTAAGCAAGGACTGACGTTGCCCGCCGGCGTCGACCTGGAGAAGGAAACCGTCATCACCGGTCGCGTGGTGGACGGCTCCGGCCAGGCGGTCGGTGGTGCCTTCGTGCGTCTGCTGGACTCCAGCGACGAGTTCACCGCTGAGGTCGTGGCCTCGGCAACCGGTGATTTCCGGTTCTTCGCCGCTCCCGGTACCTGGACGCTGCGCGCCCTGTCCCCCGCGGGCAACGGCGACGCCAGCGTGGCCCCGACCGGCGCCGGCATCCACGAGGTCGACGTCAAGGTTGCCTAGCGACGAAGGAGCTAGGCCATCCAGCTCGGCCTAGTCCTTCCTCCAGTCGAACGTGAGCTTGTGTACGAGGATTCGCACGAATCTGACACACAAGCTCACGTTCGGCGTGTATAGGGGCGTCCCGACCCGGGGCGCCGACACCTTCGACAAGGAACTAGACTCACTCCCGTGGTGCTCTTCTTCGAGATAATGCTCGTCGCGGCCGTCGTGGTGATCACGTGGTTCGCGTTGTACGCGCTGTACCGCCTCGTCACCGACGAGTCGTGACCTCCGACCGGGACATTCCAGCCGAGGCCTCCGTCCCTGAGCGAGGCTCAGGTGACCGAGCCATAGCGGCCGCCGCTGAACGGGCCAAGGCCACGGCCTCCCGGAACATTCCGGTCTTCGATGACCTCCCGGTTCCCGCCGATACCGCCAATCTGCGCGACGGCGTCGGACTCAACGATGCGCTGCTGGCACTGTTGCCGTTGGTCGGCGTCTGGCGCGGCGAAGGCGAAGGCCGCGACACCCATGGCGACTACCGGTTCGGCCAGCAGATCATCGTTTCCCATGACGGCGGTGACTACCTGAACTGGGATTCCCGGTCGTGGCGACTGAACGAATCGGGCGAATACGACTCCCCAGGCCTGCGCGAGACCGGCTATTGGCGATTCGTGACCGATCCCGAGGATCCCGCCGGCCGGGACGAGTCGCAGGCCATCGAACTGCTGCTGGCCCATTCGGCCGGCTATGTCGAGCTTTTCTACGGCAAACCCCTCACCCAGGCGTCCTGGGAGCTGGTCACCGATGCACTGGCCCGCAGCAAGTCCGGGTTGCTGGTGGGGGGCGCCAAACGGTTGTACGGCATCGTCGAAGGCGGAGATTTGGGCTACGTGGAGGAACGTGTAGACGCCGACGGCGGCCTGGTGCCGCACCTGTCGGCCCGACTGTCCCGGTACGTCGGCTGATGCGCCGGCCGATCATCGCGGCAGGTCTGCTTGCCGTGGCAGCGATTCTCGGAGCGTGTTCGTCGGAGGGGCCGCAACCGGCTCCCACCGAGCCGCCTGCCGAGCACGGCAACTACGCGCACTGCCTGTCCGAACACGGCGTGCCCGTCGCGCCCGGCCCGGTCGCCGGGCCACCGGCCGGTGTCGACCAACAGACCTGGCAGCAGGCCGTCAAGGCGTGTTCCACGCTGGCTCCCGGTCCGAGCTAGTTCTCGCGGTAACTGCCCGCCGCACAGCGGACACATAGCCGGCGATTAATCCGCGCTCAGCGGGGTCTCATACGGTCATCGCATGAGACAGAGCGCCGTGACGAGACAAACCTTTGTGCGAACCGCAATTTCGGGCCTGGCCGCGCTCGCGGTGATCGGTTCGGCGGCCGCGTGCGCCTCCGGCAAGTCGACGGATTCCCCGACGCAGGCCGCGCAGTCGTCGACGCAGGCACCCATGTCATCGTCGGGGCAGCCGTCGGCGTCGGTCACCCCGGATGCCTTCGGACAGTGCATGCAGGAGCACGGGATTCCCGCGCCTCCCGAGGGCACACCCGGTGCACCCGGCGGACCTGAGCATCCCGGCGGACCCGGTCACCACCCGGACGGTCCGCCTCCGGGTGGGTCAGACAGCCCGCCGCCCGGTGCGGGTGCGACGCCGCCGGCACCACCCGGAGTCGATCAGGCGCAGTGGGAGGACGCGATGCAGTCCTGCCAGTCACTGGCACCACACCCGCCGCCGCAGTAACGGTTTCAGCCGACCCCAGATATGGGGCGGCCCCCGAGCCTTGGTACCTGGTTGGACAGACCGAGGGGCTCGGGGGCCGGGTGGCTGCGGGGAATTCGCCAGCGCGCGCAGGCAGTATCCCCGGCGCTGCTAGCGGGCAGCCACCTCACATGTCCATAAGTCACTCAATTTCTCGGACCACCTCCTTCCCTGTGTGATCACGAAGCTACCCCCGTCCGCTCACGCCGACAAGCGATTTACGCGCGGCTCAGCGGTCACTGAGGATCGCCGCGTCCACCAGGCCGGAGATGTCGGCGGCCAGTGGCGCATCGGGCAGCCGTCGGCCGTCCAAGGTGTGCACCCGAGCTGCCAGGGTGATGCTGGAAATCAGCCAAACCCCTTGTGCGGTAAGCAGGTCCGCAGGCTTGAGGGAACGGAAGTCGCAGTCGTAACCCTTGTTGCGGGCTACCTCGAACAGTGCCTGCTGGGTGGTGCCACGCAGGATCGGATACCAGGGCGGCGGGGTGAGCAGCAGAGGCTGACCATCGTTCTCCTCGGTCGCGATGACAACGGTCGACCGCGGCCCTTCCAGCAGGTAGCCGTCGGAGCTCACGAAGATCACGTCGCCGGCGCCCTGCCGTTCGGCGTGCCGCAGCGCGGCCATGTTCACCGCGTAGGACAGGGTCTTGGCACCCGCGGCCAGCCATGGCATGTCGCCGGCACCCAGCGGCAACCCTCGGTCCAGGGTGATCGCCGCCAAGCCGTCGCGCCGCACGCCGGCCACTCGGTCGGCCAGGGCGCCGATGGTGACGAACGCAGTCGCGGGGCCACCGCTTTCGCGCCCTCGGCTGTACACCAGGCGCAGCACGCCGTCGTCGTCGTGGTCGGCGATCCAGCACTCGGTCCCCAGCGCCACCGCCGCCCGCCAGGAATCCAGGTCCGGCACGGGCAGATCCAACATCTTGGCGGATTGGGCCAGGCGGGCCAGGTGCGGCTCAAGGAGGCAGGGCCTGCCGTCACGCACCAGCAGCGTCTCGAAGACCCCGTCGCCGCGCACCGCGGCCAGGTCGTCGGCGTACAGCAGCGGGGCGTTGGGGTCGTGGATCTGCCCGTCAAGGGTGACCAGCACGGCTGGTGGGCTCGCCATGGGGCCCCAGCGTAGTTTGCGCGTGCGAGCAGCTTGGGCGAAGAGCGACAAACGTACAGTTGGGCTATGACTGCACTACCGTCAGCGGTTCCGGCGCCCGAGGCAGGTCCCGACGCCGGCGCCGTCTGGCATTACGGTGATCCGCTCGGTGAACAGCGCGCAGCGGCAAGCGCCGCGGTCCTGGTGGATCGCTCGCACCGGGCGGTCCTCACACTGACCGGCAAGGACCGGCAGACGTGGCTGCACAGCATCTCCAGCCAGCACGTCAGCGCATTGCCGGACGGTGCGGTCACCGAGAACCTGAGCCTGGACCTGCAGGGCCGTGTCGAAGATCACTGGATCCAGACCGATCTCGCGGGGACCACCTATGTGGACACCGAGCCGTGGCGGGGCGAGCCGCTGCTGGCCTACCTGCGCAAGATGGTGTTCTGGGCCGACGTGCAGATCGAGCCGGCCGACCTCGCGGTGTTGTCACTGCTGGGGCCCGGGTTGGCCGACGAGAAGGTGCTCAAGGCCGTGGGTGTCGAAGGGCTGCCGCAGGAGTCGACCGCGGTGGCACTGCCCGGCGGCGGTTTCCTGCGCCGGTTGCCCGCACCCGGCATCGAACTGGACCTGGTGGTGCCACGCGAGTCGATCGCGGACTACACGCGGCGGCTCGCTGATGCCGGGGTCCGACCGGCCGGGGTGTGGGCCTATGAGGCGCACCGGGTGGCGGCCGCACGACCGCGGCTGGGCGTCGACACCGACGAGCGGACCATCCCCCACGAGGTCGGTTGGATCGGCGGGCCCGGCGTCGGGGCCGTGCACCTGGACAAGGGCTGCTACCGCGGTCAGGAGACCGTCGCCCGCGTGCACAACCTGGGCAAACCGCCCCGGATGCTGGTGATCCTGCAACTCGACGGTTCCACGGACCGCCCGGTCACCGGCGATGCGGTGACCGCGGGCGGCCGCAACGTCGGTCGCGTCGGCACGGTCGTCGAGCACGCCGACGAGGGCCCGATCGCATTGGCCCTGGTCAAGCGGGGAATACCGGTCGATATCGAGCTGGTCGTCGGGGAGCAGGCCCAGGCACCGGCCGTGATCGACCCCGATTCGATGCCGGAGGCCGACGCCACCGCCGGAGCCGGCCGCGCGGCAGTCGACCGACTCCGAGGCCGTTAAGCGGTGAAACTGCTCACCAGCACGTAAACTCACCCGGTCAACGACGACGTGACGACCGTCTCATCGCCCCTTCGGCGAACCTGGTGACGGTCGCCCAACTGTGCAACGACGCAGGGCAGCCGGGCCCCGGCCACTCGATGTGAGGCAGGGCCTGACAGCACTTCTCGGACGGGCACGGTAAAGTGTTGGCAGGACAATAAAGACACACAGATCGGAGCCGCCTAGCTATTGGGCCGCTCCGTTATTGCGCGAGGGGGTCCCCCATGGGCCGCGGCCGGGCGAAGGCAAAGCAGACCAAGGTTGCACGTGACCTGAAGTACAGCTCGCCGAATACCGACTTCAGTCAGCTCCAACGTGAGCTGTCGGGATCTCCCGATTCCGGTGACGCCAATGACGACGCCGAAGACTGGTCGGGCGAGGATGACTGGCGGCGCTGAGCCGTCGACACTCCGTTGTAGAACCTAGACACAGGTCGCGCTGACAGCGCACGTCGCTTATCAGCGCGACCTTGTCTAATGCCTAGAACCGCGGATGCTGTCCAACCAGTTGGGCGCGCACACTGTCCTTGCCGCCCTTCTTCACGGTTCCCAGCGTCCAGCAGTCCAGGTGACGTGCGGTCAGAATGGCCAGCGCGCGATCGGTGTCCTCAGGGGCCACGACCGCGACCATCCCGACACCCATGTTGAACGTCTTCTCCATCTCGGCACGCTCGATGCGTCCGCGCTGGGCGATCATCTGGAACACCGGTGCCGGCGTCCACGTGCCGCGATCCAGTTCCGCGGTCAGCCCGTGCGGCACCACGCGCTCCAGGTTGCCCGCCAGGCCGCCACCGGTGACGTGGCAGAACGTGCGCACCTGGGTCTCGGCGGCCAGCGCCAGACAGTCCTTGGCGTAGATGCGCGTCGGCTCCAGCAGCTCCTCTCCGAGCGTGCGACCGAACTCCTCGACGTGGCCGGCAAGGTTCATCCGGTCGATCTCGAGCAGCACCTTGCGGGCCAGGGAGTAGCCGTTGGAGTGCAGTCCGCTGGAGCGCATGGCGATGATCACGTCGCCGGGGCGGACACGGTCGGGCCCGAGCACGTTGTCGGCCTCGACGACGCCGACGCCCGTCGCGGAGATGTCGTAGTGGTCGGGTTCCATCAGGCCGGGATGTTCGGCCGTCTCACCGCCCAGCAGGGCGCAGCCGGCCTGGACACAGCCTTCGGCGATACCGGACACGATCGCGCTGACGCGCTCCGGCACGGTGCGACCGACGGCGATGTAGTCCTGGAGGAACAACGGCTCGGCGCCGCACACCACGAGGTCGTCGACCACCATGGCGACCAGGTCCAGCCCGACGGTGTCGTGCTTGTCCATGGCCTGCGCGACGGCGAGCTTGGTGCCCACCCCGTCGGTCGAGGCAGCCAGCACCGGCTCGCGGTATCCGCCCCGCAGGGCGAACAACCCGGCAAAGCCGCCCAGGCCACCCCTGACCTCCGGACGGGTCGCCTTCGCGGCGAGGGGTTTGAAGAGTTCGACGGCGCGGTCACCGGCTTCGATGTCCACTCCGGCCGAAGCGTAGGAAATGTTGCTGTGTTCGGCGATGCCGTGCTGTTCGGCGCCCTTAGTCATCGCAAGCAAGGCTACCGCCCCGCTGTTGCGGGGGTACAGCGCAGGAGGCGTTAAGGACCCCTCAAGGAGGTGGCGCCGTCAAGGACGCCACGATGCCGGAGACGTCAGGGACGCCACGATGTCGGAGACGTCAGGGACGCCTGAGTGCCGAAGCGTTGTCGTTGTCGGGCTGCAGCGGGACGCCGGTGCGGGCTGCGGTGGCCAGCATGTGCTCGACGACGTTCTTACCGAGCGCGGTCTCGCCGGGCAGTTCGATCGGGTAGTTCCCGTCGAAGCAGGCCGAGCACAGCCTGGTCGGCGGCTGTTCGGTGGCCGCGATCATGCCCTGCTGGGAGATGTAGCCCAGGCTGTCGGCGCCGATGGCGTGCCGCACTGCCTCCAGCATCTCGCCCGGGTGCTCGGCGGATGCGGCGTTGGCGATCAGCTCGGCCGGGGTGGCGAAGTCGATGCCGTAGAAGCAGGGCCATCGCACCGGGGGCGACGCGATCCGGACGTGGACCTCCAGCGCGCCGGCCTCCCGCAGCATGCGAACCAGTGCGCGCTGGGTGTTGCCGCGCACGATGGAATCGTCGACGACGATGAGCCGCTTACCGCGGATCACCTCCCGCAGCGGGTTGAGCTTGAGCCGGATACCCAGCTGCCGGATGGTCTGCGAAGGCTGGATGAACGTGCGCCCCACGTAGGCGTTCTTCATCAGGCCCTGCCCGAACGGGATGCCAGATTCCTGTGCGTACCCGACCGCCGCGGGCGTTCCCGACTCCGGGACACCGATCACCAGGTCGGCATCGATCGGGTGCTCGCGGGCCAGCCGCCGCCCGATGTCGACGCGCGTGGCGTGCACCGAGCGGCCCACCAGGGTGCTGTCGGGGCGGGCCAGGTAGACGTACTCGAAGACGCAGCCCTTGGGTTCAGGGTTGGCGAACCGGGTGGAGCGCACCCCGTCGGCGTCGATGGCCAGCAGTTCACCGGGTTCGATGTCGCGGACGAAGGAGGCGCCGACGATGTCGAGGGCGGCGGTCTCGGAGGCGACGACCCAACCCCGGTCGAGCCGGCCCAGCGCCAGCGGCCGCACACCGTGCGGGTCGCGGGCGGCGTAGAGGGTGTTCTCGTCCATGAAGGTCAGACAGAAGGCGCCGCGCACCGTGGGCAGCAGCTCGAGGGCGGCCTGCTCCAGGGTCGCATCGGCGGCGCCGTGGGCCAGCAGCGCACCCAGGATGTCGGAGTCCGTTGTCGCTGGAGCGGTGGCGCTCCCCCGGATCGTCATGTCGATCAGTCCGGCGGCGCGGGCCCTTGTGGCCAGTTCGGCGGTGTTGACCAGGTTGCCGTTGTGGCCGAGTGCGACGCCGGTTCCGGCGGCCGTGTTGCGGAACACCGGCTGGGCGTTCTCCCACGTGGTGGAGCCGGTGGTGGAGTACCGGCAGTGCCCGACGGCGACGTGGCCCGGCATCGCGGCCAGGGTCTGCTCGTCGAACACCTGGCTGACCAGCCCGAGATCTTTGAACACCAGGATCTGTGAGCCGTCGGACACCGCGATGCCCGCAGCTTCCTGGCCACGGTGCTGCAGCGCGTACAAGCCGTAGTAGGTGAGCTTGGCGACGTCCTCGCCGGGAGCCCAGACTCCGAATACACCGCACTCTTCGCGCGGTTCGTTTTCGTCGAGTTGCTGACCAGTCACGATAGGGCTGCTCCCGGGGCGGCGGTTGGTGACATAACCGAGTCTACGGTCCAGGCGGGCCAACAAAAGAATCGAATGGCCGGTCTGGCACCGGCTTTTGCAACAACCGGCGCTACCTTCGCCATTCCCCCACCCGTTCGCCAGGGTGTGATCAGCCGTAGCCGGAACCGTCGGGTTAACCCCATCGACCCACTACATGCCAACGGCAAGGATGGATTTCGTGACGCGTCAACTCTCCGACAAGCCGGCAACCGATCCCCTCGATTCCGACGACCCGGCTCAGCCGCAACCCTGGCCGGAGGTGACGAAGATCGCATTCCGGTTCTGCTTCCTGTACTTCGGCCTGTTCTGTTTGTTGTTCGCGCAGATCACCTTCGCCTTCCTTGGGATCGTGGGCCACTGGCTGCCGGACCGGGCGGTGATGTGGCAGATGACCGTCCTGGGCCCGGTGGTGACCTGGGTCGGCCGTCATGTCTTCGGCGTCGAGGCGGTGCTGCATCAGGACTCGGGCAGCGGGGACCAGGCCGCGATCTGGGTGATGATCTTCTGCCTGCTCGTCTTCTCGGTGGTCGGCACCGCGGTGTGGTCGTGGGTGGACCGGCAGCGGCAGGACTACTCGGGGTTGTGGGTGTGGTTCCTGACGTTTGTGCGGTTGTGCGTGGCCGGTCAGATGTTGTTCTACGGATTCGCCAAGCTCATCCCGACGCAGATGCCGGCTCCACCGTTGGCGGCGTTGCTACGCCCGTACGGCGAGTTCAGCCCAGCCTCGGTGCTGTGGCTGCAGGTGGGCAGCTCCTATCCGTACGAGATGGCACTGGGTGCGGTCGAGGTTCTCGCCGGCTTGCTGCTGTTCGTGCCCCGAACCGCGACGCTGGGTGCGCTGCTCGCCCTGGCCAGCATGGTCCAGGTGTTCCTGCTGAACATGACGTTCGACGTGCCGGTCAAGATCCTGTCCGGGCATCTCATGTTGATGGGCCTGGTGCTGCTGGCGCCGCAGTACCGGCGGCTGGCCGACTTCCTGGTGCTGCAGCGCAACACGGAACCGGCCGTGCAACCCGAACTGTTCGCCGGTGCCAGGGCCAACACCATCGCGACACGGGTCCAGGCCGTACTCGGCATCTGGATGGTGGCCGGCTGTGTCCTGACCGGATGGCAGAGCTGGAGCGAGTACGGCGGCGGGCGCGCCAAACCCGAGTTGTACGGGATCTGGACGGTGAGCCGGTTCGACGTCGACGACAGGACGGCACCGCCGCTGACCGCCGACCAGTACCGTTGGCAGCGAGTCGTTTTCGACCTGCCCGAGGTCGTGACCTATCAGCGCATGAGCGGCGAATTGGTGGACGCACCGGTCAAGGTCGACGGGCACAACCTCACCGTGTCGGGACCGGACGGCACGCCCCTGGCCACACTCACCGCATCCCGTCCGACTCCGGACCAGCTGCAGCTGACCGGCACGCTGTCCGGTCGCGACGTCACGATATGGCTGGATCGCCTGGATCTCGACCAGTTCACGCTGCGTAATCGGGGCTTTCACTGGGTGCAGGAGTATCCCTACTTCCGGTGATCAGGCCCCCAGCGGCACCACGGGCAACCATCGGGCCACTTCACCGGCCCGCGAACCTGACATCTGCACGGCGGATCCGGCTGCATCGAGATCGAGCAGTCCGGTGGCCAGCAGCAGCCAGGTCCGCGGGTCGGTTTCCACGACGTTGGGCGGATTGCCGCGGGTGTGCCGCGGCCCTTCGATGCACTGCACCGCCACGAAGGGCGGTACCCGGACCTCGACGCTGGCACCCGGCGCCATCGCGGCCAGGGTGCGAGCGGTCAACCTGACCGCCTCGGCCAGTTCGGTGCGGGCGGGCTCCGGGTGAGTGGGTGCGCGCAGCCAGTCGGCCACGGCGGCGACCGCCGCCCTGGTCTTTTGCGGATCGACATTGCCTCGCGCGGCCATGCCATAGAGTCTCGCAAAATGTCTGCCGATCACCGAAATCCGCCGTACCGCTTGGCCGGTGCCGTGTTTCTGGTGATCATCGCGCTGCTACTGGGGTTGATCGTGGCGCAGTTCCGGGGCGCCTTCGAGCCCAGGGCCCCACTGACACTGCTGGCCTCACGCGCGGGCCTGGTGCTCGATCCGGGTTCGAAGGTGACCTTCAACGGTGTTCCGATCGGGCGGGTGGGCTCGGTGGACGCCGACTCCGATCCGGTCCGCGCTCTGGTGCATCTCGACATCAACCCGAAATACCTGGACCTACTTCCGGCCAACGTACAGACCTCGATCCAGGCGACCACGGTGTTCGGCAACAAATACGTGGCCTTCACGTCTCCGGAACATCCCAGCCCGCAACGGGTTTCGATCTCGACCCCACTCGACGTCACGGCGGTCACCACCGAGTTCAACACGTTGTTCGAGACGATCACCGCGATCACCGAACAGGTCGACCCGATCAAACTGAACCAGACCTTGTCTGCCACGGCCCAGGCGTTGAGTGGGCTGGGCAGCGCCTTCGGCCAGTCTCTGGCCGACGGCAACACCATCCTCGACGATCTGAACCCGCGCATGCCCGCGCTGCGCCACGACATCACCGCACTGGCAGACCTCGGCGAACGCTATGCGGCGGCCGGTCCTGATCTGTTCGACGGCCTGGGCGACGCGGCGCGTAGCGCTGCCACCTTCAACTCCCAGCGCGGTAACCTCGATGCCGCGCTGGTCGCGGCGATCGGCTTCGCCGGAACCGGTTCGGACATCCTCGAGCGCGGCGGTCCGTATCTGCAGCGCGGCGCGCAGGACCTGATCCCGACGTC
This sequence comes from Mycolicibacterium peregrinum, assembly GCF_001665625.1. Classification (GTDB taxonomy): domain Bacteria; phylum Actinomycetota; class Actinomycetes; order Mycobacteriales; family Mycobacteriaceae; genus Mycobacterium; species Mycobacterium peregrinum_B. The sequence continues at coordinate 142,275 of NZ_LZSY01000118.1, read as the reverse complement.
GAAGCTGTTCGACAAGTACCAGGGGCAGCTGTTCTGCACCATCCGCAACTACCACGACGTGGCGCCCGCCTTCTATGCGACGTTCGGCGGCGACAACGGATACTCCTTCGAGAGCACGGGAACCTTGTCGAGCATCGGCGTCGGCAACACCTACGTCTATCCGGACAATCTGCCACGGGTGAACGCCAAGGGCGGGCCCGAGGGCAAGCCGGGCTGTTGGAAGCCGATCACGGCCGACCTGTGGCCTGCGCCGTATCTGGTGATGGACACCGGTTTGTCGATTGCGCCGTACAACCATGTCGAGCTGGGCTCACCGATCTTTGTCGACTACGTCTGGGGCCGTCAGATCGGTGAGCCCACGATCAATCCGTGACGGCCTTACGATCTTGATCCAGGGGATTCGGGTGAGAGGGGATTTTGTGAACGGCAGTGCGGATGCCTAAACGCGCAGTACCGGCGAGCCCCGAACCGCCCGCGACCTGGCCGCCCGCTCTGCCCGCGTGGCGTGCCGTCGGACTGTCCCTCGCACCGATCGGCGCTGCGATCTTCAACGGGGTCGCCGGCCTGTGCGCCGCGGCGATCGCGGCGGTATTGGTCGTCGCGTTCGCCCGCCTGCACCGGTACGCGCCGCAGGCGGTGTCGACGGGTGATCTGGTCGCGGCCACCGTGGGTCCGGCGGCGGGGCGGTTCACCAGCCTCGTCCAACTGGCCGCGTATGCGCTTCTGGGTGTGGGCGCCGCCCTGACTCTCGCACTGCAGCCGCTGACCGGCGCACCGGACCTGGAGACCGCGCTGGCCGGCTGGTGGTGGCCCGGCTGGTCGGTGGCCGTGGTGGTGATCGCGGGTGCGGTGGTGGCCTACCTGCCCACCCGGGCGGTGGCTGCGACGGCTGCCGCCCTGGCCGGCGTGGGCCTGCTGATCTTCGTCTACCTGGCGCTGGCGATCATGGCCCGGGTGGCGGCGGGTACACCGCCGATGATGATGGGGAGCTCCCACGTCGATTCGGTCCTGCTGGCAACGGCGGCGGCCATCCCGCTCGGCCTCGGCCTGGTCGGTTTCGAGGCGGCGACCGTGGTGAGCGGTCGTCTGGAGTCGGTGGCGCGGCCGGTGGGCACCGCGGTGGGCGTTACGGCGCTGGGCGCAGTGGTCCTACTGGCGGCCGCCAACATCGGCGCGACCGGCGGGTTCCACAGCACCGCCGTGAATCTCTCACTGATCATCTCCCAGTTCTTCGCCGATGCCGGTTTCTACTGGTTCACCACCGGGGCATTGTGCCTGGGCTCGGCTGCGTTGCTGGCCCTGATGTGGGCGGCCACCCGGGTCGCGGGACGGCTGTTCGGGTCCGGCCCGGAGGTGGCGCTCCTGGTGCCCGCGGTGATGTGCGTTCTGGCCGTGACCTTCTCCCGGTTCCAGGATTACGTCGGCAGGCTGCCGGTGGTGGTTCCCGCGCTGCTCCTGGTGGCCGTCTATGTGCTTGTCGCCGAGGCCAATTCGCGTGTGGCTGGTTCGGCTGCGGCACAGCAGGCGCCGCGGTTGATCCTGGCCGTGGTGGCGGTCTGTGTGGTGTTGATCCCGCTGCGGGTCACCGATTTCTCGATGCCCACCTTGTGGCCCCTGATCGTCACGGCCGCGATCCTCGCGGTGGCAGCGCTGTTGGCACGGCTCGGAAGGCCAGTGCAGCCAGCGCGCCCGCCTCATTGATCGCCAGGTGCGCCAGCATCGGCGCGGCCAGGCTCGCCGACCGCTGCGCCAGCCGGCCGAACACCCATCCGGCGAGCCCGGTGACCAGCACGGTCGGAATCACGGGCTGGGCTGCGGCGCGCGCATCGGCGATATGGGACAGTCCGAACGCGGTCGCCTGCAGCACCTGACCGCCGGCGGGGCCGAACGCTTCGGCAGCGACCTTGCCGAGTGCGGCGCGGAAGGCGGCCTCCTCCGGCCAGACGGTCCCGAGCGGGATCCGCAGCAGCAACCAGCTGCCGGGCGCTGCAGGCAGGGTCTTTTCGCGCATGCCGGTGCGGACGATCGGCACCGCCGAGGTCGCGGCCACACCGGCGCTCACCGCGGTCGCGGCCGCCGCGCCCAGGCGCACACCCGACCACAACGCCGGTGGCCGTAACCCCGGCCGGGCCCCGGTTCCGAACATCAACGCGCTGCCGAGGACCGCGCGCACCAGCGGTTGCCACCGGGCCGGCAGCCTCGGATCGACCAGACCGTTCCACGCCACCAGGCCGGCCGCCAGCGTCACGGCGCGAACCCGGTTCGCTGCCATCAGTATTCGGGCCCGTTGTCGGCTTCGGTCTTCTCCAGTGCCAGCCGGATGCGTTCGGTGTCGTCGTGCGTCCAGCCGTCCGGTGCGGCCACCGCAGCCCAGCCGTCGAGTACCGATTCGCCGTAGTTGTGCCCGTGTCCGTTGGGCACGCTGGAGGCGTTGGTGATGTCGGCGGCCACCTGCCAGAACGTGATGATCGGGTACCAGCGCATCGAGGCGGTGCGGTCCGTCCCTGGCGGTTCGACGAGCCAATCCGGTTCGGAGAACAGCAGATCCGTCGACCACCAGATGATCGGGTCGGAGGGGTGTTGCAGGAACAGGACCCTGGTCCCCTCCCACGGTTCGGCGGCGTCGGCGGCGATCTCGGCGGCGTCGGCGGCCTCGGAGAACCGGACGGTGCGGCCGTTGTCGTAGCGCGGACGCACCTGCGGGGTGCCCGGGTCACGGCGCACGGTCAGACCGCGCCACAGCGGGCTCGCGTTGGGCGGGCCGACCCACAGCACCGAGGAGAAGCCCATCCTGGAGATGTCGGGCAACCAGCTGAACGCGCCCTGCCCGGCCATGGATCCCAGACTCTCCCCGTAGAGCACCAGCTTGGGACGGTGATCGGGGGGCAGTTGTTCCCAACGGGCGTGGATCGCGTCGATCATCAACCGGCCGTTGTTCATCGACTTCTCGCGGTCGCCCATGAACGAGATCCAGCTCGGCAGATAGGAATACTGCATGCCGACCATCGCGGTGTCCCCGTTGTACATCAGCTCCAGCGCACGGGCGGCCGTCGGGTTGACCCAGCCGGTGCCGGTGGTCGGGACGATCACCAGCAGCTTGCGGTCGAAGGCGTGGGTGCGCTCAAGTTCGCTGAGCAACACCGCGATCCGCTGATCATCGGAGTCCGCGGTATGCAGGCCGGCGTACACCCGGATGGGTTCGCGGGCGGGCGCGCCGTTGACTTTTTCGAGCTCGGCCGCGCGCGGGCCGGTCGCGACGAAGTTGCGGCCCTGGAATCCCAGAGAATCCCAGGCTGCGAATGACGCTGGGCTGCCGGACCTTTCGGGTTCGGAAGGTTGGCTGACGCCTTCACGGGTGGTGGAGTTCTGCGGCTGGAACACCCGGCTGGCCCCGGCCAGGAATCCGCGGTAGAGCACACCGTTGACCAACGTGACCACCAGCACCACCACGATGGCGGTACCGATGAACTGGGCCACCTCCCGGTGCAGATGCCAGCGGCGGATAAACACCTTGGCCAGCAGTCGCACGAAGTCACGCAGCATCCGCGCCGTGGCGATCAAACCCGCCGCCACCGCGACCGCGATGATCAGGGTCCGCAGATAGCCCGCCGTGGCCGGACCTTCCATGCCCATCAGCGCCGAGACCTGCCGTTGCCAGGCCGCGGCGGGAATCAGCATCAGGATCGATGCCGTGATCGCCCCGGCGACGACAACCACCTTGAGACCCAGCAGCACCCGCTTACCCGGGGGCCACCACGTCCTGCGTCGTAACACGAAGCGGTACAGCGCTTTTCCCAACAGGACGCCGATGCCGTAGCCGATCGCGGCGTTGATGCCGCCGATCAAACCGGCGAACAGCCAGTCGCGCGGCAGCAGCGACGGGGTCAGTGAGAGACAGAAGAACAGGGCTCCGACGGCGATGCCGGTGAAGTCCAGTCGCACCAGGCTCCAGGCCCAGCGCAGCAGGGGATGACGTTCGTCGAGGGTTTTCCCCGTCACCCGAACAGCCCGGGCAGCACGCCCTCCGACGTGCTCCGTAGCTCCGCGAGCGTAATGCTGAACTGTCCTTGGACCTCGATCGAATCGCTTCCCTGGTCCACCACGCCGACCCGGGTCACCGGCAGGTCCCTGGCCTCACACATCGACCGGAACCGGCTCTCCTCGGTGCGGGGCACGGCCACCAGGACCCGGCCGGCGGACTCGGAGAACAGGGTCACAAACGGATCGGCGCCTTCCGGAAGGATTACCCGGCAACCGGTTTCACCGGCCAGCGCAGCCTCGACCACGGCCTGGATCAGCCCACCCTCGGACAGATCGTGGGCGGCCGAGATCAGTCCGTCGCGCGAGGCCGCGGTCAGCACCTCGGCGAGCAGCTTCTCGCGGGCCAGGTCCACCTTCGGCGGAACCCCGCCCAGATGGTCGGCGGTGACCTGCGCCCAGACCGACCCGTCGAACTCGTCGTGGGTGTCTCCGAGCAGCAGCAGCGTCTCCCCCGGTTCGGTACCCAGGCCGGTGGGGATGCGTCGCTTCACGTCGTCGATCACGCCGAGCACGCCGACCACCGGGGTCGGCAGGATCGCGGTCGAGCCGGTCTGGTTGTAGAAGCTGACGTTGCCACCCGTGACCGGAATGCCAAGAGCCGCGCAGCCATCGGCCAGCCCCCGGACGGCCTGGCTGAACTGCCACATCACCCCCGGGTCCTCGGGGGACCCGAAATTGAGGCAGTTGGTCACCGCGACCGGGGTGGCCCCGGTGACCGCGACGTTGCGGTAGGCCTCGGCCAGCGCCAGCTGCGCGCCGGTGTACGGATCGAGCTGGGTGTAGCGGCCCGACGCGTCGGTGGAGACCGCGATGCCGCGGCCGGTGGTCTCGTCGATGCGCAGCACGCCACCGTCGGCATGCTCGGCCAGCACGGTGTTGCCGCGGACGTAGCGGTCGTACTGCTCGGTGATGAACGCCCGGCTGCACAGGTGCGGACTGCCGATCAGTGCCAGCAGGGCGGCCTTGAGCTCGTCGCCGGTCTTGGGCCGCGGCAGGTTGGCCGAGGTGTTTGCGACGAGGGCGTCCTGGGTGTCGGGGCGCGCCACCGGCCGCTGGTAGACGGGGCCTTCGTGGGCCACGGTGCGAGGCGGGACGTCCACCACGGTGTCACCGTGCCAGGTGATCTCCAGCCGGTCCCCGTCGGTGACCTCACCGATCACCGTGGCCAACACCTCCCATTTGCGGCAGACGGCCATGAACGCCTCGACGTTCTCCGGCGTCACCACCGCACACATGCGTTCCTGCGACTCGCTGGACAGCACCTCGGCTGGGGTCATGTCCTTGGCCCGCAGCGGCACCTGGTCCAGCTCGATGCGCATGCCGCCATCGCCGGCAGAAGCGAGTTCGGATGTGGCACAGGACAGTCCGGCTCCGCCGAGGTCCTGGATGCCGACCACCAGGCCGGCCGAGTACAGCTCAAGGCAACACTCGATGAGTACCTTCTCGGTGAACGGGTCGCCCACCTGCACGCTCGGCAGCTTCTTGCGGCCCGCGCCGGATTCGTCACCCGAGAAGGTGTCCGACGCCAGCACCGAGACACCGCCGATGCCGTCCAGGCCGGTGCGCGCACCGAACAGGATGATTTTGTTGCCGGTACCCGAGGCGAACGCCAGGTGTAGGTCTTCCTTGCGCAGCGCACCGACGCACAGCGCGTTGACCAGCGGATTGCCCGCGTAGGAGGGGTCGAAGATCGTCTCGCCGCCGATGTTCGGCAGGCCCAGCGAGTTGCCGTAGCCGCCGACCCCGCGGACCACGCCGTCGAGCACGCGGCGGGTGTCGGGTGCGTCGGCCGCGCCGAAGCGCAGCTGATCCATGACTGCCACCGGCCGGGCGCCCATCGCCATGATGTCGCGGACGATGCCGCCCACGCCGGTCGCCGCGCCCTGGTAGGGCTCGACGTAGGACGGATGGTTGTGCGATTCGACCTTGAAGGTGACCGCCCAGCCGTCGCCGATGTCGACGACGCCGGCGTTCTCGCCGATCCCGGCAAGCATGCCCGCGCGCATCTCGTCGGTGGTGGTCTCACCGAAGTAGCGCAGGTGCACCTTGGAGGACTTGTAGGAGCAGTGTTCGCTCCACATCACCGAATACATGGCCAGCTCGGCATCAGTGGGGCGGCGACCCAGGATCTCGCGGATCCGCTCGTACTCGTCGTCCTTGAGGCCGAGTTCGCGGTACGGCTGGGGCTGATCAGGGGTGGCGGCTGCCCGCTGCACCGTGTCGATAGCGTGGGTGAGCTCAGACGTCACGCCCAAGAGTCTATCGTTGCCGCTCGCGCACGTCCGACCAGGCGATTGCCGGTTGCGCCTCCACCCGCCCCCGCGGCGGCATACTCAGCACATGCGAAAGCCCGGGCCGAAGGTGTGGCTGGCCATTCTCGGTGTCGTGCTGGCGCTCGGCATCACGTGTTGCCAGTTCAGGGGCTCGTGGTCGGCCGGCTTGATCGACAACGTCTTGAAAAGTCAGCCCGGCGTCACGTTCGTCACACACACCGTCGCACGCGACATGGGCTTCGGGGTGCGCACCGCCGACTTTCAGGTCATGGTCAGTCCCGAGGCGACGGCTGACCAACTCTCAGCGCTCGGGCGCACCTTCGCCGACCAGATCCACGGATCGATGGTGTACGGCGGGCTGGGAGCAAACCTCCACGTGAGCCGTTCGTCAGAGTCCTTCCCCGACCAATCGGGCGCCACGATGTACGTCAGCGTCGACCCTTCGAAGACCACCCCGGAACCGCCGTGGCAGGACTGGCTCAAACTGGCGAAGGGCGACTACGCGTACGACGTCACCGGCTGGGCGTCACCTGACGGCCCTGGCAACCGGCTCGAACCAGCCTCAGAGTGACCCTGCGCAGCTACGACCATGTGCACGATCCCCTGGGCGCATCGGAGTTCGCGGCTTCGGTGCGGCGGCTGATCGCGGACTTTGCAGACTCGACCACGGCCTGGCACATCTTCGATGCGGACAGCAACAACGCACCGAGCATCCGCTCGGACCACGGACTGCCCACCGCAGAGCAGCTGGCGTTGTGGGAGGCACTCGATCAGCTGGCACCGACCAATGGCCTCTTCGATCTGGAGCCGCCTCGCTTGTCCATCGAGGACGTGCCTGCCGGCGCCGACGGGGATCGCGTTGCCGTCGACCAACTTCAGCTCGTCAAGAACTCGGGACTGCCCGCGGTGTACGAAATCGAGGACGAACAGGTCACCGTCCGGCCTGGGGGTTGTTCGAAGGACGCCCAGGAACCCCAGCCGCGGACACCACCGCTGATGGACCTGCAGACCAAGCTGCGCGCCCAGTTCGAGAGCTGTCCACGGTGATGTGGCAGCGGGCGGGTGCAGACCTCACGTGACCGGTTTGGCCTGCGATTTCGCATAGGCGCGGGCGACCGCTGGTGCGCCCGCTCCGTGCAGTACGACGCTGCCCAGGACCGCCACCACGAGTACCTGCGCGACGGTGTGTTCGGCCGCACCTTCGAGGGCGTTGAACGCCAGCAGTCCGAACACGATCGACGGAGTGCCACGCGGCCCCAACCCGCCCAGCAACAGCCTCTCGCGCCAACCCAGCGACGAGCCGACCATCGACAGCAGCACCGCGGCGGTACGCACCACGGTCAGGGCGAGCAGGCAGAACAGCAGGGTCCCCCACGGCACGCCGTAGCCGAGCGCCAGCACTGCGGTGAGCCCGAACACGAACCACATCACCGAGGCCAGCAGGAATCCGAGATCGTCGACGAGCTCGAGCTCGTCGGCGAAGGTCGGCGAGGTACGGAAGTAGTTGAATGCGATGCCGCAGACGAAAGCCGAGACGAAGCCGTTGCCACCGAAGCCGAGACTGGCGCCGAACGACAACAGCGGAGCCGTCACCAGGATCAGTCGCTTGGCTTGCCCGGTCATCAGGCTGCGGCGTTCGGCATTGTTGGTCGCGATGGCCAGAACGGCGCCGACGACCGCACCGACCAGCAGCGCCTTACCCGCGTCCGGAACGGCCCGGGCCAGGGCGTCGAGCGGGGTCTCGGCATCGGTGCGATCGGAGGCCAGCACCAGCGCGAAGATGAACACCGGCGACACGATGCCGTCGTTGTATCCGGCCTCGACGGTCAACAAGCTGCGGACGCGCTCGGGTATCCGCGTGTCGCGCAGCAGCGACGACGTCGGCGCGAAATCGATCGGCACCACCACGCAGGCGATCACCAGCAGCACCGCCCACGACAGCCCTGGCATCAGCCACAACCCCAGCAGCACCGATGCGGCCAGACCCAGTGGCATCGCGATGAACAGCAGCCGCAGCGCCGACCGCGGATCGGCACCGAGATACCCGCCGCGGACATCGGTGGCGTCGACGAAAAGCAGTACCGCAAGGATGATCTCGGCGACGCGCTGGGCGGTGACGGCATTCAGCGTCGACGCCAACGCGTCCTGGGTGGTGAAGCCGACCGCGATCCCGGCCAACACCAGCACCATCGGCGCCGTCAGCCGTAGCCGCTCGAAGCCACGCGAGAAGAGCGACCATCCGGCCAGCACCACCGAAACCGCGACGAGCGACAACAGCATGGCCGGAATCCTGCCAGCTACCGGCGGTTATCCGCCCGCGATACAGAATGCGTTGCCGGCCGGGTCGGCCAGGACGACCCAGTTGAACTCCTCGCCGAAGTTGTGCCTGCCCGTTTCGGTGGCACCCAGGCCCACCAACCGGGCCACCTCGGCTTCCATGTCCGCGGCGTGGAAGTCGAGGTGTACGCGGTTCTTGCCCGGAGTCGGGTCTGGTACCCGCTGAAAGCCGAGGTTGGGCCCGTCGGGAAGGTCGATGAGGACGAATTCGCCTGGGAAGACGGCATTTACCGTGCCATTGACGGCTTGAGCCCACCATTGGGCCAGCGCATCGGGATCGGCGCAGTCGAACGTGATCATTTCCACGGAGAGCGTCATGGCGCCGACCTTAGACCGAGGCGGTGACACCGCGTCAGTGCGGCGAAAGGAATGCTTGTAATGCCGCGGAGTAGGCCACCACGTCCTTGGCACCCATGAACTCGCGCGCCGAGTGCATGGCCAACTGCGCCGCGCCGACATCGACGGTCGGGATCCCGGTGCGTGCCGAGGTCATCGGCCCGATGGTCGACCCACACGGCAGATCGGCGCGGTGCTCATAGCGCTGCAGCGGCACCCCGGCCTGATCGCACGCCAGCGCGAACGCCGCCGCGGTACGACCGTCGGTGGCATAGCGCAGGTTGGGCTGCACCTTGAGCACCGGCCCGGCGTTGACCTCGATCAGGTGTCCGGGCTCGTGACGGTCCGGGTAGTTCGGGTGCGTCGCGTGCGCCATGTCTCCGGACGCCACCATGGAACCGGCCGCCCGGCGCAGGAAGTCTTCCCGGGAACCGTCCGCGGCGAGCACGATGCGCTCCAGCACGGTCGGCAGCAGCTCTGACTGGGCGCCGTGATCCGACGTCGAGCCGACTTCCTCGTGATCGAAGAGCGCAAGCACCGGCACGTGCGCTCCGGCATCCGCCCCCAGGAATGCCTCCAGCCCCGCGTAACAGGTGGCCTGGTTGTCCAGCCGCGGCGCACTGACGAACTCGCGGTCGGCACCGGTGATCGCCGACGGCGCCAGGTCATGGGTCATCAGATCAAAACCGAGCAGCCGATCCGGCTCGACACCGGCCCGTTCGGCGACGAATCCGACGAAGGACCGCGGCCGCTCCCCCAAACCCCACACCGCGTTGACATGCCGCTGCGGGTCCGGGCTCACCCCCTTACGGTCCTCGGACAGGTGGATGGCGAGCTGCGGCACGCGCAGGATCGGATCGTCGACCCGCACCAGCCGGTGGTCGATCCGGTTGCCGTCGCGGACCGAGAGCCGACCGCTGATCCCGAGGTCGCGGTCGAGCCAGGAGTTCAGCCAGGCCCCACCGTAGGGCGCCAGCGCGACCACCTGCCAGCCTGCGACGACGCGGTCCGGGTGCTGCTTGACTCGCAGATTCGGGCTGTCGGTGTGGCCGCCCACCACCCGGAACGGTGCGGCGGCGTCCGCACCCTCTGTGTTCCACGCCACCAGCGAACCCGCCCGTACCGTGAAGAACTTCCCCGTGCCGGGCCACGCGTCCACTTCTGCAAGCTCGGTGAAACCGGCGTCACGCAGCCGTTGAGCGGCGGTGGCGCAGACGTGGAAGGGCGACGGGGACGCGTCGATGAACTCGCACATGCTCTGGGGGCTGGCTGCCATATCTCTATCTTGACCGGGATTTCAACGCGCGCCGCGTTAGGGTCGATCTTGTGCCCGCACCACAGCCCCAGCCGGTCCTGGCCCCGCTGACACCGGCGGCCGTGTTCATGGTCGCAACCATCGACGAGGGCGGCGAGGCGACCGTTCACGACACCCTGACCGATATCTCAGGTCTGGTGCGTGCCATCGGCTTCCGCGACCCCACCAAGCACCTGTCGGCCATCGTGTCGATCGGCTCCGACGCTTGGGACCGGTTGTTCTCCGGTCCACGCCCCGCCGAACTGCACCCGTTCATTCCACTCGACGGTCCGCGACACCGAGCGCCGGCGACGCCGGGTGACCTGTTGTTCCACCTGCGGGCCGAGTCCATGGACGTGTGCTTCGAGCTCGCCACCAAGTTCGCCGATGCGCTGGCCGGCGCCGTGACGATCGTCGACGAGGTGCACGGCTTCAAGTTCTTCGACAACCGCGATCTGATGGGCTTCGTCGACGGCACCGAGAATCCGAACGGCTCGGTGGCGGTCAACGCCAGCCAGATCGGTGACGAGGACCCGGATTTCGCGGGCGGCTGTTACGTCCATGTGCAGAAGTACACCCACGACATGGGTTCGTGGAACTCGCTGTCCACCGAGGAGCAGGAGCGGGTGATCGGCCGCACCAAACTCGACGACATCGAGCTCGACGACGCGGTCAAGCCGCCCAATTCTCATGTGGCGCTCAACGTGATCGAAGACGACGAGGGCAACGAGCTCAAGATCATCCGACACAACATGCCGTTCGGTGAGATCGGCAAGGGCGAATTCGGCACGTACTACATCGGTTATTCGCGCACCCCGGAAGTCACCGAGCGGATGCTGACCAATATGTTCATCGGCGACCCGCCCGGGAACACCGACCGCATCCTGGATTTCTCCACCGCCGTCACCGGTGGCCTGTTCTTCAGCCCCACGATCGATTTTCTGGATGATCCACCGCCGCTGCCCTCCTCCGACCAAGAGTCGGCAGCAGCGGAAGCACCACCGGCTCAGGGCCACCGTGACGGCTCGCTCGGCATCGGCAGTCTGAAAGGAATCCCGCAATGAACAACCTGTACCGCGAGCTTGCTCCGATCACCGAGTCCGCCTGGGCCGAGATCGAACTCGAGGCCAGCCGAACCTTCAAGCGGCACATCGCCGGTCGGCGCGTGGTCGATGTCAGCGAGCCCGGCGGCCCGGTGACCGCGGCGGTCAGCACCGGCCATCTGCTCGACGTGAAATCACCCGGTGACGGCGTGGTGGCCCACCTACGCGACGCGCGGCCGCTGGTGCGGCTGCGGGTGCCGTTCACGGTGTCGCGCACCGCAATCGACGACGTCGAGCGCGGCGCCCAGGACTCCGACTGGGATCCGGTCAAGGAAGCCGCCAAGAAGCTGGCGTTCGTCGAGGACCGCGCGATCTTCGAGGGCTACCCGGCGGCCTCGATCGAAGGCATCCGCAGCTCGAGTTCCAACCCGGCGCTGGCCCTGCCCGACGATGCCCGCGAGATTCCCGACGTGATCGCGCAGGCACTTTCGGAGCTGCGACTGGCCGGTGTCGACGGGCCGTACTCAGTGCTGCTCTCGGCAGCCACCTACACCAAGGTCAGCGAGACCACTGCGCACGGCTACCCGATCCGCGAGCACCTGAGCCGGCTGGTGGACGGTGAGATCATCTGGGCGCCCGCGATCGACGGCGCCTTCGTATTGTCCACCCGCGGTGGCGATTTCGATCTGCAGCTCGGCACCGACGTTTCGATCGGCTACCTGTCCCACGATGCCGAGAGCGTGCAGCTGTACCTGCAGGAGACCCTGACGTTCCTGGCCTACACCGCCGAGGCGTCCGTCGCCCTCACCGCGTAAGCGCTCTACGCTGCGGGCCTGCTCCGTGCACGCCCGCAGCGTAAGGGCAGGCGCTACCGATCAGCTGCGAAGTTCTTGCTCTGCAGCCTTTCCAGCGCCCGATCGTCAGTCAGCTCGTCCCGATAGGCCGGGTGCTGCCAATAGAAGCGGACTAATTCCCTCAGATCCCGACCACCCGGTGTAATTGCACCCGCCGCGAGCACCGCAGCAGTGCCGTCAGATTTAACCAGAACAAGAGCGTTCGGTAACTGGCGATTCGATCCAGGCACCATACTGGTGACGTCGGCGACCTCGCTCCAGGCACCACGTTCCAGCTTGTAGCCCTCGGCGACCTCATACCCTGCGGGCGTCAGACGCAGATACTTCATGCCTCCACGACGAATCATCAGCCAGATAGTTGGAATCCCCATCAGCGCGACCGCGCCGGCAACAAACGGAATTGAGTACCGCGCGGAGTGCAGGACCGGTATGTCTATTTTTCCCAGCGGACCAAAAACTGCAATTAGCGCGCATGACACAACTGCGGCTGAGATCATGACGCAAGTCGCAATTTCGAAAACTATGTCGGATCGAAATGTGGTCCCCTCACCGCTACTGGTAGCGCGCGGCTCAATTCTTCCAGCAATCGATCGCGTTGGCGGCACAGTCATGCTAAGAAAAGCGACACCTAAACCAAAACTCACAACAGCAGTCATAAGGTCGCCGCGTCCAATGCAAGTCACTGCCCACCAAATTGCAAGTAGACCAAGAGGAATGGAAATCAAATAGCCTGGCAGCGCCTTTCGAAATGTCATTTTGGGCACACCAGTTCGCCAATGAATCCGCCGAGATATCCGCCTCCCCAGGTTCCCCCGATATTACCCAGTCCCGCCGCGAGAACCGCACCAGGTCCAGTCTCCGAGGCGAATAGCCCTAGCCCCCAGGCGCCGAACTCCCCACCAGCAATGCCACCCGCCCCGGAAAACGCAGCAACGCAGGCGTTATGCCACGTGTCGGCAGTAACCGTGTCATACAGTGCAGTCGCGACACCTAGTCCGTATCCGCCATACTTGGCACTCTTGCCGATGTCTTCCATGGATGCCGCAGTCATCATCGGTATTCCATTCTTCGCCTGCTTTTCAATACCGGTAAGTACGCCACCAGACACCGTCAAATCAGGATGGGTGAAAAATTCATCCGGGAGTTTCGCGTGCCGACCGTCGGGCGGGGGCATAGTAACTCCACCCGTACAGTTACCGTCCGCATCTTGCGTCATCATTATTTCGGTACCATCCTGCAGCGTATACCTAGATTGCTTTGTGCCATTATATTTAGTCAGATCGTGCGAAGAGGCGGATGATACTAGATTTCCAGCCTTATCGTAGTAATCGTCTTCCACGGCAGGCAGGGTATCGCCCCATTCATATATTTCATGCCTGCTCCCGTCCAGCATCGTGATTGTTTTGCGATGTTGGCCGTCCGATGTGTCCCACTCTCGCGATTCGCGAACCGTTGTTGACATATCCTGTTGTCGAACTATCTGCTGTTGGAGTTGGCCGACCGTCGAAAATGGGTTGGGAACCTCGTCTCCCGGACGCGCCAGGCCTGAAAGCGAGCCAACGACATTTGGCTGCTGCGGCACGAACCCGTACGCCTTCGCAGCGTTCTGAATCGCATCCGCTGCTCCATCGTCAGCTTGTCCGACTGCAAGGAGCAACTTGTTTATCTCCCCCTGCTCCTGCATCGCCAACTTCTGCAGATTTTCCGCTTTCTCGGCAGACATTTGACCGGGCCTAATGAGAACCACCCATTGATCGGTCACATGCAACTCACCCTGATCGATTTCGTCAGCCTTATTAAGCAACGGAGTTCTGGCCGCAGCAATAGATGAGCCGCCTGCCTGCATCGCCGCAGACACCTTCTCGGTGTAATCCTTGAAGCTCGACGCTGTGCGGGTTGCCCTGTCAAACATCTGCGTCGAGGCGTCGTGCGCAGGCCCCCTCCAGGTTCGCACCTCGTCCAGTCGGTTCACACCGTCGTCAAGGTGGCGCACCGCTTGGTACACCGATGCACCGCCGGCGTTGACTCCTGGCGCCGCCGAAGACAACGAATCCGGATTCCAACTCTGAAGCCGAGGGCGGGAAGGGATCACTACTTGAACAATCCGTTGAAACTGCCAGCCAGAGAACCGTCTTCGACCTCGTATTTGTCGGCGGCACCTCGAACCGCCACACCGATATCACCGACGCCTTTGGCGATCTTCTCGACCTGCTGATTCATGTGCGCGCCTACCAGGTGAACAGCCCACTGAGTGGCCGATCCTGGAAGTCCGTCCGCAGCAGCGCTCGCCTTGTGGCCGACGTCCGCCCTCTGGATATCTCCTGAGGCAGTGCCTACTTCACTGGCAAAGCCACGCAATAGCTCGGGATTGACTAACATGCGTCCCCCATACAATGTTTCGATTCAAGCGGTGCCACTCAGGCACACAAACCATAGGTAATGAATCTAACATCAGGAGATCCCGGGCCGGTGCAGAAAAATCTGCGCTAAACCGAGAGAACCGCATCCAGAGCGGAGTAGAACAAGCCGAGCCCGTCATCGGACGGTCCGGTCAGTGCCTCGGTGGCATGTTCGGGGTGCGGCATCAGGCCGACGACGCGGCGGTTCTCCGAGCAGACGCCCGCGATTCCGCGCATCGAGCCGTTGAGGTTCTCGCGGTAGCGGAAGACCACGCGGCCCTCACCCTCGAGTTCATCGAGCACCGCCTCGGACGCGACGTACCGGCCCTCGCCGGACTTGAGCGGGATCAGCAGATCGGCGCCGGCGTCGTACCGGGTCGTCCACGCGGTCGTGTTGGAGGCGACCTCCAGCCACACGTCGCGGCAGATGAAATGCAGACCGGCGTTGCGCGTCAGTGCACCCGGGAGCAGCCCGGCCTCGCACAGCACCTGGAAGCCGTTGCAGATGCCGAGCACGGGCATGCCCTTGCCGGCCGCCTCGACGACCGACCCCATTACGGGGGCGAACTTCGCGATCGCCCCGCAGCGCAGGTAGTCGCCGTAGGAGAACCCACCGGGGACGACGACGGCGTCGACGCCCTTCAGGTCGGCGTCGGCGTGCCAGAGGTTGACCGCCTCGGCCCCGGCCAGACGGACGGCTCGGGCCGCGTCGACGTCGTCGAGCGTCCCGGGGAAGGTGATCACCCCGACACGGGTGCTCACGAGTCCTCCCGGCTCACCGAAAAGTCCTCGATAACCGTGTTGGCCAGCAGAGATTCAGCGATCTCTGCCAAGGTTTCGTCGGCTACGGAGTCGTCGACTTCGAGCTCGAAACGCTTGCCTTGACGGACGTCTGCGATACCACCATGTCCGAGCCGACCAAGTGCCCCGACAATCGCCTGACCTTGCGGGTCGAGGATCTCTGCCTTGGGCATGACGTGCACAACCACCTTTGCCACGGCGCACACTCTACCGGCACGACCCTATGTAAGCCGTGCACAGTGGGTCGGCCAGCGCATCGAGCACCTGACGATCGGATGGAGCCGACCACGGAACCTGTGGTGGCGTGCTCGACCAGAGGGCCAACTCAACCACGGTGCTGTTGCCCGGATCGGCGAGCAGGTACTGGTGCAGCACCTTGGTGTTACCGAAGTTGACGGCCGCCGCCAGCCGCCCGGGCCGGTCGGTGGTGATGGCCGTCCCGGCCCCCGGGCACGCCCGCAATGCCTCGGCAGCCCCCTGCACCACCGCGAGCGCGGTCTGACCGCCCTGCCAGGTCTCCCCGCGCCAATGCAGGACCTGGACCCGCAGTTGCCAGTGTCCGGCGGGCTGCGCCACCTCCGATCGCGCCGCGACGGCATAGCCGCGCGGATCCCCCGGCACGAGTGGCGACCCACACTCCTCTTCGAGGCGGAAGCGCGGTGCCACTGCGGTCACGGCCAAGCCGGCCAGTCCGGGCCAGCGGTATTCGCGGGCCAACGGGAGTTGCGAGGCAGGCGCCCACGCCGAATCGGGGATGCGGTCACACAGCGGCGGGCAGTCGGCGCTGGGCTCTGACCACGCGGAAGGAGGCGCTGCGGCCAGCCCGCAGAGCACCATCGACATCGCCACGATCACCCGCCATAGCCCCACCGAGCGCCACAATATAGGTATGCAACTCACGCATTTCGGACATTCGTGCCTACTGGCCAGCATTTCGGACACCACGGTGCTGTTCGATCCGGGTAACTTCTCGCACGGTTTCGAAGGCATCACCGGCTTGTCGGCCATCCTGATCACCCATCAGCACCCCGATCACGCCGATACCGCCCGGTTGCCTGCGCTGATCGATGCCAACCCCCAGGCCGCGCTGTATGCCGACCCGCAGACCGCCGCCCAGCTGGGTGAGCCGTGGCAGGCCGTGCATCCCGGCGACGAGTTCCGGGTCGGCTCACTGAACGTGCGCGGGACCGGCGGCAAACATGCCGTGATCCACCCGGAAATCCCTGTGATCGACAACATTTCGTACCTGCTGGGCGACGACGAGCATCCCGCTCGGCTCATGCACCCCGGCGATGCGCTGTTCGTTCCCGGTGAGCCGGTCGACGTGCTGGCCACCCCGGCGGCGGCTCCGTGGATGAAAGTCTCGGAGGCCGTGGACTTCCTGCGCGCGGTCGCACCGGCGCGGGCGGTGCCGATCCATCAAGGCATCATCGAGCCGAATGCGCGGGGCATCTACTACGGGCGGCTGTCCGAGATGACGAAGACCGACTTCCAGGTGCTCACCGAGGAGAACGGCACCGAGTTCTGATTCACGGCCCAGCCGTGGCCTTCTGACCGCGAGCGGTCGTGCGGGTCAGGCGATATCGGCTGCGGCACCCCGCCCGGCCGCCCGGCCGGAGAAGATGCAGCCGCCCAGGAAGGTGCCTTCCAGAGATCGGTAGCCGTGCACCCCTCCGCCGCCGAATCCGGCCGCCTCGCCCGCGGCGTACAGGCCGGAGAACGCCGTCCCGTCTTCCTTGAGCACCCGGGAGTCTAGGTCGGTTTCCAAACCGCCCAAGGACTTTCGGGTGAGGATGTGCAGTTTGACGGCGATCATCGGACCCGCCTTCGGGTCGGTGAGCCGATGCGGGGCGACGACCCGGGTGAACCGGTCACCGAGGTAACTTCGGGCCGCCCGGATCGCAGTCACCTGTCCGTCTTTGGTGAACTTGTTGACCACCTCGCGGTCGCGTGCGGTGACCTCTGCGGCCACGGTGGCGTAGTCGAGTTCGACCACGTCGGGCACGTCGTTCATCGCCGCCACCAGTTCGCGAAGCGAACGCGCGCTGACGAAGTCGACGCCACGGTCGACGAACGCCTGCACCGGCGCCGGGGCGCCGGGTTTCACCCGGGCCAGCACATCACGCACGCTGCGTGAGGTGAGGTCGGGGTTCTGTTCCTGGCCGGACAGCGCGAACTCCTTGGCGATGATCCGCGCGTCGAGGATGAACCAGGTGTAATCCTGCCCGGTGCGGCAGATGTGCTCCAGCGTGCCCAACGTGTCGAAGCCGGGGTACAGCGGCCCGGGAAGTCGTTTTCCGTTGGCGTCCAACCACAATGACGACGGTCCGGGCAGGATGCGGATCCCATGGTCCGGCCAGATCGGATCGTAGTTGGTGATGCCTTCGGTGTAGTGCCACATCCGGTCGCTGTTGATGACGTGCGCGCCGGCGGTCTCGGAGATGCCGATCATGCGGCCGTCGACGTGCGCGGGCACACCACTGAGCAATTGCTCGGGCACCCTGCCCATGCGGGCCGGCCAGTTCTCGCGCACCAGATCGTGATTGCCCCCGATGCCGCCGCTGGCCACGATCACCGCAGAGGCACGAAACTCGAACTCCCCGACGGTGTTTCGCGACGAGGCCGCACCGCGGGGCGCGTCGGAGGGCTCCAGCACCGCACCCCGGACGCCGACGACGGCACCCTCGGAGACGATGAGCTCATCGACGCGGTGCCGGTGGGCAAATCGTACCCGGGGCTCGTCCACCAACCGGCGGGCGAAGACGTCGACGATCGCCGGACCGGTGCCCCAGGTGATGTGGAAGCGAGGCACCGAGTTGCCGTGGCCCAGTGCCCCGTAACCACCCCGCTCGGCCCATCCGACCAAGGGAAACGTCTGCAGACCGCGAGCCCGCAACCAGCTGCGTTTCTCCCCGGCGGCGAAATCGACGTAGGCATGCGCCCACTCTCGGGGCCAGTGATCCTCTGGTCGGTCGAACCCCGCGGTGCCCAGCCAATCCTGCAGCGCCAGCTCTTGACTGTCGCGGATGCCGAGCCTGCGCTGTTCGGGACTGTCGACGAAGAACAGGCCACCGAATGACCAGAAAGCCTGGCCACCCAGGTTCGAGGCGTTCTCCTGGTCGAGGATCAGGACCCGCAGGCCCCTGTCGACGAGCTCGCATGCAGCGACCAGGCCGGCGAGACCGGCCCCCACGACAATGACATCGGCGTCTGCCATGAGACGAAAGAGTAGCCCCTGTCAGGCGGCGTCGGTCAGTACCGAAAATCCTCGCCACTGATAGACGGTGGGCACGCACTGATGCAGCAAAGCCAGGTCGATTGCATCCAGCATGGCCTGCCGGGGCCCGGGCCGTCGCAGGTGCCGCCCAGCGACGGCGACCCGCACCATTCCTTCGCGTCGCGCCGTGCGTTCGGCCGCGAGAACCACGGTCCGGCACCACCACGGCTCGGACAGGAATCCTTCCCCGATTCCGACCACGCGTGCGCGCGTCGTGGTCTGGCGGACCAGGTCGGTGATGCCGTTGAGATCGGCCAGCAGTCGAAAGCCGTTGCGCGGCAAAGCTGTCACCGTGCCCTGTGACACCGTCCAGCCGGGGGCGGCAAACAGCCGGGTACGCAGGCCGAGGTGTTCGAGCACCCGGTCGGCACCCATCAGCCGCAGGTTGGCTTCGTGGGCGGGCAAAGAGGCGAACTCACCGCGACGCTTCTTGGTCGCGGCCTCGTCATAGCCGTGGAGCACGATGGCGTCACCGCCGCTGCGCCGACGGGCCAGCCAGTCCACAGTGTCGGCGTCGCGGTCCAACCGGTAGCCACCCTTGAGCCGCGGCGCCACCATCATCGAGGCGGGCACGCCACGGGCATCGAGCTCGGCGCAGAACGACTCGACATCAGCCATCGTGCGATCGCTGATCTGCGATATCGAGACGATGAGTTGTCCGGTCACGCTGCCAGTGTGGCAACGTCACATGTCGGGAC
Organism: Mycolicibacterium peregrinum; assembly: GCF_001665625.1. GTDB lineage: Bacteria > Actinomycetota > Actinomycetes > Mycobacteriales > Mycobacteriaceae > Mycobacterium > Mycobacterium peregrinum_B. The sequence continues at coordinate 122,922 of NZ_LZSY01000118.1, read as the reverse complement.
GGTGTCGAACACTCTGACGCCGAGTGTCCATTGGGATAGACCTGCGATCAGGCCGGCAGGACCGCTTCGATGGCCGCGATGACCTCGGGCGCGTCCGGCTCGGTGCGGGGACGGAACCGGTTGGTCACCGTGCCACCCGGGGCGAGCAAAAACTTCTCGAAGTTCCACTGGATGTCCCCGGCCTCGCCATCGGCGTCGGCGGCCTGCGTCAGCTCGGCATACAGCGGGTGACGGTCGGCGCCGTTGACGTCCGTCTTGGCGAGCAGGGGGAACGTCACGCCGTACGTGGTCGAGCAGAAGGTCTGGATCTCCTCGGCGCTGCCCGGCTCCTGGCCCATGAACTGGTTGCACGGCACACCGACGACGGTGAGCCCGCGTGCGGCGTAATCCTGGGCGAGCTTCTCCAGGGCGCTGTACTGCGGTGTCAGCCCGCACTTTGAGGCCACGTTGACGACCAGCGCTGCGCCGGTTGCCAACTCGGCCAACGTCGTCGGTTTGCCGTCGAGGGTGGTCAAAGGAATGTCGTTGAGGCTCATCGCAATGAGGTTAGCGGACGATGCTCCGCCCCTTAACCGTCGAACAGGATCGCGGCCAGACTCTCCACTTTGGCGATCGGGTCTCCCCCGGTGTCGATCGCATCGTTGAGCCACAACATCGAAAACCCGTGTACCAGGGACCATGCGGCGAGTGCGGCGCTTTCCGGGTCGGCTGCGGCCTTGGGGTCGGCCAGGGTGCCGACGCCGCGGCTCAACTCCGCACCCGCGGCCGACGCGGCCGCAACCAGTTCGGGGTCGGTGTCGTCGTAGAGCGACTTGTCGAACATCACCTCGTAGTGGCCGGGATGGTCGAGGGCGAACCGCACGTAGGCCTTGGCGGCGTCGATGAATTGCGGCCTGGCCCCCGTCAGCGCCGCCGCCAGCAACTGAAACCCCTCGGTGGCCAAGGCGGTGAACAGCCCGCGCCGGTCCGTGAAGTGGTGCGCCGGGGCCGCGTGGGAGACCCCGGCGGCACGCGCGAGCTCGCGCAGCGAGATGCCGTCGGCGCCGCGTTCGGCCACCAGGGCGGCGGCCTGCGCGAGGATCGCGGCCTTGAGGTCGCCGTGGTGATAGCCCATGTGGTCCATCCTAATCCCGCATCTTGACAGCGGCTAGATCAGGCGTAGCGTGTCGATCTAGGCACTGACAAGATTGGAGCCCGCGATGGCCGTCTTTCTGACCCTGATTCTCGGCAGCGTGGCAGCCCGGGTGATCGGACTGGCAGGCGTGCACTACCTCGACAGTTGGCCTGAGGCCATCGCCGTGGGACTGGCCGCGATGTTCGTCATGACCGGCGTCGCACACTTCGTCAATCCGTTGCGGCGCGACATGATCGCCATCGTGCCGCCCGCTCTCCCGGCGCCCGGCATCCTGGTGACGGCCACCGGCGTACTGGAGTTGGCCGGCGCCATCGGCCTGCTCTACCCGCCCACCCGCACGGCGGCGGCAGTCTGCCTGTTCCTGCTCATGCTGGCCATGTTCCCGGCCAACGTCCACGCGGCCCGCATGCCCGACCCGCCGAAGTCGATGACCTCGCGGTTAGGTGTTCGGACCGCCGAAGAGGCTGTGTACCTGGCCGCGGCCGTAGTTGTCGCCGTCGGCGGCGGCTAGCAGCCAGGCGTACTGGAACGCGGCTTCCTTCCACCGCTCGTAGCGTCCGGACAGTCCGCCGTGGCCGGCCACCATCTCGGTCTTGAGCAGCACGGGATGACCATCGGTCTTCGTATGCCGGAGTGCGGCAACCCATTTGGCCGGCTCGACGTAGTACACCCGGGTGTCGTTGAGTGAGGTCATCGCCAGGATGGCCGGATAGTCCTGTGCCGCCACGTTCTCGTAGGGCGTGTAGGACTTCATGTACCGGTACACCTCGGGGTCCTCCAACGGATTTCCCCACTCGTCCCACTCGGTCACGGTCAGCGGCAACGACGGGTCCAGGATCGTCGTCAGTGCATCGACGAACGGCACCTGGGCCAGAATTCCGGCGAACAACTCCGGGGCCATGTTGGCCACCGCGCCCATCAACAAGCCACCGGCACTGCCGCCGAGTGCCACCAGATTCTGCGGTCGGGTCACGTCGGTGTCGATGAGATGGCTTGCCGCCGCGATGAAATCGGTGAAGGTGTTGGTCTTCTCCAACAGCTTGCCGTGCTCGTACCACGGCCGGCCCAACTCGCCGCCGCCCCGCACGTGGGCGATCACAAACACCATGCCGCGGTCCAGCAGCGACAACCGGGCGATCGAGAACCGCGGATCCTCACACGACTCGTACGCCCCGTAACCGTAGAGCAACGCCGGCGCCGGGAACTGCAACCCGGCCCGGTGGATGATCGAGATGGGAACCCGGGCACCGTCGGACGCCGTCGCCCAATCCCGGCGCTCCACATAGTCTTCCGGCCGGTAACCGCCCAGCACCGGCTGCTCCCGTAGCAGCGTGCGCTCGCCGGTGGCCAGGTCAAGGTCGTAGATCCGCGCCGGCGTGATGAACGACGTCGCACCGATGCGCAGCTTCGGGGTGGACCAGTTCGGATTGCCACCCATCCCTGCGGCGGTCAGCTCGGAGTCGAAGGTCAGCTCCTCGCGCGTGCCATAGCCGTCGGCGGTCAGCGGCCACAGCGCCATCTTCGGCAATGCGTCACTGCGGTAACTGATGACCAGGAAACCGTCGAACGCATCGACGCCGTCCAGGCGGACATCGGACCGGTGTTCGATCAGGGGGCGCACGTCGCTGGGATCGCTGACCGGGGCTTCCACCAGCATGAAGTTCTCGGCGCCGTCGTTGTGCAGGATGAGGAACCGGTCCTCGCCCCCGACCACGGCGTGCTCGACGGAATACTCCACCAGGTCGCGCCGCTCCCACACCGTGGTGAGCTCGGCGGTCGGGTCAGTCGCATCGACATAGCGGACCTCGGTGGTGACCGCGCTGCCCGACGCGACGAAGAGGTATTTGTCGCTGCGGCTGCGACCGATCGCGACCCAGAACCGTTCGTCCGGTTCGTGATACACCTTCTCGGCAGGCAGGCCCGACGCCAGCCGGTGCCGCCACACGGTGTCGGGTCGCCAGGCGTCGTCCACCGTGGTGTAGTACAGGGTGCGACTGTCGGCCGCCCAGGTACCACCGGCGCCGATCCCGGCGATCGTGTCGTCATAGAGCTCACCGGTGCGTAAGTCCTTGAACTTCAAGGTGTATCGCTCGTCACCCAGGACGTCCACCGAGTAGGCCAGGATATTGCCGTCGAGACTCACGGTGGCTGCGCCGAGCGAGAAGTACTCGTGACCGTCGGCCTCGACATTCTCGTCCAGCAGGATCTGTTCGCCCGGGATCTCGGCACCCTCGTCGAGCTGGGGCGGCGTCCAGTCGTCGGGATCGCCGATCGGGCACCGGCAATGCACCGCGTACTGCTTGCCCTCGAAGCTGCGCGCGTAGTACCACCAGCCGTTCCGGCGCATCGGCACCGAGAGGTCGGTTTCCTTGGTGCGGGCCTTGATCTCGTCGAAGATCTTCTGCCGCAACGGCTCCAGATGCCCGGTGGCGTCCTCGGTGTAGGCGTTCTCGGCCTCCAGGTGCGCGATCACCTCGGGGTTGTCCTTGTCGCGCAACCATTCGTAGGGGTCGATGAACACATCACCGTGGTGCTCGCGGCGGTGGTTGCCGCGCTTGGCGACCGGAGGCTGCACGGACGGGGTCATGCGCCGATCCAATCCTCGAACCGCAGGCCCGAAATCCGTTCGTACGCCTCGATATACCGGTCCCGGGTGGCTGCGACGATCTCTTCGGGCAGCGGTGGCGGCGGGGTGTCGCCGTGCCGGTCCCAGCCTGAGTCCGGCCCGGTCAGCCAGTTGCGGACGAACTGCTTGTCGAAGCTGTCCTGAACCACACCCTGCTGATAGGTCTCGGCGCGCCAGTACCGGGACGAATCCGGCGTGAACACCTCGTCGGCCAGCACCACGTTGCCGTTCCCGTCGACGCCGAACTCGAACTTGGTGTCGGCGATGATGATGCCCTTCGTCAACGCATGGTCGGCACCTTGCAGGTAGGTCTGCAGGGTGCGTTCCTTCAGCTGGTCGGCCAGCACCGGCCCCACCAGTTCGATCACCTGCGCGAACGCGATGTTCTCGTCATGGTCACCGATGTCGGCTTTCGTAGCCGGGGTGAACAGCGGCTCGTCGAATCTGCTCGCCTCTCCCAGCCCGGGCGGCAGCGGGATACCGCACACCGATCCCGACGCCTGGTAGTCGATCAGCCCCGAACCGGTCAGGTAGCCGCGGGCCACACATTCCACCGGCAGCATCTTCAGTTGCTTCACCACCAGCGCGCGCCCCAGTACCTCGGCGGGGATGCGCTCGTCGTCCGGCGGCCCGGCGAGATGATTGGGCGCGCTGATCAGGTCGAAGAAGAACACGCTCATCGCCGTCAGGATCCGGCCCTTGTCCGGGATCTGCGAATCCAGGACATAGTCGTAGGCCGAGATGCGGTCGGACGCCACGAACAGCAGGTGCTCGTCGTCGATGCGGTACAACTCACGGACCTTGCCGCTTGCCAAGTGCTGGTAGTCGGACAGAGCAGGACGCATTGGGTCAGCCTATGTGTTGGGATCGGTCTCATGAGATCGCGGTACCTGCCCTATGCCAGCAGACCTGGCCGCTTGTTGGCCCAGTTGTTCAGCGACGTGGCCGTCATCACGTGGATCGCGGTGTGGATATTGGTCGGGATGGCCGTGCATTCGGCGGTGGCGACCATCGCTGAGGTCGGCAGGCAGGTCGAGAGCGGCGCCAACGGGGTTGCCGACAACCTGGGATCGGCCGGCGACAGCACTGACCACGTTCCGCTGATCGGCGACACACTGAGCAAGCCGTTGCGCGCCGCCAGCGAGGCCGCCCTCGACATCGCCGGCGCCGGCCACAACCTGGACAGCACCGCGAGCTGGCTGGCCTGGGTGTTGGCCCTGGCAGTGGCCGCCGCTCCGATCCTGTTCGTCGCCATGCCGTGGCTGTTCCTACGGGTGCGGTTCTTCCGGCGCAAGTGGACCGCGATCACCCTGGCCTCGACGAGCGCCGGCGAACAACTGCTCGCGCTGCGGGCCCTGGCCAACCGACCGCTGGCCAAGCTGACCGCGGTGTCGGACGACCCTGTCGGCGCGTGGCGCAGTCAAGATCAGCGGGCCATTCGCGGCCTCGCCGCCCTGGAACTGCGTTCCGCCGGCATGCGCCTGCGCCGTATCGAGTGATTTCGTCAAAAAGTTTGACGAAGTTCCGTGCGACATGTCGCGCCGAGAGACGACCACCATCGGCCAGACTCCCGGCCGATAGTCCTCACCAGAACCGTCAAAAAGTTTGACGAAGTCCCGTGCGACGCGTCGCACCGAGAGACGACCACCACCGGCCAGACTCCCGGCCGATAGTCCTCACCAGAACCGTCAAAAAGTTTGACGATCGCCCCGGCGAGGCTATCCGGTGCCGCTCAAGCGCCGCAGCCAGCTTCCGAACGGGTGCCGCACGGTGACAGAACCCATCCGCACACGGCCGCGCACGACGAGGTGCAGCTGGTCCGACGGCGGGCTGGTGCGCACTTTGACGGTGGCGCTGCCGGCGATGGCGTTGACGCCGTTGAGGTCGGCGGTGGCCGACGCCGGCACGATGAGCTCTGTCGAGCTGCAGTAATCGTCGAGGACGATGTCCACGATCGGGCCGTTCAGGACGGCCGACGTGAAGTCCAGGGTGGTGCTGCACAGCCGCGTTGTCATGTGCAGGGCGGGCGGCACCGTCCACTGTCCACGCCGCACAACCGAGGACATCCAGCCGCGCAGCTCCTCGGGTGCCGCAGCCGGGGTCGGTACGGCCGGCCGCCCCAACGGCAGGTCGACCAAAACTGCATTCAGCTCGCCACGGGTCCGGGCGGCCAGGGCGGCGTCGTAGCGCTCGCTGAACTCGTCGAGCGTGATCATGCCTTCGGCTACCGCGCGTTCGAGCAGTTGTCCCACCTTCGCGCGCTCGGCGTCTGAGACTCGGAGGTGGTCATTCTGGCCTGAGTCCATGCCCCGAGGTTAGGCGAACGACGCGCCCGACCACCACGACAACCACCGCCAGCCAGGCCACGAATGCGATCCAGAAGAACACCTGCGATACGACAGACAGTGCATTCCAACCGGTTTCGAGGGCCAGGCCGAATGCGGCCACCGAGTACATGCCCAACGGGAACACCGCGGGCCAGTCGAGCATCTGGCGCCGGCTCGTGATCGCCAGGGGCACGATCTGCACGGTGGCAACAACAAAAGTCGCGATGGTGAGGACGCGCACCGCATCGGCAATCGGGCCGGGTGGCAGCGCACCGTAGATGTGCTCACCGGCCAGCGTTGCGATTGCCAGGCCACCCATGAGGATCCAGTGATCGGATGGCACATTGCGCCGAACCTCGGGCTCACCGAGTGCCCGCCACGCGATGAGCAGAGTCATCACGCCGTACAGGCACAGGGCGACACCCCAGAAGATGAACCCCCAGAACACGATTCCCTCAGCGACGAAGATGAGTGACAGCCCGGACGTCCCAACGCTGGCCAGCTCCCAGGTGCCACGGGCACGATCCCGCAGGCCGGTCGGCCCCAGCCGCCGCATCTGCACCAGCAGCATCGGGATCAGCGCCAGCCAGCCGGCAAGACCCATCGCTCCCAGGATCCACAGCGCGGGCCCGTACTCGGCGAACCGGGCAGCCACCACCGCGCACGCCGCCACATACGTGAACAAACCGACCACAGTGTCGATGCTCTGCAGATCGAGGGACGGCCAACGGAGGACGGCGAGGTACATCAGCACCGGCAGCCCGAGCGCCGCGAGCACCGCCAGCGGCCAACTGATGACGCCATAGCCGTGCTGCCCCGCGGAGATCGACACGATGCCGGTCGCCATGACCGCGGCGAACGCCTCGGGTTTCACGCCCCGAGCTCCACCACCAGATGTCGGATACCGGTATGACGGTTGCTGCGGGTCCATTCGACGGGCTTCACCAGACGGGCCGCCGAGAACCGCTGAAGGAGCTCCTCGAACAACACCCGCAACTCCAGCCGGGCCAGATTGGCGCCAAGGCAGTAGTGGATGCCATAGCCGAAACCCAAGTGCGGATTGGGTTTACGGGTGATGTCGAAAACGTCCGGTTGCGCGAAGACCAGTGAATCCCGGTTCGCCGACCCTTCCCACACCTGCACCTTCTGTCCTGGCTCGATGTCGCAGCCGCCGAGCGTCACCGCCCGGGTTGCGGTGCGGCGCTTCGACGGTGACGGCGAGGACCAGCGCACCATTTCTTCGATTGCCGTCGGCAGTTCACCCAGATCCTCACGCAACAACGCCATCTGCGAAGGGTTTTCGATCAGCGCCAGCAGCCCACCGGCCACCGAGTTGCGGGTGGTCTCGGCACCTGCACTGAACAGCAGGGAGAAGAACAGGTAGAGCTCAAGGTCAGACAGAGAAGCATCCGTCGCATTCGCGACCACCGACAGCATGTCGTCGGTGGGCTCGGCCCGCTTCGCCGCGATCAACTCAGAGCCGTAGGTGTACATCCGCGATCCGGCCTCTTCGGCCGACATCTGCGGCATGGCCGCCGAACGGGAACCGCCGAAGTCGAATTGGGGCTCGATCGCGTGGAACAGCCAATGCCGCTCGGATTCAGGCACTCCCAGCAGGATGCAGATCATCTGCATCGGCAGCTCGGCGGCCACGTCGACCAGGAAGTCGAACGGATCACCCGGGGAGATCCCGTCGAGCAGCCGGCGGGTCCGCGCCCTCAGGTCGTCTTCGACCCGCCTGATCATCCGCGGGGTCAGCCCGGAGCTGACCAGTCGCCGGATCTCGGCATGCCTCGGGTCGTCCATCATGTTGAGCACCTGGCCCGCGATGGCCAGGTCTTGCAGCAGCGTGCCGCCGTAGGGCCGGGAGCCGCCGGTCACCGAGGAATAGGTCTCGGCGTCCCGTAGGACCGCAATGGTTTCGGCGTGGGTGGCCACCGACCAGAAGCCCTCGCCGTCCGGGGTGTGCTCGGTCGGCTCGTGCCAGTACACCGGCGCTTCGCGGCGGTGCGCGGCGAACAACTCGTGCGGAAAACCGGCAGCGAAGTTGTCCAGGTCGGTGAGGTCGGCCGCCAACGTCACAAGATGGCGCCCGAGGTGTACTTGGCGGCCTCCGGGTAGCGGCTGACCAGTTCGTCGACGGCCGCGACAACCCCGTCGACCTGGGCGCCGGCGGCGCCGGTGAAGGCCTGCTTGTCGGCCAGCGCGGCCTCCAGGGCGGCCCGGTCCAGCGGCAGCCGCGGGTCGGCGGCCAGGCGGTCGAGCAGGTCGGGTTCACGCCCCTGCTCGCGCATCGCCAACGCGACGGCGACAGCGTGTTCCTTGATCACCTCATGCGCGGTCTCGCGGCCGACCCCGGCCCGCACCGCGGCGATCAGGATGCGGGTGGTGGCCAGGAACGGCAGGTAGCGGTCCAGCTCGCGCTGGATCACCGCCGGGTAGGCGCCGAACTCGTCGAGCACGGTCAGGAACGTCTCGGTCTGCCCGTCGACGGCGAAGAACGCGTCCGGCAGCGCAACACGGCGCACCACCGAGCAGAACACGTCGCCCTCGTTCCACTGGGCACCGGCCAATTCGGCGGCCATCGAGCCATACCCGCGTAGCACCACCTGCAGGCCGTTGACCCGCTCACACGACCGGGTGTTCATCTTGTGCGGCATCGCCGACGACCCGACCTGACCTGGTGCGAAGCCCTCGGTGACCAGTTCGTGGCCGGCCATCAGCCGGATGGTGTGCGCCATCGAGGAAGGCCCGGCACCCACCTGTACCAGCGCCGAGAGCACGTCGTGATCCAGCGAGCGCGGGTAGACCTGCCCGACGCTGATGAAAACGTCTGTGAATCCGAGGAATTGGGCGACCCGCCGCTCCAACTCGGCCAGTTTCTCGGTGTCGCCGTCAAATAGGTCGAGCATGTCCTGGGCCGTGCCCATCGGGCCCTTGATGCCGCGCAGCGGGTACCGGTCGATCAGCTCGCGCAGCCGGGTCAACGCCAGCAGGGTTTCTTCGGCCGCCGAGGCGAACCGCTTGCCCAGCGTGGTGGCCTGGGCCGCCACGTTGTGCGACCGGCCCGCCATGACCACGTCGCGGTAGACGACGGAGCGCTCGGCCAGTCGGGCGACGACGGCGACGCCGTGGGCGAACACCAGCTCCAGGGAGCGGCGGATCTGCAGCTGCTCGACGTTCTCGGTGAGGTCGCGGCTGGTCATGCCCTTGTGCACATGCTCGTGGCCGGCCAGCGCGTTGAACTCCTCGATGCGCGCCTTGACGTCGTGGCGGGTGACCCGCTCGCGGGCCGCGATCGAGGCCAGGTCGACGTTCTCCAGAACCCGCTCGTAGTCGTCGACCACACCGTCGGGCACCGGGACACCCAGCTCGGCCTGGGCCCGCAGCACGGCGAGCCAGAGTCGGCGTTCGGCGACGATCTTGGCCTCCGGCGACCAGATCGCGACCATTTCGTCGCTGGCGTAGCGGTTGGCCAGAACATTCGGGATCGTCACGAACACACAGCTTACGGCCCGGGCCGGACCACCAATGAGACAGTGGACGGATGTACTTCGTCGGGCTCGACCTCGCGTGGGGCGAGAAGAATCAGACGGGGGTCGCTGTCATCGACTCCAGTGGCCGGGTCCTTCACGTCGGGGTGGCACAGGACGACGACGACATAGGCGCGGCGATCGAGCCCTATGTCAGCGGTGACTGCCTGGTTGCGATCGATGCGCCGCTCATCGTCAACAACCCGACGGGCCACCGTCCGTGCGAGCGAGATCTCAACCGGGATTTCCAGCGGTTCGACGCCGGGGCGCGCCCCGCATTCACCGAGCGACCCGAGTTCAAGCATCCGCGCGGCGCGCGTATCGCGACGGCCCTTGGCCTCGACATGGATCCGTCGTCGCAGTCGAATCGGCGCGCCATCGAGGTGTATCCACATCCGGCGAGCGTGGTGCTGTTCGGACTCGACAAGACCTTGAAGTACAAGCGAGGCGCCTTCGGCGACCGGCAGCGGGAGCTGCTCAAGTTGATGACGTACATCGAGGAACTCGACACGGCGACGCCGAGGCTGCGGGCCAATCGCAATGTCAACTGGGTGGAGCTGCGGCGGCGGATCGAGGCGGCCACCCGGCCGGGCCAGCTCGACCGGGACGAGGATCCCGTCGATGCGATGCTCTGTGCCTACATCGCGCTGTACTGGTATGACCGGCCGGAGGATGTGACGATCTACGGCGACTTCGCCTCGGGGTACATCGTCACCCCGTCTCTGCCTGCTGATCGGCTCCCCCGGCCGCGGCCGGCCCCGGTACGCGAGACCGCCCCGTCGACGGCGGTGGCCGAGTACGCCTCGCGGCGCCCGGACCTGGTGGCCGCCACCGAGCAGTACCTCAAGCTGGTCACCGGCCTACTCGACGAGGCGGGCATCAACTACCTGAGCATCACGGCCCGCACCAAGAGCATCGATTCGTTCGCCGCGAAAGCCAACCGCCGCGCCGGCGACGGCACTCCGTTGTACAGCGATCCGTTGGTGGAGATCACCGATCAGGTGGGTCTGCGCGTCATCACCTATCTGCGTGAGGATGTCGACGCGGTGGCCAATCTGCTGGCCGAGGAGATGCGGCTGCTCGACGACCAGGACATGGGCCTGCAGACCGCCCGGCAGGGCCGGTGGGGGTATGCGAGCCGGCATCTGCTGTTCGGGGTCGAGGGCGAACAGTATCCGGCATCCATCCAGGTCCGTACCGTCCTGCAGCATGCGTGGGCCGAGTTCGAACACGATGTGCGGTACAAGGGTTCGATACCGGCCGAGCACGTGAGTGAGCTGGACCGTCGGTTCACGTTGGCCGCCGGGCTTCTGGAACTCGCCGACCGTGAGTTCACCGAGATCCGGGAACGCCTGCGGCTGACCATGTCCGAAGACGAGGAGGCCGAGTCTCCGGGGTTTTCCAGGGATTCCCGTATCCCCACCCCGGTGCTCGCCACCTATCTGGGCAACCGCTTCGCGGACGCCGGTTGGTCGCGAACCGACCACTACGCCTGGATCTCGGGGCTGCTGCTCGAGCTGGGTATCACCACGTTAGAAGCGCTGACCGGTCTTCTGGATTCGGTGGACACCGACGAGATCAACCGGCTCATGGACTACCGGTATCCGCCCGGCGCGGTGCGTCGCCTCGACGACGCGTTGTTGGCGGTGTTCGACGACCGCTACATCGGGCTGGACGGTAATGCCCACCGGGTCGCGTTGCTGCAGAACCGGATTGCGAAGCTGCGCACCGACTCCTAGGGCGCGTCGGCCAGATGGGTCGGATCGGTGATGCCGGGCCCCGTGATACCCAGTTGGCGGTTGATCAACTTGGTGATCAAGAACAGCACCACGCCGGTGGCGACCAAGGCCAGCGCCAGCACGTACTGCACGGCCGGCCGCCCCGACGTCGGCAGTACCAGGTACAACGACGCGATGAAACCGATGACGGGCAGCACCGTCGGTGTCTTGAAATGCCCGCCCTCTCTCTTCACATCGCGGCGCAGCACCAGGACCGCGACATTGACCACCGAGAAGACCGCGAGTAGCAGCAACGAGGTGGTCCCGCCGAGAATCGCGACGGTGTCGCCGCTCGCGAACGCCGACACATAGAAGATCAGGCCGAACGCGATGAGCGTGGTGAAAACGATTGCCACCCACGGCGTATGACGCTTCGGGTGCACCGCGCCGAGCATCGGCGGCAGGACGTGCTGACGGGCCATGCCGTAGATCAGCCGGCTGGCCATCAGCATGTTGATCAATGCGGTGTTCGATACGGCGAACATCGAGATGACAGGCAGGATGTTCGAGAACGGGAGTCCCGGCGCGGCGGCTTCCATAACCTTCACCAGCGGTGACGAGTCCGACTCGGCGAGCGTTCCGACCGGCACCAACGCGACCGCGATGACAGCCACGACGACGTAGACGAGCCCGGCGATACCCAACCCGGTCAGCAAGACCTTCGGGAAGATTCGCACCGGATCCTTCGTCTCCTCGGCCATGTTGACCGAGTCCTCGAATCCGACCATCGCGAAGAAGGCCAGTGACGTCGCGGCGGTGACCGCGATGAACGCGTTCTTCTCCCCCGAGGTATCGAATGCGACGACGCGGGAGAAGTCGACGTCCACGCCGCTGACAATCGCCCAGAGCCCCACCCCGATCACGAGCACCAGGCCGGTGATCTCGATGAACGTCAGGACCACGTTGAGCTTGACGCTCTCACTGACGCCGCGCAGGTTGACTGCGGCGATCAGAGCCATGAACAACAGCGCAAGAAGGATGACTCCGATCACCTTCAGGTGAGCGACGTTATCGGTATAGAACTGCCCGAAGTTGACCTCTATCGCGTCGAAGAAACTGATCGCAAAGAAGCGCGAAGCCGTTGAGGCCGAGGTGATTCCGGAACACATCACGATGAACGCCACCAGGAACGTCACAAAGTGGATGCCAAAGGCCTTGTGCGCGTACAGCGCTGCGCCGGCGGCCTGCGGATACTTGGTGACCAGCTCGAGGTAGCTGAACGCGGTGATGGTGGCGATCAGGAACGCCGCCAGGAAGGGAAGCCAAGCTGCGCCGCCAACCTCCTTGGCGACCTGACCGGTGAGCGCGTACACACCGGTGCCGAGGATGTCACCGACGACGAACAGCAGTAGCAGGCCGGGTCCCATCACCCGCTTGAGCTGTGGCTGCGCCGCGGTTGCGGGTTGCGACATTCCCCCTCCTTCACCGGTCAGACGCGCACCGCCCGTTCGTCGACGGGCGCCAATACGTCGATGACGTCGATCAACGTGGCCCTGGCGCTGGCCCGGGGCCCCTCCCCTTCGTCGACCAACGATGCAACCACAGCTCCGTCGACGGCGCACACCAGGGCGGTGACCAGTTCGGCCCGCACCGAGCGGCCCGAGCGTTCCACCACCTCGACGACGGCGTCGGTCCGCTGCTGCAGGATGCGCCGTTGGATGTCACGCAGTCCGGGCTGCCGGGCACAGGCGATGTAGCGCTCGTAGCGCGAGATCAACTCCTCGGTGCCACGCCGTTCCAGAGACGCCCCGAGCAACAAGTCGACGAGGACGTCGGCGGTCGATTCGGCACCGCGACGCCGCCGCGAGAGCGCAGCCACACCGGCACTGAGATGTTCGGTTTCCTGGGTGCCGATGTACTCGACAGCCTTCGCGATGAGGTCGTCCAGTGAAGAAAAGTAGTACGTCGTCGAAGCCAGCGGGAGGCCGGCGCGGCGGGCCACGGCGCGGTGCCGGACGGCGTCGAAGCCGCCCTCACAGAGCAATTCAGCGGCCGCCCTGACGAGGGCGTACCGCCGACGCTCCCCTTTAGGGGTGACCGCTGCCGTCACCTTTAGCATCGTGCCAGTCGGACCCCTTCCACATGGGGCTTTCGGTCAATCATCAGCCTTTACTCAGGTTTTGCCGGCACGTCGGTCACGCCGCGAGAATGCCACTGACCGATGCCTTTGTCGGGCGATGGCAAGATGGCCCGCATGCCCAACTTGAGTCGTCGCGCAGTCCTGCGCCTCGGCGTCGGTGCAGCCGCCGGCGCCGCCGGCGCCTTGGCCCTCGCCTCCGCCCCGGGTTCGGTGGCCAGTCCCGTCGCAGCCCCCACTATGACGAGCGGCTCGTTCACCTCGGCCGCACGCGGCGGGGCGAAGACCAACTGGGCCATCGCGCGCCCGCCCGGCCAGACCGGCAAACTCCGTCCGGTCATCGCCCTGCACGGCAAAGGGCAGGATGCCGCCGGCGTGATGGCCGGCGGAGTCGAGCAGGGCCTGGCCGAGGCCGTGGCCGCGGGACTGCCGCCGTTCGCAGTGGTCGCCGTCGACGGCGGTGGAAGTTACTGGCACAAGCGCGCATCCGGTGAGGACTCGGGCGCCATGGTGCTCGACGAACTGATCCCGATGCTCGGCGATCAGGGTCTGGACACCTCACGGGTGGGGTTCCTGGGCTGGTCGATGGGCGGCTACGGTGCACTGCTGCTGGGTTCGCGGCTGGGGCCGGCACGTACCGCCGCGATCTGTGCCGTCAGCCCCGCGCTGTGGACGTCGTCGGGCGCCGCAGCGCCCGGGGCTTTCGACAGCGCAGCGGACTATGCCGCCAACACTGTGTGGGGCCAGCCCGCGCTGGGATCGATTCCGATCCGGATCGATTGCGGCAACAGCGATCCGTTCTATTCGGCAACCAAGCAGTTCATCTCCGAACTGCCCAATCCGCCGGCCGGTGGGTTCTCCCCCGGTGGACACGATGGCAGCTTCTGGAGTTCGCAGCTGCCCGCCGAGATCTCCTGGATGGCACCGCTACTGGTCGCCTGATCCCTCCCGCGAGCAGACGCAAAACTGCCCATTTCTCAGCCAAAATGGGCAGTTTTGCGTCTGGTCGCGAGGGAAGGTGACCCCTAAAGGGTGATCCGCCCTTCGGCGGCGGCCAGACCGATATCGCCGCGGAAGTGGCTGCCCGGCAACCGGATCGACTTGGCGAGCGCGTAGGCCGCATCGCGCGCGGCGGGCAGATCCGCTCCGGTGCCGACCACCGAGAGCACCCGGCCGCCCGAGGAAACCACCGCGCCGTCCTCGCGGCGCGCGGTACCGGCATGCAGCACGCCGTCGGCTTCCGATCCCTGGATGACGTCGCCGACGCGCGGCCGGCCCGGATAGTTCTCGGCCGCCACCACGATGGTCACGGCATAGCCGTCGCGCCACTGCAGGTCACCAAAGGAGGCGAGCTCCCCGGTGGCCGCAGCGTTAAGCAGCTGCGCCAACGGCGAATCCAGCAGAGCCAGAACCGATTGCGTCTCCGGATCGCCGAAGCGGCAGTTGAATTCCACCACCGAAGGACCGGTCGAGGTGATCGCCAGGCCGGCGTAGAGCAGGCCAGAGAACGAGCTGCCCCGGGCAACCAGTTCTGCCGCAACGGGTTTGACGACGTCGTCGACGATCTGCGCTTTGACCGAGTCCGAAAGCCACGGCAGCGGTGCATAGGCGCCCATGCCACCGGTGTTGGGCCCGGTGTCGCCGTCGCCGACGCGTTTGAAGTCCTGCGCGGGCAGCAACGGCACGACGGTGGCGCCGTCGACCACACAGAACAGTGACACCTCGGGCCCGTCCAGGAACGATTCCAGCAGCACCGGGTGTCCGGAGTCGAGCAGGCTGGCGGCATGCGCCCGGGCGGCATCGCGATCGGCGCTGACCACCACTCCCTTACCGGCGGCCAGTCCGTCGTCCTTGACCACCCAGGCGGCCTGGCCGGCGGGGGGCCCGAAGCGGTCGAGCGCGGCGTCCAGGTGGGCCGGGTTGTCGACGATTTCGCTGGTCGCCGTCCGCACCCCGGCGGCGGCCATGACGTCCTTGGCGAACGCCTTGGAGCCCTCGATGCGGGCGGCGTCCTTGCTCGCGCCGAAGCAGGCGATACCGGCGGCCCGTACGGCGTCGGCCACGCCGAGCACCAACGGAACCTCGGGTCCGATCACCACCAGGTCGCTGCCGAGGCGCTGGGCCAGCTTCACGACGGCCTCACCAGAGGTGATGTCGACGTCGTACTGGTCGGCAATGGACTGGGTTCCGGCGTTGCCGGGGGCCACCGCCAACTCCTCCACCTGCGGGTCGCGGCGCAGGGCCAGCAGCAGGGCGTGTTCACGGGCTCCGGATCCGATAACGAGGACGCGCACGGTCGTAGCGTAGCGGGAAACCTACGGGCATACACTTGACGCCACGGTGTATGGTCGAATGCAGGAATGTGCCCGCCGTCACACAAGGAGATGACCCCGGCATGACAACGATGAGCGCCTGCCCGTTCGGCGCCGGCTATGACTTCACCGACCCCGACGTCCTGCTCCGCGGAATCCCCGTCGAGGAGTTCGCCCAACTGCGCCAGACCGCCCCGGTGTGGTGGAACGAGCAGGGCGAATCGATCTTCAACGACGGCGGTTACTGGGTGATCACCCGCCACGAGGACATCAAGACGATCTCCCGCAACGGCGGTGACCTGTGGTCCACCAACGCCAAGGGCGCCGTCATGCGGCTGCCGGACAGCGTGACCGCCGAGCAACTCGACCTGACCAAGGCCCTGCTGATCAACCACGACGCGCCCGAGCACACCCGGCTTCGCAAGCTGGTGTCGCGGCTGTTCACCCCGCGCTCGGTCGCCGCACTCGAGGAGAAGTTGGCCCTGGCGGCCCGCGACATCGTGGCCAAGGCCGCCCAGAAGGACGCCGGCAATTTCGTCGACGACATCGCGGTGGGCCTGCCATTGCTGGCCATCGCCGACCTGATCGGCGTACCCGAGGAAGACCGGGAGAAGGTGTTCAACTGGTCCAACGCCATCATCAACACCGACGACCCGGATTTCGACGCCGATCCGACGATGGCCAATGCCGAGCTGATGGGCTACGCCTACAACATGGCCGAGGAACGAAGGAAGTGCCCGGCCGACGACATCGTGACCCGCCTGGTGCAGGCCGATGCGGAAGGCGGGGACGGCGAGGCCATCACCGAAGTCGAGTTCGCCTTCTTCGTGATCCTGCTGGCCGTCGCAGGCAACGAGACCACCCGCAACGCCATGACGCACGGGATGAACGCCTTCCTCGAAAACCCCGACCAGTGGGAGCTTTTCAAGCGCGAGCGTCCCGACACCGCGGTTGACGAGATCATCCGCTGGGCGACTCCGGTGCACTGCTTCCAGCGGACCGCCCTGTCCGACATCCAGGTCGGCGATGTCACTGTGAAAGCCGGGCAGCGCGTCGGCCTGTTCTACAGCTCGGCCAACTATGACGAATCGGTCTTCGACAAGCCCTTCGATTTCAACATCCTGCGCAACCCCAATCCGCACCTGGCCTTCGGCGGCAACGGCGCGCATTTCTGCATCGGTGCCAACCTGGCGCGGATGGAGATCAAGCTGATGTTCAACGAGATCGCCGATCAGATCCCCGATATCGCCAAACTGGGTGAGCCCCAACGTCTCCGGTCGGGATGGATCAACGGCGTCAAGGATCTGCCGGTCTCCTACCGCAGGTGATCCGCTGTTTGTTCTAGGATTCGCCCATGCGAACGCACGGGTGGTCCGGCTCCGCGCCGGCCAGCGACGAGGAGGCGATTGCCCGCATCCTCGTCGCTGCGGGCAACGCCATCGATGAGCGGGGCGCCGACTTCTCCATCGCCGACGTGGCGCGCACCCTCGGCGTGACCCGGCAGACCGTGTACCGCTATTTCCCCAGCACCGACGCCCTGCTGGTGGCGTCCGCGGTGAACGCGGCCAGCGATTTCCTCGACCGCGTCGCCGCTCACCTTCGGGGTGTGACCGACCCGGTGGAGGCGGTCGCCGAGGCCATCGCCACCGCGCTGGAGTGGTTACCCCAGGAGAAGCACATCGGTTTGCTCGTCGCTCCCGGACGCGCGAACGCCCACACCGAATCGGTCACCTCCGATGTCGCAGTCGACTTTGCCCGCGCGTTGATGCGCAAGCTGGACGTCGACTGGACGGGCCTCGGATACACCGACGCCGAACTCGACGAGCTCGCCGAGCATCTGCTGCGGATCATCCAGTCATTCGTCATCGACCCGGGTCGGCCTCCGCGCACCGGCGAGGCACTGCGCAGCTACCTGCGCCGGTGGGTCGGCTCGGCCGTGGTGGCCGGTAATTTGGCGCCCGAACGGCCGTCCGCGGGGCTTTAGCCGGGTTCGGCCCGTCAACGTCGTTCGAAATGCTGGTAATCGACCGGGTCATGCCAGTGCCCGCCCCAGCGCCAGCCACGCTCGGCGAAGGTCCGCACCACCACGTCTCCGTCGTGGATCATCCCCGGATCGGTGCGGGTGCGGTCCAGATAAGCCCGCGCGGTAAGCGGCTGAAGGTCGCCAGAGGCTGAGATATACGGGTTGACCAGCGGGTTGATGTCGACCGCACGACCGTAGGCATGCAACGACCATGCTCCACTCTGCAGCGGCCGGCAGTTGAACGCCGAGGTGTTGTCGTCCTCCATGGACAGCTCGTCGTCGGCGCGCGGATAGTGGTCCACCGTGCGCAACTTCTCGATCGGAAATCGCGCCGAATACAGATCCCCGAAAATCTCGATCACGTCGCTCACCACATCACGGTGCACCACCAACTCACCCCGGTGGGATCGACCGTCAAAACCGATATACGACAAGGTGATTCGGCGAAGGTCGGCCGGCGGCACCGGGCATCCCGGCCGCCAACTGGCGCCCAACGCGGCCTCGTCGACGGGCTGAACCCGGGCGGGTTGCTCCGGCTCCACGCTGGGCCGCGGATTCTGCGGCGAGGCAGAGATGCTCTCGGGTGCCCGCACCGGTTCGGGCGCGCCACCGGCGCACGCCGCCGTGCACCCGGTGAACACTGCCACCACCAGGGCACATACGCGGACGGTTGCGATGCCCACCCTGCGACTCTAGATCGCCGAGATGGACATCCATATGGTCTCAGAGACGGGAAATCGGCCCATGAGCGGACGTTTGCCGCAACTTTGATTGATGCCTCGACCGCAGGGGCCAGAGCCTTGGAACGGGCGAAATCCTGACGCTGCGCGTCACACCACGGTCAGCGGCAACGACTTCCTCGGCTCGAACACGAACTCGGCCCCACCGCTGAATTTGACTACTGCGACCTCACCGAATTCCTTTGCCGCGGTCTCGGTTTCGATCACCCGTGCGGTCCACTCCGCATCCGACCCGATCACCTCGACGGAAAGGTGCGGGTTGATGGCGGCGACGATGGCCTGCAGGGGCCGGGTCTCGGCCGGCGAAACCAGCGCCACCCAGGAACCGTCCTCGTGTGCCGGCGACCGACGCACGGACACCGTGTCGGGACCGAACTCGGCGTCGACGTAGGCGGCCGGGTTGAACAACGGGTGCAGTTCCAGCACGCGCACCGCACCCTCGATGCCGCCGGGCAGGCCCAGAGCTCGGTGGATGCGCTCGGCACCGACACCCGCCACCCCGATGAGCTGCTTGGCGCAGATATCGGTGGCCAACGCGGTGTCGGCACCAGCGCGTGCCCCCACCGCGAGGATGAACGACAGGTTCAGCAGGTGCATCTGCAGGCACACCTCGTCGGCGATCCGAACCAGTGCGGAATGCGAGAACGCCGCGAAATCGAAGTCCGACAGCAGTGGGCCCGAGTAGTCGGCCGCACCCTCATCGGAAGGGTCGATCGGATCCAGAACCGTTTGGGCTGCGCGAGTCCGGCCGATCACCTCGAGCGCGGGGATGTCGTCGACCTCGGGGTAGGACTCGTCGATGATGACCGTCCAGGCGCAGTGTGGCTGTCGGTCCGCAGGCGTCCGGGGCGGCCGGTGAATCGGACGCACCTGGCACTTGCGGTTGGTGGCCAGCGCGGTGGCATCGAAGGTCGGGTCCTCGATGTCGTGACACATGCCGCGCACGTATTCCTCGCCCATCGGCTCGACGTCGAGCAGCGCGCCGCAGTGGTCGAGGTGGAACTCGCCGTGCCAGCGATCATGGACCGTGTAGCGGAAATCCATGAACTGCGGCGGAGCGCCGATGTCGAGTTGCAGCCCCTTGAAGATGGTGATGATGTCGACGCCCTCGTACTTGAGCGCCTTCTGCATCCGCCTGGTGTAGATCGGGCTGGACCCGGCCCACTCCTCGATCGCGATCTGCAGCATCTCTTCGCGCCCGAAATTGCTGATGCACCAGGCCATCCCGGAGCGGTCGATCATCTGCCCCATGAGCAGGAGCTCGGGGACCAGCTTGACCAGCTCGTCGTGCGTCAGCGACGCATACCTACTTGTCATCGAGCTCGCTCCCGGTGTTCATCTTGACGGCGGCGTTGACGTTCGCCTTCCGATCCTCGGCCAGCCCCTTCTCGGCGGCCTTGCGGCGCTTGGCCACCACCTTGGACACGGTTCCGTTGAGACCGGAGCCGAGCGGGAAGCCGAGGTACTGGGTGAGGAAGATGGCGATGTCCTTGAGCTCTTCCTCGGTGAACTCACCGTTGAGCAACGCGGCATTGACCTGGATCTCGGCGAGGTCCTGCGAGCCGACGGCGGTCACAGCGGACAACGTCATCAGCCGCTTCTCGCGCATCGACAGTCCCGGCTTGCTCCAGATGGTGCCGAACAGGTGGTCGACGGTGAGATCGAAGTACGGATCTCCCTCGATGTTCGGCATCTCCCAGCCGTAGACCTCGTTCATCTTGGCCAGGCCCTTGGCGCGCAACTCGTCCATCGAAGTTCTCCTAGTCGTTCTCGTGCGGTACGCCGAGGCCCTCAGCGAGCCGCTGCAGGGCCACCTGGGCCAACGGAAGGTCTACTCCCACAACCTCACCCAACCCGAGAGCCAGGCTCAGGTCCTTCTCCCCCAGTCCACGGGTGTGGGTGAAGGCGTCGTAGAGCCAATGATCCGGGGTCAGCTCGGCCATGTTCTCGCGGACGATGATGGCGCCGGGCCCACTGGTCAACGCATCGGTGTGGCGCACCACGCGGCCCAACGCGCCCAGATCCAGCCCGGCCGCCTCGGCCAACTTCATGGCCTCGCACGCGGCGGCGTAGGAGGTGAAGGTCAGCATGTTGCGGGCCAGCTTCATCCGGGTACCGGCACCGGGCTCGCCGGCATGGATCACCATCGAGCCGAACTGCTTGAGCGCCGGCTTGATCCGCTCGTAGACAGGCCGTTCGGCGCCGACCATGATGGCCAGCTCACCCTTCTCCGCGGCGGCGCCGCCACCACTGACCGGGGCATCCACGATGCGGATACCCTGCGGCTTGTACTGCTCGGCAAGTTCAGCGGCGGTGGTATCGCTGATCGTCGAGTGGATGACGATCACCGTCTCCGGCTTGACCTTTGCCGCCAATTCGGCAATCACGGAACGCACCTGCTCGTCGTTGAGCACCGTGATGCTGATGATGTCGGCCTCGGCGATGTCGGCGACGTCGCCCGCCAGCCTGGCCCCGAGTTCCTCGAACGGCGCCATCGCGTCGGCCCGCACGTCGTACACGATGAACCCGCCGGGCCATGCGGCCAGGCGCTTCGCCATCGGGGCACCCATGTTGCCCAGGCCGATGTAGCCGTATTTCACTGTGCTGGCCGGCTCCTCGTGCACGCGCTCGTCGGTGCTCATGACCGGATGATCTGTCCGCCGTCGACATTGAAGATCTGGCCGGTGATCCACTTGGCCTGATCGCTCAGCAGGAACAGACACATGCCGACGAGGTCCTCCGGCTGGCCCATGCGCGACAACGGGATTCCCTTGACGATGTCGTCCACCATCTCCTTGGGCGTGGTGGTGCGGTTGGCCTCGGTGTCGATCGGGCCGGGCGCGATGGCGTTGATCCGGATGTTCTGGCCACCGAGCTCGCGCGAGAGCTGCTGGGTCAGACCGTTGATGCCGACCTTCGCCAGACCGTAGTAGTTGGCGTACAGCCACGCCGCGGTCGAGGACTGGTTGACGATCGCACCGCCGCCCCGTTTGGCCATCTTGCGGTACACCGCACGGGTGCACACCAGCGCGCCGTCGAGGTTCACGCTCATGAACTTCTTGTAGTAGTCCCAGTCGACGGTGAGCAGGAAGTCCAGCTTCATCCCGCCGAAGATCGCGGCGTTGTTGACCAGGTAGTCGATGCCGCCGAACTCCGAAAGTGTCTGTGCAGCCATGTCCTTGGCCGAGTCGATGTCGGAGACGTCGACCCGCACCGCCAGCGCGTTGCCGCCCTCGCCCTTGATGCCGTCGGCGACCTTCTGCGCACCTTCGGTGTTGATGTCGGCCACCACGACGGCCGCACCCTCACGTGCCAGCGCCTCGGCATAGGCCTGGCCGATTCCGCCACCGGCACCGGTGACGATGGCGACCTTGTCTGTGAACTGTCCCATGTCTGTTCCTTTCCCGCCGAATGGCCAGTTAGTGCACGGTTCTCACGAGTTTGCGTGTCATAACTGGCCGCTCGGCACCCGTTCTAATTGGCGAGCGTCGCGACGCACTTGATTTCGGTGTATTCCTCGAAGCCGGCCAGGCCCATCTCGCGGCCGATGCCGGACTGCTTGTAGCCGCCGAACGGTGCGTCGGCCGAGTACCAGATGCCGCCGTTGACGTTGACGGTGCCGACGCGCATCCGGGCGGCCACCGCCTGGGCGCGGGCGTCGTCACCGGAGAACACCGTGCCGGACAGGCCGTACGGCGAGTCGTTGGCGATGCGCACGGCGTCGTCGTCGCCGTCGTGGGCGATCACCGTCAGCACCGGCCCGAAGATCTCCTCGCGGGCCACCCGGGCGGTGTTGTCCAGACCGGCGATCACGGTCGGCTCGATGAAGAAGCCGGTGTCCAGGTCCGCGGGACGTCCACCGCCGCAAGCGAACCGGCCGCCTTCCTGCAGCGCCAGGTCCAGGTAGGACTGCACCCGGTCGCGCTGGCGGGCAGAGATCAGCGGGCCGCACACGGTGCGCTTGCTGTTGGGGTCACCAGGTTTGATGCCCGACAACGTCGCCGCCGCAGATTCCACCGCCTTGTCGTAATCGGCCCTCGGCACCACCAGGCGGGTGGTGATCGCGCAGCCCTGGCCGGCGTGCATGGCCACCGTGAAGGCGGCCATCGAGCAGGCCCCGGCCAGGTCGGCGTCGTCGAGCACCAGGAAGGCCGACTTGCCGCCCAGCTCGAGGAACACCTTCTTGAGTGTGAGCGCCGCATCGGTCATCACGGCGCGCCCGGTCGCGGTCGAGCCGGTGAACGAAACCATGTCCACCCGAGGATCTGTGGACAGCAGCGCGCCGACGGAGTGATCGTTCGAGGTGACGATGTTGATCACGCCGGGCGGGAAATCGGTCTGCTCGGCGATGATCTGGCCGACAGCCGCGGCTGCCCACGGGGTATCGGGGGCCGGCTTGAGGATCAGGGTGTTACCCGCGGCCAGCGCCGGGCCGACCTTGGCCAGGTTGATCTGGTGCGGAAAGTTCCACGGGGTGATCGCGCCGACGACACCGACCGCCTCGCGAGCGATCTTGCGGTTGGTCGGGATGCCCTGCGGGGTGGCGTAACCGAGATCGGTTGTCCACTCGTAGTTCTCGGCAGTGTCGGCCGAGTAGGCCAGATCGTCGATCGGGCCTTCCAGCTGCGCGCCGGCGGTGAGCATGCGGGGTGCGCCCACCTCGGCAATGGTCAGTTCCCGCAGTTCCTCGATGTTTTCGCGCAGCGCGTCACGCAACTGCCGCAGACAGCGCACCCGGAGCGCGGTGTTCGTCGACCAGTCTGTGTCATCGAACGCACGGCGAGCCGCTTCGATGGCGTTGCCCATGTCCTCGGCGTCGGCGTCGGCGGCAACGCCGAGCACCTCCTCGGTAGCGGGGTTGACGGTCTCGAACACTCCGCCGCGTCCAGCGACGAGCTTGCCGTCGATCAGCAGTTGACTCTGGCGATCGGCCAGTACCGGCATTGGTGAACTCCACTTCAGAAGATTCTGGACAACTGTCCGGCTGTCTCGTCTCGAACGATAGCCGCAGACAATGTCAAGCCGCAAGAGCGGCCCCCAACCGCCCCGCGAATAGCGAAAAATACGCAGTTCATCCGCCCCTTTCAGGATACGCACTTGCCCAACCGCGACATCGTCCGATAACTTGGACATGTGTCCAGCGATGCGGTGTCCGCAGTCACAGAGCCAGCTCCCGAGCCAGACAAGGAGTCCCCGCGCAACCGCCGGCAGGAGGAGACCTTCCGCAAGGTCCTGACCGCCGGGACCGAGATGTTGCGCGAGTCCTCCTACGCCGATCTGACCGTGCGCGCAGTCGCGGCACGCGCCGGGGTAGCGCCGGCCACGGCCTACACATACTTCTCGTCGAAGAATCATCTGATCGCCGAGATGTACCTGGATCTGGTCAGCCAGTGCCCGTACTTCACGGACGTGAACGACTCCATGACCACGCGCGTCGACAAAGCGCTCCGGGCACTGACGCTGGTCGTCGCCGACGAGCCCGAGGTGGCAGCTGCCTGCACCACGGCCCTGCTGGGCGGCGGCACCGATCCGGCGGTGCGCAAGGTGCGCGACCGTATCGGCGCCGAGATCCACAAGCGCATCCGGTCAGCCGTCGGGCCCGATGCCGATTCGCGGATCGTCTCTGCCCTCGAGATGACGTTCTTCGGCGCGCTGGTCAACGCCGGCAGCGGCGCCTTCACCTACCACCAGATCGCCGATCGGCTGACCTATGTCGTCGGCCTCGTCCTCGGAGAGGACAAATGAGCATGAGCCTGGGAGAGCACTGATGAGCTTGGACATAGTCAAACCGATCCTCGACCCGTACGACTACGAATTCCACGAGGATCCGTACCCCTACTACCGCCGACTGCGCGACGAGGCACCGCTGTATCACAACGAAGAGCTCAAGTTCTGGGCGTTGTCGCGGCACAAGGACGTGGTCGCCGGCTTCCGCAACAGCGTCACGCTGTCCAACAAGCACGGCGTGTCCCTGGATCCGATCTCCCGCAATGACGAAGCCCACCGGGTGATGTCGTTCCTCGCCCTCGACGATCCCGGTCACCTCCGGCTGCGCACCCTGGTCTCGAAGGGATTCACCCCGCGGCGTATCCGCGAACTGGAGGGCCGGGTCACCGAGATCGCCCATCAGCACCTGGATACGGCCCTAGAGATCGGAACGTCCGGCTCCATCGATTTCGTAGACGATTTCGCAGGCAAGCTGCCCATGGACGTCATCTCCGAACTGATGGGCGTGCCGGACGAGGACCGGGTTCGCATCCGGGCGCTTGCCGACGGTGTCATGCACCGTGAGGACGGTGTCGCCGATGTCCCCGAATCCGCGATCGCCGCCTCCGGGGAACTGTTGGTCTACTACGCCGACATGGTGAAGCAGCGCCGCAAGAACCGCACCGACGACTTGACGTCGGCACTGGTGGAGGCCGAGATCGACGGAGACCGACTCACCGACGACGAGATCATGGCCTTCCTGTTCCTCATGGTGGTGGCGGGTAACGAGACGACCACCAAACTTCTTGCCAACGCCGCGTACTGGGGCTTCAAGAATCCCGACCAGCTGGCCCCGGTGTTCGACGACCACGCCCTGGTCGTGCCGTGGGTCGAGGAGACCCTGCGCTATGACGCCTCCAGCCAGATCCTGGCGCGGCTGGTCACCGAGGACCAGACGTACTACGACACCACGGTGCCCGCCGGCGATGTGCTGGTGCTGCTGATCGGCTCGGCGAACCGAGACGAGCGCGCCTTCGAGAACCCCGACGAATACCGGATCGATCGTGAGATCGGCCCGAAACTGGTGAGTTTCGGCAGTGGAGCCCATTTCTGCCTCGGCGCGCACCTGGCGCGCATGGAGGCGCGGGTGGCACTGACCGAGTTGTTCAAGCGAATCCGCGGATACGAGGTGGACGAGGCCAACGCTGTCCGCGTCCACTCCAGTTCCGTACGAGGATTCGCGCATCTTCCCATTGCGGTGTCCCACCGCTGAAGCCCATCACAGTAAAGGCACGCTAAATGGCACGTTTCGAACCCCATCCCGACCGCCGACCGGCCATCGTGGCCGGCGCGTCGTCCGGCATCGGCGCCGCCACGGCGACCGAGCTTGCCGCGCAAGGCTTCCCGGTCGCCCTCGGCGCCCGCCGCGTCGAGAAATGCCAGGAGCTCGTCGAGCAGATCATCGCCAATGGCGGCGAGGCAATCGCGCTGCCGCTCGACGTCACCGACGCCGAGTCGGTGAAGTCGTTCGTGCACGGCGCCACCGAGGCGCTCGGCGACATCGAGCTACTGGTGGCAGGCGCCGGTGACACCTTCTTCGGCCAGCTCCACGAGATCAGCACCGACGAGTTCGAAAATCAGGTTCAGATTCACCTCATCGGCGCCAATCGCCTTGCCACCGCTGTGCTTCCGGGCATGGTCGAGCGGCGGCGCGGCGACATCATCTTCGTCGGCTCTGACGTGTCCCTGCGGCCGCGGCCGTACATGGGCGGCTATGGCGCAGCCAAGGCCGGCCTGCTGGGCATGGCCAAGACCCTGCAGATGGAACTGGAGGGCACCGGCGTGCGCGCCTCCGTGGTCCATCCCGGGCCCACCAAGACCGCCATGGGCTGGAGTGCGCCCATGGACAAGGTCGGCGAAATGCTCGAGGACTGGGCCAAGTGGGGCCAGGCCCGGCACGACTACTTCCTGCGCGCGGCAGACCTCGCGCGGGCCATCACCTTCGTCGCGGAAACCCCCCGCGGCGGCTTCATCGCCGAACTGGAGATTCAGCCCGAAGCTCCGCTCGCCGATGTCAAGGACCGCCAGAAGCTGAGAGTGGAAGGCTGACAAGAACATGACGAGCTCAGAACTCAAGGAAGTACAGCGCGTCTCGGGCGGTGAAGCAGACGAACACGGCCACCTGGAAGAATTTCGCACCGACCCGATCGGCCTGATGCAGCGCATCCGGGACGAATGCGGTGACGTCGGTTGGTTCCAGCTGGCCGACAAGCAGGTGGTGCTGCTGAGCGGTGCGGAGGCCAACGAGTTCTTCTTCCGCTCCAGCGACAGCGAACTGAACCAGGCCGAGGCCTACCCGTTTATGACGCCGATCTTCGGTGAGGGCGTGGTGTTCGACGCCGATCCCGAGCGCCGCGCCGAGATGCTGCACAACACCGCGCTGCGCGGTGAGCAGATGAAGGGCCACGCCGCCACCATCGAGAACGAGGTCAAGAAGATCATCGCCGATTGGGGCGACGAGGGCGAGATCGAACTGCTCGACTTCTTCTCCGAGCTGACGATCTACACCTCGACGGCGTGCCTGATCGGGCTGAAGTTCCGCGAGCAACTCGATCGCCGGTTCGCCGAGTACTACCACCAGTTGGAGCGGGGCACCGACCCGCTCTGCTACGTCGATCCCTACCTTGACATCGAGAGCTTCCGCATCCGCGACGAGTCGCGCGTCAAACTCGTAGCGCTGGTGCAGGAGATCATGGACGGTCGCATCGCCAATCCGCCGAAGGGCAAGGAGGATCGCGACCTGCTCGACGTTCTGGTGTCGATCAAGGACGACGAGGGCAACCCCCGGTTCACAGCCAACGAGGTCACCGGGATGTTCATCTCCCTGATGTTCGCCGGGCACCACACCAGTTCGGGCACGTCCTCGTGGACGCTCATCGAACTGCTGCGCAACCCCGAGGTGTACGCACAGGTGCAGCAGGAGCTCGACGACCTCTACGCCGACGGCCAGGAGGTGAGTTTCCATGCGCTGCGGCAGATTCCGAAGCTGGACAACTCGCTCAAGGAGACCCTGCGCCTGCATCCGCCGCTGATCATCCTGATGCGCGTGGCTCAGGACGAGTTCGAGGTGGCGGGCCATCCGATCCACAAGGGCCAGATGGTGGCAGCCTCCCCGGCAATCTCCAACCGGATCCCGGAGGACTTCCCCGAGCCCGACACTTTCGACCCTGCCCGCTATGAGAAGCCGCGTCAGGAAGATTTGATCAACCGGTGGACCTGGATCCCCTTCGGCGCCGGTAAACACCGTTGCGTGGGTGCGGCGTTCGCGCAGATGCAGATCAAGGCGATCTTCTCGGTTCTGTTGCGCGAGTATGAGTTCGAGATGGCCCAGCCGGCCGAGAGCTACCAGAACGACCACTCCAAGATGGTCGTGCAGCTGGCTCAGCCGGCCAAGGTTCGCTATCGGAAGCGGGTTTCCGGCGGGCATGAGCGCAGCGACCGGGGAATCGAGTAGGAGCGCACTCATGGGCTGCTACCGCGTTGAGGTCGACGAGGATCTGTGCCAGGGCCACGCCATGTGTGAGCTCGAAGCGCCGGACGTGTTCCGGGTGCCGAAACGCGGCGTCGTCGAGATCCTCGATCACGAACCATCCGACGAGCTCCGCGATGCCGTCGAGATGGCCGTCGAGATGTGTCCTACCCGAGCACTATCCATCACAGAGAAAGCGGAACAATGACTTCATCCTCTAAACGAGAAGAACTCGAAGCCTGGTCCGATCGCTGGCTCAAGGCAAACCAGGAGGCCGAGAAGGCCGGTGACTGGAAGCCGCTGGCCGACTTCTACACCGACGATGCAACCTACGGCTGGAACATCGGGCCCAAGGAAGACGTCATGTGCATCGGCAAGGACGAAATCCGGGACACCGCACTGGGCCTGGAGATGGAAGGCCTGGAGAACTGGGTCTACGAGTACCAGCGGGTGCTGATCGACGAGAAGCAGAACGAGATCGTCGGCTTCTGGAAGCAGATCGCCCACAAGTCCGACGGCAGCACCGCCGAGATCTACGGCATCGGCGGTAGCTGGTTCCGGCTCAACGATCAGCTGCTCATCGAGTGGCAGCGCGACTTCTTCGACTTCGGGCACGTGCAGAAGGCATTCATGAACCTGATCAGCTCCGGCGACCTCACCCCGACGATGCAGAAGCGCATCGAGCGCAGCCTCGCCGGCGAGAAATTGCCCGGCTACTACCCGCGCGGCGAAGCGCCGGTCAAGATCTGGTAGTTCCCGGCCAAGCAGTTGCTTGGGGGTGGGTGTGACCCACGCAACTAATGGCTCTAGTCTGTGGTCAACGGCTCTAGTGGAAGGCACACGCGATGAAGACCAAAGGCGCTCTCATCTGGGAGTTCAACCAACCTTGGACGATCGAGGAGATCGAGATCGGTGACCCCGTCAAGGACGAGGTCAAGATTCAGATGGAAGCCTCGGGCATGTGCCATTCCGATCACCACCTGGTGACCGGCGACATCCCGATGGCAGGTTTCCCGGTGCTCGGCGGCCACGAAGGCGCAGGCATCGTGACGGAGGTCGGCCCGGGCGTCGACCACATCCAGCCCGGTGATCACGTCGTGCTGTCGTTCATCCCGTCGTGTGGCGAGTGTCCGGCGTGCCAGGAGGGTCTGCGCAACCTGTGCGACCTGGGCGCGGGGCTGCTGGCCGGCACGGCGGTCTCCGACGGCACGCATCGCATCCACTCCGTCAAGAACGGTCAGCCCGTCATCCCGATGACCCTGCTGGGCACGTTCAGCCCGTACATGGTCGTGCACAAGAGCTCGGTCGTGAAGATCGATCCGTCCATCCCGTTCGAGGTGGCCTGCCTCGTG
Organism: Mycolicibacterium peregrinum; assembly: GCF_001665625.1. GTDB lineage: Bacteria > Actinomycetota > Actinomycetes > Mycobacteriales > Mycobacteriaceae > Mycobacterium > Mycobacterium peregrinum_B. The sequence goes on along the minus strand of NZ_LZSY01000118.1, from coordinate 93,784 downwards.
GGCTGCGGCGTCACCACCGGCTACGGCTCGGCGGTGCGCAGCGGTGACGTCCGCCCGGGTGACGACGTCGTCATCGTCGGCGTCGGCGGTGTCGGCACCGGTGCGCTGCAGGGCGCCCTGGCCGCCGGCGCACGCAACGTCTTCGCCGTCGACCCGGTCGAGTTCAAGCGCGACAACGCGCTGAAGTTCGGTGCCACCCACGCCTACCCGGACATCTTCTCCGCGATGGCCGGGGTCGCCGAGGTCACCCAGGGCCGGATGGCGCACAAGACGATCGTCACCGTCGGTGAGCTCAAGGGCGAGGACATCGACCACTACATGAACATCACCGCAAAGGGCGGCACGGTCGTGGCCACCGCGGTCGCCAACATGGCCAGCAACGACGTCAAGCTCAACCTGTCGATGCTGACCCTGCTGCAGAAGCGCTTGCAGGGCACCATCTTCGGTGGCGGCAACCCGCACCATGACATCCCGCAGCTGCTGAGCATGTACAAGGCCGGCCGGCTCAACCTGGACGACATGGTGACCCGCCAGTACAAGTTGGAGCAGATCAACGACGGCTACGCGGACATGCTCGAGGGCCGCAACATCCGCGGCGTCATCCGCTACACCGACGCCGATCGCTAAACCCCTTACCCGCGAAATGGCATTCCAGCAGACAAAGGTCGAGTAACCACCTGCTGGAATGCCATTTCGGCATATGGAGGAAGGAATTTCGTGACCGAGACAACCACTGAGACACCCGTCGTCGTCGCCTCGCGGTCGTCGTGGAGATGCGTGCAATCCGGTGACCGGGAGGGCTGGCTGGCCCTCATGGCCGATGACGTCCTGGTCGAGGACCCGATCGGTGAGGCCGTCACCAACCCCGACGGCACCGGGGTGCGCGGCAAGGAAGCTCTCGCCGCCTTCTACGACACCAACATCGGCCCCAACGAGCTGACCGTCACGTGCGAGGAGACGTTCCCGTCCAGCTCGCCGACCGAGATCGCCTACATCCTGGTGCTGCGCACCAAGTTTCCCAACGGGTTCACCGCCACGGTGCGAGGCGTCTTCACCTACAAGGTGAACGACGAAGGGCTGATCACCAACCTGCGCGGCTACTGGAATCTGGAAGCGATGCAGTTCGCCGAGGCGGACGAAAACTGACCACCGGATCGCTCGCCGGCCGCGGCGCGATCGTGGTCGGCGGCACCCGCGGCATCGGCCTGGCGGTCGCCGAGCTCCTGGCCGCTCAGGGTGCGGGTGTGGTGGTCAACGGCCGCGACCTGGGGGCTGCCTCAGCCGCGGCCGAATCCATTTCCGGTGTCGCCCATGCCGGTTCACCGGCCGACCCTGTGGTGGCGGACGCACTCGTCGACACCTGCGTATCCGAGTTCGGTCGCGTCGACATCCTGATCAACTGCGCCGGCACCGCGGAGCCGGCGGGGTCCTCGATCTTGAACGTGACCAGCGCCGAGTTCCGGAGCCTGCTCGACGCGCATCTGGGCACGGTGTTCGAGACCTGTCGCGCAGCGGCGCCCAAGATGGTGGCTCAAGGGGGTGGCGCCATCGTCAACACCAGTTCCTTTGCATTCCTGGGCGATTACGGCGGCAGCGGCTATCCGGCGGGCAAGGGCGCGGTGAACGGGCTGACCCTGGCGATTGCCGCCGAACTCAAGGAACACGGCGTGCGTGCCAACGTGGTGTGCCCGGGCGCCCGCACCCGGCTGTCCACCGGATCGGACTATGAGCAGCACATCGCAGACCTCAACCGGCGCGGACTGCTCGACGACGTCAGCATGCAGGGCGCGCTGGACGCCGCGCCGCCGGACTACGTCGCCCCCACGTACGCCTACCTGGCCAGCGACCAGGCCAAAGACGTGACGGGCCGCATCTTCATCGCCGCGGGTGGGTTCATCGGCGAATTCGCCCGGCCCTCAACCGGTTTCATCGGATACCGCGATCACCACAGCGCGCCGCCGTGGACCGTCGAGGAACTGCACGAGGCCATTTCCGGGACATAACCGGAGTTCAGGACGCGGTGGCCTCCACTATGCTTGGTCTCCATGGCGTCCGTCTTCACGAAGATCATCAACGGAGAACTGCCCGGACGATTCGTCTATGAAGACGATGAGATCGTCGCGTTCCTGACCATCGCCCCGATGACGCAGGGCCACACGCTGGTGGTTCCCCGCGCCGAGATCGACAACTGGCAGGACGTCGAACCCGCGGTGTTCGCCCGGGTGATGGAAGTGTCGCAGCTGATCGGCAAGGCCGTCTGCCGGGCATTCGGCGCACAGCGCTCCGGCGTGATCATCGCCGGTCTTGAGGTGCCGCACCTGCACGTGCACGTGTTCCCGGCCTACAACCTGGCCGACTTCGGTTTCGCCCACGTCGACAACAACCCGTCGGCCGAGTCGCTCGACGAGGCTCAGGCCAAGATCAAAGCCGCGCTGGCAGATCTGCAATCCTCGGCAGGCTGACGGTGAACCGGCAGCCCTGACCGGGCGCCGTGGTGACGTTCACCGTGCCGCCGTGGGCCAGCACCAGAGAATGCACGATCGACAGGCCCAGCCCGGTACCGCCGCTCGCGCGGGTGCGTGAGGTATCGGCTCGGTAGAACCGCTCGAAGACCCGTCGCGCGTCCTCCTGGCTCATGCCGGGGCCTTCGTCGCACACCTCGATCACCGCGTCGTCGCCGTCGGTGCCCACCCGCACCGTGATCCCGGCGGTTTCCGGTGTGTGCTGCACGGCGTTGGCGACCAGGTTGCTCAGCACCTGACGCAATCGGGCCTCGTCGCCCAGCACCTCGGGGGTCCCCGGACCGTCGAACACCTCCATCCGCACCCGACGGTTCGGGGCGATCGACTGCGTGTCGTGGACGGCATCGGTGGCCAGCGTCAACAGGTCGACCCGGTGCTGATCGAGCGGCCGTTGCGCATCGAGTCGGGCCAGTAGCAGGAGGTCCTCGACCAGCAGGCCCATCCGTCGGGATTCGCTCTCGATCCGGCCCATGATCATCTCGACGTCGCGCGCCGCGCCCTGGCGGTAGAGCTCGGCGAATCCGCGGATCGTGGTCAACGGGGTCCGCAGCTCGTGGCTGGCATCGGTGATGAAGCGGCGCATCCGTTCCTCGGAAGTCCGCGCCTGCTCGGCCGAGGCGTCCGAAGACGCCACCGCCCGCTGGATCTGCGCGAGCATGCCGTTCAGCGCCAACGACAGTCGTCCCACCTCGGTCCGCGGATCACGTTCGGGGACACGGCGATCCAGCTGTCCGGCCGCGATGGCCGCGGCTGTTTGTTCCACCTCCACGAGGGGACGCAGGCTGCGGTGCACGACGGCGTAGCCGACCACCCCGAGCACCACCAGCACGACCGTGCCGATGCCGACCTGCGACCAGATCAACGCACGGACCGACGACTGGACGTCGGACAGGTCGATCGCGACGGTGGTGAGCTCGCCGTTCGGACCCTGCACGGTCATGGCCCGCCACTGCACGTCGGAGGCCCCGACGGACTCGACGGTCACCGGCACCGGACCGACATCGTTGTCATCGGGGAGCTCGGGCTCCGCCTCACGGTCGTTGACCGCGATCCAGGTCCTGCCGTCCTGGTCGACACCGCGCACATAGAAGTTCGATGGCGGGCGGGCCGGGTTCGGCCCTTCCAGTGGCGTCGACGGCAGCTGGCGGGGCTCCTGGGCCCAACTTCCCGCGGCGTCGAGAAGCGTCTGATCGATGCGGCTCACCTCGGTGTGCCGCATGATCGAGGTCACCGCGACGCCGGAGGCGAGCAACCCGCACGCCACCAGGACCAGCGCGACCGCCACCAGCCCGACCCGCAGCGGCACTCCGTGCCGCTCTACCCGGTCAAACACTCCAGAATTATGCCGCCGACGAACGAGGCGTCAGCGTGGCTCGCGCAAAACGTAACCGACGCCGCGCAGAGTGTGCAGCAGACGCTTGTCGCCCGTGTCGATCTTGCGGCGCAGGTAGGACACGTAAGACTCGACGACGTTGACGTCACCGCCGAAGTCGTAACGCCACACGTGGTCGAGGATCTTCGGCTTCGACAGCACGGTGCCCGCATTGATGATGAAGTAGCGCAGCAGGGTGAACTCGGTGGGCGACAGCGAGACGGGCTCGCCGGCCTTCCAGACCTCGTGTGTGTCCTCGTCGAGTTCGATGTCGGCGAAGGACAGCTTGGCGCTGCGGGGTTCCTCGACGCCCCGGCCGGACCGGCGCAGGATCACCCGCAGCCGGGCCACCACCTCTTCGAGACTGAACGGCTTGGTGACGTAATCGTCGCCGCCCAGCGTCAGGCCGGCGATCTTGTCCTGCAGGCTGTCGCGCGCGGTGAGGAACAGTGCAGGGGCGTCGATGCCGTCGGCGCGCAGCCGGCGCAACAGACCGAAGCCGTCCATGCCGGGCATCATCACGTCCAGGATCACGGCGTCGGGCCGGACTTCCCTGGCCTTGTCCAGGGCGGCGGCGCCGTTGGACGCGGTGTAGACCTCGAAACCCTGGAACTTCAGGCTGACAGACAGCAGCTCCACGATGTTGGCCTCGTCGTCGACGACGAGAACCCGGGCCTCCGGGACGCTCTCAGGTAATGCAGGCATGGCCATTCCCTGATGTTGGTAGTACCTGTTGAACTCAACCTGCATGCACGCTGTGCACTTCCTGTGAGTTTAACTGTGATCGGGGTAACTACACTGACGCCCATGAACCTCGGCAAGACGCTGATCCAGGTTGCTACTGCGCCGGTGCGAATCGGGCTGGCGGTGGCCGACGCCGGTCTCGGCATCGCCAACGAGACTCTCAACGCGGTGCAACGCGGCATCACCGACGCAAATCCCCTCAACGGCAGGTCATCGATGGCCTCGCTGTTCGGCATCGATGATGCGGTGGAGCGCGCGAACCGCTTGGCGCGACTGCTGGACGACGACGCGCCGCTCGGCCGGGCACTGGCGCCCGAAGGCCCGATCAACCGTTTGCTGCGACCGGGCGGGATCGTCGACCAACTGACTGCCGAGGGTGGCCTGATGGACCGGCTGACCGCAGACAACGGCGCTGTGGCCCGGGCTGTCGCCCCCGGCGGCCTGGTGGACCAGGTCACCATGGAGGGCGGTCTGCTGGACCGGTTGACCACCGCTGACGGCGCCGTGTCCCGGGTGATCGCCCCGGGCGGGCTGGCCGATCAACTGCTCGCCAACGATGGCCTGTTCGAGCGGGTACTGCGTGAGGACGGGGTGGCCGATCGGCTGCTCGCCGAGGGCGGCCTACTCGACACCCTGACCGACCCCGACGGCCCGCTGCTCAAGCTCGCCGATGTGGCCGACACCCTCAACCGGCTGGCTCCCGGGCTCGAGGCATTGGCCCCCACCATCGATGCGCTGCACGACGCGGTCATCACGCTGAGCCAGGTGGTCAACCCCCTCAGCAGTATCGCCGACCGCATCCCGCTGCCTCGCCGTTCGTCCCGGCGGAGTTCCCCGCGGCCGGTCAGTTCGCAGCGAGTTATCGACGCCGAGGAGTGACCCGTTAGACTCTGCCCCCAGGCCCCCTTAGCTCAGTGGTAGAGCAACGCCCTTGTAATGCGTAGGCCATCGGTTCAATCCCGATAGGGGGCTCCACGCATCGATTTGGTTGTCGGTGTCTGCCAGTAACTTCCACATATGAGGCTCTGTCGCGGTTGTGGTTCACCACTTTCGAAGCGCAGTCAGAAAATCTACTGCGCTAATGCATGTCAGGCAGCCAGCCGCCGAAAGGTCATGACGGAGCGCTGGCTCACATCCGGCGAAGCGCGCGTCCGCGGCGAGCAAGGCAACTACATCCGGCTCTACCTCATCGAGGCTCAGTCGGGCTGTTGCGCCATCTGCGGCGCAGCCAGCGTGTGGCAGGAGCTACCCCTGACCTTGATCATGGATCACATCGACGGGAACCCTACGAACAACCGACGGGACAATCTCAGACTGGTCTGCCCCAACTGCGACTCACAATTGCCGACATACAAGAGCCGTAACCGGGGCAACGGGCGCTACTACCGCCGTGAGCGCTACGCCAACGGGCAGTCGTTCTAGCGTTCACGTCTCGTCGGCGATGTTCTCGTGACTCTCGTGTAGTCCCGGCCCGTCGGGATCCTCACCCCGACGGTCGAATTCGTCCTGCAGCTCCTCCTGCCCCTCAGTCACCTTACGGGCGTCTTTCGGTATCGGCCTGCCACCGTCACGTTGGTCCATAGCCTGGTGAGTCACCCGCATCGACCACGGCTAAACACCTATACGCGAGTGGTGAGCTTCCGGAACGCCTGGTACTCGCTTTCCTTGTAGGGCCGTCCGTCGGGCTGCAGCAGATCGCTGAACCACACGTTCGGCACCTTGGCGTAGGGCTTGTCCCACGAATCCCACGGGAAGTAGGTCTGGGTCTTGCCGGCCACCAGACCCCAGCTGTAGGCAGCAACGTTGTGCCGCTTGGCAACCGGAAGCACACCCTCAACGGTGCTGCCCTGGTCTCGGGCCAGGTATTCGGTGCACATGATCGGCCGGCCCAAGGGAGCGAGTTCGGCGATGCGGGCCTCGAATTCAGCAGGCCCGGCGTACGAGTGGAAGGAGATGATGTCGGAGTTGTCGAGTTGGAAGCTGTCCATCTCGCTTCGGCTTCCGCGGTCCCAGCTGCCCTGCCACACGCCACTGGTCAACGGCTGCACGGCGTTGACCGAACGCGCCCAGGCGAACACCTGGGGCAGCAGTCCTCCGACCGCAGCGATCTTGTCCTTGCGCTCGACCTTGCGATATTGCTTGGCGGGGTTGTCCGGCTCGTTCCACAGGTCCCAACCCAGGACCCGGTTGTCGTTGCGGAACTGACTCATCACGCCGACCACGTAGTCGCGCAGTACAGGCCGGTAACGCGGGTCGTCGATGCGTTGCGCACCGGGGCTCTGCACCCAGCCCGAGTTGTGCACGCCCGGCGTCGGTGCCCGCTGCGCGCCCAGCTGCGGGTTCGGATCCCAGCACGAATCGAAGAACACGAACAGCGGCTTGATGCCCTGACGCGCCGCGATCCCGACGAAATTCGCGAGCCTGCTTTGGAATCCGGCGCGATCCTGCGCCCACAGCAGATCGTGCAGGAACACCCTTACCGTGTTGAACCCGAGTAGGCGGCACGCCTGCAGCTCACTGTCGATGCGCCGCGCGTCATAGGTGCCGGCGCCGAACATCTCGATCTGGTTGATCGCGTTCGAGGTGATGAAGTTGGTGCCGACCAACCAACCCTGCGCCTGATACCACGCGTTGGCTCGCTCCACCGGCCACTGACCGGGTGCGGCACTCGCCCGCGGGATCACCGAAAGCGGGGCCAGCACCTGAGGAAGAGCGGCCGCAGCTGCCATTACCAGCGGGATCTTGAGGGCCGTTCGACGGTGCACCTAGTGAACATAGTGGCGCTCAGCAAAGACCTCGGCCTCACGGATGACATTGCAACCATTGAGGTTTCAGATTGTTATCAACTCGGCACCGTCAGAGCCGGCCCACCGTGAAATCGGCGGCCTGACCGGGCATGCCATTGAGTACATATGCGGTGTGTGCGAAGTTGGGAACCCCGGCCGGCGTTCCGTCGCAGATCGTGTCGCCGGGCTCGCACAGCTCGATCGTCTTGTCCTTGTATCGCTGACCGATCACCATCGGCGGCGCGCCGATGTCGCGCATGAACTCGTCGGACGGTGTGCCCAGCAGCACCACCGATGCCACGTGGTCGGCAATCTCCGGCGCCATGGGCTCGGGGATGTACTGCTTGTACTCAGCCGGAATCCCGTCGGGAACGGTGGCGGCAGTGGTGTAGCCCGCTACGACGGCGCCCTGCGAGTAGCCGCCCAACACCACCTTCGTCTTGGGGCAGTCCCTGGCCGTCGCCTTGACATGGTCGGACGCGTCGCGGATACCGTCGACGACGGTTCTGGCGAACTCGATCCGGTCACCGAAGTTTCCACTGGCCTGGTAGTTCACCGGGTACACCTCGACCGAACGTTCCCCGGTGCGCGCACGCAAGGCATCGACGAAGGACTGTCCCGGGCCACCGACGCCGGGCGGCTCGTAGGTGCCGCGAGCGAACACCACCTCGACATCTGGACACGGCGGCTGCGCCGACGCGGCCGGCATGGGTGCGAACGGGGCGGTGCAGGCAGCGATCAGCGCCGCGCCCTGGAAATATCTGAAGACGTTCATTTCGACTCCACGCCTACCGGATCGTGACGAACGTTACGGTTCCCCATGCTGGCACATTCCAAACGCGGAGAACAGGGCCCGGGACTTATCCCAGCGGAACATCCAGGTAGGGCCGCGGGTCGGCCGCGCCGGGTCCGTCGAAATGCCACCACTCCCCCGAGTACACGTTCAGCCCGCCGGCTTTCATGGCCTCGCGCAGTCGCGCCCGATTGGCCTGGGCTGCAGGGCTCACCCCGTCGGTGGCGTACGCGAGGCTGCGCGGGGTGAAGTCGTCGAACCCGGTGCCCATGTCGACGAGCGACCCCCCTCGGGCGATCGTGACGTCGACCGAGCGACCGGCCTCGTGACTGCGGGCATAGGCGCTCGGGCGGGCCACCCAATTCGGGTTGGACACCACCTCGAACATCCTGACCTGAACCTCGTGTGGCCGGTAGCAGTCCCAGAAGACCAGCTTGTCGGGCCGCAGGGCGGCCGCCGCCGCGGCAAGGCCGGGGGCCATCGACTCGTGCACGAGACAGGGAGCACCCGCTGGATAGAGCTGCCGGCCGACGAAGTTGTCACTGGTTGCGTACCGCAGGTCGATCACCGCGTCGGGCACGACCGAGCGCACGTCGACCAGCCCGGCTTCGGCAGCGGGCCGGGCGGACGCCGGTGGGGCCCAGAGGACACCGGCCAGCAGAACCAGGGCAGCGAATGCGATGCGCACGGACAAATTGCACCACATCCACTTAATTGCCTGCTCAAGCATCATTTCAGCCATCCCGTCAATTGCCTGGGAGGTGAGCGACCGCGGCGATAGGCTTTGCCCGTCTGCGCAGGAGGATCACATGAGCCTCGACGGGAACCAGACATCGATCGACGAGCTGCTCGATCGGGCTGTGCGTGCCTGCAATCGCGGCGACCGCGCTGCCGCGAACTCCCTGGCCGAGCAGGTCCTGGCGGTGGACCGCGGCAACGCGGACGCCGAAGATCTACTCGCCGCCTCCGACGGTCACGGGGAAATCCGACGCCTCACGTTGATGTTCATCGATCTCGTCGACTCGACGGTGCTGTCCACGCGCGTCGAACCCGAGACCTACCGCACGCTGGTCGGCCGGTATCGCCAGGACGCGATCCGCCTGGTCAACCACTATGAGGGCCACATCAGCTCGACCAAGGGCGACGGACTGCTGGCCGTGTTCGGCCACCCCAAGGCCCACGAGAACGATGTCAAACGAGCCGTCGCCGCAGGGTTGGAGATCACCCACGCGGTGGCCCGAATCAGCGAACAGGCAATCCGTAGATTCGGCGTCACCATCGACGTGCGGGTGGGCGTGCACCGTGGAGTCGTCTACCTCGACACCGCGCAAGACGACGTCTACGGTTTCGCCGCGAACCTGGCCGCCCGCATTTCCTCGCTGGCGGCACCGGGAACCGTCGCCGTGTCGGACGCGGTGGCGGCTCTGATCGGCGGCACGTTCGAACTCGCGGCCTGCCCGGCCGCACCGGTCAAAGGTGTCGACGAACCTGTGACCCATCATCGGGTGCTGTCCGACTATCCGACCGCGGTAGCGACCCGTACCGCTGCTCTGGTCGGACGGCACCGCGAGCGGGACTGGTTGGAGTCCGCCTGGCAGCAGGCCGAAGACGGCACGTTGAGGTGTGCCGGCGTGGCGTTCCGTGGCGAAGCGGGCATCGGTAAGACCCGGTTGGGCCGGGTCGCTGCGGATCTGGTCACGGGATCGGGCGGAACCGTCATCGAGCTGAGGGGCTCCCCGCTACACGTCGACGCCGGCCTGTATCCGGTGCGCCGCCTGCTGGAACGCCGTTGTGGCATCGACCGGCTCACCGAAGCCGCTGAGCGGATCCGCCTCCTGGAGTCTGAATTACGTTCGCAAGCAATGGATCCCACGGCAGCTATTCCGTTTCTCGCGCCGGTGCTGGGCGTGGGACCAGAACACGGCTACCAACCCGCGATCGCTGAGGGCCGCACCCTGTATGAGCTCATCGGCGCGACCGTGCTCCGATACCTGCTGGCATGCCTGAACGGTGCTGCCGGCCTGGTCATCGCCGAGGACATGCACTGGTTCGACCCCTCCACCATGGATGTGGTCGACGCCTTGCTCACCGGGGCCGACGGGCGGCGGCTGATCGTGCTCACCGGACGCGAGGGCAAGTGGCTCAGGCCGGACTGGCCGGTCAAGCTCTTCGAGCTCACGGCGCTGAGCACCGACGAGTGCAACGAGCTGATCGAAGCGTTGGACCCGGCCGTGACGGATTCGCAGAAGGCCGCCGTGTGCAGTCGATGCGATGGGATCCCGTTCTACATCGAGCACGTCGTGGCCGGCCTGGATGCCGCAGCCAACGACGAGCAGGTACCGGAGGCGCTGTACGAACCGTTGTTCGCCCGACTTCACACCCGGCCAGATGTGGTGCCGGTGGTCGAGGCCGCAGCCGTCATCGGGCGAAGCGGTGACCTCGCGTTGCTCCGGTCCGTGGTGGGCTCCGACGTCGACACCGACACCGTGGTCGCCGCGCTGGCCGAGGCGCAGGTGTTCCAGATCGAGGACGAGCGTTGGCGATTCCGTCACGAGCTGCTGCGCGAGGTGGCCGGCGAGCTGGCGCCACCGACTCTGGAACGTGACCTGCACGCCCGGGTGGCACGCGAGCTGGTTGACCAGGCCGCGGGAGTGGAGCCCGATTGGCGGCTGGTGGCGCGCCATTACGAGGGTGCGCAGCGTTTCCATGACGCCGTCTCCGCGTACCGGAAGGCGTGTGTGCAGGCCCGGCGACGCGCGTCCGCGTCGGAAGCCTGCGCATATCTGACACATGCACTAGAGCTGCTGAACCGGTGCGCCGCCGGGCCGCAACGCGACGAGGTCGAGATCGCACTGCGCCTAGAGCGCGGATTTCTGATCGGGGCCGCGCACGGAAGCATGAGTGGCGATGCTCCCGCCGACTTCGAGCGCTGCCTGCAATTGACCGCCGACGGACGACATCAGGACGACATCTTCGCAACGCTGACCGCGCTGATCAGCTACTACGTCCCCCGGGCAGACCTGCGCCGGGCCCACGAACTCCTCGACTCCATGGCCGCAGGCATCACGACGCAGCGGCCATGGTTCCATCGGGCGATCGCCTCCTCGATGGGTTCCATCACCTGGCTGGAGGGCAGCTTCACGGTGGCCCGGGAACACCTGTTGACCGCGCTCGCCGACCCGTCTCCGTCGGATCCCCGCGAACTGGACGACACCTGGCGGGGCAACACGGATCCGATCTCGGGTGCCTACACCTACCTGGCTCTTTCCGATCTGATCTCCGGAGATCTGCCGGGAGCAAAGGCCGACCTGGCCGCCTCGGTCCACCGCTGTGAACAGCTAGGTTTCCCGCTGAACGCCTTCAACCGGGCACATACCTATTTCAAGGAGATCTGGGTGTGTCTGGAGGCCGGCCAACTCGATGAGGCGCTCTTGCTTTCCGGCGAAATGCGTCGCTGCACCGAGGATTCCGGCTTGGACCTGTGGCGCTTCGTCAGCGCCACCGAGTACGCCACCGTCAAGGCGGTGGCGGCGATGCGCGCCGGCGCCGATGCCGCCACGTTGGAGGCCGCCGCCGCGAAGATCGCCAGAGGCGTCGACGGATCACGACTCATGCACCTCAACGTCTATCTGACCTTTCACGACGCGGTCATCGGCCGATTGCTCATCGCGGCCGGTCAGCCGGACAAGGCACGCGAACGGCTGGAAATGTCACTGAGCCTCGCAGAGGAGACCGGAATGCACTTTCACGATGCGGAACTGATGCGGCTGCGAGCCCATACCGTGCCACCGGACCAGCGTCGGGCCGCTCTGGCCGATGCGTTGGACTTCGCGCGGCGTCAACATGCGGTGTTGTTCGAATTACGTTGTCTGATCGACTCTTTCGAGTTGCTCGGGGACGGGGACCGTGAAGGTTTGACCTCCGCGGTGAACCGGCTACCCGGGAACGCCGGCTGGCCCGAACAGGCACGGGCCGAACGGATCCTGTCATGACCAAGGTCGCGGTGCTGGGGGGCGGTGTCGGCGGGTTGACCGCGGCCCATGAACTGGCCGACCGCGGATTCGACGTAACCGTCTACGAGCGGCATACAGCGTTCGGCGGGAAGGCCCGGTCGATGCCGTTCCCCGGGACGGCCACCGGTGGGCGCAAGGATCTGCCGGGCGAACATGGATTCCGGTTCTTTCCAGGGTTTTATCGACATGTTCCGGACACGATGGTGCGAATCCCCCACAACAGTCAGACCGTCGCCGACCATCTGGTCACGGCCACGCAGATGATGCTGGCGCAGCACATGGGCGCCAACGAGATCATCGTGGCCACCCAGGTCTCGTCTGCACTCGACGATCTGTCGGCCACCATGAAGGCCATCTGGCAACTGGGCGTGGGACTGGGTATCCCGCCGCAGGAGATGACGGCGTTTGTGGAACGGCTGCTCACCCTGCTGGCCTCGTGCGACGAGCGTCGCTTTGGCCAGTGGGAGCAGACGAGTTGGTGGGACTTCATCGGCGCGGCCAACCGCTCGCCGCAGTTTCAGAAGTTTCTGGCCAACGGGATGACCCGCACGCTGGTGGCGGCGAAGGCCACCGAGATCTCGGCACGCACCGGCGGTTTGATCCTGTGCCAGTTGATGTTCGACCTGGTACGCCCGAACGGGAAGATGGACCGGGTGTTGGACGGGCCGACCAGTGACGTCTGGATCGATCCGTGGCTCACCCATCTCGCCGGCCTCGGGGTGAACCTGTGTGACGGCTACGAGGTCACCGGGATCGATTGTGACGGAAAACAGATCACCGGTGTGTCCATGTCCGTCGACGGCCACACCGAGCAGATCGTGGCCGACCATTACGTGGCGGCGATGCCCAAGGAGCGCCTTGAGCTGCTGCTGACGCCCGCGCTCTGCGCCGCCGAGCCGCGACTCACCGGCCTGTCGAAGCTCAAGACCGACTGGATGAACGGCGCGATGTTCTACCTCGACGTCGACAAGCCCCTGGTCCACGGCCACGCCATCTTCATCGACTCCAAGTGGTCGTTGACCGCTATCTCCCAAGGGCAGTTCTGGCGCAATTTCAACTGGTCGAATCGCGGTGATGGCCGGGTGGAAGGCATTCTCTCCGTGGACATCTCGGCCTGGGATGTACCGGGGAGCACCCCGTACCAGGCCAACGTGTGCAGTCGGGACGAGATTCGTACCGAGGTGTGGAAGCAGATCACCGACCACATTGATGACGGCTCCCTGACCGAGGCCAACGTCATCGACTTCTTTCTCGATCCGGCGATCACGTTCGGCACCGGACCGAACCGGCCGAAGTCGAAGAACGACGAGCCCTTGCTGATCAACACCAAGGGCTCGTGGGCGGACCGCCCGGACGCCGTGACCGCCCTCCCCAACTTCTTCCTGGCGGCCGATTTCGTGCGCACCTACACCGACTTGGCGACGATGGAGGCCGCCAACGAGGCCGCGCGGCGCGCGGTCAACGGGATACTCGACGCCACCGGGTCGCCCGCGACCAGGTGCCCGGTGTGGCCGCTGCACGAGCCGCGGGCGTTGGAGCCGTTCCGCCGATGGGACAAGCTGCGCTGGCGACTGGGTCAGGGACCCGTCACACCGCCGATCAAGATCGACTTGGCCGGGATACCGGGGACTACCGGCGCCCTCGCACGCGGCCTGCTCGCGGTGCTGGGTGGCTCCGCCTGAGATTTCGCACGCTGGACTGCGCCGACATGTGCGGCTGCTCGGTGATGCCGGCAAGTGCGCACAGGTTGCCGGCGACGTCTTGGTTCTCACCTGTGGTGATGCTTCGCAGCAGGAGCGCGATCGGCGGCCATTTCGCCGGCGGCTCCAGATAGAAGGCGCCCAGGCCGGCCGCCCACGCGAGCTGGTGGACCCGTTTCTCGTGCGCAGCCTCCGGATAGACGGCCAGACTGGTCGCGAAGTTCCAAGCCCCCTCCCGGAACTTGGTCAGAGTGTCCTTGATGAACAGGTCTTCCTTGGGGATCGCCCAGCGCAGCCACCGCACCCCCGGCGACCGGCGTTGGACGATGTCGAGCATGTCCGGCGTCTGAAGGGACACCAACTCGTTGACGTGTTCGAAATCGGCGTGGATGTCGGGCAGCCGGTTCGCGGCGAGGTCGACCACCGCGATTCCCAGGTCGAAGCAGATGTGGGCGTTCAGGCTGGCGACCATGTGCTGCAGCATCGACGCTTTGCGGTTGTGTTGGTTGAGGAACGCGATCTCCCACGGCAGGGTCAGCGCCTCCGGGTCGTGGGAGCGCGGATGGAAAAAGGCGTTCAACGCGTCGAAGTACCGCCTCGCGAACACGCAGTCGAGTTGCTCGATCCACTGCGCATCGGTGAACTCGCCGGCGCGGGCTGCGCGCTGGATGGCGATCGTGCCCCGTTTGTACAAGGCGGCGAAGTAGCCGATCGTGCTGTCCGCCCGGATCGACCAGTCGATGACGAGGTCCAGATTGCGCACCACGTCATCGAAGGTGGAAGCGTCTTTCAAGGGTTCCAGAACCAGAGTTTGTGTGGTCATCGTCATCCCACCTCCGTTGTCCGATCGAATACAGATTCGCGCGGTTCGGACACGGTGTCGTGAGTAGCCGCCTACCCTAGTTTCGAGCGGAAATGACACTCTCTTCTTCAGCCATGTCGCTTTCCGATGTACGATAATCGCACTCTTGATCCGGCCCCGGAGCCCTCCGGCGGCCTTTTACTTACGCGCAGAAGTAACCGACGGAATGGAGCGATCCTATGGCGTCAGCCGTACCGGAGACCGTCGCAACCCGCTATGCCGGCAGACGGGTCGAACGGGTGGAGGACACCCGCCTGCTCACCGGACGCGGCACGTACGTCGATGACATCACGCGCCCCGGCATGCTGCACGCCTGCTTCGTCCGCAGCCCCTACGCGCACGCAAAGTTCACCGCCATCGATGCCACCGCGGCCCTGGCCCTGCCCGGTGTGCACGCGGTGCTCACCGCCGCCGATCTGAATCCCGAGGTCAAAGAGGCCTGGCACGCCGTCGCGGGCAAGGACGTCCCGGACACCCCGAGGCCACCGCTGGCCGAGGGTGAGGTGAAGTTCGTCGGCGATCCGGTGGCCCTGGTCATCGCCGAAAGCCGCTACATCGCCGAGGACGCCGTGGATCTGGTCGACGTCGACTACGAACCGCTGCCCGCAATCGCCGACTTCCGCCAGGCGCTGACCTCCGACGTGTCCGTCCATGAGGCCTTCCCGGACAACAATGCCGGCGGCATGGCCGGCATGCCCCCGGACGAGGAGGTCTTCGGCGCCGCCGCACATGTGGTGAAGGAGCACATCTACCAGCAGATGCACGTGCCGGTGCCGATCGAATGCCGCGGCATGGTCACCGAATGGGCGCAGGCGACGGGCGAGCTGACCATCTGGGCCTCCACCCAGACCCCGCACGAGTTGCGGGCTTTCGCGGCCCGTCTGCTCGGCATCCCGGCCCAGCATGTGCGGGTCATCATGCGCGACACCGGCGGCGGGTTCGGCCAGAAGGTCGTCCCGATGCGCGAGGACATGTGCATCATGCTGGCCGCGCGCAAGGTACGCACCGCGCTCAAGTGGATCGAAGACCGCCGCGAGAACCTGATGTCGGCGGGTCAGTCCCGCCACGTCGACGGCGACGTGCGCATGGCGTTCGACGACGACGGCGCCATCCTGGCCGCCGACATCGACTTCGTCCAGGACGTCGGCTCCTACCCGACCCCGTACCCGGTGCTGACCACCGCGGCCATCGGCATGTTCTTCCCTGGCCCTTACCGGGTACCGAAAGCGAGCTTCAACTACAAGACGGTGTTCTCCAACACCGCCGGCCTGCACGCCTACCGCGGCCCGTGGCAGTACGAAACCCTCACCCGCGAAATACTTCTCGACATTGCCGCGCGCAAGATGGACATGGATCCGGTGGAGCTGCGGCGCAAGAACCTGCTCCGCCGCGACGAGATGCCGTATTTCAACCCCAACGGTATGCCGTATGACCACGTCGCCCCCATCGAGACGTTCGAGCAGGCGGTCAAGATCCTCGACCACGAAGGGTTCCGCAAGGAGCAGGCCGAGGCACTGGCCCAGGGCAGGTACCTCGGGCTGGGCTTCTCGGCCTACATCGAGCCCACCGGCGCGGCCACCGGGCACCTGGCCAGCGAGGGCTGCACCATCCGGATGGAGCCGACCGGCAAGATCAACGTCTACGTCAACGGCGGGTCCACCGGAAACAGCTTGGAAACCACCGTTATTCAGCTCACCGCCGACGCACTCGGCGCCGACATCGACGATGTCGCCACCATCCAGGGCGACACCGCGGTGACGCCGTACGGCGCGGGCACCCAAGGCAGCCGCAGCGCCCCGATGACGGCCGGGGCGGTCAACGAGGCCGGCACGATCCTGCGCAACCAGCTGGTGGCGATGGCCGCCGCCAGGCTGGAGGTCTCCGAAGCCGAGATCGAGCTCGGCGGGTCGCGGGCCGTCGCGCGCAACGATCCCGAAAAGAGCGTGAGCTTCGCCGATCTGGCCTACCGCGCGCACTACGAGCCGCAGATGCTGCCGCCGGGCATGTCGGCGAACCTCGAGGCCACCGCCCGCTACACCGCGCCACCGACCGCCCCGATCCACTGGGCGAACGCCACCCACGCCTGCACCTGCGAGGTCGATGTCGTCACCGGCCACGTCACCCTGACCCGCTACATCGTCAGCGAGGACGTCGGCCCGATGATCAACCCCAACGTGGTCGAGGGCCAGATCGCCGGCGGCACCGTCCAGGGCATCGGCGGGGCACTGCTGGAGAAGTTGTCCTATGACGACGCCGGAAACCCGTTGTCCTCAACCTTTGTCGACTATCTGCTGCCCACCGCCACCGAGGTCCCGACGATCGAGTACGGCCACGTCGAGATCCCCGGCCCCGGCGTGGGCGGCTACAAGGGAGCAGGCGAGGGCGGTGCCATCGGCTCGACCCCCGCGGTGATCAACGCCGTCAACGACGCCTTGGCCCCGCTCGGCGTCACCTTGACCACCTTGCCTGCCACCCCGGCAGCCATCGTCGAAGCGATCGAGCAGGCACAGGAACTCGGCTCGCAGAAACCATCAGGAAGGGATCACTGATCGTGGAGCTCAACAACGAATTCCGGGTCGCGGTACCGGCGGCGAAAACCTGGGAGGTGCTGACCGACGTCGAACGCGTCGCCCCCTGCCTGCCCGGTGCCACCCTCCTGAGCGTCGACGGAGACGATTTCACGGGTGCGGTCAAGGTCAAGGTCGGTCCGATCACGGTGTCCTACAAGGGTGATGCCACCTTCCAGGAAAAAGACGCAGCAGCGCAGCGGGTGGTGCTCAAGGCCAACGGCAAGGAGACCCGCGGCAACGGCACCGCCTCGGCCATCGTGACCGCCCAACTGAAGGACGAGGGCGCCGACTCCACCCTCGTGGTGGTCACCACCGACCTGGCCATCTCCGGCAAGGCCGCCCAGTTCGGCCGCGGCGTGCTCGCCGATGTGGCAGGCAGCCTGATCGACCAGTTCGCGAAGAGCCTCGAAGCCGAACTACTCGGTGGGGCTACCCCCTCGGACGAAACCAGCTCTGCCGGAGCAACATCCGCGCAGGCACCACAGGAGGCCGCCCCGATCAATGCGCTCGCTCTGGCCAAGGTGATGGCGGTACCGATGGCCAAGCGCTTCGCTCCGGCCATCGGGGCGGTCGCGGCCGCAGGCGTGCTGGGGTTCCTGGTCGGCCGGGCCGGCCGCACCAAGCGCAAGAGCACCGGGCTGAGCACCGAAGATCTGCACGCAGCGCTGCTCCGGTTGGTGTCATGAAGCCCGCCCCGTTTGCCTATCACCGGCCCGCCACCGTCACCGAGGCAGTGGCCATGCTCGGTGAGTTCGGCGAGGACGCCAAGATCCTCGCCGGCGGCCAGAGCCTGGTACCCATGCTGGCCATGCGCCTGACGCACTTCGAGAACCTGATCGACATCTCGCGAGTGCCGGAACTCAACGACATCACACTGCACGGCAACGAGGTTCGGATCGGTGCGGCCACCCCGCACGCCATGGTCGGACTCGACGACGAGATCGCCGACTCGGTGCCGCTACTGACCCTGGCCACGCCGCACATCGGGCACTTCCAGATCCGCAGCCGCGGCACGCTTGGCGGCGCGATCGCGCATGCCGATCCCGCTGCCGAGTACGCGGCGGTCGCACTGGCACTCGACGCGACCATCGAGGCCACCTCGGCACGCGGCGTCCGCCAGATCCCAGCCGCGGAGTTCTTCACCGGCCTGTGGGAGACCGCACTGGCCACCGACGAGATCCTGACCGCGGTGCGTTTCCCGGTGGCGTCGGGTCGCAGTGGCTTCGGGATTGCCGAATTCGCCCGTCGCCATGGCGATTTCGCGATAGCCGGCGCGGTCGTCAGGTTCGATCTCGACGAGGACGACCGGATCACCCGCTGCGGCATCGGCCTGCTCGGACTCGGCTCCACACCGCTGCGGGCCGTCCCGGCCGAAACGGCCCTGATCGGCACCCCGATCGGTGGCATCAGTGCCGACGAGATCGGCCGGCTGGCGATGTCCGAGCTCACCGACATTCCTTCCGATCTGCAGGGCTCCGCGTCATACCGGGCCCGGGTCGGCGCGGCCATGGTGTCCAGAGCCTGGACCCAGGCAACCACCCACGCCGAGGAGGCCCTCAATGCATGAACTGCCGGTCGCGGTTTCGGTCAACGGGCGTGATTACCAGGGGGTGGTCGAGCCCCGGGTGACCCTCGCCGATTTCCTCCGCGACAACTGCGGCCTCACCGGCACCCACCTCGGCTGCGAGCACGGCGCATGCGGTGCCTGCACGGTCCTGTTGGACGGCCAGGCGGTCCGATCGTGCCTGGTGTTCGCGGTACAGGTCGACGGCCAGGACGTGACGACGGTCGAGGGCATCGCCGGCCCGGACGGCGAGCTGTCCCCGGTGCAGTCCGCCCTCAAGGAGTGCCACGGCCTCCAGTGTGGCTTCTGCACACCGGGATTCGTCACGTCGATCACCGCGCTCCTGCGCGACAACCCGGACCCCACCGATGAGGAGATCCGCGAGGGACTGTCGGGCAACTTCTGCCGGTGCACCGGCTACCAGGGGATCGTCAACGCCGTCCACCGGGTTTGCGGCCACGCCGAGGACCGCTCCGAGCTCAAGCCTCTAGGTCAGCAATAACTTTCGCGATACGCCGGGCCCTGGTCTCAGCGGCCTTGGCGCTCTGCACCGACGTGACGTGCGCCTTCTGCCTGCTGTAGGACAGGCGCTCCGCCCATCCGGAGCATTTCCGTCGGGAACCTCATGCCCCTCCCGGTCCCCAAACTCACCGGTCAGCCGGTAAGAGTGGAGACATGAAGATCGGATTCATCGGGCTGGGCAACATGGGCTCGGCCATGGCCGCGAACCTCCTCACCGCCGGGCACGAGGTCACGGTGTACAACCGCTCCCCCGACAAGGTGACCGCGTTGGCTGCCCAGGGGGCAGTGCCCGCGGCATCGGTGGCGGATGCGTGTCATGGCGACGTCGTCCTCACCATGCTTTCCAACGACGCCGCGGTGGAGGCCGTCACGTTCGGCGACAGCGGCATCCTTGCCCACCTGCCCGGCGGCGCCGTTCACGTCTCGTCGTCGACCGTCAGTGTCGCCCTGGCCGACCGTCTCACCGCGGCCCATGCCGATGCCGGGCAGGGTTTCGTCGCTGCGCCGGTGTTCGGACGTCCGGAGGCCGCCGCAGCTGCCAAGTTGTACGTGGTGGCGGCGGGCGCCCCGGCCACCGTCGAGACGGTGTCGCCGATCTTCGATGCGATCGGGCAACGCACTTTTGTGCTGGGCGAGGAACCCCGCGCCGCGAACCTGGTGAAGATCAGCGGCAACTTCCTCATCGCCTCGGTGATCGAATCCCTCGGTGAGGCAATGGCACTGGTGGGCAAGGCCGGAGTGGACAAACAGCAATATCTGGAGTTGCTGACATCGACGCTGTTCGATGCGCCGGTGTACCGCACCTATGGCGGGTTGCTGGCACGCGAGGAGTTCAGCCCGGCCGGTTTCGCCGCCCCACTCGGACTCAAGGACGTCAAACTCGCACTGAGTGCGGGCGAGGAACTACAGGTGCCCCTGCCCGTCGCGAGCTTGTTGCGCGATCGCTTCCTGACCCTGCTGGCCACCGGCGGCGGCGAGCTCGACTGGTCCGCAGTGGGCGCGCTGAGCGCGTGGGAGGCCGGAGGAAAACCTCCGGCCTGACTCGCTACTCGGCAACGACCCCGCGCAGGCCGTCGGCGCCGTACAGCGGCTCCAGCATCGCCGAGATGTCGGGTCCGCGGCGCAGGCTGTGCCCACCGTCGACACCGATGGACTGACCGGTGATCCAGCCCGCGGCGTCGCTGAGCAGGAATGCCGCCAGGTTGGCGATGTCCTCGACCTCACCGAACCGCGGCATCGGCGTGCAGGCCTTGTAGTCCTCACTGGCGGCCGGCAGCTCGAAAACCGGGCCGACCATCTCGGTGCGGGTCAAACCGGGCCGGATGCTGTTGAACCGCACCGAGGACGGTCCGAGTTCGTCGGCGGCCAGCTTGATCAGATGGTCGAACGCCGCCTTGCTCACACCGTAAGCACCGAACCAGCGGTGGGTGTTGGTCGACGCGATCGACGAGATGCCGACGAACGACCCGCCACCGCCGCGGACCATTTCCCGACCCGCGTGCTTGATCAGGTACATCGTCCCGTTGACGTTCAGATCGACGGTCTGGCGCCACAATTCGGAATCGATCTGGGTGATCGGACCGATGGTCAGCGACCCACCGGCACTGTGCACCACACCGTGCAGTCGGCCGTGCCAGGCAGTGGCGGCGTCGACCGCACGGCGGACCTCGTCCTCGTTGGTGACATCGGCGGGTTCGTAGCGCACCTCACCACCAGCGACTCCTGCGCTCAATTCGTCCGCAGCCGCACTCAGCTTGTCGGCATTGCGCCCGATCAACAGGGCGTTGCCACCGGCGGCGACGATGGCCGCCGCGGCACCCTTGCCGATTCCGCTGCCGCCTCCGGTGACCAGGTACGTGCGATCCTTCAACGACAGTTCCATTTGCGTCATCCTTATGGTGTATCTCGCCGGGCCGGTTTCGGGGCCCCCAAGGTCCGCCAGTCGGGAACATCGGGCGGCATTCCCACCGGCCAGCGGTTCTCGTTCACCGACGCCCAGTGCGCATGCCCCAGCTCGTGAATGTGGAACGCATGACGCAGCGCCTCGGTGAAGCCCATCGCGTCGCTGGCCGCGTTGACGGAGTCCTTGACCAACAGGGCCGCCATCGTCGGCCGCTCGGCGATGCGACGCGCGAATTCCAGTGTCTTGTCTTCGAGTTCGTCGCGCGCGAAGACCTTGGACACCATGCCCAACCGGTACGCCTCATCGGCGTCGATCGAATCACCGGTCAGCAGTAGCTCTTTGGCCTTGCGGGCGCCGAACTCCCACGGGTGGGCGTAGTACTCGACGCCCGGCATCCCCATACGAACCCCGACGACGTCGCTGAACTTGGCGTCGTCGGCGGCCACGATCAGGTCGCAGGCCCAGATCAGCATCAGTGCCGCCGAGATCGCGTTGCCCTGCACCTGGGCGATGGTGATCTTGCGCAGATCACGCCACCGCCGGGTGTTCTCGAAGTAGAAGTGCCACTCCTGCAGGTAGGTTCGCTCAGTGACGCCGGCGGCGGTGGCACCGTGGGATCGGAACGTCGGGTGCTGAGTCGGCCCGGGCGCGCGCTCGGCCAACGCCTCTTCGGAACCGAGGTCATGGCCGGCCGAGAAGTTCTTGCCACGCGCGGCCAGGATCACCACACGGACTGCATCGTCGGCCTCGGCCCGGCCGAATGCCTCGTCGAGTTGCACCAGCAGGGTCCGCGACTGGGCGTTCTGCGCATTCGGACGGTTCAGCCAGATCCTGGCGATGCGCCCGTCATCGAGTGTCTCGTATTCGACCTGAGGCGTTGCCTCATCGGGATCGGCCATATCGGACCACCTCTTAGTCAAGGTAAGTAAGTTACGAACTGCACATTACGTGTATCACGTAACCCGGCTCACACCGGGATCACAGCTACCGCTCAGCAGCTTCACAGCACGTGGTTCGGCATGACTGCACCACAATCGCAGTGACAGCCATTTCCCCTTGTAGAGCGTAAAATATCCAACGCAGGACGACTTCACGGATCACCGTGGTCGGATCACCGAGGCCGGGTAACCAGCAAACCTTTTCAGGCCCTGAAGAGAAAGCACGCCAATGGCTATCTTCCCGTCCGGCTTCCCGGCCGGCCCCCGCCGTTTCGTCGTCGCGGCCGGCATCGCCGCAGCCATCGCCGCGGCCCCTGCCCTGACGGTGCTGTCGACGCCCTCCCAGTCGCTGGCCTCGTGCCCCAACGGCGAAACCGAGGACACGTTCACCAACGTGTGCGTACCCGACATCGTGCCGAACTCCCCCGGCAACTTCAGCAGCGTCGCAGGCAACCCCAACCTGCCTGCCGTGAACATGCCCGGCGGGGGCGGCGCCATCCCGTGCACCGGCGCGAACTCGGGTGAGTGCATCGGCCTGGCCGAAGAGCAGCAGTCCGAGGGACCCCAGCCAGTTCCGCAGTCGACGGTCGGCAGCAGCCCGACCGTGCACGGTTCCATCGGCTGACACAGCACGGCTCCAGACACCGCACAGTAAACCCTCAGCAGTCCTAGACTGCTGAGGTGAAATCAGTTGTCGTGCCCGCCGTACTGTCCGGCGTCGGCTGTGCGCTGCTCCTGTGGCTCGGCGCGCCGGTCGCACAAGCAACCTGCACCTCCGGCGAGGAGGAGGACGTCTACACGACGACCTGCACCCCGTACCTGGTGCCGAATTCACCGTCCCCGTTCAGCGGCATCCCCGGCAATCCGGACATGCCTGCGGTGGACCTGCCCGGCGGAGGCGGCGCCATCCCGTGCACCGGTCACAACGCCGGCGAGTGCATCGGCCTGGCCGAGGAAGACGAGGCCGAGGGACCGCAACCCATTCCGCGCTCGACCATCAGCGCCAGCCCTTAGCACTTCCGAGGGTTGCCAGCTACCGCATAGAAGCAGTGCAGATTTTTCCCAGCTTCCTTAGAATCCCTGCAACGAACAATCGAATAACTAGAGAAAGCGTGACGATGGCGACCTTCCCGATCTCGATGCGACGTCTGATCTTTGCCGGCGGATTTGCAGTCGCTGCGGCCGCCGCCCCGGCGATCGCCGCGTTCTCCGTACCCGTGTCCGCCGGCCCGGCGATCGCCTGCCCGACAGGCGAAGAGGAAGACCTCTACACCAACATGTGCGTCCCGCACACCGTGCCGAACTCCCCCGGCAACTTCAGCAGCATCGCGGGCAACCCCAACCTGCCGGCCGTGAACGAGCCCGGTGGCGGCGGCTCCATCCCGTGCACCGGCGCCAACACCGGCGAATGCATCGGCCTGGCCGAAGAGCAGCAGTCCGAGGGACCCCAGCCGGTGCCGGAGTCGACCGTCGGCAGCAGCCCGACCGTGCACGGTTCCATCGGCTGATGGCATGCGGCGACCCGGGCTCTCCGGGTCGCCTACAGTTATGTCATGCCTGCGAAAACTGATACCGCCGACATCGACGACGTCGAACCCCTCGCCGACAGCACCGCCAGCCAGGCTCGCCGCGTCGTAGCGACCTACGCCACCGACGCCGACGAGTGCCGCATGTTCCTGTCGATGCTCGGCATTGGGCCCTCGAAGACCGAGGCGTAATGAGTCCGGAGGCCGGCCCGCCGGCCGCCTCCGGTAACTCCGACTTCGTCGTGGTCGCCAACCGGCTGCCCATCGACATGGAGCGGTTGCCGGATGGCAGCACGACCTGGAAGCGCAGTCCCGGCGGCCTTGTCACCGCGCTGGAGCCGCTGCTGCGTAAACGCCGCGGCGCGTGGATCGGCTGGGCGGGTGTCCCCGACAGCGGCGAGGAGCCGATCGTCGAGGAGGACCTGCAGCTCTACCCGGTGGAGCTGTCCGCGCAGGACGTCGCGGATTACTACGAGGGGTTCTCGAACGCCACCCTGTGGCCGCTCTACCACGACCTCATCGTCAAGCCCGTGTACCACCGCAAGTGGTGGGACAGCTACGTCGACGTGAACCGGCGTTTCGCCGAGGCCACGGCCCGGGCAGCGGCCCACGGCGCGACGGTCTGGATCCAGGATTATCAGCTGCAGCTCGTCCCCAAGATGCTGCGCATGCTGCGTCCCGACCTCACCATCGGCTTCTTCCTCCACATCCCGTTCCCGCCCGTTGAACTGTTCATGCAGATGCCGTGGCGCACCGAGATCGTCGAGGGCCTGCTCGGAGCCGACCTGGTCGGATTCCACCTGGCAGGGGGCGCACAGAACTTCCTGGTCCTGGCCCGCCGCCTCGTCGGCGCCAATACCTCACGCGCATCGATCGGGGTCCGCTCGCGCTTCGGTGAGGTCTCCTACGGGTTCCGCACGGTCAAGGTCGGCGCTTTCCCCATCTCGATAGATTCGGCTGATCTGGACGCCAAGGCCCGCAACCGATCGGTGCGCCAACGCGCCCGGCAGATTCGCGCTGAGCTCGGCAATCCGCGCAAGATCCTGCTCGGCGTCGACCGGCTCGACTACACCAAGGGCATCGACGTCCGGCTGCGAGCCTTCACCGAACTGCTCGAAGAGGACCGGATCAAACGCGACGACACCGTTCTGATCCAGCTGGCCACACCGAGCCGCGAGCGGGTCGAGAGCTATATCGCGATGCGCGAGGACATCGAGCGGCAGGTCGGCCACATCAACGGTGAATACGGTGAGGTGGGGCATCCGCTGGTGCACTACCTGCACCGGCCGGTGCCACGCGATGAGCTCATCGCGTTCTTCGTCGCAGCCGACGTCATGCTGGTCACCCCGCTACGCGACGGCATGAACCTGGTGGCCAAGGAGTACGTGGCGTGCCGCAGTGACCTCGGCGGCGCGTTGGTGCTGTCGGAGTTCACCGGGGCGGCGGCCGAGCTGCGTCAGGCCTACCTGACCAACCCGCACGATCTCGAAGGCGTCAAGGATGCCATCGAGGCGGCGCTGGAGCAGAGCCCCGAGGAGGGCAGGCGCCGGATGCGTGCGCTGCGCCGCCAGGTGCTGGCGCATGATGTGGACCGTTGGGCGCGCGCGTTTTTAGCCGCGCTCGGAAGCGCGAATTCAGCCTGAGCGCCGGCCGGCGCGCGAATTCCTTGAGCGCCGGCCCGCTTCGGGTCAGGTGACTAGATCGGGTTGATCGCGTTGATCAGCCAGTTCCCGCCGATCTTGCGGTAATCGACCTTCAGTCGGCTGCCGTCATAGAGCGGTTGGCGGGACTGGTCGGTCACGGTGCGGTTCATGTACACCATGACGGACCCCGAATCACGCTGCGCCGTCATGACACCGATGCCGACGACGCTGATCTGCACCACCAGCTGACGCTTGCGTGCCTCGGGGATCACCTTGGCGGTGGCGTCCTTCTCGAACTGCTGCCGGAAGTCCGGGGCGAGCAGCGGGTACGTCTCCATCAGGCTGCGCTCGACGGTCTGATAGTCGTAACCGAACACTTTCGGGATCTGTTCGGCGGCCAGCGCAGGGAGTTCGGTCCTGGCCGTCTCCTGACCCTGCTGCGCCACGCGGTTCCAGTACAGCGAGCCACCTACGGCGGCCAACCCGACGAAGGCCGCCGTCAACAGGCCGATCAGGAGGGCAGTGAGTTTAGAGCGCATCAGTTTCCGCCGTCGGGGTACTTGAGGTCGTATCCGGTCATGTGCCCGTCGTCGTCCTCGTGCACGATCACCCGCAGCCGGTACGGGCGAGTCGGCGAATTGACGCCGTCCACGTCGGTGACCGTGACACGCACCGCCACCAGTACCGAGGCATTCCGGGCGATCTCGTCGACCTTCTCCAGCGCCGCGCCGTTGATCACAGCCTCCGAGCTGGCGTTGGTGTCGCGGAACAACGCCTTGAGGTTGTCGGCGTTGTTGCCCTGGCTCATCATGTCGCGCAGGGGGCCGCTGGTGCCGTCGATGAAGCGGTTGACGCTTTCGTCGATCGTGTCCTGGGTGTAGCTGAACATGTTGATCACGGTCTGCTTGCCGGTGTCGACGAAGCTCTCGTCGCGGGCCTGCAGGGCATCGACCGCATGTTGCTGATCGCGCATGACATAGGCCAGCGCACCCAGCGCAGCGGTCCCCAGACCCAAAGTCAGTGCTGCCACCAGGGCCACCAGGGTGCGGTGGGCGCGCCGACGGGGCGGCGCCTTGAGCGGTGTCGGCTGCGAGGCCCTGGCCGCCGCCTTGGTGGAAGGCTCCACCAAAGGCACGGTCTGGGTCACCTCGCCTGCCGTCCCGGCCCCGGTCGGGCCGGCCGCCCTTGACGCGCGCCTACGGACCGGCCTCGTATTCGAGGCGGTTTCTTCGATCATCAAGCCTGCCTTGGATCCAACATCAGGTCTACCCAGGTCTCCGCTGGCGCCAGTTTGTCGGCGCCGGCTGCGTACACGCCGGTGCCTCCGTCGGCGTCGGCGAAGACCCCACTGTGCTGATCGTAGGTGCCCGTCATCGGTGCGCTGGCCAGAGGTGGTGCCTCGGCCGGCAACGGCGCTTCCGGAGCCGGCGCCGGAGCCGGGGCTTCCGGAGCCCCGGGAGGCGTCCGGCCGTACGGCGGCACGATCTGGTCCGGCGGTGCGAAGTACGGCCACGGCGGAGGCGGTGTGCCCGGCTTGTTCGGCGGCACCGGCAGCGGGAACGGCGCGTGCGGCGCGGGGCCCGGGCCGGGTTCGACCCCGGGTGGCAACTGCACGACGGGCGGGCCCGGATCCGGATCCACCTGCGGCGGGATATTCGGGAACTTGTTGGGCGGCAGGATGTTACGCCCGTCCTCGATCGGCGTGCCGTACGGAACCGGCGGGCCGCGCCACGGGTTGCTGCCCACCGGCACATAGCCCTTGGGATCGCGGCACAGCTGGATGGTGGGCGCCCGCTTTCCGGGGAACTCCATGCACGGGTAGTTGCGCGCACCACGCACCACCGCCGGGTCGTTCTGTGCGGTCTTGCAGTACAGATCGGACGGCAGCTCACGCAGCGTCTCGTCGGCCGGAGATCGGATCTGGGTCGGCGGGACGAACCCGGTCAAGCAGGGCGGCGCGTCCCCGAGGTCGATCTTGAAGTCCAGCTTGGCGCCCTCGTCGGCAGGTGCCCCGCCGGCGACCGTGCTCAGCGCCGCCATCAGTGCCGGGAAGATCACCAGCGCCTGCTCCAGGGACTTGCTGTAGATCACCCCGATGCGGCCGAAGTTCGCCAGGTTCGCCGCCAGCACCGGGAAGGTCGGCCGGATACCGCTGAATGCGGTGTTGGCCGCCTCGGTGGTGCCCGGAACGGTCTTGAGGGTGGCGCGCAGCTGCGGATCGGCCTTGTTCACCTCACCGGTGAACCGGGCCAGCCCGTCGGCCAGCGAGCGGATGTTGTCGCCGCTACGCATCTGGGCTTCCAGGAACGGCCCGGCCTGGTCGATCAGCTGAGTGGTCTCGCCGTAGTTGGCGTTGGCCTCGTCGATCAGCAGACGTGAGGATTGGATCAACCGGGCGAGTTCGGGCCCCGACCCGTTGAACGCCTTGAACGTCTCACGCAGCAGATCCTGCAGCCGGCTGTTGCCGATACTGCTGACCAGTGTGTCGGCTTCGTGCAGCATCCCTGCGATGTCCTGGCCGACCCGGGTGTTGTCCTGCTCGATGGTGGCGCCGTTGCGCAGCTTGTTGGTCGACGGTGACTCCGGCGGGATCAGGTCGATGTACTGCTCGCCGACGGCCGAGACACTCTTGACCGTGGCGATGACGTTGTCGGGTATCGCCGTGTTGCTGTTGAGCTGCATCTTGGCGACCACGCCGTCGGGTGCCAGGCCTACGGAATCCACCCGGCCGACCGTGACGCCACGGTAGGTGACGTTGGCGTTCTGGTAGATCCCGCCACCGGCCAGGAAGTTGGCGTTGACGTGGTAGGTGCCGATACCCACCGCAGCGGGCAGGTGCAGATAGAACAGCGAGATGGCACCCACGGTGAGGATGGTGACGACCCCGAAGATCATCAGCTGCATACGGGTGAGCCGGTCGATCATCTACGGCTTCTCCTCGTGCTGGGTCGCAGTTCCGGCCGGGATCTTGAACGGATCGGCCGCCTGGCCGGACAAGTTGGCCATCGCCCCGGTCAGGAAGTCCGGCGGATTGATCACCTCGTTGAGGTGCTGCATGTTCGGGTCGAAGGCTCCGGTCGTGAAGATCGACTCACCGAACCGCCGCAGGGTCAGGTCGAAGGTGACGTAAACGTTCAGGTAGTCGCCTCGCACCGCCTGGCGCAGATACTTGTAGTGGAACGGGAAGGTCGGCAGGAACTCCAGGTCCTTGATGAAGTCGTCGGCGTTGTCGTTGAACGCCTTGATCACCGGATAGAGATCCTTGAGATCGGCCGCAAAATCGTCCTTGGTCTGCGACAGGATCCGCGAGCCGACCTGGGCGAAGCTGCGCAGCGCGGTGAACGCGTCGACGATGTTGGACCGGTTGTCGTTGAGCACCTTGAGCGCGCCGGGCAGGGTGTCGAGTGTGCGGCCCAGGCTGTCCTGGCTGCGGGCCAGGATCGACGCGAACCGGTTCAGCCCGTCCGCGGCCGCGATGATGTCGTTGGTCTGCCGGTCCAGTGACGCGGTCAGCTCGGCCAGCCGCGGAATCAGATCGGCGAAGGTTCCGGCCCGGCCGGCGACGGCCGCGTAGGCCTCATCGGTGATGTCTTGCAACGCACCGAGATTGCCCTTGTTGACCACCATGCCCAGCGAGGAGAGGACTTCCTCGGTGGTCGGATAACGGTCGGTCTGGGACAGCGAGATGTTGGAACCCTGGGCCAGTCGCCCCTCGGCCGGTTGATCGACAGGTTCGGACAGCTCGATGTGCTGGGAGCCGAGTAGCGAGGTCTGGGCAACGCGCGCAACGGCATTCGCCGGGAGCTTCACGTCACCGTTCAACGACAGTTGCAGCGCCGCATAGAAGGTGCCGTCCTGGCGCTGGACCGCATCCACACCCGACACGCTGCCGACGGTGACGTCGTCGACCATCACCGGCGAGTTCTGCGGCAGGGTCGCCACGTCGGGCAACTGCACCGTGACGGTGTAGGAGCCGGACCCGTGCCCGGCGGTACCGGGCATGTTCAGCGAGTTGAGACCGCCGAACTGGCAGCCGGCCAGCAGCATGGCGCCACTGCCGATCGCCAGGGTGCGACTGCCGATGCGGGATGCCTTACCCCTCAATGCTTTACCCCTCATCATCCGCCGGCACCAGCCTCAGCGGGTGCAGGCGCGGCCACGGGCCCCGGCGCGGGCGCAGGTCCTGGCGCGGGCCCGACTCCGGTTCCAGGTGCCGGCGCGGGTGCATCCGGCGGCAGGATCAACGAGCTCAGCGTCGCGTCCGGCGGGATCTGCGGCGGCGTGACGCCGGGTGCGTTCTGCCACTGCAGGTAAGGCACCGGCGTCTCCGACTTCGCTTCGGTTTCGGGGGTGTCGTACTGGATCTGGCCCTTGTAGGCGGTGATGGTGTTGACCGGATGGAACAACACCGGTGGGTAGTTCATCGTGATGCGGCGCAGGACCGGACCCATTCGCTGCCGGCAGATCTCGGCGCGTTTGTAGTTGTCCGGGGTCGAGCCGGTGTCGAAGTTGCCACCGCACAGGAACTGCACCGGGTTGGCAAAGTTGGGCAGCGACAACAGACCACCGACGGTGCCCTGCGCCGGGTTGTAGATGTTGTAGAAGTTCGCCAGGCCGTTGGGCGTGACGTGGAGGATCTGCTCGATGTCGTCACTGTGGTCGGTGAGAATCTGGGTGAAGTCGGCCAGCTTGCCCACCTGGGCGATCAGCGCCTCGTTGTTCTCGTTCAGGAATCCGCGGACGTCGCCGAGTGCCTGATTGAGCGTGCCCAGTGTCTGGTCGAGCCCGCTGGAGCTGTCGGCCAGCACCTGCGACACCGACGCCACGTGATTGGTGAACTGCACGATCTGTTCGTTGCTGTTGGACAGCGCGTCGACCAGGATCTGCAGGTTCTTCACCGTGCCGAACAGATCGGTCCGCGAATCACCCAACCGGCCTGCGGTTTGGGACAACTCACGCAGCGCATTGCGGAACGAGTCGCCGTTGCCGTCGAACGTGGTCGCGGCCTGGTCGACGAACGCCGCGATCGGGCCCTGCACCGAGTTGGCCTGCGGTCCGAGTTGCGAACTGAGCTGGGTGAGTTGCTCCTTGACCTCGTCCCATTCGACGGGCACTCCGGTGCGGTCGAGTCCGATCGACGCGCCGTCGGCGATCACGTCGCCTTCCGTGTAGGCGGGGGTCAACTGAATGAATCTGGCCGACACCAGGTTCGGCGACAGGATCAGCGCCTTCGCGTCCGCGGGCACCTTGACGCCGCGGTCCAGGGTCATTTCGATCTTGACATCCGAGGGCCGCGGTTCGATGGAGTCGATCGTGCCCACCGGCACGCCGACGATCCGCACCTCGTCGCCCGGGTACAACCCGACGGCGTTGGTGAAGTACGCGGTGAGCTTGGGGCCGGTGCGTGACGGCCACACCTGGTAGACGCCGACGGCCAGGACCGCCAGCAGCACCACGGCCAGTGCGATACGCATCCACCGGTTGCGGCCGGATGCCGGGTTCTGTTGGGTCATGGCGATTTCGGCCTAACGATCACTCGCTCGGAAATGTAGCCGCGCAACATATCGGACAGGCTGTCGGGCAGTTTGCCCGGCTGGAAGTAGGTGTCCAGCAGTACCTCGGACATCGCTGCCGGCGGCAGGCCGTACAGGTTGATGTTGAAGCCGGGGCCGTTACCGACCACCTCGCCGAGCGCGGTGGCATATCCCGGCAACCGCTTGAGCGCCTCACCGATGTGCTCGCGCCGTTCCAGCAGGTTGTCCATCACCAGATTGAGCTTCTCCAGCGCCGGTTTGAATTCCTTGCGGTTGTCCGCCACGAATCCCGAAAGCTGGTGCGACACATCGTCGATGCCGGCGATCAGGTTACTCAGCGCCTGCCGGCGCTCATCGAGCGCGGCGAACAGCTGATTGCCGTCGTTCAGCAGCTGGTTGACCTGCCCGGCGCGGTTGGCCAGGAGATCCGACACCCGCTTGGCGTGGGTCAACAGCCCCTCCAGGGCCTCGTCCCGCTTGTTGATGGTGCGGGACAGATTCGTGACGCCGTCCAGGGCACCGCGCAACTGCGGGGTGGCGTCGCGCAACGTGTCGGTCAGTGTCTGCAGCGCCTGCTCGAACTTCGGCTTGTCCAACTCGCTGACGTTCTGCCCGAGGTCCTGCAGCGCAGTGTTCAGCGTGTACGGAGTCGTGGTGCGTCCCAAGGGGATAACCGTCGACGTACCTACACCCTTCGGGGTCACCGAAAGCGACTTCTGGCCGAGCACCGTATCGGTCTTGATCGCCACCAGCGACTGATCGCCGACTTTGATGTTGCGGTCCACGGTGAATTTGACCTTGGCCGAGTCACCGGCCAAGGCGATGTCGGTGACCTTCCCGACCGTGATGCCCGAGATGTTGACGTCGTTGCCCGGAGAGATCCCACCGGCATCGCTGAAGTAGGCCTCGAACTGCTTGCCCTGCGGGAAGAACGGCAGGCCGGTGTAACCGAATGACACCAGCACCAGGCATGCCACCACAAAGATGCCGAGGATCCCGGTGCGCACGGGATTCGACTCGCGCGAACTAGCCATTGGTCGGCGCACACCTCCCCTTGGATGGGTCCGGCGGACCGCCGAACGGAATCAGGATGTCGCTGCCTGCCGGTCCGTTGACCTTCAACCGAACCGAGCAGTAGAAGATGTTGAAGAACGAGCCATAGGCACCGAGTGCGTTGAGCCGCAGGTAGTTCTCGGCCAGCGGCTCAATGACCTTGTTGATGTCGCCCTTCCGCTCGTCCATGCGCTGCGCCAGCGGCCGGGCATTCTCGATGACCCCCTGCAGCGGGCGGCGGGACTTCTCCAGCATGTCGGTCAGATCGTTCTCGGCCGAGGCCAGGGGTGCGATCGCGCCGGCGATCGGATCGCGTCCCTCGGACAGACCGGTGATCAGCTTCTGCAACTCGTCGACGCTGGTGTCGAACTGCGAGCCCTTCTCGTCCACCGTGCTCAGCACGGTGTTGAGGTTGGTGATGACGTCGCCGATGAGCTGATCGCGGGCGGCCAGGTTCTGGGTGAAGGCGCTCGTGCTGGTCAGCATGTTCGCCAACGCGCCGCCCTGGCCCTGAAGCATCTCGATCACCGCGTTGGAGATCTCGTTTACCTTCGCGCCGTCCAGACCCTTGAGCACGGGCCGCAATCCGCCCAGCAGCGCGTCGAGGTCCAGGGCCGGCTGGGTGTTCTGTGCCGGGATCGTCCCGCCGGGCGCCAGCTTGCGCAGTTCCCCTGGGCCCGAGGTGATTTCCAGGAAACGATCACCTACGAGGTTCAGGTAGCGCACCTTGGCCTGGCTCGAGGTGTAGAGCTGGTACCGCTTGTTGACGTCGAACGCGACGTCGACGGTGTTGTCGTCGTTCAGCTTCACGTCGTGGACCTTGCCCACCGGAACGCCGGCGATGCGGACGTCCTGCCCGGCCTTCAGCCGCGACGCCTCGCTGAACGTGGCGTGGTAGCTGTTGGCCGAGGCGAAGCGGAACTCGCCGAAGACCACCACCAGCATGGCCGCCACCAACAGCATCGCCACAGTGAAGATGCCGACCTTGAGCATGGTCCGGTCAGTACCTGCGCCGGTCGCCATCAGAATCGGTCCCTTTCTGCGAAAGCACCGTTGAACAGGAACTGCAGGGTCGCCGGCGCGTCGAACTGCACCTCGGTGTTCGGCTGGAACGGCACGTACGCGTTGTCGGTGACCACGAACGGGGCGCGGTACCAGCTGCCGCCGAACTGCTTGGTGGGCACGTCGGGAAGTCCGCGGCAGTTCGGCCCGCCGGAGGCGTTCACCATCGGCAGGCTCTCCGGATAGGTGTACGCCGGGGACCCGGGCAGGAAGTTGGAGTTGACGTACAGGCCGGGCCGGATACCGCCGATGATCGGGGCGAACCGGTCGACACCGATGGACACACCGCGCAGGAGACAGCCGAATTCCGGCGAATAATCTCCGGCCACCTTCAGCGGTGCACGCAACCGCTGGATCGCCGCGATGTAGTCGTCGGCCGCGGGCTCCAGAGTGGCGGTGCCGTTGTTGGCCAACCCGGTCGCCGACAGCAGCGTGGCGTTGAGGTTGGTCTTCTCATCCACGATGGTCTTGTTCAGCGCGGGCACGTTGTCGATGATCCGGGCCAGGTCGGGGCCGGCGTCGCCGTAGATGTTGGCGACCACCGCGGCCTTGGCGAAGTCCTCCTGCAGCGTCGGCAACTTCGGGTTCAGTTGCTGCAGGTAGGAATTCAAGCCCGACAAGGCCGCACCCGCATCGTCGCCGTGGCCCCGCAGGCCCTCACCGAGTGCTGACAGCGTGGCGTTCAGGCTGACCGGGTCGATCTTGTTGAGCACATCCGACAGCGTCTGGAAAAGGGTGTTGACCTCCAGCTGCACGTCCTTGGCGGCCACCGTGCTGCCCGGCCGAAGCGAGCCCTCCGGCTTGTCCGGCGCCAGGAACTCCACCGACTTGGCGCCGAAGATCGTGTTGCCGGCGATCCGCACGGTGGCGTTGGACGGGATGTAGCGCATCTCGCCGCGCTTGATGGACAGCGTCAGCTTCGCCTCG
Organism: Mycolicibacterium peregrinum; assembly: GCF_001665625.1. Taxonomy (GTDB): domain Bacteria; phylum Actinomycetota; class Actinomycetes; order Mycobacteriales; family Mycobacteriaceae; genus Mycobacterium; species Mycobacterium peregrinum_B. Next base: position 59,750 of record NZ_LZSY01000118.1, on the reverse strand, counting down.
TGGCCGGCGTACGCGATCTCGGAGACCTTGCCGATCTGGATGCCGCGGTACTTCACCTTAGCGTCGCGCTCCATCACCAGGCCCGCCCGCGGCGCAGTCAGGCTGACGGTGTCGGTCGGCGTGAATGCCGCTGTGTAGGACAGGTAGGTGAACACCACGGCGGCGGCCACGATCGCCGCCAGGATCGCGGCCGCGATCCTCACATGCCTGCGGTGCTTGGAGGTTGCGTCTGACATCGCCGCCTACCCGGAGAGATTGAAGTTGCCGGACGCGCCGTAGACGGCCAGGGAGATGAACAGGGTGATCGTGACGACCACGATCAGGGAGGTGCGCACGGCCTGACCGACCGCGATACCCACGCCGACCGGCCCGCCGGAGGCGTTGTAGCCGTAATAGGTGTGCACCAGCATCACCGCGATGGCCATCACGATCGCCTGGAGGAACGACCACAGCAGGTCGCTGGGTATCAGGAAGGTGTTGAAGTAGTGGTCGTACAGGCCGGCCGACTGCCCGTTGATGAACACAGTGGTGAACCGCGCTGCGAAGAATGCGGCGAGTACCGACAGCGAGTACAGCGGAACGATCGCGATCAGCCCGGCCAGCAACCGGGTGGAGACCAGATAGGACACCGCGTGGACCGCCATCGCTTCGACGGCGTCGATCTCCTCGGCCACCCGCATCGCGCCGAGCTGGGCGGTGGCGCCTGCGCCGATCGTGGCGGCCAGGGCGATGCCGGCGATCACAGGTGCCACGATGCGCACGTTGAGGAATGCCGAGAGGAAGCCGGTCAGGGCCTCGATGCCGATGTTGCCCAGCGACGAGTAGCCCTGAACCGCGATGACACCGCCCGAGGCCAGGGTGAGGAAGGCCGCGACACCGACGGTGCCACCGATCATCACCAACGCGCCTGCGCCCATGGTCATCTCGGCTACCAGGCGGATGGTCTCCTTGCGGTAGCGGTTGACCGCGTTGGGCAGGTACCGCATCGTCTCGCCGTAGAACAGTGCCTGCTCGCCGATGTTGTCGACGGTCTTGGGCACGCCCCGGAACAGCCGCCGGAAGCGGAGGGTGGCGTCATAGCTCATTGTTGTCTCTTCTTCGCGCAAGCGCTCATCAGATCTAGGTTCTTCGCGCAAGCGCTCATCAACGCACCAGCACTCTCACCCCGATAGCCGTCATGATCACGTTGATCACGAACAGGCAGATGAAGGCGTAGACCACCGTTTCGTTCACTGCGTTACCGACACCCTTCGGGCCTCCTTTGACGGTCAACCCGCGGTAGCAGCCGACCAGGCCGGCCACCACGCCGAACAGCAGTGCCTTGATCTCGGCCAGCACGAGCTCGCCGAGCCCGGTCAGCACGGTCAGTCCGTTGATGAAAGCTCCGGGGTTCACGCCCTGGAGAAATACCGAGAAGGCGTAGCCGCCTGCGATGCCGATCGCACACACCAGACCGTTGAGCAGCAGCGCCACGAACATCGACGCGAGCACACGGGGCACCACCAGGCGCTGGATCGGATCGATGCCCAGCACCCGCATCGCGTCGATCTCCTCGCGAATGGTGCGGGCGCCGAGGTCGGCGCAGATCGCGGTGGCACCTGCACCGGCCACCACCAGCACCGTCACGACGGGGCCGAGCTGGGTGATGGTGCCGAAGGCGGTGCCGGCGCCGGACAGATCGGCCGCACCGATCTCGCGAAGAAGAATGTTGAGCGTGAACGCGACCAGAACCGTGAACGGGATGGCGACCAGCAGGGTCGGCACGAGCGAGACCCGGGCGATCATCCAGGTTTGATCCAGGAACTCTTTGAACTGGAACGGTCGACGGAACATCTTGGCGAAGGTGTCCAAGGACATCTCGACGAAGCCGCCCACGGCCCGGGCCGGAACCGCAAGCTGTTCGATCAACCTGGGCTCCGTTCTCGGGGTACTTCGGATGGGGAAATTTTGCGGAAACTCGCGTTAGCGAAAAATTGACGGCCACATGTCGTGGCTGCCCTCCCACCCCTTGGTCTTAGTGCGCTCTTAGTGAGCCGGATCATATTAACTAGAACATGTTCGCACTGTCAAAGAATTCAAAATATTAGCTTCAACAGCGGTTTTCCCAGCTCAGGACATGTTAGGCCGACTATCAACTGAAACACGTTTCAGTTGCGTTGAGCGACCTCCAACGAGACTGTCAGTCTCGTGAAGCCATCAGCTCGGTGGCCGAGAATCCACGCGTCCGGTCACGATCAGCAAAGTAGTCGTGCAGTGTCCCGCTGAGGTCTGCGGCGTTCCAGGCGTCGGAGTCTGCAGTGAAGTGCTTCTCGGCGGTGGGCGGCGCGACCAACGTGACAGTTGGACCATAGACGATGAACAGCTGAGCGTTCACAGCTTCGGAGGCCGGAGCGGCCAGGAAACGTACCAGCGTGACGACATGGTCGGTCGACAGCGGGTCGATCTGCCCTTCGGCCCCGTCGGGCGCGTCGCCGAAGACGCCTGCGGTCATGGCGGTGCGGGCCCGCGGCGCGATCGCGTTGGCCCGCACGCCGAAGCGTTCCAGGGCCCGGGCGGCCGACACGGTCAGTGCAGTGATGCCCGCCTTGGCGGCGCCGTAGTTGGGCTGGCCGACCGGGCCCGACAGCCCGGCCTCCGACGACGTGTTGATGATCCGGCCGTAGACCGTCCCGTCCCCCGCCTTGGCCTTGTTGCGCCAGTAGACGGCGGCATTGCGGGTCAGCAGGAAGTGGCCGCGCAGGTGCACGGCGATGACCGCGTCCCACTCCTCGTCGCTCATGTTGAACAGGATCCGGTCGCGGGTGATGCCCGCGTTGTTGACGACGATGCCCAGGCCACCCAGCCCGTCGGCGGTCGCGACCAGCTCATCGGCTGTCGAACGCGCACTGATGTCTCCGGCTACCGCGACGCCCTTGGCGCCGGCGGCAGCGATCTCGTCGAGGACGTCAGAGCCCTCCAGCGCGGCGGCCATGTCGTTGACCACCACGGTCGCCCCGGCCTTGGCCAGGCCGATGGCTTCGGCGCGGCCCAGGCCCGCTGCAGCGCCGGTGACCACGGCCACTTTTCCGGACAGATCGATCTGAGCGTCGTCGGTCATTTATGAATACCTCTAGTCTTTTCGGATCAGGGCTGCACGGGGGCATTCGGCGATGGACTGCTCGGCCAGATCCTCCTGGTCGGCAGGCACCGGATCGGACTTGACCACGGCATAGTCGTCGTCGTCAAGATCGAACAAATCGGGGGCAATACCCACGCAGACCGCATTACCTTCACAGCGGTCACGGTCAACTTCTACTCGCATGGCGACCTCCTCACGACGTGTGCGCACACGGGGCTGCGTGCGTGCAGCCACAGAATACGACCACACCTGACGGATACCGGTCAGGCACCGGCCTGGATCCTAAGACTAGAACGTGTTACAACCAGGTGAGAACGCAGGTCTATCAAGCAGTGAGGATGCAGCGCAATGCGGATCGGTTACACCCCCGAGCAGGAGGAGCTGCGCCGCGAGTTGCGCGCGTACTTCTCCAAGTTGATGACACCCGAACGGGTTGAGGCACTCAGCTCGTCCGAAGGCGAGATGGGACGCGGCAACATCTACCGCGAGACCGTCGCGCAGATGGGCAAGGACGGCTGGCTGACGCTGAACTGGCCCGAGGAGTACGGCGGCCAGGCGCGTACGCCCATGGAGTCGCTGATCTTCACCGACGAGGCCGCGATCGCCGGTGCGCCGGTGCCGTTCCTGACGATCAACAGCGTCGCGCCGACGATCATGCACTTCGGCACCGAGGAGCAGAAGAAGTTCTTCCTGCCCAAGATCGCCGCGGGTGAGCTGCACTTCTCCATCGGCTACTCCGAGCCCGGCGCGGGCACCGACCTGGCGGCACTGCGCACCACGGCCGTCCGCGACGGTGACGACTACGTGGTCAACGGCCAGAAGATGTGGACGTCGCTGATCGCCTACGCCGACTACGTCTGGCTCGCGGTGCGCACCAATCCCGAGGCCAAGAAGCACCGCGGCATCTCGATGCTGATCATGCCGACGACGGCCGAGGGCTTCTCCTGGACCCCGGTGCACACCATGTCGGGTGTGGATACCAGCGCCACCTACTACCAGGACGTGCGCATCCCCGTCACCAACCTGGTCGGCGAGGAGAACGCCGGCTGGAAGCTGGTGACCAATCAGCTCAATCATGAGCGGGTGGCTCTCGTTTCTTCGCAGCCGATCTACGTCGCGCTGGACGGGGTCCGCGAGTGGGCCCAGAACACCAAGGACGTGCACGGCAAGCGGGTCATCGACTCGGAGTGGGTGCAGCTCAACCTGGCCCGGGTGCACGCCAAGGCAGAGGTGCTCAAGCTGATCAACTGGGAGCTGGCCTCTGCCCAGGACGAGGCTCCTTCTCCGGCGGATGCGTCGGCGGCGAAGGTGTACGGCACCGAGCTGGCCACCGAGGCCTACCGCCTGCTGATGGAGGTGCTGGGCACGGCGGCGACGCTGCGCCCGGACAGCAAGGGCGCGCTCCTGCGTGGCCGCATCGAGCGGTTCCACCGGTCGGCGCTGATCCTGACCTTCGGCGGCGGCACCAACGAGATTCAGCGTGACATCATCGGCATGGTCGCTTTGGGCCTGCCCAGGGTCAACCGGTAAGGACGGCACACCAATGGATTTCAAGACGACCGAAGAGGCCACCGACCTGGGTGGCCTGGTGCGCACGATCACCGAATCGGTGTGCACACCCGAACGTCAGCGTGAGCTCGACGGGCTCGAGCAGCGGTTCGACGCCAATCTGTGGGCCAAGCTGGTCGAGGCCGATGTGCTGTCGGCGGCGGCTCCCGAATCGGTGGGCGGCGGTGGTCTCGGCGTGCTCGAGCAGACCGCCGTGCTGACGGCGCTCGGCCGCCAGCTGGCTGCCGTGCCCTACGTGGACTCGGTGGTACTGGGCGCGGGCGCGCTGGCCGCGTTCGGATCCGAGGAACTGCGCACCCAGTGGGCCGCGCCCGCGGTGTCCGGCAACAAGATCCTCACTGTCGCCCTGGACGGCGAAATGGGCCAGGGACCGGTACAGGCTCAAGCTGACGACGCCGGATACAAACTCACCGGTACCCGCACCCAGGTGCACTACGGGCCGATCGCCGACGCGTTCCTGGTTCCGGCCGAAACCGATTCCGGAGTCAGCGTTTTTCTGGTGTCCGGGGATGATCCCGGTGTGACGGTCAGCCTGCTCAGCACCACCGGCAAGGGCAGCGTGGCCCTGCTGGAGCTCGAGGGCACCACGGTGGACGCCGCGCGCGTCGTCGGCGGTGCCGAGGTCGCCGATTGGCTGACCACGCATGCGGCGTTGGCCCGCACCGCGTTCCAACTCGGCGTGCTGGAACGCGCGCTGGAGCTCACCTCCGAGTACGCCCGCGAGCGCGAGCAGTTCGACCGGCCGATCGGCAGCTTCCAAGCTGTCTCGTCACGGCTGGCCGACGGCTACATCGACGTGAAGGGCCTGCGCCTGACACTGACCCAGGCGGCGTGGCGGCTGTCCGAGGATCTGCCCGCCGACATCGATGTCGCCAGTGCGGCGTTCTGGGCGGCCGAGGCGGGCCACCGCGTCGCGCATACCGCGGTGCACGTGCACGGCGGTGTCGGTATCGACATGGACCACCCGGTGCACCGGTACTTCCTGGCCGCCAAGCAGACCGAGTTCAACCTCGGCGGGGCGACCGGGCAGTTGCTGCGCATCGGCCGCGAACTCGCGGACACGCCGGTCTAGGGATGGGAGGTCCAACCGCAGGCCCGACGGTCACCGAGCTGCTGGTCCCGCTGGCACAGGTCACCGACCGTGGCCTCTACCAAGAGGATTCGTTCGTCAGCTGGGCCGACCACATCGCCGCCGGTGCACAACTGGCCGCGGCGCTGCGGGCCCGGTTGGACCCCTCCAAACCCCCGCATGTCGGGGCACTGCTCGGCAACACCACGTTTTTCTCCAGCCTGCTGGTGGCCGCGGGCCTGGACGGGCTGGTCCCCGTCGGGCTCAACCAGACCCGCCGCGGCGACGCGCTGGCCCGCGACATCGCCAAGGCCGATTGTCAGCTCGTCCTGGCCGACAATCCGGACGCGGTCCCGACCGGAGTGGATTTCATCGACGTCGAATCCGAAGACTGGGCAGCCGAACTCGCGTCGTATCGGGACACCCCGGTGACGTTCGCCGATCTGTCGGCCGACGACCTTTTCATGCTCATCTTCACCTCGGGAACCAGCGGGGATCCCAAGGCGGTACGGGTCACCCACGACAAGGTGGCGTTCCCGGGCCGGATGCTGGCCGTCCGCTTCGGGCTTGGTCCGGCCGACACCGTGTACCTCTCGATGCCGCTGTTCCACTCCAACGCGATCATGGCGGGCTGGGCCGTCGCCGCCGCGGCCGGTGCGTCGATTGCGTTGCGGCGCAAGTTCTCCGCATCCGGTTTCATGCCGGACATCCGGCGCTTCGGTGCCACCTATGCCAACTACGTCGGCAAGCCGCTGTCCTACATCCTGGCCACCGAACCTGCGCCGGACGACGCGGACAATCCGTTGCGGATCCTCTACGGCAACGAGGGCGCGCCGCGGGACCTGAGCCGGTTCGCCGAGCGGTTCGGCGTGACGGTGGTCGACGGGTTCGGCTCCAGCGAGGGCGGTGTCGCGATCGCCCGCACGCCCGACACCCCCGAGGGCGCCCTGGGCCCACTCACCGACCAGGTGGCGATCGTGGATGTGGACACGGGTGAACCGTGCCCGCCCGGGGTGGTCGGCGAGTTGGTGAACCCGACCGGCGCGGGTTGGTTCCGCGGCTACTACAACGATCCCGAGGCCGAAGCGGACCGCATGGCCGGCGGCGTCTACCACACGGGCGATCTGGCCTACCTCGACGAGGACGGGTATGCGCACTTCGCCGGACGGCTCGGCGACTGGATGCGGGTGGACGGCGAGAACCTGGGAACCGCGCCGATCGAACGAATCCTGTTGCGCTACCCCGATGTCGCCGAGGTGGCGGTGTATCCGATCCCCGACCCCGATGTGGGTGATCAGGTGATGGCTGCGCTGGTGCTGACGGCAGGCACGCCGTTCGACCCGCAGAAGTTCAGCGCCTTCCTGGCCGAGCAGTCCGATCTGGGCCCCAAACAGTGGCCGTCGTATGTGCGGATCGGCGATGCGCTGCCACGCACCGAGACGTTCAAGGTGATCAAGCGGCAGTTGACGGCCGAGGGCACCGACTGCGCCGACCCGGTCTGGCCGATCTCCCGCTAGCCACGCACCACGCAGCGGGTGCCGCCGATGTACACCGTCGGCATGCATTTCTGGCAGTGCACACACAGTCCCGCGGTCGCCGAGCCCTCGGCAAACCTGTTGACCAGGGCTGGATCTCGCAGCAGTGCCCGACCCATGGCGACGAACTCGAATCCCTCGTCCACGGCCGCCTGCACGGTGGCCAGCTCGTTGACGCCGCCCAGCAGGATCAACGGCATGGTCAGTGCCGCGCGGAACTGCCGAGCCAGCGGCAGGAAGTACGCCTCTTCGAAGGGATAGGTCTTGAACAGCCTCGAGCCGAGTACCCGTAGACCCAGCCCCACCGCCTTCGGCTGGCAGGCGATGAACTCGTCGATCGGGACCTCGCCCCGGAAGTAGTACATCGGGTTCTGCAGCGAGCTGCCACCGGTCAGTTGCAGGGCGTCCAGATGACCGTCGGCCTGCAGCAATTTCGCCGTGGGCAGACTGTCGGTGAGCCAGAAGCCGCGGCGCACACCGTCATCCATGTTGAACTTCGCGGTCACCGCGACGGAATGGCCGACCTCGCCGCGGACCCGCTCGGCGACGCGGCGGGCCAGTTCTGCGCGTCCGGCGGTGCTGCCGCCGTAGATGTCGTGGCGTTTGTTGAGGCCGGGGCTGAAGAACGAGCTCAGCAGGTAGCCGTGACCCATGTGGATCTCGACGGCGTCGAACCCCGCCTCGACAGCGTTGCGCGCGGCCGTGCCGAATTGGTCGACCACGGTGTCGAGCTGTTCCGTTGTGGCCGCCTTCACCAGTCCCATTGCCGGCGCACTGATCCTGGTGCTCGGCGCGAGCGAGGGTGTGCGGTTGGACAGCGTGTTGGCGACCAAACCAGCGTGTCCGATCTGGGCGCAGACCAGTGCGCCTTCTCGGTGCACCGCGTCGGTCAGTCGCCCCAGCGCAGGCACCGCGTCGGTGTTGAGGATGACGGTGTCGCGATGCACCCGGCCACCCGGCGAGATCGCGCAGTAGGCAACCGTGGTCATCGCCGCGCCGCCGCGGGCCACCTCGGTGTGGAAGTCGATCAGGTCATCGGTGACCTGGCCACGCGGCATGACTCCCTCGAACGTCGCGGCCTTGATGAACCTGTTCTTGAGGGTCAACGGCCCCAGCTGCATCGGCGTGAACGGTTTCGATACCATTGGCATCGAAACAACGTAGCAGGCAAACGGGAGACGGATCATGCACATCGCAGTGACCGGAGGCACCGGCTATCTCGGGGCCCACACCGTTCGGGGCCTGCTGGCCGCCGGGCATCGGATCCGCCTACTGGTCGCACCGGGCTGCGGCGACGACGAGGTGATCGGACACCTAGCCGCCATGGGCGAAATGTCGGTGCTGGAGGGCGATATCCGCGACGGGGAAACCGTCGGGAAGCTGCTCACAGGCTGCGACGCCCTGATCCACGCGGCAGGCATCGTCGGGACCGATCGCCGGCGCGAAAAGCTGATGTGGGAGATCAACGCGCACGCGACCGAGGCCGTGCTGAATCGCGCCGTCGAGGCCGGGCTCGACCCCATCGTCTCGGTCAGCAGCTACAGCTCACTGTTCCCACCACCCAACGGGGTGATCTCCGCCGACACCCCACCCGCGCCGGGCCGCAGCCCCTACGCCCAGACCAAGGCCTATGCCGATCGGGTGGCCCGACGGTTGCAGGACGACGGCGCCCCGGTCGTGGTCACCTACCCGTCGAGCGTGGTGGGCCCGGCGTTCTTCACCGCCGCCGGGGTCACCGAGCGCGGCTGGGCACCGATCGCCAAGGCTGGTGTGGCACCGCGGATGACCGGTGGCATGCAGATGATCGACGTGCGCGACGTCGCGCTCGTCCACGAGCGGCTGATGGTGTCGGGGCTCGGCCCCAGACGTTATGTCTGCGGCGGTGTGATGGTGTCGTTCAACGAGATGATCGATGTGCTCGAGCAGGGCCGAGGACACAGGATCCGCCGGATTCCGGTGCCGGGCGGACTGTTCCGCGGTATCGGCTGGTTGTCCGATTTGGTCGGTGGGGTACTGCCACTCGGTGACGGTATCAGCTACGAGGCAGCGACGCTGCTGACCGCTGCCACCCCGACCGACGACAAGAGCACGCTCACCGACCTCGATATCGAGGCCTGGCGTTCACCTCAGGCCGCCATGCTGGCGTCATTCGGCCGGTGACACCCCGAGGGCATGGCTGAGCAGGCGCACCAGGTGCTCCTGCAGTTCGGGCGAATCGTCGTCGGTCGCCACCGTGGTCGTGAACAACGCCGCCCCGGCCGCCATGGAAAGCACAGCCTTCGCGTCCGATTCGGTTCCGTATCCCCTGGCGGCGAACATCTCGATCGCAGGTCCGCTGAACCCGTCCCACAACGCTTTTCGCAACGCGGCGTTCTCCCTCAGGGCCAGCAGCAGCCCCGGCACGGCCTCGCTCACGTCCGGGCGACTGAACAGCTGATGACTGCCACGCACCACCCAGTCGATCCAGCCCGCCAGGTCGGTGCCGGAAAACGGTGACATGTCGGGTGATTCGCCGAGGATCGCGTGCAGCACCAGCTCGGCCTTCGACGCCCAGCGCCGGTTCAGGCTGGACCTGCCCACCCCGGACCGTACCGCCACCAACCGGACGCTCAGGTCGTCCCAGCCCACTTCGACCAGCAACTCGCGGGTGACCGCGAGCACGCGCTCGTCGATCGATGTGTCGCGTGGCCGGCCGGTCATTCCCCGATTCAACCGCATGGCGGCACGGGTAGCGTCGTTGACGTGGGCTACCGCGAACACGATCCGCCGCCACGCCTGAGCGAGCTCGTCGAATGCCGGTGGGTGCGCACCGGGCCGGCAGAACCCGGCCGGGTTCTGCCCGACGGCTGCATGGACCTGATCCAGATGGACGACACGATCATCGTCGCCGGACCCGACACCATGGCGTTCATCGCGGCAGGCAGTCGGGATCCGGTGCAGGGATTGCGGTTTCGTCCCGGAGTCCTGCCGCGGCTACTGGGCGCCCCAGCCGACGAGCTGCGCAATACGCGGGTCGATCTACGCGAACTCTGCCGGATCGAGGAGGGCCGTTCACTCGACGAGCTCACCGAAGCGCTGGCATCGAAGCAGCCCCGCACCGAGACCGCGCCGTGGCCCCTGCCGATGCTTCGTGACGTCACGCGCCGGCTGGCAGCCGGCGAATCGGTCACTGCGACAGCGCGGTACGCCGGATGGTCGAGCCGAACGCTGCAGCGGCAGTGCGCCGCGGTCTACGGATACGGGCCGGCGACGCTGCGCCGCGTCCTCCGGTTCCGTCGCGCGGTCGGGCTGCTCGGCACCGGCGCGAGCTCAAGCGCGGCCGCAGCGCGGGCCGGCTATTCCGACCAGCCCCATCTGTACCGCGAGGTCCGCGCGCTGGCCGGCGTCGGATTACACCAACTACGTCAGTCATCCAGTGCGGCGAACAGGTCCACCGAGGTCCCGTCGGGGTCCTCGACGGTCGCGTAGCGCTGCCCCCACGGCGCGTCGAACGGCTCGAGCGTTCCGAGGTACCCCGCGCCGGTGAGCCGCGCATAGAGCGCGTCGACGTCGGCGGGTGCATCAACCCCGAAAGCCAGGGCCACCCGTCCGGGCGCGGTTGGAGGTGTCCAGCCGGGGTGCATCCCGGCGATCACCTCCTCGGTGTCGAAGGCGAGCCGGTTTCCGCCGGGCAATGCCACCTCGACGTGCGGCCCGTCCGGTTCGGGAACCGCCAGGCCCAGCAGCCGGTAGAAATCCAGGGCTCGTGGCAGGTCTCTGGTGACGATCTCGATGACCGCCGAGTTCAGGTTCAACGCCATACCTGCAGGTTAGGATGCTGGACCGCCCGCAGTCGTGAACAGATCGGACAAGGTGTGCCTTTGTCGGACTGCCGGTACCGAGTAGGTTGAGCCTGACTGTTAGTTACTTGCCAGTAGGGAGTCCCCGATGCCTGCTCCGTCCGCCGCTGACTTCGCCCGCCTGCGCGCGCTCGTCGCCATCGACGACGTCGGAGCCCGGCAGTCCAAGCCGATCGACGAGGTCTTCACCGGCAAGGAACTGACCACCATCCCGGTCGGCACCGCCGACGATGTCACCACAGCCTTCGCCAAAGCCCGGGCCGCGCAGGCACAGTGGGCCAAGCGTCCGGTCAAGGAACGCGCCGCCATCATCAAGCGCTTCGGCGCGCTGCTCGCCGAGAATCGTGACTTCCTGATGGACGTGGCTCAGGCCGAGACCGGCAAGGCCAGGTCGGCCGCGCAGGAAGAGATCGTCGACATGATCCTCAACGCGGGCTACTACGCCCGCGAGGCGGCCCGGTTGCTCTCGACCAAGCGGGTCCAGGGTCTGCTGCCCGGGTTCGTCAAGACCGTGGTCAACCATCACCCCAAGGGCGTCATCGGCGTCATCTCGCCGTGGAACTACCCGATGACCCTGTCGATCTCGGATTCCATCCCGGCCCTGCTGGCCGGCAACGCGGTGGTGGTCAAGCCCGACAGCCAGACCCCGTACTGCACGCTCGCCAACGCCGAGCTGCTGTATCAGGCCGGCCTGCCGCGTGATCTGTTCGCCGTGGTGCCGGGGCCGGGTTCGGTGGTCGGCACCGCGATCGTCGAGAACTGCGACTACATGATGTTCACCGGTTCGACGGCCACCGGGCGGGCGCTGGCAGAGCAATGCGGCCGCCGGCTGATCGGCTTCTCTGCCGAGCTCGGCGGCAAGAACCCGATGATCGTCACCAAGGGCGCCAACCTCAAGGTCGCCGCCAAGGCCGCCACCCGCGCCTGTTTCTCCAATGCCGGTCAGCTGTGCATCTCGATCGAGCGGATCTACGTCGAGAAGGACGTCGCCGACGAGTTCACCGCCAAGTTCGCCGAGCAGGTGCGCAACATGAACCTCTCGGCGGCCTACGACTTCACCGCCGACATGGGCAGTCTGATCTCCGAAGACCAGATCAAGACCGTGTCCGGCCATGTTGACGATGCAAAAGCCAAGGGCGCCAAGGTGGTTGCCGGCGGCCACGCGCGCCCCGACATCGGCCCGCTGTTCTTCGAGCCGACCGTGCTGACCGGCGTCACCGACGAGATGGAATGCGCGCGCAACGAGACATTCGGTCCGCTGGTGTCGATCTACCCGGTCGATTCGGTCGACGAGGCCGTCGAGAAGGCCAACGACACCGAGTACGGCCTGAACGCCAGCGTGTGGGCTGGATCGAAGTCCGAGGGCGAGGCGATCGCGGCCCGGGTCAATTCCGGCACGGTCAACGTCGACGAGGGCTACGCCCTGGCGTTCGGCAGCACCGCGGCCCCCATGGGTGGCATGAAGGCCTCCGGCGTCGGGCGGCGCCATGGCGCCGACGGGATCCTCAAGTACACCGAGTCTCAGACCGTCTCCACGGCCCGGGTGATCAATCTCGATCCGCCGCTGGGGATCTCGCAGACCGTCTGGCAGAAGGCGCTCACCCCGATGATCAGGGCACTGCAGAAGCTGCCCGGCCGCTAGAACTGCTATTCGGGACGCCGCGCGACGACCGCGAAGTTCAGCGGAATCCGCGGCGCCCCGGGCGGTAGCGCCCAGCCCTGAGGGCAGGGCACGAGAGCCGGGAAAGCCTGCCAGTCCATGTAAGGCAGTTCGGCCAGGGCCTCGATGACGAGCCCGGCTTGCAGCAACGACGTCACGACTTCGGACAGATCGTGGCGCCACTCGTGGTTGCGCACATGTTGGATCTGCCCTGCCGAGTCTTCGGTGTACGTCCCGTCGTCGTCGTAGGTTCGGGCTCCCCCACCACTGAGGTAGTCGTCGGTGATGTCCCACGGCTCATAGTCCAGGGCGCTCAGGATCGGATGGTCGTCGCGGATCATGAACACCCCGCCCGGCTCGAGCAGGTCATGGATCGACCGCGCCCAGTTGACCAGCTCGGGCAACCACACGATGGTTCCGGTACTGGTCACCACGATCTCGAAGCGGCGCTGGATCAACGTCGACGCGAAGCGCGCATCGCCCTCGACCCAGGTGACGTCACGACCATCGGCCTCGGCGATCCGGGCCGCGTGCCGCAGCGAATTCGGCGAAAGGTCGACGCCGTGCACGTCGCGGGCACCCAGACGCGCCCAGGAGATGGTGTCGGTGCCGATGTGGCACTGCAGGTGCAGCAGTGACCGGTCTTTGACGCCCGTTTCCGGCAGGTGCGGCGCGAGCACCTCGAGGTCGTTCCGCACCACCCAGGAAATGTCGGTGGGATCGGCGAGAAACCCTGCCACGTCATACATCTCGGACCGGACATGCACATCGGCCCGGTCGTCCCAGTTGGCCCGGTTCGCCGCCAGGGCGTCCGCTACGTTCACCAGCTCGACCATACCCATCCCAACGACATCGAGCCTGCGTGCAGATCGCGAAGTCGTGAGTGATCGCGATCTGGACGCAGGCTCGGTGCGCTGAGCGCAGACTCAGCTTCCGGCGATACCGTCCAGGCGCTTGGTCGCCGCCTCGAAACCGCTGACCAGCTCGGCGATGATGTCGGCGGCCGGCCGGATCTCGTTCATCCGGCCCACGATCTGGCCCACCGGCATCGCGACCGCGGTCGGGTCATCGGACAGGCTCATCCGCTGATGCGCCTCGCCGACCAGGATGTTCTGCAGCGGCATCGGCAATGCCTCGGGGGCGTCCGGTGCGTCCCAGGCGTCGGTCCAGCGGCTCTTCAGGATTCGGGCGGGCTTGCCGGAGTAGATCTTTCGACGCACGGTGTCGGCGGACGTGGCGTTCAGCAACGCCTCCTGGATCACCGAGGCACCCGACTCGCGACGCACACCCAGGTCGTATTCGGCCGCGGTGAGGAACGCCGAGCCCATCCACACTCCCTGGGCACCCAGCGCCAGCGCCGCGGCCAACTGCCGGCCGCTGCCGATCCCGCCGGCCGCGAGCACCGCGGCCTTGCCGTCGACGGCGTCGACGATTTCCGGCCACAGCACCACCGAACCGATCTCGCCGGTGTGCCCGCCGGCCTCCTGGCCCTGGGCGATCACGATGTCCACACCGTTGGCGACGTGGCTGAGTGCATGCTTCGCACTGCCGGCCAGCGCGGCCACCGGCACGCCTGCCTCGTGGACCTGCTCGATGACGTCGTTGGGCGGGGATCCCAGCGCGTTGGCGATCAGCTTGATCGGATGGCGCAACGCCACCTCGACATGGCTTCGCGCCACCGAATGCAGCCAGCCCAGCACACCGGTGTTGTGCTCGCCCTCCTCGGGGAGCGGCGGAACACCAAGATCAGCAAGGGTTTTCGCGACGAAGTCCCGATGCGCCTGCGGAATCAGCTTGTCGATGTCGACGGCGCTGCCCTCGGTGGGGATCTTGCTGGGCATCACCACGTCGACGCCGTACGGCTTGCCGTCGGTGTTGGCGTCCATCCAGGACAGCACGTTGTCCAACTCGTCGGGATCGTTGAACCGCACGCAGCCCAGCACACCCAGACCGCCGGCCCGGGTCACCGCCGCGGCCACCTTCTCCGACGGGGTGAAGACGAAGATCGGGTATTCGACCCCGAATCTTTCGCTCAATTCTGTCTTCACGGTCGAGTCCTCATCTACTTCGCTCCAACATGATTCGCGTGCACCTCGTCGGCCGCACGCTCCTCGGTGGTGTCCTTGGCCCACCGGTAGTCGGGCTTGCCCGCGGGTGAGCGCTTGACCTCGTCGACCAGCCACAGGCTGCGCGGCACCTTGTATCCGGCGATCTCGCTGCGCACAAAGGTGTCGAGTTCGGCCAGGGTCGGGCGCGACCCCTCGCGAGCCTGCACGACCGCGGCGACGTGCTGACCGAAGCGTTCGTCGGGCACACCGACCACGAGCGCATCGAACACGTCCGGGTGCCCCTTCAGCGCGGCCTCGACCTCTTCGGGGTAGATCTTCTCGCCACCGGAGTTGATCGACACCGAGCCGCGGCCCAGCATGGTCACGCTGCCGTCGGCCTCGACCTCGGCGTAGTCGCCGGGGATGGCATACCGGACCCCGTTGAACGTCCGGAAGGTCTCGGCGGTCTTCTTCTCGTCCTTGAAGTAGCCGACCGGGATGTGGCCGCACTTGGCGATGATGCCGCGAACGCCCGAACCCGGAACAACCTCGTTGCCGTCCTCGTCGAGCACCTTGGTGTTCTTGTCGATGGTCACCCGCGGACCACCGGTGTGGCTCTGCCCCTTGGCCACCACGGAGGTACCACCAAAACCGGTCTCGGACGAGCCGATCGAGTCGGTGATGATCCGGTTGGGCAGCAGCTCCAGGAACTTCTCCTTGAGGCTGGTGGAGAACAGGGCTGCGGTGCTGGCCAGCAGGAACAGCGACGACAGGTCGTATTCGTTGCCGGCGTCCTGATGCGCCAGCAGCGCATCGAGCAGCGGGCGGGCCATCGCGTCACCGGTGAAGAAGAGCAGGTTGACCTTGTGCTCGTGGATCATCCGCCACGCCGCGTCGGCGTCGAACTCCGGCATCAGCACCACGGTGTGGCCGGTGAACAAAGCCATCCAGGTGGCCGACTGCGTCGCACCATGGATCATCGGCGGGATGGGCAGCCGGATCATCGGCGGGTTGGCGACGGCCTGCTTGGACAGGTCGTACTCATCGGCGACCGGCTCGCCGGTGGCGAAGTCGGTGCCGCCGAACAACACTCGGTAGATGTCCTCGTGACGCCACATGACGCCCTTGGGGAATCCGGTGGTGCCGCCCGTGTAGAGCAGGTAGATGTCGTCTTCGCTGCGCGGGCCGAAGTCGCGCTCGGGTGAGTGCTCGGCGATGGCCGAGTAGAACTCGACACCGCCGTACCGCTGGTAGTCGTCGTCCGATCCGTCCTCCACCACGAGGACGGTCTTGACCAGGGGCGTCTCGGGCAGCACGTTGGCCACGCGGTCGGCGTAACGGCGCTCGTGGATCAACGCGACCATGTCCGAGTTCTCGAACAGGTACTTCAGCTCGCCCTCGACGTAGCGGAAGTTGACGTTGACCAGGATCGCGCCGGCCTTCACGATGCCCAGCATCCCGATCACGATCTCGATGCGGTTGCGACAGTAGAGGCCGACCTTGTCGTCCTTCTTCACACCCTGGGAGATCAGATAGTGGGCCAGGCGGTTGGCCTTCTCCTCCAACTGCGCATAGGTCAGCTGTTCGTCGCCACAGATCAGGGCGACACGGTCAGGCACAGCGTCGATGGCGTGCTCGGCAAGATCGGCAATATTCAGAGCCACAGAACCTAAACTAGAACGTGTTACATTTCGATACAAGTCTGGGTTGAAAATGCAGAGGAGCCGACACCCGTGAGCGATACCGAGAAGGGGCCCGACGCCCTCATTGAGCAGCGCGGACACACCCTGATCCTGACGCTGAACCGGCCCGAGGCGCGCAACGCGCTTTCCACCGAGATGCTCTCGATCATGGTCGAGGCCTGGGACCGCGTCGACAACGATCCGGAGATCCGCACCTGCATCCTCACCGGCGCCGGCGGGTACTTCTGCGCGGGCATGGACCTCAAGGGCGCCACCAAGAAGCCGCCGGGCGATTCCTTCAAGGACGGCAGCTACGACCCGTCACGCATCGACGGTCTGCTCAAGGGCCGTCGGCTCACGAAGCCGCTGATCGCCGCGGTCGAGGGCCCGGCCATCGCGGGCGGCACCGAGATCCTGCAGGGCACCGATATCCGCGTGGCCGGCGAGAGCGCCAAGTTCGGCATCTCCGAGGCCAAGTGGAGCCTGTACCCGATGGGTGGCTCGGCAGTGCGCCTGGTGCGCCAGATTCCCTACACCATCGCGTGCGACATGCTGCTGACCGGACGGCACATCACCGCTGCTCAGGCCCTGGAGTACGGCCTGATCGGTCATGTCGTTCCGGATGGCACCGCGTTGGACAAGGCCCTGGAGATCGCCGAGGTGATCAACAACAACGGCCCGCTGGCCGTGCAGGCGATCCTGAAGACCATCCGCGAGACCGAGGGCATGCACGAGAACGAGGCGTTCAAGCCCGACACCGCCAACGGCATCCCGGTGTTCCTGTCCGCCGACGCCAAGGAAGGCCCGCTGGCCTTCAAGGAGAAGCGCGCACCCAAGTTCCAGATGCGCTGATCCGCGCTGCCGGTGCAGACCGCCCTCATCGCTGATTTCGCCCGCCAACTGTCCTCATTGCGGCACTGAGCAGCCCTATACTCGTGCCAACTTTGCCGGGACGGGAGCCGGGCATGCCTGAACGCGATGAGGCGTCTGCGCCAACCACCGATAACTCGGTACGCCGTGGCCTGCTACTGCAACTCGCTCTGCGGATGCTCATGGCGATGTTCATCGGCGTCGCCCTGGTGTCGCAGCCTCCGCACTCGAACCTGTGGCTGCACCGCGCGATCTTCGTCGGCTACGTCGTGGCGGTCGCGGTGTGGAGCTGGTGGACGCTGCGCTCCGCCGACCGGTTGGGCGGCGGAACCCGGCGATCGGTCGCACTGCTCATGCTGTGCGTGGATCTCCTTGCGGTCGCGATCATTTCGACGGAAACCGGGATCAGTTCGGCAGAGACCTGGACCTCCGACGTGGTACAGCACGGTCTGTTCCTGATCCCGCTGATCGCGGCAGCGCAACTCGATCCCGTCGTCAGCGCCACGATCGCGGTCCCTACAGTCGTCACGTTCTTCGTGGTGAGCTGGGTCGACAAGGCCGCCAACGGCAATGAGCCCTGGGGATCGATTCTGGCGCGGACCGCGGTGCTGTTCGGCCTGGCCGCCGGTTCGGTCGCGTTGTCGTGGATTCAGCAATCCAGGACCAGGACCATCACCGCCCTGGCCCTCGAGCGCACCCGCCTGCTCGAAGAAGTGATCAACCTGGAAAAGCGTGAACGCCAATCGCTCTCCGAACGTCTGCACGATGGTGCGCTCCAGTACGTCCTGGTGGCGCGACGCGACATGGAAGAGGTCAGGGACGGATCGGTCGACGGGATGGACCGCGTCGACTTCGCGTTGGCGGAGTCCTCCCGCCTCCTACGCGACGTGGTCCGTGAACTGCATCCCGAGGTTCTGGCCCGGGCCGGCCTCAAGGCGGCGATGACCTCGCTGGCTGACGGCATCGCGACGCGCACCAACCTGACAGTCCAGTTGGACGCTGATGGCTGGCCCGACGACCTACGCACGGACGCCGATCATCTGATCTACAGCGCGGCTCGGGAATTCTCCACGAACGTCATCAAGCACGCACAGGCACAGAACCTGCGGTTCACCCTGGGCTACAACGGCATTCAGGCCGCGATGTGCATCGCAGATGACGGCGTCGGCATTCCGCCCGAGCGGCTTGCACAGAGCATCGAGGATGGCCACATCGGCTTCGCCTCGATTTGCGCCAAGGTTCTGGCCGCGGGCGGCACCTTCGCGGTGACGGGCGCACCCGGAACCACCGTGTCGATCTCGGTTCCTGCGAAAGGCACCGCCGACGCTACCGGAGCATTCGCGGCGAAGCGGCCGCCCCACTTTCAGATGAAGTAGCGGTTGCAAAACCGAGGCCCTGCTCGACGTTTCGAGCAGGACCTCAGTTTCGGGCAACGCTAGCGCCAGTGCCTGGGCGGAGGCGGTGGCGGCGGGAACTGCGGTGCCGGAACCACCGACATCACGCTCGCCGGCGCCGGCGCGATCCCTTGCGCCGGCGCCGCATTGGCCTGCCCGGCCAACCCGATGGCCCCGGCCAGGAGCGTCCCACCCAGCACCACTCCGCTCAACACACTTCGCACAGGTAAATGTCGTGCCATCTCGTGCACTCCTCTAGTCGTCGCGTCATATCCCCCGATATCGCGAGACTATCTAATTAGACTGCCTATGCGAAACCTGTGAGCGCCTTACACAGCTGATGCTTAACCAATGCATAGGAGTACACAGTCACGCCGAGCCCACGCTCGCGCGATCTGCCGCTAGGCCCCCACCGGCGCCACCGGGGTGAACACCACCGGCATCGATTCCGGGCCGCTGACGAAGTTCGCCGGGCGCAACGGCAACTGGTTGGCGTCGGCCAACCGCAGGTCGGGCAGTCGTTCGAGCAGTCGTTCGAGCATCAGGCGCAGCTCCAGGCGGGCCAGCTGGTTCCCCAGGCAGAAGTGCGTGCCGAAGCCGAACGCCAAGTGACTGTTGGGGTTCCGGTCGATGCGGAATTCGTCAGGATTCTCGAAGACCGCTTCGTCGAAGTTGGCCGACTCGAACATCAGCATGATCTTCTCGCCGGCCTTCAGATCGGTCCCGTGGAAGGTCGTGTCGGCCGTGAGGGTCCGGCACATGTTCTTCACCGGCGAGGTCCAGCGCAGGGTCTCCTCGATCGCGCCGGGCAACAGCGACTGATCGGCGACCAGACGTTCCCACTGATCGCGACTACGCAACAGCTGATCGGTCCCGCCCGAGAGAGTGTGGCGCGTGGTCTCGTCGCCGCCGATGAGGATCAGGAGCGTCTCCATGACGATCTCGTCATCGCTCATCTTCTGGCCCTCGACCTCGGCATTCACCAGGATCGAGAACAGGTCGTCGGTCGGCTCGGCGCGGCGCTTGGCGATCACCTCCATGGTGAACGCGGTGTAGGCGGCAAACGTCTCCATCAGCATGTTGATGGCCGTCTCGTCGAGATGCGAACTCAGCCCGCAGACGAGGTCATCCGACCACTTCAGCAGCATCTCGCGCTCGGTGGGCAACACCCCGAGCATGTCACCGATCACCGCCATCGGCAGAGGCGCGGCGATGTCGCGGACGAAATCGCATTCCCCGCGTTCACACACCGCATCGATCAGGGTGTCGCACAGGTTCACGATCGAGGGCACCTTGTCCATGACGCGCTTACGGGTGAAGCCGGAGTTGACCAGCTTGCGGCGCAACACATGTGCCGGATCGTCCATGTCGATCATGTAGGGCATACCGGGCTGATCGGGCCGGATTCCGCCGGCGTTGGAGAACAGCTCGGGGTTACGTTCGGCGTCGATCACCGCCGCATACGTGGCGGCCGCAGCCAACCCGTTGCGGTCGCGGAACACGGGCTCGTTGGCACGCATCCATCGGTAGGCCTCCCGCGCGCCACCGTCGGCATAGAAATTGCCGTTGGTGAGGTCGACATCGGGCTTCAGCAGTACCTGGGTCACGGAATCTCCTTGGCGTCAGCAAATTTCATCTGCACATTGCGTACCGAACTGGACAACATCGCCCGTTTGGGCAGGCCCAGGGCCGCGAGTTCTTTGGCGTACGGGTGTTCTCCGAGCCGCACCGTGGCGCCCCCCGGGCGGTACCGCACACCCGAAAGCCGCATCTCGCCTTCGGTTTCGCGCAGGACGCCGTCGAGATGGGAGAAGGTGGATTGCACCTGCGGCTTGGCGGTGAACCGGGACGGGACCGGGAGGCCGGGTTTGAAGTCCATGCCCACCGCCGGCTTGCCGTCGATGTTCACGTCGAAGCTGAACGGCTTGTCGCCGCGGACCCCAGCCTGATTGTCCGCACCGCGAACGGTGAAGTCCGCCAGGACCTTCGGGTAGCCCCAGATCTGCCTGCCGGCCTGCAGCGTGAACTCGCCATCGACCGGGAGGTGATGCACGAAGGCGCCGGCCGAGCCCAGGCCGCGCAGACCCGACGCCTCCGATCCAGGGCGGTTCACCATGACGTTGGTGCCGTACTCCAGGTACGGGCCGAGGTCACCGTCGATGTAGTGCATCAGCATCAGCACGACGATCGCGCGGTGCGGTCGATGCCGATACACGCGCAGGCCGCTGTAGTCGATCATGCGCTGCGCGGCGTCGGCATCGACCGAGAACATCGCCATGTGCTGTTCGGCGGTCCGGATCTGCACCGGCATCGTCAACACGGTGCCGAGCACGGTGTGCTGCGAGACAGGAGTGGCGTCAGTCACACCACTGAATCTAGACCCAGCAGTAAACAGATTTCAAGAAGTGTCTACAGAGCGGTCTACACCAAGGCGGCAAGGTCCTTGATCTGTTCGACAGACCGGGCACCGACGACCATCATCGTCACGCCCGAGGCCTCCCACGCCTTGATCTGCTCCTTGACGTAGTCGAGGTTACCGACGATCGCCGAATCATCGACCAATTCGTCGGGAATGACCTTGGCGGCTTCATCTTTGCGATCGCTACGGAACAGCTTCGTGACATCGTCGACGACCTCGGCGTACCCCATCCGGCGGTAGACCTCGGCGTGGAAGTTGGTGTCCTCAGACCCCATCCCGCCCATGTACAGCGCGAGGTGCGGCTTCATCAGCTCCATGATCGCCGGCCGGTCGTCGGTGACCACGACCTGCGCGGTGGCACAGATCTCGAAGGTCTCCCGGGTGCGCCGGGCCCCGGGCCGGGCGAAGCCCTCATCGAGCCACTCGTTGTACATGCCGGCGATACGCGGCGAGTAGAAGATGGGAAGCCAGCCGTCGGCGATCTCGGCGGCCATCGCGACGTTCTTGGGCCCCTCGGCACCCAGCATCACCGGGATGTCGGCGCGCAGCGGATGGGTGATGGGCTTGAGGTTCTTGCCCAGGCCGGTGGTGCCCTCGCCGGTCAGCGGCAGCGGGTAGTGCGGGCCGTCGCTGTGCACCGGAGCCTCGCGCGCCCAGACCTGACGCAGGATGTCGATGTATTCGCGGGTGCGGGCCAGCGGCTTCGGGAACTTGGCGCCATACCAACCCTCGACCACCTGCGGTCCGGACACACCCAGGCCGAGGATGTGGCGACCACCGGAGAGGTGGTCCAGCGTCAGCGCGGCCATCGCACACGCGGTGGGGGTGCGGGCGGACATCTGGATGACCGAGGTGCCCAGCCGCATTCGGGTGGTTTCCCGGCCCCACCAGGCCAGCGGCGTGTAGGCGTCCGAGCCCCAGGCCTCGGCGGTGAAGACCGTGTCGAAGCCCTCCGCCTCAGCGGCAGCGACGAGTTCGGCGTGATTGGTCGGCGGCTGTGCGCCCCAGTATCCGAGTTGCAGACCCAGCTTCATTTAGATTGCCTTCCCACGTGTCCTTGCCACGATTGTTAGAACCTGTTCTACTCGATGGGTGACAGCCAGCCAAA
This sequence comes from Mycolicibacterium peregrinum, assembly GCF_001665625.1. Taxonomy (GTDB): domain Bacteria; phylum Actinomycetota; class Actinomycetes; order Mycobacteriales; family Mycobacteriaceae; genus Mycobacterium; species Mycobacterium peregrinum_B. The sequence continues at coordinate 37,439 of NZ_LZSY01000118.1, read as the reverse complement.
GCCGCCCGGCCTCGACAGATCACCGTGAGCCGCCACTTTCCGCGCCACTGAAACTGTCTTTTGACTACACCCGTTCAGTGGGCCCACTGCTCAGCCAGTTCTTCACTGCCCTGCGTGAGCGCCGGATCGTCGGCGTGCGCGGTTCTGACGGACGCGTGCACGTGCCACCCGCTGAGTATGACCCGGTCACCTACGAGGCCCTGACCGAGGTCGTTCCCGTGTCCAGTGTGGGGACCGTGGTGTCCTGGACCTGGCAACCCACGCCGCTGGAAGGCCAGCCGCTGGACCGGCCGTTCGCCTGGGCGTTGATCAAGCTCGATGGCGCCGATACGCCGCTGCTGCATGCCGTGGACGTGAAAGAAGGCGAGCTCAGTTCAGGTGCCCGGGTGCACGCGCACTGGGTCGACGAGCCAGTGGGTGCGATCACCGACATCGCCTACTTCGTCCCTGGCGAGACACCTGAAGAGGTTCCGCCCGTCAGCGACGATCGGGATCCGGTCACCATGCAGGTCACCCCGTCCAACATCGAGATCCAACACACGGCTTCTCAGCCGGAGAGCACCTACCTCCGGGGTCTGCGCGACGGCAAACTGCTGGGCGCACGCACCGGAGACACCGGCAAGGTGTACTTCCCACCGAAGGAAGCTGACCCCGCCACCGGCAAGGAACTCGACCAGTTCGTGGAGCTCGTCGACAAGGGCACGGTCACCACGTTCGCGATCATCAACATCCCGTTCGCCGGCCAGCGCATCAAGCCGCCGTACGTCGCGGCCTACGTGCTGCTCGACGGTGCCGACATTCCGTTCCTGCATCTCGTGACCGACATCGACGCGTCCGAAGTCCGGATGGGGATGAGGGTCGAAGCCGTATGGAAGCCCCAGGAGGAATGGGGCCTCGGCATCGACAACATCTCGCATTTCCGGCCGACGGGTGAGCCCGACGCCGATTACGACAGCTACAAGCACCACCTGTAAAGGGAACCCCTACATGACTCTTCGTGATGTCGCTGTCGTCGGTTTCGCCCATGCTCCGCATGTGCGCCGCACTGATGGCACCACCAACGGCGTCGAGATGTTGATGCCCTGCTTCGGCCGGCTCTTCGACGAACTCGGCCTTCAGCAGACGGACATCGGCTTCTGGTGCTCCGGATCCTCGGACTACCTTGCCGGCCGGGCCTTCTCGTTCATCTCGGCGATCGACTCGATCGGCGCAGTGCCGCCGATCAATGAATCGCATGTCGAGATGGACGCGGCCTGGGCGCTGTACGAGGCCTACATCAAGATCCTCACCGGCGAGGTGGACACCGCGCTGGTCTACGGCTTCGGCAAGTCCTCGGCAGGTGTGCTGCGCCGGGTGCTGGCTCTGCAGACCGACCCCTACACCGTTGCGCCGCTGTGGCCCGATGCGGTGTCGACTGCCGGACTGCAGGCCCGGTTCGGCCTGGACGCCGGCAAGTGGACCGCTGAGCAGATGGCGCAGGTGGCTCTAGATTCGTTCGCAGTGGCCGACCGGGTGGACTCGGTGGAATCCGCGTCGTCGGTCGCCGAGTTGCTGGACCGCCCGTTCTTCGCCGACCCGCTGCGCCGCCACGACATCGCTCCGATCACCGACGGCGCCTCGGCCATCGTGCTGGCCGCAGGCGACCGGGCCCGTGAGCTACGCGAGAACCCGGCCTGGATCACCGGTTTCGAGCACCGCATCGAGACTCCGGTGCTGGGCGCCCGTGACCTGACCGTCTCCACGTCGACCACCGCGTCGGCGCAGGTCGCCACCCGTGGCGACGTCAGCTCGATCGAAGTGGCCGAGATCTACGCCCCGTTCACCCATCAGCAGCTGATCCTCACCGAGGCGATCGGTCTGGGCGATGCCACCAAGATCAATCCCTCCGGCGGCGCGCTGGCCGCCAACCCGATGTTCTCCGCAGGCTTGGAGCGCATCGGTTTCGCCGCGCAGCACATCTTCTCCGGCTCGGCCGGGCGCGTGCTCGCGCACGCCACCAGTGGCGCTGCGCTGCAACAGAATCTGGTCGCGGTCCTGGAGGGCAAATAATGGCGAACAAAGCAGCGGTCCTGGGCACCGGGCAGACCAAATATGTGGCCAAGCGTCACGACGTGTCGATGAACGGCCTGGTGCGCGAAGCCATCGACAGGGCACTCGCCGATTCCGGCTCGACGATGGACGACATCGACGCCGTCGTGGTCGGCAAGGCACCGGACTTCTTCGAGGGCGTGATGATGCCCGAGTTGTTCATGGCCGACGCCACGGGCGCCACCAACAAGCCGCTGATCCGGGTGCACACCGCCGGTTCGGTGGGTGGATCGACCGCAATCGTGGCCGCCAGCCTGGTCAAGTCCGGCAAGTACCGCCGGGTGCTGACCATGGCCTGGGAAAAGCAGTCGGAATCGAATGCCATGTGGGCGTTGAGCATTCCGGTACCGTTCACCAAGCCGGTCGGCGCAGGTGCGGGCGGCTACTTCGCTCCGCACGTGCGGGCCTACATCCGCCGCTCGGGCGCCCCGAACCACATCGGCGCGATGGTCGCGGTCAAGGACCGGCTCAACGGCGCCAAGAACCCGTTGGCTCACCTGCATCAGCCCGACATCACGCTGGAAAAGGTGATGGCCTCGCAGATGCTGTGGGACCCGATCCGTTTCGACGAGACCTGCCCGTCGTCAGACGGTGCGGCCGCCATGGTGATCGGCAATGAGGAAGCAGCCGACGCTCGCGTGGCCGACGGGCATCCGGTGGCCTGGATCCACGCCACCGCGCTACGGACCGAGCCGTTGGCCTACTCCGGTCGCGACCAGGTCAACCCGCAGGCCGGCCGGGACGCTGCGGCCGCGTTGTGGCGCGATGCCGGTATCACCAGCCCGATCGACGAGATCGACGTGGCCGAGGTGTACGTGCCGTTCTCCTGGTTCGAGCCGATGTGGTTGGAGAACCTTGGTTTTGCTGCCGAGGGCGAGGGCTGGAAGCTCACCGAGGCGGGCGAGACGGCCATCGGCGGGAAGATCCCGTTCAACGCCTCCGGCGGGGTGCTCTCGAGCAACCCGATCGGCGCCTCGGGCATGATCCGGTTCGCCGAATCGGCGATCCAGGTGATGGGCAAGGCCGGTGACCACCAGGTCGAGGGTGCCCGCAAAGCCTTGGGTCACGCCTATGGCGGTGGCGCGCAGTACTACTCGATGTGGGTGGTCTCGAGCGACAAGCCTGCGGACAAGCCGGCCTCATGACCCGCATGAAGTACACGCTCAGCGTGGCCATGGGCCCGCTGGAGCATCTGACCGGATTGGCCCGCACCGCTGAGGAAGTCGGGTTCGATTCGGTCGCGTTGCCGGACTCGCTGTTCTACATGGAAAAGCAGGCCGCGGACTATCCGTACACCCCAGATGGCTCGCGGATGTGGAACGCCGACACCCCTTGGGTCGACCCGCTGATCGCGGCGGCCTCGATGGGTGCGGCGACCTCGACGTTGCGGTTCTACACCAACGTCATGAAGCTCGGCTCGCGCAATCCGCTGCTGCTGGCCCGCCAGGTCGGTTCCGTGGCCAACCTGACCAACAACCGGTTCGGTTTCGGCGTCGGAATCGGCTGGGCACCGGAGGAATTCGAGTGGTGTGGGGTTCCGTTCGCCAAGCGGGGCGCGCGGGTCGACGAGATGATCGAGGTACTCAAGCTCGTACTCGGCGGCGGCATGGTCGAGTTCCACGGTGAGTTCTACGATTTCGAGCGTCTGCAGATGAGCCCGGCGCCGTCCGAGCCCGTCCCGTTCTACGTCGGCGGGCATACCCCGGTCGCCCTCAAGCGCGCGGCGCGGGTGGGTGACGGCTGGACCAGCGCGATGATGACGTGTGCACAGCTGGGTGAGACCGTGACGGCGCTCAACAAGTTGCGGGCCGAATACGGCCGGGCTGACGAGCCTTTCGAGTTCCAGGCGGTGTGCATCGACAAGTTCGACCTCGACGGACACCGTGAACTCGCCGCGGCCGGGATCACCGACAACATCGTGATCCCGTGGATGCTCGAGGGCCTGGGCTTCGATGCCCCGTTGGAGAAGAAGCAGGATTCGCTCAAGCGATTCGCCGACACCTACATCCACTCCGGCTGGCAGGACTGACATGGCTGAATCTAATCGGGTCACCGATCCCTTGCACCCGGCGCATCTGGCAGGCAAGCGATCGCGGGATGCGGTTGCTGCTCGGGACAAGCAGGCCTGGCTGGACAATTTCGCCGACGACGCGATCGTCCAGGATCCCATCGGGCCCTCGTTCTTCGATCCCGAAGGCAAGGGTCACCAGGGCAAGGAGGCCATCGCGGCGTTCTGGGACAAGGCCATCGCCCCGACGGACAACCTCGAGTTCAAGTTTCTCGACACGTTCCAGTGCGGCAACGAGGAAGCCAACGTCGGCAGCATCGTCACCACCATGGGCGGGCACCGGATCACCACCCCGGGTGTGTTCACCTACCGGGTGAACGACGAGGGGCAGATGGTCGCGCTGCGCGCGTTCTGGGAAGTGGACCGCGCGAGCGCCGAGAAGATCGACGCCTAGCTTCGCGCCGAAATGGCATTCCAGCAGAAGAAATGCGAGTAGAGACCTGCCGGAATGCCGTTTCGGCGGAGGGGACGCTGACGCCTAGAGCTCGGCAAGGCCCGACAGGTAACGCTGGGCCAGCTCCCGGTACGCCGCCGGGTTGCTCTGTATCCAGGTATGTGCGCCGGTGCCCGCGATCGGTCCCCGGATCTTCGCGGGCGCACCGGTGACCAACACCTCGTCGGGAATCTTGGTGCCGCCGACCACGAGCGAATGTGCCGCGATCAGGCTGCGTCGCCCGATCACCGCCCCGTCGAGCACCGTGCAGTGGTTGGCGATCAGGGCCTCCTCGCCCACGTGTGCGCCGTGTACGACGCACATGTGGGCAACCGTCGCGCCCGGACCGATGTCGACCGGGATCCCCGGTGGCGCATGCAGCACCGACCCGTCCTGAACGTTGGCGCCCTCACGGACGACGATCGGGGCGAAGTCGCCGCGCAGCACGGTGTTGAACCACACCGAGGCGCCCGCCTCGACGGTCACGTTGCCGATCAACGTCGCCGTTGGGGCCACGAACGCACTCGGGTCAACCACGGGCGAACGGCCCTCGAACGAATACAGCGGCATCGTCCACATATACCGCAGGAAACCGGCGTCAGCGCGACGACGCGTACCCTGAACAGTAACTATGTCGCTCACGACAATTACCCGCCCCAAGTTCCTGCTCACCATCGGTCTTGCCACGGCCATCGTCGGCACGGCTGCAGCGTGCTCTCCGGTCGCTGATTCACCGAGTTCACCGTGGGTGGCCACGCCGTCCGCACCGTCCTCGACGGCAGCGCCGAAGACGTCGAAATCAGAGGCGTCCGACTACAGCCATCTGCTGCTGCAGGCCGAGGATGTCAGCATTCCGCCGGAATCGTTCACCGCGCGGTCCAGCAACGTCAATCCCGACGGTCAGTCCGGCGCCAGTGCGTTGTTCGTCAACGCCGACGACACCAGGGCGATCGCCGACACGATCCTGATCTATCCGGACGCCGCGACCGCCTCGGCCACGCTCAAGCAGGCCTCTGCGGCCGTCAGCACGATGGTCACCGGAGGACAGCCGCAACCGGTGCCGGTGGGTTCGAACGGCACCGTCATCTCGGGGACCGCACCCGACGGCTCCAAGGCGGTGACGCTGTTGATGTACACCCAGGGCCGCGCGGTGGTGCGCCTGGAGTTCGACAGCAACCCGGACGATCCGGTGCCGCTGCAGACGGTGGCCAGCGTGGGACGCATGCAGCAGATCGCTCTGCGAATCGGACTTCCGGAGCGAGAGTAAAAGCCGTTCACGACGGGTATGCCGCAGGTCACGCCTAAATTATTGCCAGGAGGGCGCCAAAAACTGTAACGTGTTCTAGTTAAGAGCACCGATACGGGAGGCCCACCGTGACTACCGAACATGCCGGCATCAGAGAGATCGACACCGGCGCCCTGCCAGACCGCTACGCGCGGGGTTGGCACTGCCTGGGACCGGTCAAGAACTTCCTTGACGGTCAGCCGCACTCCGTCGAGATTTTCGGCACCAAGCTGGTCGTGTTCGCCGATTCCCAAGGCGACCTGAAGATCCTCGACGGCTACTGCCGGCACATGGGCGGCGACCTCTCGCAGGGAAGCATCAAGGGCGACACCGTGGCCTGCCCGTTCCACGACTGGCGCTGGGGCGGCGACGGCAAGTGCAAGCTCGTCCCCTACGCCAAGCGCACCCCTCGTCTGGCCCGCACCCGGGCCTGGCACACCGACGTGCGCGGCGGCCTGCTGTTCGTCTGGCACGACCACGAGGGCAACGACCCGCAGCCCGAGGTGCAGATCCCCGAGATCCCCGAAGCCGCCAGTGACGAGTGGACCGAGTGGCAGTGGAACTCGATGTTGATCGAAGGCAGTAACTGCCGCGAGATCATCGACAACGTCACCGACATGGCGCACTTCTTCTACATCCATTACGGACTGCCGACGTACTTCAAGAACGTCTTCGAGGGGCACATCGCCTCGCAGTACCTGCACAACGTGGGCCGTCAGGACATCGGCGGCATGGGCACCCAGTACGGGGAGTCCCACCTGGATTCCGAGGCGTCCTACTTCGGCCCGTCGTTCATGATCAACTGGTTGCACAACAACTACAGCGGCTACAAGGCCGAGTCGATCCTGATCAACTGCCACTACCCGGTGAGCCAGGATGCCTTCATGCTGCAGTGGGGCGTCATCGTCGAGAAGCCCAAGGGCATGGACGAGAAGACCACCCAGAAGCTGGCCAACGCGATGACGGACGGCGTCAGCCAGGGCTTCCTGCAGGACGTCGAAATCTGGAAGCACAAGACCCGCATCGACAACCCGTTGCTGGTCGAGGAGGACGGCGCTGTCTACCAGATGCGCCGCTGGTACCAGCAGTTCTACGTCGATGTCGCGGATATCACGCCCGACATGACCGACCGTTTCGAGATGGAGATCGACACCACCGCCGCCAACGAGAAGTGGCATGTGGAGGTCGAGGAGAACCTGAAGGTCCAGGCCGAGCAGAAAGCGGCCGAGAAAGAAACAGCGCAGTCCAGCTGATGACCGCACGCAACGAGCGGAGCCAGGCGCCGGATGTCGACGACCTGGCCCGCTCGATGCTGTTGTTGCACGGCGGCCATGACGATGACGACGATCATCACGCCGGCAGCGGCGGCGGTCCGGCAGGCGGATCATGGGCCAAGGCACCGAATTTCGCCTCCGATCCGGAACGCGCCGCCGCGGTCCGCGAATCCAGCGCGCGCGACCGCGAGCGCTACCTGACCTCAGGCCTGGTCTCGGTGGACTGCCGGTTCTGTCACGTGGCGGTGCAGGTGAAGAAGCTCAGCGCAGAACACACCTCGGTGCAATGGAATTCCGAGGCGGTACGGCGTTGTGCGACATTCGAGGAGATCCGCTCCGCCGGAGGGGATCCGGCCCGCGCCCGCTCGTGCCCGCGGCTGACCGACAGCATCAAGCATGCCGTCGCCGAAGGGTGCCTCGAAGAGGTGTCCACGGCGCCCTCCCCCGGCGACGGCTAGTTCACCGTCTGCAGTTCGGCCACGCAGGCCCCCAGCGATTCGTCGTCAGCTCCGTCACCCAGTGGTGGCAGCACGATACCGTCGGCGATCCCGCCGAATCTCGCCCTCAACATCGCAGGCAGCTCATCATGGCGCCCACACACCAACAGCTCATCCAGAATGGGATCGGTTAGCACCGAAGGCAATTCGTCCCACAACTCGGTACGCACCAGCGACCGCAGCCGTTCCGGGAGGTCAGCGAGGCCGCGCCAGGCCAGGCCGGTGGCATACGCAGGCGTCGAATACAGGAAGGCCAACATCCGGCGCTGCCGTTCCCGCTCCCGCGCGACCGTCTCGTCGGTGTCGCCGGTGGCGATCGCCGTCGACGCGATGACAAGCGGTGCGTCTGCCCTGTTCGCCGCGTCGGCGCCACGGGCCATCGCCGGGCGCACCACGTCCCGCAGGTAGTCCGGATCGGAGTTGGTCGAATGGGTGACGATTCCGCGAGCGAGCTCCCCGGCGAGTTCACACATCCCGGCATTGACCGCGCCCAGCCAGATCGGTGGGCGGACCGCGTCACTCGGCCCAGGGTTGAAATACGGCTGCATCCTGGACAGCCGGTAGTTCTCGCTCTCGAAATGGACCGTGCCGCCGGTGCGGAACGCATCGAACAGGGCATCGAGCGCGCCCACGTAATCCCGGAGCCGGGTGATCGGATCGGACCACGGCATGCCGTACCGGTCGACGATGTTCTGCTTGATCTGAGTGCCGAGGCCCAGCTCGAATCGGCCGCCGGACAGTATCGAGAGATCCCACGCCGTGTACGCCGTCAGTGTGGGGCTGCGCACGAATGCCAGTGTCACGGCGGTGCGGACCGTAATGCCCGATGTGTGTTCCAGCGCCAGCAGGGCGACCGCCAGGGAGTCGTGCACGGTCTCGGCAACATGCAGGCCGTCACAGCCCAGGCGTTCGACGCGCCGCGCATAGTCCGCGATTGTGGTCAGCGGCGTACGCGGGTCGAGCGCCAGATAGACCTTCATGGATCAGTTCCCTCCCGCGAGCAGACGCAGAATCGCACGATATCCCTTCGGGTAATGCGATTCTGCGTCTGCTCGCGAAGGAACTAGAGCCCCTTGAACCGCTCCTTGACCGCCTCGTCGGTCAACCCGTAGTCAGCCAGTGAGTAGCTGTGCTTCGGTGCGCGCGGCCCTTGCTGGCTCGCGGTGTGACTGTCGATCATCGCCTGTCGCGCGGCATCGGTGAAATCCAGCCCGAACGTGCGGTAGATGCCTTCCACAGCGCCCACCGGATCCTTGATGAACTCGAAGTAGTCCACATCGCAGAACTGGGCCGGATCGTGCTTGGCCCGTTCGCTGTTGAACAGCTCCAGGCCACGCGACCAGGTCTCCATGGCATCTTCGCCGATCACGTTGCCGGTGAAGGTGTTGGACCAGCCGGCGGTGGTGTGCTGCGACAGCGAACACATCGAGGCCATGATGGTCTCCGCCGGGCGGTGGCACTGTACGACCAGCGCGTCCGGATACGTCGCGAACAGCGCGTCGAGGGCGAACAGATGGCTGGGGTTCTTGAGCACCCAACGCTTTTCGGGCTCGTTGAGACCGATCAGCTGCAGGTTCTTGCGGTGCCGCTGATACGACTTGGTCCAGTCCTGGTGCGCCAGCCACTGTGAGTAGGTCGGCACATGCGCGAGCGTCTCGTAGGACACCGAGTGCAACGACTGCCGCAGCAACTGCCAACATTCCTCGACCTCGTCGGCGGTCATGAAATGCAGACCCGTGTAGTCGGGGTTCTCCTCGTGCGCCTGCTTGAACCGGGCATCGAGTGCACTGAAAACCGGGTTGTCCGGCCAGGTTTCCCGCGGTGGCCGCGGCTGCGGGAACTCCGCCAGCCACATCTCCAGCCCCTGATGCGCGGGATCGGCGGTGAGCAGCCGGTGGATCACCGTGGTCCCCGTGCGCGGCAGGCCGGTGACGAAGATCGGCCGCTCGATCGGCACCTCGGCATGCTGCGGGTACTGCGTGAACGCCGCGTTGGACACCAGCCGGGCCACCAGAGCATTGCGCGTGAAGAAGCGCTGCATCTTGCTGCCGAGCTCGGTCAGATCGGCGTCACGCTGGTAGGACTCCAGCAGCACCCCGAGCGCTTCGATGTAGTTGTCGTCGTCGGTGCCGAAATCCTCCAGCCCGCAGGCCTTTACCGCCGAGGCGTGCAGATCCTCGATGGTGCCCACGTTGGTGCGCGGGGCGCCGCTCATGGCTCGACTCCTTCTCGCTCCGGGCCTCGCTCGCTCCTCGCTGCGATCCTCACTCGTCGTCGGCTTCGCATCATGCCTTGTATTCTCCGCAATTCACGTCAAGAGCCTGACCGGTGATGCCGCTGGACAGATCGCTGGCCATGAACAGGATCGCGGAGGCCACCTCGTCCTCGGTCGGCAGCCGCTTGAGATCGGACCCGGCCGCCGACGCGTTGTAGATCTGTTCCACGGTGGTGCCGTACTTCTGCGCCTGATGGTTGAAGTACCCCTCCAGGGTCTCACCCCAGATGTAGCCGGGCAGCACCGAGTTGACCCGAATACCCTTCTCCCCCAGCTCGGTGGCCAGGGTCTGCGACATGGACAGCAGGGCTGACTTGGCCATCTTGTAAGCGCCGTACTTGGCCTGCGAGTGCCGCACAACCATCGAATTGACATTCACCACAGAGCCTTTGGCAGCTTCCAGGGCTGGAGTGAAGCCCTGGGTCATGCGCAGTGCGCCGAACACGGTCAGCTCGATCGCATCCCGCATGTGCTCGAAGGTGGTGTTCGCGAACGGCTTCATGGACGGCACCCGGAACGCGTTGTTGATCAACACGTCGGCCTTGCCGAACTCCTCGGTCGTGCGGGCCACCACGTTGGCGACCTGCTCGTCGTCAGTGATGTCCGTGCCCACCGCCAGCGCGCGACGGCCCAGGGCCGTCACCTCTTTGGCCACGTCCTCGAGTCGCTCCACCGTGCGGGCGGCCAGCACGACGTCGGCCCCGTTCTCCGCACATCGGCGGGCCAGCGTCGTCCCGAGCCCGGGTCCGACCCCACTGATCACCACTACCTTGCCATCCAGCAGTCCGGCCATCGGTCAGCCCACCATCCTTTCGCCAATAAGCTTCTGACGCAGCGCAATGCGCGCCCGCCAATCGTCGTCGGAAATCTTGTTGCTCTCGTAGTACGGCAGCTTGCCGGCCACGGAACCGATGTCCACCAGCTCTGCGGTCGGACCGTCCTCGGAGCTCAACTCACGGGAAACCCGCTGCCAGCGGAACTGCAGATACCCCTTGGCGTGGCCCAGCGTCTCACACCAGTTGGTGACGCCGGGATTGTTCTCGGACACCACGATCCGGATCTTGCCGTCCGGGTCAGCTTGCGCCTGGGTGCCGTTCAGCGACGTCTGGTGGTTGATGTAGTCGAGAGAGATGTACCAGAGGCTACCCAGCTGGAAGCCCAGATAGGGTGCATCCGACACCGGCAGCGTGATGATCATCGCCTGCTCCGGTGTCATGTCGTAGTGCCCGACCGACGAGTACTGGGTGGCGAGCCCGCCGGGGGTCAGGCGCGGCGCGGTCAGCGTGTTGACGGGCAGGTTGTCGTAGAACCACTTCGGGAACTGCAGCCACGTCTTGACGCGCTGCACGAGCTGCTTACCCGCGGTGGCGTAACGCTTCTCGATGAGCTCGCGGGTCAGCGGCGCCGGCGCGGTGCCTGCGGTGTCGGTACGCGAGATCGCGAAGGTGCCGCGCTGCGCGGACCAGTCGTTGTAGACCTCGCGGATCACCAGCTGCGATGGCGTGGCCGGAGTGAACCGCCACTCGAAGGTGCCGTCGGCGGCGAGGTCGAGCTTGCGATCGTCGAACGCGGTCTCACTGTCCGGCACGTTCTCGTCGGTGTACTCCCCGCCCAGCAGCTGGAAGCTGACGTCGGTGGTGGTCCCCCGGCGTCCGGTGACGACGTACTCGTGGCCGGGTTGAACCCGGGTGCCGAAATACATGGTGTCGGGGTTGTCCAGACCCATCTTGGTGAACGGCCCGGTTCCGCTGTGCAGGAACGGGTGTTCGCGGTCGTAGTCGAACGCGACATGCGTGCAGGCAGCGATGCATCCGGCCAGGTACTGCAGGCCCTCGAGGAGATCGGCCTCGGTTTCGATGAAGGGCGCCGTGGTCACCAGGTGTTCTGCCTCGGCAATGGCATCGGCCAGTGGTTGTGAGTACATCCAGCATCTGCTCTCTCGGTCCATTATTGGACCGCAGTGGTAGAGTTTCCTACCTGACACTAGAACGCGTTCCAATTCGAGTCAACGCCCAGGAGGATCGATGTCAGACGCCGAGGCGGCCGGTCGCACCTCACCACCCACTGCCCGAGTGGTGGGCATCCTGGATTTCCTGTCCCGCCATCCACAGGAGCGGTTCGGGCTGTCCGAACTCACCCGCCGGGTCGGTCTGAGCAAGCCGACCTGCCTGGGCATCCTGAGCACCCTCGCCGACTCGGGCTATCTGATCCGCGACAGCGGAGACAAGACGTACCGCCTCGGGCCGAGCCTGATCTCGCTCGGCCACGCGGCTCAGGAATCGATGCGTGTCAATCCGGCGGCCCGAGCCGAGTTGCACGCGCTGTCAGCCGCTTTCGACACCTCAGCGGGCCTGACCGCCGTCGTCGATGACCGGATCACCGTGCTGGAGCTGGTCGGCCCGCCGGGCCGGGACCCTGGAGTACGGGTCGGGCAGAGCTATCCGTTCGCACCGCCCGTCGGCCTGATGTTCGTGCTGTGGGACGACGACGCCCTACGGGCGTGGCTGGCCAAGGTGCCGACGATTCCCTTGCGCACCGAATCTGCCCGGCTGGAGCGAGTGATCGAGAGCTGCCGCACCGACGGTTATCTCGTGGAACGCCTGACCCCCGGAGGTCGCCGGCTCTACGCGTTGATGGCGGGGATGTCGACCAACCTGCCCGACGAGTTGCGTGCGCTGCTGAGCGAACTGGTGTCCGATATCGGCGAGCGGGTGTACCTGCGCGACGAAGGCCCGGGTGGCAACGCCCGCCATGACATCAGCGTCATCTCGGCCCCGGTGTTCGACCACTACCGGCGTCAGGTGATGGCGGTGTCACTGCACATCGGAACGGCCTTGACAGACAAGGAGATCGCCGACCGGGCCCAGGCACTGATGACGACCGCCGATGCGTTGACGACGCAACTCGGCGGAACAAAGCCGACGCGCTGACTACTCAGAAGTTGTTGCAGGTGTCAAAGACCGTCTGCAGCAACCCCAGATAGGGCTGATTGGCCGGTTGAGCGGCTATGCCCTCGGCCATACGCTGACGCTGATCGCGCGGCGCCTCGAGGAACTGCCCCAGAACCGACTGGACTGCGGGTGATGCACCGGCCATGGGGCTCTGCGCATTGAGCGCGCCCATCACCTGCGAATAGCTACAGGTGGTGTTCACAGCCGAGTCAAGCCTGGGATCTGCAGACGCGACCCCCGCGCCGGCAGACAGAGATATTGCCAAAGCACCGACGGCGACTGCCACTTTGATCGGCGATAGTTCAATCATGCGTAGACCTCCTCCCCCCGATGCCCGGACTCTACCCGCCCAAAGTGAATTCTCTTGGGGTTTTAACAATTTGCTACAGCACCCACAGATTCTGCGATTTGCCCAAGTTGGCGATTGGTCGCCGCGACGCAGAACAAACGCGGGCAAATCAGCGTTCGTCGGGCGGAAGCATTAGCGAGCGCGCCACCGACCGAGGCGCCGTATCTCTCAACAACGCGCTCGCCGGGCGCTGGCGCACCTGCTGCGGCCACCAGAACCAACGTCCCAGCAGTGCGGCGATGGACGGCGTCATGAGCGCACGCACCACCAAAGTGTCCAACAGCAGGCCTATGCCGATCGTGGAACCCACCTGGCCGATGATCCGCAAGTCACTGACCACCATCGACATCATGGTGAACGCGAAGACCAGACCCGCGGCCGTCACCACCTTGCCGCTACCGCCCATGGCACGAATGATGCCGGTGTTGATTCCCGCGCCGATCTCTTCTCTCATCCGCGACACCAGCAGCAGGTTGTAATCGGACCCGACCGCCAAGAGGATGATCACCGACATCGCGAGCACGAGCCAGTGCAGGTCTATCCCGAGAATGTGCTGCCAGATCAGTACCGAGAGACCGAAGGCCGCACCCAGCGAAAGTGCCACCGTGCCAACGATGACGAGCGCAGCGATCAGGCTGCGCGTCACCAGCAGCATGATGACGAAGATCAGGCACAGCGCAGCGACCCCCGCGATCAGCAGGTCGTAGGTCGAGCCGTCCCGCATGTCCTTGAAAGTCGGTGCGGTGCCCGCCAGGTAGATCTTGGCGCTCTCCAGCGGAGTGACCTTCAGCGCCTCTTCGGCCGCCTTGACCACCGCGTCGACCCGCGAGATACCTTCCGGTGTCGCGGGGTCACCCCGATGCGAAATGATGAAACGAGCCGACTTCCCGTCGGGCGAGAAGAACAGGGTCATCGCACGCTGGAAATCCTCGTTCTGAAGGACTTCGGGAGGCAGGTAGAAGGAGTCGTCGTTTCGGGCGGCGTCGAATGCCTGGCCCATCGCGGTGGCGTTCGCGCTCATCTCGTCCATCATCGCCAGCGTGCCGGCCATGGTGCTGTGCATGGTCAGAAGCCCGGCTCTCATCGCCTTCATGCTCGCGATCATCTTCGGGAACTGCGCCATCAACTGCGGCATCAGCACATCGAGCTTGTCGGTCTCCTGACTGAGCTCACGCAACTTGTCGGAGACCGCATCCACACCGTCGATCGAGTCGAAAAGGGATCTCGTCGACCAGCAAAACGGGATGTCGAAACAATGCGGTTCCCAATAGAAATAGTTGCGGATCGGCCGGAAGAAGTCGTCGAAATCTGCGACGTGGTCCCGTAGCTCATCGGTGACAACTTCCAACTCGCGCGTGTTCTCCGTCATCCGATGTGTCGTGGTGGCCATTTGCTGCCCCACACCGTAGAGCCGCTGCGTGATATTGATCAGCGTGGTCATGTCGTCCGCCTGCTTCAACAGGTCTTTCATGCGATCCTTCTGGAACGGCATGACCTGTTTCTGATTGGCGCTCTGCAAGCTGAGCAGGAACGGTATCGATGTCCGGTCGATCGGGTTGCCCTCGGGCCGGGTGATCCCCTGCACGCGCGAGATGCCCGGGACGGCAAAGATCCCCTTGGCCACCTTGTTCAAGATCAGCAGATCCGAGGGGTTACGCATGTCGTGATCGGCCTCGAGCATCAGGATGTCCGGGGTCATTCGGGACTGCGGGAAGTGCCTCTCGGCAGCCGCATACCCGATGTTTGCCGGAATGTCTGAGGGCACGTAAAGGCGGTCGTTGTAGCTGGTCTGATAAGCCGGTAGCGCCAGCAACCCGGTCAGTGCGATGGCGCACGCGGTGACGAGAATGGGGGCCGGCCACCGCACGATCGCCGTTGCCAGCCGTCGCCAGCGCCGGACGATGATCTTGCGCTTGGGTTCGAAGAGCCCGAACCGACCCCCCACCGCGAGTACGGCGGGTACGAGCGTGAGTGCGACCGCGACCGCGACCACCATGGCGACGGCGGTCGGAATACCCATGGTCTGGAAGTACGGCAATCGGGCGAAACTCAGGCAGAAGATGGCGCCGGCGATGGTCAGGCCGGAGCCGAGGACGACCTTGGCCACACTTCGATATGTGGTGTAGAAGGCGGTTTCCCGGTCTTCGCCGGCTTGCCGCGCCTCCTGATATCGGCCGAGGAAGAAGATGCCGTAATCGGTGCCCACCGCGATGCCCAGCGACACCAGCAGATTGACCGCGAACGTCGACAATCCGATGACCTGGTGCAGTCCCAGGAACGCGACCACTCCACGAGCGGCCTGGACCTGAATACCCACCATGAGGAGAAGAAGGACGGCGGTGACCACCGAACGGTAGACCAACAGCAGCATCGCAAGGATCACCACGAGGGTGACGATGGTGATCTTGATGATCGATTTGTCCCCGGCGTGGTTCATGTCCGCGACCAACGGCGCGGGTCCGGTGACGTAGGCCTTCACCCCCACCGGAGACGGTGTGCGCGCCACGATGTCGCGGATCGATTCCACCGACTCGTTCGCAAGGGATTCGCCTTGGTTACCAGCCAGATTCAGCTGGACATAGACCGCCTTGTCGTCTGCGCTCTGGACCGCCGGTGCGGTGAGGGGGTCGCCCCAGTAGTCCTGCACGTGCTGCACGTGGCGGGTGTCGGCCTTCAACTGCCGCATCAGGTCGTCGTAGTAGCGGTGCGCCTCGTCGTCGAGAGGTTGTTGACTCTCCA
This sequence comes from Mycolicibacterium peregrinum, assembly GCF_001665625.1. Taxonomy (GTDB): domain Bacteria; phylum Actinomycetota; class Actinomycetes; order Mycobacteriales; family Mycobacteriaceae; genus Mycobacterium; species Mycobacterium peregrinum_B. Next base: position 21,480 of record NZ_LZSY01000118.1, on the reverse strand, counting down.
CGACGATCATCGCCACGCTGTCGGAATCCGATTCGCCGAAATTCTTGCCGATGCGCTGCATCGCATGGAAGGACGGCGCGTCCTTGGGAACCAGCGACACCGAATACTGCCTGCCGACCTGTTCCAGCGACGGAATGGCGAAGGTCGCGATCGCGACGAACACCAACCAGCCGAGGATGATCGGCACCGCCAAGCGGTGAATCATCCTCGCAATACGCGGTGGACCGTTGCGCGCCACGATCAGCGTTCATCGGGGTTGAGCAGCAGGGAGCGGACCAGCGGTCGGGGCCCGATGGGCCTCAGCAGCGCGCTGGCCGGTCGCTGCCGGACATGTAACGGCCACCAGAACCACCGGCCCAGCAGAGCCGCGATGGACGGCGTCATGAACGCACGTACGACCAAGGTGTCGAAGAGCAGACCGATGCCGATGGTCGAACCGACCTGGCCGATGGTGCGCACGTCGCTGGCCAACATCGCCAGCATGGTCGAGGCGAACACCAAGCCGGCGATTGTCACGACCTTGCCGCTGCCGGCCATCGCGCGAATGATGCCCGTGTTGATGCCCGCCGGGATCTCCTCTTTCATCCGGGACACCAACAACAGGTTGTAGTCGGAGCCGACCGCCAACAGGATGATGAGGGCGATCGCGAGCACGATCCAGTTCAGCTGGATGCCGAGAATGTGCTGCCAGATCAGGACTGACAGGCCGAAAGCCGCACCGAGGGACAGCGCGACCGTTCCCACGATCACCATCGCGGCGACCAGACTCCGGATCATGATCAGCATGATGATGAAGATCAGGCACAGTGCGGCGATTCCGGCGATCAGCAGGTCGTAGGTCGACCCGTCCACCTGATCTTTGGCCATCGCCGAGCTGCCGGTGAGATAGAGCCGGGCGTTCTCCAACGGTGTTCCCTTGAGCGCCTCCTCGGCCGCGGTTCGGATCGGTTCGACTCGCGAAATGCCTTCGGGGGTGGCCGGATCCCCTCGCTGGGAGATGAGCAGACGCGCCGTCTTCCCATCCGGCGACAGGAACACGTCCATGACTCGCTTGAAGTCCGCGTTCTTGAACACATCAGGCGGGATGTAGAAGGAATCGTCGTTCTGGGCGTCGTCGAAGGCGCGGCCCATAGCCGTTGCGCCATCGGACATCTCGTCCATCTGAGCCAGGATTCCGGCCATGGTGCTGCGCATCGACAGCATCATGGTCCGGGTGCTCTCCATGGTGGCGATCATCGCCGGGAACTGAGCGATCATCTGCGGCATGAGCAGGTTGAGTTGATCGAGGTTGCCGATCAGCTGGTGCATGGAGACGGTGAGCTTGTCGACACCGTCGAGTGCCTCGAAAAGCGATTTGATGGACCAGCACAGCGGGATGTTGAAGCAGTGTGGTTCCCAGTACAGGTAATTGCGGACGGGGCGCCAGAAGTCGTCGAAATCCGCCATGTGGTCGCGCAACTCGAGCGTGGTGTCTTCGAGCTCGTGTGTCTTGCCCACCAGGCTGTTGGTCGTAAGCGCGAGTTGCTGCATGAGCCCGTACATGCGCTGCATCGTGGCGATGGTCTTCGAGATCTCGTCGGCCTGGGTGAGCAAGTCGTTCATGCGGGCCTTCTGGAACGGCAAGAGCTGCAGTTGGCCGGCATTCGAGGAGCTGATGATGAACGGAATCGTGGTGTGCTTGAGGGGAATACCCTCCGGCCGGGTCGCGGCCTGCACGCGGGCCACCCCGGGAACGGCGAGCACGCCCTTGGTCAGCTTGTTCAGCACCAGAAAATCGGATGCGTTTCGCATGTCGTGGTCGGCCTCGACCAGCAACACGTCGGGCGAGGCCATCAGCGATTGCTGAAAATGCCGGCCGGCGGCCTCATACCCGGCATTGGCGGGTATGTCCTTGGGCAGATACTTCTGGTCGTTGTAGCCGGCCTGGTAGGCGGGCAGCGCCAACAAGCCGATCAATGACACCGCGCAGGCGGCGACGAGGATGGGCGCAGGCCAGCGGACGATCGCCGTGCCGATGCGGCGCCATCGCCGGGCGATGATCTTGCGCTTGGGCTCGAACAAGCCGAATCGGCTGCCCAGCGCAAGAACCGCCGGGATCAGCGTCAGCGCCACCGCCACCGCCACCATCATGCCGAGGGCACACGGGATGCCGAGAGTCCGAAAGTAGGGCAACCGGGTGAAGCTGAGACAGAAAACGGCGCCGGCGATGGTCAGACCGGAGGCCAACACCACCTTGCCGACGCTGCGATACGTGGTGTAGAAGGACAACTCTCGGTCTTCGCCCGCCTGCCGTGCCTCTTGGTAGCGCCCGACGAAGAAGATTCCGTAGTCGGTTCCGGCCGCGATGCCGAGAGTCACCAGAAGGTTGACCGCATAGGTGGACAGGCCGATGAGTCCTTGATCGCCGAGAAGGGCCACCACACCTCGGGCCACCTGCAATTGGATACCCACCAGGAACAGCAGGATCACGGCCGTGAAGATCGAGCGGAAGAAGAACAGCAGCATCGTCAGGATCACTGCCAGGCTCAGACCCGTCACCAGCAGAACAGTCTTGTTGCCACTCGCGCTCAGGTCGGCGACCATCGCCGCCGGCCCGGTGACGTAGGCCTTGACCCCCGGTGGAGGTGAACTGCGGTCGACGATGCCGCGGACCACTTCCAGGGACTCGTTCGACAGCGGCTGGCCGAGATCGCCCGCAAGACCCATCTGGACGTACACGGCCTTGTTGTCGGCACTCTGGGCCGCGCCGGCCATGAGCGGGTCGCCCCAGAAATCCTGCACATGCTGAATGTGGGCCGGATCGGCTTTCAGCTGGCGGATCAGATCGTTGTAGTAGCGGTGCGCCTCATCGCCGAGTGGTTGCTCTCCCTCGAGCACGATGATCGCCGCGCTGTTCGAGGTGGCTTCGTGGAAGTTCCTCCCCATGCGTTGGACCGCCTCGAACGACGGCGCGTCGCCGGGGATCAGCGATACGGAGTGCTCCTTCTCCACTTGCTCCAGCGGAGGTACGACGGCGCTCAGGACATATGCGATCACCACCCAGCCGAGGATGATCGGGACCGCGAGTGTGCGGATCATCCTCGCGATGAACGGCGGTTTGGCCCCTGGCGTCGGACTCTCCGTCGGGTTCGGATTCGGGCTCGCCGTCGGGCTGCTCATGCGGCCTTCAGAAGGCAGTAGGTGAAGGCACTTTCGCCGTTCTCGACTCTTTCCGACTTCACCTTGTCATCGATGATGATGCGGCAGCCGATTCTGTCGCTGTCGCCCTGCGCGATGACGTTGACCATCGAGGTGGCCTCGCTCATCGGGAACTTCAATGACCATGGCAGGCTTGCACCTTCGACGAACTGCGGCTCGGCGTCGACGTCGAAATAGCTGATGTTGGCGACCGTCCCAGGTGGGCCGAATACCTCGTACACCAGCTGCTTGGGGTCGTAGGGCTTGCGCTCCTCAAGCTCGGTGTCGGCATAAGCAGGGCGGGTCTCGGAACCGAAAACCTTATGCAGCCGAAGGACGGTGAATCCTCCTGCACCCAGGACCACCAATATCAACAGCGGAATCCAAACCCGCTTCAGAACCCCCACGTTCAAGTACCCCCTGAATCCGCGGTCTAGTCCGGACCATCCACGCCACAGGAGCCGGCGAAGTACATCGACCGCGATCCTCGGCGAGGCATCGGCAACACTGATGCGGTTGGCATTCGAACCCAGCCGGGCGCTGTGGTCACGGCAGACACACGGTAGCTCGGGCAGGACAGTTCGAACCTGACAAGTAGATCATTCAGGCCACCTCCATATCGGCCCATTCCCAAGGTGATACGGGATCGTAATCCATATCGCACACCGTCGAAGTGGGAACGGAATTTAACGCAGCTAATAGTCTCGCATCTCTGAGCAATCGCTGCGGGACAGCTGTGGGTCGGGGTCATTTCGCGATTTCTACGCACGTCCGCAGGCACCAACCAGGAAGAAGTCCAGAATTACCTCGTTTACGACGTTCGGCCGCTCCAGAAAACCGAGGTGTCCGGTATCGGCGATTTCGAGATATCGCCCGTTGGGCAACGCATCTGCCACCTCTGCTCCCAGGTACGGCGGCATCACGAGATCGTCGGCAAATCCGATGACGAGGACGTCGGTGGTGATCGTACGGTAGGCGGGTCGCCGATCGCTTCGCGGCGCGACGCCATATTGAGCGCGAATACCTGGTGTCACCTTCGCCGGCCACCTGGTGAACATGTCGATCCAGTCACGTACGGCTTCCTCATCATTCAGCGTTCTCGGTGAAAAGCTCTCAAGCAAGCGTAGTTTCGCATCATAGGTGGCCGGCAACCGCACCCCGGCACCGGCCAAATCCTCTTCGGCGGTACGGAAGAATTCCCGCGTGCGGTCGTGACGGGCCCGGGTTGCCATCAATGCGGCCTGCCGTATCAGTTCGGGACGGGACAGCATCAATTCCTGTGCGATATATGAGCCCATCGAGACCGCCACCACCCGGACGGGCCCAAGATCGAGTCGCTCGATCAGCTCGGCCGTGTCAGCAACCATTGTCGCCGAGCTGAAGCCCTCGGCGTCCGACGTCGCGCCCACACCTCTGTTGTCGAACGTGATCACCCGATATCCGGCGGCGCGGAATGCGGGTACTTGATGGAGATCCCAGGTCCGCCCTACCCCGCCCTGACCGGCGATGAACAACACTGGCTCCCCGTCGCCGCCGTGATCGGCGTAGGCAAGGTTCACGTTCCATTCCCCGAACAGGCACTCACGCGTCCAGCCTGGCGAATTCGCCCTGCCGGTACTGATCGACACAGGCCGCACGCCGGACCTTGCCGCTCGTGGTGATCGGGATAGAACCTGGAGGCACCAGAACAAGGTCGGCCACTCCCAGACTGTGGGTGTTGAAGATGGCCGAGGTGACATCACGCTTGACCGCCGAGATTTGCTCGGCCGGTCCATCGACCGATTCCGACGGCTTCCTGAATTCGATGATCACGACCAACTTTTCGGTAGCGCCGTCCGGGACCGCGATGGCCGCACACCGGCCCCGGCTGATCTCCTGGATGGTCGCCTCGATGTCATCGGGAGAGTGATTACGCCCGTACACGATCAGCAGATCCTTGATCCGGCCGATGACGTACAACTCGTCGTCGAAAATGAATCCCGAATCCCCGGTGCGCAGCCACGGGCCTTCGGGCGTAACCACCGCCGGAGCGGCAATCCTCGCACCGAAGGTCGACTCGGTTGCATCCGGCCTGTTCCAGTAGCCGCTTGCGACGTTGTCGCCGTATACCCAGATCTCCCCGACGGTTCCGGGCGGACACTCGGCGTTGGTCTCGGGGTCGACGATCCTGATCGTCGGCGAGACCGGGATGCCGTAACTGACCAGCGGGGTGCCCGTTCCGGCCTCACAGCGCTGCGCGGTGCCGGCGGTCAGCGTTTCGGATTCGAAACGCACGATCGCCGGCGGTTCACCCGCTTCGCGGGTTGCGATGTACACCGTGGCCTCGGCCATCCCGTAGGAAGGCCGTATCACCGCGGGGTCCAGGTTGAATTTGGCGAACCGCTGGGTGAAGCGCTCGAGCGTTGCGGGGTGAACCCGCTCGCTACCGGTGATGATGACGAGAATCTGAGAGAGATCGAGCCCGGCCATGTCCGCGTCCGACGTCTTGCGCACCGCCAGTTCGAACGCGAAGTTCGGTGCAGCCGTGTAGGTACGGCCGTTGGTCGCGAGCATCTGCATCCACCGTGCGGGGCGTTGCAGGAATGCCACCGGGCTCATCAGGACGGCGGGGACTCCTGCCAGCACCGGCCCGCAGACTCCGAGGTACAAACCCATGTCGTGATAGAAGGGCAGCCACGACACGATGGCCGAGCCCTCTGGGACGACATTTCCGAAGTCGGCGAAGTAACCGGACATCAGCTGTTCGAAGTTGGCCAAGAGGTTTCGGTGCGACATCATGACCCCGGCCGGCTGCCGGGTCGACCCGGATGTGTACTGCAAATACGCGGTATCCGTGGGATTTTCGCTGTGTGATGCCAGCCCGCCTGCAGCGTCGAGATCCAGGGTGTCGACCTCGACGATCGCCGGTGCGGCCAGGGAATTGGCCCTGAGGTAGTCGGTGACTGCACCGGAGACCGCGGAGGTGGTCAGGATCACCGTGGGCTCCGCATCTTGCAGCACCGAGCTGACCCGCTCATCGCTGACACCTCCCATGGGAACCGCCAACGGAACCGCGATCCGGCCCGCCTGTAGCGCGCCGTAGAAGGCGACGATGTAGTCCAACCCCTGTGGCGCAAGGATCAGGGCGCGGTCGCCGGGTGAGCCGAAGCCGCCGAGCGCCCGCGCCACGTTGCACGCACGCCGGTACAGCTGCGAGTACGTCAGGCTCTCTGCCGACCCGTCGAAATTATGTTCATAGTCAACAAACGTCATCGCCGTGTCGTCGCCCTGCAGACCCGCTCGCTCCTGCAGCAACGTCAAAATGGATGCCTCGCCCACGGGAGTCAGGGTATCGCGGTAAGCGCGCCGAGATATCCAGAACCGTCAGCAAACTATATTTGAGTAGCCTTATGAATCACAGCCACGTCATTCCGCACTAGTGGGACGAAATGAGCGAAACAGGACCACGACGGCGGCGAAACGCCTCTGATCTTGACTGTTAAGGCTTGAGCAGGCGAAAGACCCCGAAGTAGTTGAAATCGCCTGCATCTCACCTGTGGATTGATCCGATCGCGAGACAACTTTGCGCAGCGAACATACTGTTAACGTTTGTGAGCGCCCGCGACGGGCGTTGAGCCGCTATTGGACGCTCGCTACCGGCGATCAAATTCTGCGGCCCGGCGTTCGAATGCAGGTATCTGGCCTCATCGCGGATGAACCGCGGAAAGGCCTGCCGGGAGGAGTGCGAATTGAATGCATCCGAAATCGTGCGTGGAGGGCTTCCGGGATCGGATACCGGGATCGGTACCGCCCGTGTGCCTGCCGCACCCGTCACGCCGGTCGCCATCATCGGAATGTCCTGCCGGCTCCCGGGCGGCATCGACTCCCCGGAGCGCCTGTGGGAGGCCTTGATCCGAGGCGACGATCTGGTCACCGAGGTTCCGTCAGACCGCTGGGACGCCGACGAATACTACGACCCGGAACCTGGGGTGCCCGGCCGGTCGGTGTCGAAGTGGGGTGCCTTCCTGGATGACGTTGCCGGCTTCGACGCCGAGTTCTTCGGCATCAACGAACGTGAAAGTGCCGCACTCGATCCGCAGCAACGGCTGTTGCTGGAGACCGCCTGGGAGGCGATGGAGCACGCCGGACTCACACGGGATGCGCTTGCCGACTCACTGACGGGTGTGTTCGTCGGACTGACGCACGCCGACTACCAGATGCTGGCAGCCGACGCTCAAGTCCTGGAAGCGGCATATGGCTTCAGCGGCAACAACTTCAGCCTGGCTTCCGGCCGGATCGCCTACGCGCTCGGGGTGCACGGCCCTGCGCTCACAGTCGACACGGCATGCTCCTCCGGTCTGACGGCGGTACACCTGGCGTGTCGCAGCCTGCACGAGGGTGAGAGTGATTTCGCCCTGGCGGGCGGCGCAACTCTGGCACTGGATCCGCGCAAGTTCGCTTCCGGTTCGGCGGAGGGCATGCTGTCGGCGACCGGGCACTGCCACGCTTTCGATGTCGCGGCCGACGGGTTCGTCAGCGGGGAAGGCTGCGTCGTGATGTTGCTCAAACGACTGGACGACGCCGTGCGGGATGGCGACCGTGTCCTTGCGGTAGTACGTGGCACCGCCGCCAATCAAGACGGCCACACCGTGAACATCGCAACCCCTTCGGATGCCGCCCAGACCGCTGTCTATCGGGCGGCCCTGGCCGCAGCCGGCGTGGATCCCGGCACCGTCGGAATGGTCGAGGCGCACGGCACCGGGACACCCGTGGGCGACCCCATCGAATACGCCAGTCTGGCCAAGGTTTACGGCATCGACGGCCCCTGCGCACTCGCGTCGGTGAAGACCAACCTCGGACATGCGCAGGCGGCCTCGGGTGCCGTTGGGCTGATGAAGGCGGTCCTCGCCGTGCAGCACGGCGAGGTTCCGCAGAACCTCCATTTCACCCGCCTGCCGGACAAACTCGCCGCGATTCCGACCAATCTGTTTGTGCCGCAGCAGACTACTCCGTGGTGCACCAACGGGCACCGCCCCCGGCGCGCAGCGGTGTCCTCGTACGGCCTTTCGGGTACCAACGTTCACGCGATCGTGGAGCAGGCACCGGTATCGGCCCAGGAGCCGGTAGCGGCCCAGTCGCCGGTGTCCCTGCTGTTCCCACTGTCGTCAACCTCGGCCGGAGAGCTGCGTCGCACAGCGGGCCGGCTGGCCGACTGGGTCGACGCACATGACGATGTCGCCCTGACGGATCTGGCCTACACCTTGGCCCGCCGCCGGGTACACCGGCCGGTACGCACCGCCGTGAGCGCCGGCAGCCGACCGGAACTGGTCGCCGCCCTGCGTGCGGTCGCCGAGGGTGACACCCCCCATCAAGCCGCAGTGGGGCGCGACGACCGGGGACCGGTCTGGGTGTTCTCCGGCCAGGGTTCGCAATGGGCGGGAATGGGCGCCGATCTGCTGGCGACCGAACCCGTGTTCGCCGCCACCGTGGCGCAGGCCGAACCGATCATTGCCGCAGAGTCGGGATTCTCTGTGACCGAGGCAATGTCGTCGCCGGAAACCGTGACCGGCCAGGACCGGCTGCAGCCGACATTGTTCACCATGCAGGTCGCCATGGCCGCCACCATGAGGGCGCAAGGGGTGCACCCCGGTGCCGTCATCGGCCACTCCCTGGGTGAGGGCGCAGCAGCTGTCGTCGCCGGGGCGCTCTCGCTGGAGGACGGCCTACGACTCATCTGCCGCAGGTCCCGGCTGATGTCCAGGATCGCCGGCAAGGGCGCCACGGCAGCCGTGGAAATGCCTGCGAAACAAGTACTTTCGGAGTTGACGGGCCGCGGCATCAACGACGTCGTGGTGGCAGTGGTCGCTTCGCCGAAGTCCACTGTCGTCGCCGGTACCACGCAGACAGTGCGAGACCTGGTGGCGGACTGGGAACAACGTGGGATCATGGCCCGCGAAGTCCCCGTCGACGTGGCCTTCCATTCGCCCCAGGTGGAACCGATCGTCAGCGATCTCACCGAGGCTCTCGCGGATCTCAAGCCGATGACACCGGAGATCCCGTTCTATTCGGCGACCCTTTTCGACCCGCGGGAACAGCCGGTGTGCGATGCCCAGTACTGGGTGACCAACATGCGCAAGATGGTGCGCTTCGCCACCGCGGTACAAGCTGCGCTGGAGGACGGCCACCGGGTATTCGCCGAACTTTCGCCCCATCCGCTGCTCACCCGCGCACTGGAACAGACCGCCGCCGCGCGCGAGACACCGATGGCCGCATTGGCCGCGATGCGCCGTCAACAATCGATGCCGAACGGACTGCGCGATCTCCTGGTAGACCTTCACAGCGCCGGCGCCGAGGTCGACTTCTCGGTGCTGTGCCCCACCGGGCAGCTGGTGGACGCACCGCTGCCGACCTGGACGCACCGCCGGCTGTGGCTCAGCGGCGGTGGACAGGAAGCTCCGACCCACGGCGGTTGCACCATCGCGGTGCATCCGTTGTTGGGGGCCAACGTCCGACTGCACGAGGAACCGGAACGGTACGTCTGGCAGTCCGATGTCGGCACCGGAGCCCAGCCGTGGCTCGAGGATCATCAGGTTCGCTCGGTCGCCGTGCTCCCCGGTGCCGCGTACTGCGAGATGGCGCTGGCTGCTGCACGGACCGTGATCGGTGAGGTTTCCGAAGTCCGTGACATCCGGTTCGAGCAGGCGCTGCTGCTGGACGAACAGACGGTGGTGGGCGCCTCGGCGACGGTATCGGCTCCCGGCGTGGCCGACTTCACCGTGGAAACCGACGAGGAGGGCCAGCAGAGGCGGCACGCAACGGCCGTCCTGCGGGCCGCGGCGGATGAGATTCCGCCCAGCTACGACATCTCCGCGATCCTGACCGTCCATCCCTGCGACGAGGATGGCTCAGAGGTCCGTAACCGGGTGGGCCGGCACGGTATTCAGTACGGTCCGGCGTTCACCGGTCTGGTCACCGTGTACACCGGCGAGACAGAGGCACGCACGGTGCTTGCCGAGGTGGTGCTCCCCCGTTCGATCCGCTCACAGCAGGACGCCTACGGGGTACATCCGGCGTTGCTGGACGCCTGTTTCCAATCGGTCGAGGCTCATCCCGATGTCCAGGCGCTCGGCGGAGACGTGCTCGGCTTGCCGCTGGGGGTCCGGCGGTTGCGCACATACGGCCCGGCCCGCAACGCGCACTACTGCTACACAAGGTTGACCGCCGCTGACACCACGGGCATCGAGGCCGACATCGACGTTCTCGACACCGACGGCACCGTGCTACTGAGTGTGCAGGGCTTACGCCTGGGCACCGGCGCATCCGCAGGCGCGCATGACGACCAGGTTCTCAGCGAGAGACTGCTCGCCGTCGAATGGCGTCAGCGGGAGCTGCCGGAGGTGGAGTACGCCGATGCCGGTTCATGGCTGGTGATCAGCGCCGCCGCCGGCCCGGACGTGGTTGCCGACAAGCTGTGCAACATCCTGAAAGACCGTGGCGCACTGTGCACCAGCATGAGTTGGCCCAACCAGGCCGACGACTCACTCACCTGTGAGCAGCTCGCCAACCATCTACGGGCCGGCCGCTTCACCGGGGTGGTCATCGTGACGGCGCCGAATGACGGTGAACACGCCGAGCAGTCACCGTTGTTGGGTCGTGAATACGTTCGTCATCTGGTCCACATGACCCGCCAACTGCCGGAGATAAGCGGCGAACTGCCCCGCCTGTACGTCGTGACCCGTAATGCACAGACCGTGCTGGCCGGCGATGTGGCCAATCTGGATCAAGCCGAACTACGCGGCCTGATCCGGGTCATCGGCACCGAACACCCGCATCTGGCCGCCACGCAGATCGATGTGGACCAGACCGTCGACGTGGAGCAGTTGGGTGCCCAGCTGCTCAGCGGATCCGAGGAAGACGAGACCGCATGGCGCAACGGGCGGTGGTACACCGCCCGGCTGTGCCTGGCCCCCCTCCGTCCCGAGGAGCGACAGACCACCATCGCCCATCACGAACGCGATCGGATGCGGCTGCAGATCCGCACCCCCGGGGACCTGGAGTCGATGGAACTCGTGGCCTGCGAACATGTTCCGCCGGGCCCGGGACAGATCGAAGTCGCGGTCACCGCCTCCAGCATCAACTTCGCCGATGTGCTGGTCGCTTTCGGCCGCTACCCCGCCTTCGACGGCCGGCTTCCCCAGCTCGGCATCGACTTCGCCGGGGTGGTGACCGCGGTCGGACCCGACGTCACCGATCACAAGGTAGGTGACCATGTGGGCGGTTTGTGTGCCGAGGGCTGTTGGGGCACATTCGTCACCTGCGACGCGCGGCTGGCCACCACCTTGCCGACCGGGTTGTCCGATGCCGAGGCAGCGGCGCTGACCATCGCGACTGCGACCGCCTACTACGGTCTCAACGACATGGCCCGCATCAAGGCGGGCGACAAGGTACTGATCCACTCGGCCACCGGCGGGGTCGGCCAGGCCGCCATGGCCATCGCCCGCGCCGTCGGCGCGGAGATCTTCGCCACGGCAGGCAGTGAGCAGCGCCGGCAGTTGCTGCGGGACATGGGCGTTGAACATGTCTACGACTCGCGAACCCTGGAGTTCGCCGATCGGATTCGTCAGGACACCCAGGGCTACGGGGTGGACATCGTGCTCAATTCGGTGACCGGTGCAGCCCAACGGGCCGGGCTCGAATTGCTGGCGTTCGGTGGGCGATTCGTGGAGATCGGCAAGCGCGACATCTATGGTGACAGCCGGTTGGGGCTCTTCCCCTTCCGGCGCAACCTGTCGTTCTATGCCGTGGACCTGGCGCTGATGTCCGTCAGCCATCCGGACCAGTTGCGGGAGCTGTTGTCCACGGTGTATCTGCTGAGCGCCGAAGGCGACCTGCCGATGCCCGAGTTCACCCGCTATCCGCTCGCCGACGCGGCCAGCGCCATCCGGATGATGAGCGGCGCGCAACACACCGGCAAGCTCGTTCTCGACATCCCGCACACCGGCTCCACCCGGCTTGTGGTTCCGCCTTCTCAGGTGCGGGTGTACCGGCCGGACGGCGCCTACATCGTCACCGGCGGTCTCGGAGGCCTCGGACTGTTCATGGCCGAGAGAATGGCGGCCAACGGATGCGGACGCATCGTGCTGTCTTCTCGTTCCCAGCCGAGCGAACCGGCGTCGAAGATCATCGATCGCATCCGCGCGACCGGTGTCGACGTCCTCGTCGAATGCGGCGACATCGCCGAACCGAGCACTGCGGAACGATTGGTCGCAGTGGCAACCGCCGGCGGGCTCCCGGTGCGGGGGGTGTTGCACGCGGCGGGCGTGATCGAGGACGCCGCGCTGACCAACATCACCGACGAGCTCATCGAGCGGGACTGGGCACCAAAGGTTTACGGCGCGTGGAATCTCCACACCGCGACCGCCGACCAGCCGCTGGACTGGTTCTGTTCGTTCTCCTCGGCGGCAGCGCTGGTCGGTTCCCCCGGGCAGGGCGCCTACGCCGCGGCTAACAGCTGGCTGGACGCCTTCAGCTTGTGGCGCCGGTCCAAGGGATTACCGGGCACCGCCATCGCCTGGGGCGCATGGGGGCAGATTGGCCGCGGCACCGCGCTGGCCGAGAACGCCGGAATCGCCATCGCGCCCGACGAAGGTGCGTATGCGTTCGAAGCACTGCTGCGCCACGACCGGGCGTACACCGGCTACGCGCCGATCATCGGCGCGCCGTGGCTGAGCGTGTTCGCCGAACGCAGTCCGTTCGCCGAGGCATTCCGGTCGACCGGCCAGAGTTCAACGGGCACAAGCAAGCTGCACGCCGAGCTCGACGAGCTTCCCCCGGAAGAGTGGGCAGGCAAGTTGCGGCACGTCATCTCCGATCAGGTGAGCGTGATCCTGCGGCGCAGTGTGGACCCGGACCGCCCGCTCTCTGAGTACGGCATGGATTCACTGGGAGCACTCGAATTACGAACCCGCATCGAGAACGAAACCGGAATACGCATCTCGGCAACAGGGATCACGACCGTACACGGCTTGGCAGACCTGCTGTGCGAAAAACTCCTGCCCGCAGGGGCTGCCTGACATGCCGGGCGGGAAGCGGTTGAGCCAGATTCTCTACAGCAAATTCTGCAACCGGCATATGAATCGCTGCGCCCAGCGGCCCACGAAGCCTGGGGCCGAACCCCTTGAGGTGGGTCGGACACGTCCGTCAACGCTCGCTTACTCGGTCCGCGGGAGCCCCCGAGCCGTTCGGTATCGACCACTTCACGATTCAGTGGACACGTGCATAAAGTGGCTTAAATAGACTATGTAGCAGTCAATTTGGAGTACACGTTGCTGAAAGAGCGGGGAAGAACAGCAGAATAGCACCGAGAGCGACGGGAGCCGATCCCGAGGGGCGCGCGCAGCCGAGAGAGACCACACATCACAACTTGCGCAGCCCCATGGATTCGCATGGCCAATCGAGCTCGGAATAGACATGATGAAGTTTCAAGAACCCGAACAGCAAATAACAACCAAGGTAGGATTCCGGTCATGTGGGGCTCGTTGGTAGTACTAGCGCTTTTGACCACCATCAATCCGGTACGCCTCGGAATCATCCTCTTGGTGCTCTCGCGTCCGCGGCCCGTGCAGAATCTGCTCGCCTACTGGGCCGGCGCAGTGCTGATCGGAATGGCCAGCCTCGTCATTCCGCTGATCGTGCTCCACTCCACTCCGGCGTCGTCCGCGTTCGCGAGAAAATTCGCTCATCCCACCGCCGACCCGCTCACGCAGCGCATCACCATCGGCATAGGGGTCCTGCTCCTGGCGATCGCCGCGTTCATGGTGGCCCGCGGATTGATGCGCAAACCGGTCGCCGTGGGCAGTCATCGGAGGGTGGCGGGAGACGGGGCCGGCGCCACCTCGACACTCGTGGACGACTCGGGCGCACCGCCGGCCATCACCCGGCTGTTGTACTCCACCCCAGCCGATTCCGACGGCGATGCCGATCCGAAATCACGGCGGTTGATCGGACGATTTCGCGAAGCCTGGCAGAACGGCTCCCCCTGGATCCCGTTCGTCATCGGGGTCATCGTGGTCCCGCCGCTCGACGGGATTCTGTTCGCGCTCGCCATCGTCGTCGCCTCGGGTGCCTCGTTCGAAGTCCAGTTGATCGCGCTGATCGCCTTCGTCTTCGGCGTACTGCTCGTGGAGGAGTTCATCCTCATCAGCAACGTCGTCGCACCGGCGAGAACTCAAGCGGTACTCCGTCGGTTGCACGAATGGGCACACACCCACCGCCGAAAGTTCGTCGCGGCCATCCTCGCCGTTGTGGGGCTGTCACTCATGGCCAGGGGTATGGGAGGCCTCTGAGAGATTGCGGCGGCTCGGTATTCTCCTCCTTGCTAGCCAACGTAGGTTGATCTGTGGGGATGGAATCACATGTCTGCACCTGTCGAACAGTTGGAGTTTCAGGCGGAGGCACGCCAACTCCTGGATCTGCTGGTCCACTCGGTCTACTCCAACAAGGACTCGTTTCTTCGAGAGCTGATCTCGAACGCGTCCGACGCCTTGGACAAGCTCCGCCTCGAAACGCTGCGGAACAAGGACCGGACCGCTGACATCTCTGACCTCCACATCGATATCGAGGTCGGGCGGGATCCGCGAACGCTGACCGTGCGCGACAACGGTATCGGGATGACACGCGAAGAAGTAGTCGACCTGATCGGCACCCTCGCCAAATCCGGCACCGGCGAGCTGCGCCGGCAACTACAGGAAGCCAAGAAGTCGGCCGACTCCGAGGAACTGATCGGACAGTTCGGCGTCGGGTTCTACTCCACGTTCATGGTGGCGGACAAGGTCGAACTGCTCACCAGAAAGGCCGGGGAGAGTGGGGCGACCCGTTGGGTGTCGAGCGGCGACGGCACCTACACCATCGAGTCCGTCGATGAGGCACCGCAGGGCACGTCGGTCACGCTGTACCTCAAACCCGAGGACGTCGACGACCAGCTTCACGACTACACCGCTGAGTGGAAGATCAGAGAGCTTGTCAAGAAGTACTCCGACTTCATCGCCTGGCCCGTCCGCATGCAGGTCGAGCAACACACGCCGGCTGCCGAGGAAGGCGGTCCAGACACCGTCACGGTGGAAACGCAGACGCTCAACTCGATGAAGGCGTTGTGGGCCAAGCCCAAAGACGAGGTTTCCGAAGAGGAATACCACGAGTTCTACAAGCACATCGCCCACGCCTGGGACGATCCACTCGCCGTCATCTCGATGAGGGGCGAGGGCAGTTTCGAATACCAGGCCCTGTTGTTCATTCCGTCGCATGCCCCGTTCGACCTGTTCACCAGGGACGCCAAGACCGGCGTCCAGCTCTACATCAAGCGCGTCTTCGTGATGGGAGATTGCGAAGAGCTCATGCCCGGCTACCTGCGCTTCGTCAAGGGCGTCGTGGACGCACAGGGCATGTCACTCAATGTCTCTCGCGAGATCCTGCAACAAGACCGGCAGGTCACCGCGATTCGCCGCCGGCTGACCAAGAAGGTCCTGTCGACCATCGCGGATCTGCAGGCCGGCAAGCCCGAGGACTACCGCACCTTCTGGACACAATTCGGCGCCGTCCTCAAAGAGGGTCTGATGTCGGACGTGGACAATCAGGACACGCTGCTGCGGATTTCGTCCTTCGCCACCACGTTCTCCGACCCCGAGAACGACAGGGGCGTGACGACGCTGCCGGAGTACGTCGCACGTATGAAGGATGGGCAGGAACAGATCTTCTACGCGACGGGGCCCTCTGTAGAGCAACTCCAAAAGTCACCACACCTGGAGGCGTTCAAGGCCAAAGGCTACGAGGTGCTCCTGCTCACCGACCCGGTCGACGAGGTTTGGGTTGGCTCGGTACCTGAATTCGACGGCAAGCCACTGCAGTCGGTCGCCAAGGGTGAGGTCGATCTCGACTCCGAGGAAGACAAAGCCGCACATGAGGCCGCACGAGAGGCTCAGAAGCAGGAGTTCGCCGAACTCATGGCCTGGCTGAAGGAGACGCTGAGCGAACGGGTCTCCGAAGTGCGCTTGTCCAGTCGCTTGACCGAATCCCCGGCCTGTCTGATCACCCCCACATTCGGAATCACGCCGGCATTGGCGCGCATGTACCGGGCGTCCGGACAGACCGTTCCGATCGGCAAGCGGATCCTCGAGCTCAACCCGAGCCATCCGCTGGTCATCGGCTTGCGTCAGGCACATTCTACGAGCGGCGATGATGCCGGTTCCCATCGGCTCGCCGAGACCGCTGAATTGCTCTACGGCACAGCTCTTCTTGCCGAAGGCGGGCTGCCCGACGATCCGGCCAGGTTCGCCGGAATTCTCGCCGACCGCTTGGCCAACACTGTGTAAAAGGTGCTATCGCAGCAGATTCCGGAACATTTCGTTGCAATTGTCAGGTAAATCGGCGTTCGGCCTCGTACCGTACAAAAATGAGCAACGTACTCGACCTGCTCGATCAGACCATGTACGACATCAACCAAGCCACCCGATCGAGCACTCTGCTGCAGTGTGTCTGGGAGTACGACCGTCCGATCGACATCGCCGGTCTACAGCGGTTTCACGGCCATATCCAGCGAGGGCGGCTTTCTCGCTGCATCGCCCGGTCACCCTTGCCGTTCGGCCGCAGCCGGTGGGTGAAGCCCGAAAACTCATCTGAGCTGGAGATCGTCGAGTTGGCGCGCCCGCGTGCGGCATTCGATGATTGGCTCAACGAGCAGGTCACCAGCCCACTGGATTCCGAGCACGGACCCGGTTGGCATCTCGCGACCTTGCCGTTCACCGAGGGTGGGGCGGGCGTGAGTTTGGTCATCTCGCACTGTCTGGCCGATGGCGTCGGGTTGTGGCAGGCGATGATGGAGGCCGCGCTCGGCCAGGACGACCCGATCAACTGGCCGCCTGCCGGGTCGCGCGGACGCTGGCAGGCCATCCGGCAAGATGCCGGACAAACCGTGAGGGACATTCCGGCCATAGGCCGTGCGATCGTCGGCGCGATACGACTGGGGCAGCAAGGGCGCAAAGGCACCGGAGCTGCCGCGCCGCCCACCGCTGCTTCGCCTGCGCCGCCGGAAACCGACGAATCTCATCTTCTCCCAACGGCAACCATCTTCATCGATGCCGACAAATGGGACGCCTGCGCCCACGCACTCGGCGGTACCCGAAACACGCTGCTGGTGGGGCTGGCGGCTCGTCTTGCCCAACGTGCCGGACGTGTTGCGACAGACGGTTCGGTGGTCGTCACGCTCCCAGTCAACGAACGCACCCCGGGCGATACCCGCGCCAACGCGATCGGCGGCGTACGTGCCACGGTCGATCCCGCATCGGCGACGACTGACCTACGCAGTATCCGAGCAGCAGTCAAGCAGGAACTCATTCGGCACTCGGAAGAGCCCGACCCTCAGCAGGTCCTGAATGCCCTGGTACCCCTCATGTCCGAGAGGATCCTCAACGCCGCCCGGGGAGCGACCAGAGGCAACCCCTTCAATCTCGTCGGCGCGTCGAACGTCGGAGAGGTCGATCCCGCCGCCGGCCGGGCAGATGGGACGGACGCCGCATTGTTCGCCTTGAGGTTGCACCACCTCGGGGTGTCCGCGTCGACGCTGCACCGGTACGGCGGTGTTCAGACCATGCTCTCGGGAACTGTGAACGGACAGTTTTTCATCTCGCTGATTTCTTACCTGCCTGGACGCGCTAACTCGAACGATGAACTGCGCCTTGATCTTTCGACCGCTTTGAAGGAGTTCTCGCTCACCGGCACTTTTCTGTGAAGGGCGACGCCACCACTTACCAAACGCCTGGCACCAGGCGATAGCGAACCTTCTGCATATATTCGCGATAGCCGGCCAACTCTTCTTGAAGCAGCGCTTCTTCATCGTGGATGCGGAACGCGAAGACGAGCACAGACGGGATGATGAAGATCAACCCCCAGTAGGATCCGAGCGCCAGAGGCACACCTACCAGCAGAAATGCGTTGCACGTGTACATGGGGTGCCGCACCAGCCCGTAGAGACCGGTAGAGACGAGTTGCTGGCCGGCTTCCACCCGCACCGTGACCGCGGCATGGCTGTTCTGGACGAGCACCACTTGGACAATGGTGATTCCGATTGCGACCAGGATGTTTCCGACTATGGACATCGCTGTCGGCACTGCGGACCAGCCAAATCGGTGGTCGAGGGCGCTGACGATCAGCATTGCCGCGCCGAGCAGAAACACTCCGCTCACGACCACTTTTTGAAACGGGCGGGTCTCCGCGGTCGGTATTCGTCGCTCCAAGACCTCGGGATTCGTCCGCAGGAAATAGATGCTCGAGACCCATCCGGTGGTTGCGATCACGGCCAAAAGAACCCAGGCCTGCCAGTAGTTCGGCGTGCCGGCCGGCACAAACACGAACAGTGCGTAGGACACCAGCCCCAGCGTGCCCGTGAACAGCATTCGCAAAATGTTCCTCATCACCCCTCCTGGGTTAAACGCGAGACTTGGACCGGCTACGTCAGCAATCCAGTGAAGTCGAAAGGTGCCCGCCATACTCGCTCAGCGACTCGGCATTGAACATCTGGAAATGCGTGCAGTCCACAGTGGTCACCTCGATATCACCGTCGACAAACGGTCCCCAACTCTTCAGACAGGACCGAACGGCCGCCCGACTGCGGAACCTGCTCCATCCCGAGCGCGAGCGAGTACCCGCGTTTCCGTGGCTCACCCGCCGCAGTGCAGAGAAGGCGACCACATCTCCGTGGAACACCTCGGGCATGTGCTTCAAGAGGCACATCTGGTCAGTGCTGACACTCTGCGCCATGAACTCGATCAGCGCCTTCGGCGGCAGGGTGAAACCAGAGGCGTTCTGGCGCCGAACAAGTTCTTCAGCCCGTCGGTATGTAAGCGGCCCCCAGTGCAACGGCACGGCGATATTGTTGGTCTGTAGAAGGTAATCCAGAACCCAGCCCTCGATGGCGTTTCGATTATTGGCGATTGCCCGAACTACGCTGGCTCTGAATTTGCTTGTGCTCAGTACCGCATCTACCAACACCAGTCGCCGGACCTCGCAACCTCTGCGCTGGAGTTCTACTCCCAATGCATGCGCGACGATGCCGCCGAAAGACCAACCAAGAAGCGTATACGGCCCACGTCCATGAAGGGCCTGGAGCCTGTCGGCATAACTTTCCGCCATACTCCGAATTGTTGAGTCTGCGGCTTCACCGACTCTGGAAATTTGGTTGACGCCGATAATCGGGCGGTCCACGAACTCACCCAACGCCCGATAGGACCAACTCAGGCCATAACCGTCATGGATGCACCACAACGGAACGCCGCTGCCTTCCTTGAGCACTTCAACGGGTACCACCTGCTCGGCGCTGCTCGCCTTGCCCACTCGTTGGCCGAGCTGCCGCACCGACGGTGCGTCAAATATGGCGCTTACTGCCAGGTCTGCATCGAGGCTGGCGTTGATCGCATTGATCAACCGCATGGCGGACAGAGAATCGCCACCCAGATCGAAGAAGGAATCGTCGACACCGACGCGCTCCAACCCCAACACCTGGCCGTAAATTGCGGCCAGCATCTCTTCGACAGGATTCGTCGGGGCGCGGTATCCGTCACTGTCGCTGTATTCAGGCGCAGGCAGGGCACGCTTGTCCAGCTTGCCGTTGACGGTCAGCGGCAGGGAGTCGAGCAGCACCAACGCGGCCGGCACCATATAGCCGGGCAATCGCTCTGCCAGGATCGCCCTGGCATCTACCGGATCTGCCGTGCCGGTGATGTAGCCGACGAGACGTTTGTCGCCCGGCCGATCTTCCCGGACGACCACCGCTGCCTGACGCACACCGTCAAGATTGATGAGCGTTGTTTGGATCTCGCCCAATTCGATGCGATAACCGCGGATCTTTACCTGCTCATCGGCTCGCCCGGCATACCGCAACTGCCCATCCGGACCCCACGACACCAGATCTCCGGTCCGGTACATCCGCGAACCCGGGGCCCCGAACGGGCATGGCACAAACCGCGATGCGGTCAAACCTGGCCGGCGCACGTAACCCACACCCACACCGCGACCGGCCACGTACAGCTCACCCATCACACCTGGAGGCACTGGATGCAACCATCGATCCAAGACGAACAATGCCGCACCGGGAACCGGGAACCCGATCGGAACGACAGCCGGACCGGCTGGCCCAGCTTCCTTCAACGGCGCGCTGATCGTGGCATAGACAGTCGTCTCCGTCGGACCGTACCCGTTGATCATCACCCGGCCCGGTGCCCAGCGATCCACCACATCCGGCGGGCACGCCTCGGCTGCCACCATCAACGCCGTCACTGAACCCAACAGACTCGGATCTAACACCCCTACCGCAGAGGGTGTTTGACTCAGCACCGACACCCGTTGTTCAACAAGCAGCGCCTGCAGTTCCTCGGGCGACCGGGTGACCGAATCGGGCACCACCACCAGCCGTCCACCGTGCAGGAGAGCCCCCCAGATCTCCCACACCGAATAATCGAATGCCAAAGAAGAACACGCGGCCCACACCTGCTGGGGCCCCATCTCGACACCGACGTCCAGTCCGTCGAACAACCGCGTCACGTTCTGATGGGTAACCGCAACACCTTTCGGAACTCCAGTCGTTCCCGACGTATAAATGACGTGGGCAACGTCATCGGGTGCGGGCGCCGGCAACGGGGTACAGGGCTGATCAGCAATACACGGATCGCAGACGTCTATGACAGGCACATCGCATTCGGCCAATCGGCCGACGGAACCACCTGAGGACAGCATCACCACAGGCTCGGCATCAGCCAGGACGAACTGCACCCGGTCGTCGGGTACCGCCGGATCAATCGGCAAGTACGCCGCTCCAGACTTGAGCACACCAAGGATCGCAACTATCGCATCAGCAGAACGGCCCATCAACAAACCCACATACCGCCCAGCCTGTGCGCCTTGAGAGACCAAGAGATGCGCCAGCCTGTTCGACGCCTCATCCAGCTGCCCGTACGTCAACGAGCGGCCTTCAAAACTCACCGCCACCATGTCGGGTGTGCATGCTGCTTGCCGCGAGAACACCGCCGGAACAGACACCGGCACCACCGACTCCGCGAGCACCGATCGGTTGCCCATGGCATCCAACCGGTTGTATTCGTCCTCGTCCAGGAAGTCCACAGAAGACAAGCGGCGGTTGGGATCCACCGCCATCGCTGCCAGCATTCGATTGAACCGTTCGACCAGTACCTCGATACTGGCCGTGTCGAATACATCGGTGCGGAACTCGACAGTGCCGCCGATGCCTGCGGGTTCGCCGGCGTCGTCCCAGCGTTCCGA
>NZ_LZSY01000117.1 GCF_001665625.1 Mycolicibacterium peregrinum | reverse complement strand
GCCCAGGTCCGCGCCGCCACCACCACCGCGCCCACCCCGGGGTTCGCAGCCGACTCCGCCCAGGTCGGCGCCGCCGCCCCGACCCCCGGCCGCACCCGCACCGGTGCGCAAGCCCCGCCGGCGACGCCACTGGGGCCGTCTGGTGTTGGTGGTGCTGCTCGTCGGCGTGCTGGCGCTGATCGGCGGCGGTGTGTGGATTGACTCGTCACTGCACCGGATTCCGGCGCTGGCCGACTATCCCGAGCGGCCCGGGGCGGCACACGGCACCACCTGGCTGCTCGTCGGATCGGACAGTCGCCAGAACCTCAGCCCCGAGCAGCAGGCCGATCTGGCCACCGGCGGGGACATCGGCAACGGCCGCACCGACACGATCCTCTTGGTACACATTCCCGGGATCGGCTCGGGCACACCGGCCACCATGGTCTCGATCCCCCGGGATTCCTACCTGCCGATTCCGGGCTACGGCGAGGACAAGGTCAACGCTGCGTTCTCGCTGGGCGGGGCACCGCTGCTGGCACAGACGGTCGAGCAGGCCACCGGTCTGCGCCTCGACCATTACGCAGAGATCGGTTTCGACGGTTTCGCCGGCCTCGTCGATGCCGTCGGCGGGGTGACGATGTGCCCGGCCGAACCGATCAGCGACCCGCTGGCCGGGATCGACCTCCCGGCTGGTTGCCAGGAGTTCGACGGCCGTAACGCGCTCGGCTACGTCCGCAGCCGAGCCACGCCACGCGCCGATCTGGACCGGATGATCCACCAGCGCGCGTTCATGTCAGCGCTGCTGCACCGGGCCACCAGCCCGGAGGTGCTGCTGAACCCCCTGCGGTGGCAGCCCATGGCCCGCGCGGCCACCAACTCGGTGGCCGTCGACCAGGACGCGCACGTCTGGGATCTGGGCCGGCTGGGCTGGGCGATGCACGGCGACATGGTGACGACGACGGTGCCGATCGGCGAATTCACCGGCAGCGATTCGGGCGCGGTGGTGGTGTGGGACAGCGACGCGGCAGGTCGGCTGTTCACCGCACTGGCCAACGACGCCGCCGTTCCGGACGACGTGATCGAAAAGCCGCAACCTTGAGCTTAGGCAAAGCTAAATAAAGCAGTAGCAAATTCTGTACAGCAAATGTAATGCGCACCACACGACCCCGGTCCAACTAAGGTAAAGCTGACCTCAATGAGGTCTACCTTCGATGACAACGCGTTCTGACCTGCTATATCCTCGCGATCATGACGATGACCGGTGAACACGACACGAAATTCCACGCACTTGTTCAGGACCAGATCCGTGGCGAGTTCACCGCGTCACAGCAATACATCGCAATTGCGGTTTATTTCGACGGCGCGGATCTTCCGCAGCTCGCCAAGCACTTCTACGCGCAGGCGGTCGAAGAGCGCAACCACGCCATGATGCTGGTCCAGTACCTGCTCGACCGGGATATCGACGCCGAGATCCCCGGTGTCGATGCGGTGTGCAACCGCTTCGACGCTCCTCGGGACGCGCTCGCGCTGGCGCTCAGCCAGGAGCGCACCGTCACCGAACAGATCAGCCGGCTGGCCAGTGTTGCCCGCGAAGAAGGTGACTATCTCGGCGAGCAGTTCATGCAGTGGTTCCTCAAGGAGCAGATCGAAGAGGTCGCGTCGATGGCGACGCTGGTGCGTATCGCCGACCGCGCCGGTTCCAACCTGTTTCACATCGAGGACTTCGTCGCTCGCGAAATCGCCGGCGGAGCGGGTGCGGACGCAGCGGCACCGAAGGCCGCGGGCGGCAACCTCTAGCCCTCAGGTCTTCTCAGTCCCGGCCCGCGCCGGTCAGGCCGTTCTGCAGCCAACTCTTGGTGCGGCCGGGATGATTCGTGGCCACCCACCCCACGCCGATGTCGCGGCAGAACTGCACATCCTCGTAGTGGTCGACGGTCCAGCAGTACAGGGCACGCCCCTGGGCGGCGGCCCGGTCGACCAGTTCTGGGTGCTCGCGCAAAGTTGCGATGGACGGGCCGACGGCGGTGGCCCCGACCGTGGTGGCGGCACTGCCGCCCAGATACCGCGACGTCTCACCGAGCAGCACCGTCGGGAGCATCGGGGCGGCCCGGCGAATCCGCCATACGGCTGCCGCCGAGAAGGACATCACCACCGCGCGGGACAGATCGGCCGAGGCGGGCGCCGCGATTCCGTAGCGGTGCAGCAGCGCCAGCACCTTGTTCTCCACCAACGCGCCGTAGCGCACGGGATGTTTGGTCTCGATGAACAACTTGACCGGCCGGTTCCAGTCGAGCACCAGCGATACGAGGTCGTCGAGTGTCAGCAGCCCGGTGTCTCCGACGGTGCCTTCTGGCGCGTCGTCTTCCTCATCGTCGTCGGAGCGCCCGCCGGCATGCCACGACCCGTAGTCCAGCTGGCGCAACTCGGCCAGCGTCATCTCGCTGACCAGCCCGGTGCCCGTGGAGGTGCGGTCCACCCGGCGATCGTGCACGCACACCAGGTGCCCGTCACGGGTCAGGCGCACATCGCATTCCACGCCGTCGGCACCCTCACGCAGCGCCAGGTCATATGCGGCGAGTGTGTGTTCGGGCTTCTCGGCGGACGCTCCCCGGTGGGCCACCACGAACGGATGCCCAGGCCCCGGGGTCGCCTGCGCAGCGGCTCCGCCGTCGCCCGTTTCCATACGGCCTATGCTGCCGGGTTCTGCCCCTGGGTCTCAACCGGAACGGCGGATTCAGCGGAATCCTCACGATTCTGCGAACTGTCCGCCGCCTCGGTGTCGACCGGGGAAGGGTCGGGAGTGGGTGTCGGATCAGAAGATTCGGGCTCGAGCACCACCCAGCGCCGGACGCTGCGCTCGGCCGTCGCACCGCTGCCCTCGAACCCGACGAACACCTTGGCGGTCAGCAGGAACGCCGCCAGCGCCAGCAGATACCCGACGATCGCGGTCACGGTGTTGTTGGCGATGTTCTGCGGGGTGTTGTTGAAGAACGTCACGTACACGGTGCTGACCATCGATGCGAACGCGACGATCGCGCTGAACACCCAGACGATCCACCACACCACGATCTGGCGACGCAGGTGCGAGAGGCGCCCTTCGAGGGCGGCCAGCTCCCACACGAACACCGGTGCCATCACGAGGTTGACCCCGGGCAGCAGGCAGCACAGCCACAGCGTCCTGGTGCTGCGCGGATCGACCTCACCGTGGGCGGCGTATCCGGCGGCCCGCCGCGTGATGAGCCAACGCACCAACGACACCACCGCGACGACCACGACGCCCATCGCCACCACGCTGGCCAGCAGCCCGATGACCACTCCGCCGATCGCGATCAGCGGATGCAGCAGCACGCTGCGGTTGATCAGCAGCAGCACATAACGAATCACGTGAGCGAACGCGGCGATTCCCAGCACCACCATGGCTGCGACGAGCATGAGGCGTACGGTGCCGGCGTCGGTCTCGCCGTCGGTTTTCTGAGGCTGTTCCTCGAGATCGAACTGCTGGTGCAGTCCCCAACTCGGAATCGAGCGGTAGTGCGGCGTCGGGCCGAGCGGCCGCCGCTGCCTGCGCTGGTGCGGCGGAGGGCCGGGACGCAGGGCGATCCAGCGATAGCCGGGGGCGAGGTGCGGCGGAGTGCGCTGCGCCGTCGGCGCCGTCTGTGCCGGCGACGGAGGCTGGGCGGAAGGTCCCCACTGTGACTGGGGCGACGACGGCGCCGAGGGCGCCATCAACGAACCGCCGCACCGGGGACACCACGACCGCTGCCGGTCACGCACGTTCCAGCGCGTCCCGCACTGCGAACACACCTGGATCATCCGACCAGCCTAGCCACGATCTCTGAACAGGTCCTTGGCGGTCAGACGGTTCCGGCGCCACCGGCGTCGGTGATGACGGGACGTCCGGCCCCGGCCCACGCCAGCATTCCGCCCTCGACATTGACCGGGGTGTACCCGTTGCGGGCCAGATAGTTCGCCACCCGCAGGGAACGTCCACCCGCGTGGCAGATCACGTACAGCTCGGCGTCCGGGTCGATCTCGGCGATTCGCGCCGGCACATCACCCATCGGGATGTGCTGGGCCCCTTCGGCGTGACCGCGTTGCCATTCGTCGTCCTCACGGACGTCGAGCAGCACGACAGCCCCTTCGAACGTGGTGGGTACCGCAGCGATATCTGCCTGCCCGACTTCCACATCGTCCATGCCGTCAATGCTCGCATGCCGATGCCGGTGAGCGCAGCCGCCCCTGATGGCTCGTCGCGGCGTTAGCAACGGAAAGCTATCCACAGTTTCCACAGGTTCATCCACAGGGCGGGCACCTGGAGAAAAGCCCCCGAAATGGGAGTTACTGTGCGGTAGCTGTCCATCACTGTGGATAAACCTGGGGTGTTCACGGCAGCGATCAACAACCACCACCGCCGCGGAGCGAAATTAAGCACTCGGCTAAACCTCGGCCGCCGGCGCGACCGGTCCGGTTTGGGATCAGCCTGATTCCAGGCCCCGTAATCGACGCGGAGGCCGATTTTCCCTTGGCCATTACACGGGCTATGATCGGCGTCACACCAGCTGTTGTGACAGAACTCACTGGGGGGCAAGGATTGATCGTGCAGGTCAGGAGTTTTTGATGGCGTCACATCCGATCGGATCGGGATCGGCCCTTCCGCAGCCTGAATGGCACTCATCCGGGCATCTGCACACCCGTAACCAGTTGATGTCGTTCCTTCGGGCCAGCGTGATCGCCGTGCTGCTGCTCGGCGTGCTGGCCGTCATCGTCTTGTTGTGACCGACGCCCGATCGGGTATACGTGTGGTCGGCGCACGCGTCCTTGCGGTGCGCCCTGCGATGGAGCAATGTTGGCGGTGATCTTGAGTGTCGAACCGTGAGGCTCGAACACGACGATCTCTGACGAACGCCTGGCTCCATCGATCGATAATGAGGAAGGAATCTCGTGGCTGAATACACCTTGCCGGACCTGGATTACGACTATGGAGCGCTGGAGCCCCACATCTCCGGGCAGATCAACGAACTCCACCACAGCAAGCACCACGCGGCGTACGTCAAGGGCGTCAACGACGCCGTCGCCAAGCTCGACGAGGCGCGGGCCAACGGAGACCACGCGGCGATCTTCCTCAACGAGAAGAACCTGGCCTTCCACCTCGGCGGCCACGTGAACCACTCGATCTGGTGGAAGAACCTGTCCCCCAACGGTGGCGACAAGCCGACGGGTGACCTTGCCGCGGCGATCGACGATCAGTTCGGCTCGTTCGACAAGTTCCAGGCGCAGTTCACCGCCGCCGCCAACGGCCTGCAGGGTTCAGGTTGGGCCGTGCTCGGCTACGACAGCCTCGGCGACCGGCTGCTGACCTTCCAGCTCTACGACCAGCAGGCCAACGTGCCGCTCGGCATCATCCCGCTGCTGCAGGTCGACATGTGGGAGCACGCTTTCTACCTGCAGTACAAGAACGTCAAGGCCGACTACGTCAAGGCGTTCTGGAACGTTGTGAACTGGGAGGACGTGCAGAACCGCTACGCGGCGGCCACCTCCAAGACCAACGGCCTGATCTTCGGCTAGCTCCCGTCGACTGAGGGCTGGATCGGTTTTCTGATCTCTCACCAAGGGGCGTCGCGCAGATTGCGTGACGCCCCGCCCTCGTTTCTGGGGACGGTCGTTCTTGGCCGACTCGTTACCGGTCCGGATCCCGTGTCGCCTTGCACCGCCCGGGTTGCTGCCGCATTCTGATCTCATCGACCCACAGACGTGTCGGAGCACCGGCCAACCGGCGAGCCAACACCGATGTCCCGGAGGCGATATGGATACGACGGGGTCCGGCCGGGCGATTGAGATCGCCCCCTTCCATTCCGGCGGTGCACTCAAAGGGTTTGTGGTGCTGGGCCGATGGCCCGATTCCACCAAGGAGTGGGCGCAGCTTCTCATGGTCACCGTGCGGGTCGCCTCGCTACCTGGGTTGCTTTCCACCACAACGATTTTCGGGGTTCGGGAGGAATTGCCCGAGACACCCCGCCCCGGCACCGTCGGCATCGTCATCGCAGAGGGTCCGGTAGTCGGCGAATCCGCCGTCCCGCCCGGGTATTTCGCCGAGCACCAACCGCCGGCACTGCTGATGTTGCATCCGCCCTCGGAGACGACACCGTCGCTTCCCGAGTGCACCGGCGCCGCTTCCGGCTGCGTGTTACTGCCCGGCCTTCCACATCTCGGACTGGAACACCGCGCGGCCTGGGTGGAAGCCGAATCCGACGGCACGGTGACGTCGATGGTCAGCAGGGTGGGTGTTGATCCGATCAGTCACCCCGATACGGCGATTCTGGCGATGCTTTTGGCGGCGTAGGTACACCAGGAGCGGGACATCTTCTCCAACAAGGAGAGTCCAGCTTCCGAAAATGGATAAGAAACCTGGCGGGTCGGCCAGACAGCGGCTATGGTCCTCTAGATCAGCGAAGGGCGGAAGCCCCGCAATCGTCGTGTCGACATGCTGGCCTTGAGCCCGGCCGACAACCTGCGATGCGGTGGGCGACACCTTCGACCGTATATGGGTGAGCCGCGCAAGCGGCAGGTATCGGCGGTGTGTCGAAAGGTCGCCATGTCCGCAGGCGCAGGTGTCAGCGTCAGAGCAGGATCGCCGATGTCGGCGACCCGGCACGGGCTCCAGATAGCCGTGGCGTCCCGCCGCAACCGTCCCCGTACCCGCATTTGTGCCAATGATTGTCTGGCGACGACGGAAACCTCCGCCTGTTTCCGCCCGGCAACTACCTTCCGGAATCGGTCCCAGAATCCAGCCGGCCCCGTCTGGCTATCGCGCGCGAGGGGGTTGACGGGCATTCCACCGCCCAACCTGTAACGTGTTCCACGTCGTCCGACAACGGCCTCGCGCGGAATCCGACGCGACCGGCGGTCGGCACTCTAGCAAATATCTGTTTCCGCTAGTCACGGCCCTGCTTCGGTTGCCGGCCAAGATGTTGATCATGATCGGGCGCCCCTGTGCTCGCAGCTCACCGCGCCCAATACAACGCAACCGTCACCTTTTGCATTGCCAGACGGTGCAATCCCGCCTACCCCCCACGGCGAAGGTCCGGGTATCCGCAGCCGAGGGGGTCAAAACGCAAAGCCAGTTTAACTTTTGTGGCGTTTGCACTTGGTTGTCGTCACAACACTCGCTACGATGGTCAGCAAATACGCCGCCTAATTCGTACCGCTCATGAAGCATGTGGAGGTCAAATCGATGAGCAAGACGTTCGCCGCCCGCCTAAACCGCCTGTTCGATACGGTTTATCCACCTGGGCGCGGACCCCACACGTCTGCCGAGGTGATCGCCGCACTGAAGTCTGAGGGCGTCACCATGTCGGCTCCGTACCTGTCCCAGCTCCGTTCGGGCAACCGGACAAACCCGTCGCAGGCAACCATGGCCGCACTTGCCAACTTCTTCCGGATCAAGCCTGCCTACTTCACCGACGACGAGTACTACGAGAAGCTCGACAAGGAACTGACCTGGCTGGCCAGCATGCGTGACGAGGGGATCCGCCGGATCGCTGCCCGTACTGTCGGGCTGTCCAACGAAGCTCAGCAGGATCTGGTCCAGAAGGTCGATGAACTGCGCCGCCGGGAACACCTCGACGACTGATTCGTCGGTTTCGGCCGGCACCTTCGCGCGCTGAAACCCACGTCAGTGGGGACCATTCGGTTCCCACTCGCGCGGGTTTCAGCTGCGCTTCGCCGCGCCGTTCATTTCCCGGTACCGCTCGGAAATCGCGAGAATCCATTCCCGGTCGGAATACGATTCGGGCTGGCTCAACCAGGCGAGCCCCGGAAACTCGGAATCCTTGTCACCCTCGCGGGTGTCGTAGATCCACTGGGCGATAGCCTTGGCCTGCTCCCGCGGTGGCACGTCGGGTCGCTCCACCTCGTCCAATTGTGTTGTGTCACTTGGCTCTCCCGATCCGCTTGAACCACGCGGCGCAGCCGTCTGATGCTGCCGCGCATCAGCGGCGGTCGCCTCCAGGTAGAGCGCATCGGAGATCAGCGACATCCGTTCGGCGACGCGGAACACCAACGGTCCGCGCGGACGTACGCCGATGCCGACATCGGGCTGGCGCCGGGCCAATTCGTTCAGAAGCGGCTTGATGGTCCGTAATTCGTGGTGCGCACCGAACCAGTCCTCGACGCTCGGCAGCAGCGATCCGGCGGCCACGATGACCATCGCACAACCGAGAAGGGTGGCCGCGGCGCCGACTCCGACGGGTTCGGTCCGGCCCACCGCTCTGAGTAGGACGAAGCCGCTGGCAGCCACGATCAGCACCATGCCAACGGTGAACAGGAACAGCGCCCGCCCACGCCGGCTGCGATTCGAGTAACGCAGGCCGGCCCAGACCACCAGGGTGAGCGCCAGGAACACGTAGAGCAGTGGCAGCAGCCACGAAGCACCGTGGGACCCCAGGTCCCGGCGCAGGTATTCGGCCGGGGACATCTCCGGTTGCCTGCCTGCGGCGAAGAAGATCACCAGGCTGATCACCGCGACGACGCCGGCGATGCCGTACTGGATCAGCGCGATACGACGGGTGAGCGTGGCCGAACGGCCCGAGGAAGCAGTCGTGATCATGACGCAACTGCCTGCCGCACAGGCGATCAGCGCGACCTGGCTCAGGCCGGCCGCGATGTTGGGCCAGTGCACCACCGTGTCGATCAGCAGGGCGAGCGGCTCCCAGTTCAGCGCGGCTACGACACCGAGGCTGCCCAACGACAGGATCATCGCGGAGCTCACCAGGGATTGCTTGTTGACCAGAGCCCAACCGATGCGCAGGCCGGTAGCCAGACCGAGTAGGCCGGCGATCACCCAGACGATCAACCAAACGCCTCTCCGAGGCGGACCTGCACGATCGACGACCGGTCGGACGGCAACCGGCCGAGGCGGTAGAGCAGGAGCGCGGCGAAATCCTCGGCCTCCTGCTCGATGTCCTCGCCGTTGGGCCCCATACAGCCGGTCCGCTGGTTGAGCATGTAGCTGATCAGATCCGAGGTGGCCACCTCGGCGGTGGCGGCCGCTGCGTCGACGATCGAGATGCCTTCGTGGCCCAGGACCAGGTGTCCGAGTTCGTGAGCCAGGGTGCGGTCCCAGGCCGGCAGACCCTGCTGGATGAGGAAGACGTCGCGGTCGGCGTACTGCCGCCACTGCCCGCACACCCCGGGTGGAAGTTCGGCCATGGTCAGCTCGATGGGTCTGCCGCGATCTTCACTCACCGCGTCGACCAGACGGGTCAACGTGACTTCACCCTGTCGCGGGGCGAGGTCGAGAACCTCGTTGACAGCGCGGGTGACGCTTCGACTGGCGGACATGATCCCCCCCTTTCCACCCTGGATTCTTCCAAGTCGTGCTAACTCATGAACCGACTGGCATCGATTCGGACCGTACGGCCGGCTTTCGCCTGCCGGTAGCCCACGAATCCACCGAGGCCGGTCAGAGCCATCATCCCGGTAACCCCGGGCAGCGCCACTGCCGCGAGTTCCATCGTGTTCGCGGTGCGCAGGTAGTCCGCGTACCCCGCCCGGAACGCCACGGGCATCGCGGCGTCCAACCCGACAGCGGCGGGCGGCGGCGACCCGGAGCGCATCTTGATGCTGGGTTGCACGGGTCCCGACCACGGCCCGGACTGCGGCCCGTGGTCAGAGCCCGGAGCGCCCAACGGCACCGCGAGCGGCGGCACGATGACCGGCAGTGCGATCACCGGGACGGCGATCGGCGGTACCCCGGCCGCTGCGGCCAGTCCGGGCGGGGGTGGCACGGCCGCGTCGGGAGCCTGTGTCTGCGCGACGGGTATCTGGAGGACCGGTGGGCGCGGGAAGTCGAAGGGAGTCGGGACACCGGGACCCCACTCACCGCCACCGCGAGTAGGTCCGCCGATCAGCGTCGTGGTCGTCGCACTTGTCGGAGACGTCGTAGCCGAGGTTGTCTCGGTCGTCGACTCGGTCGTCTTCGTGGTCGTCGGCTCCGTGGACTTCGTGGTGGTCACCGCGGTCGACTCCGTGGTCGACGTCATTTGAGTCGTCGAAGGCGTAGTGGGCGCAGTTGTCCCCGGTGTCGTTGTGGCCTCGGAAGTGGTCGGCTCGGCAGAAGTCTCCGACGGGTTTGAGGTGGGTGGCGTCTCGGTACCGGAGGCCGTCGCGGTGGCCGTCCCCGTGCCTGTCCCCGTTTGCGGGGGCGTGCCGGTCCCGGAGGGCTGGCCCGTTCCCGACGGTTCACCCGTGTCCGTCGGTTTGCCAGTTGGCTTGGTCGGTCGGCCCGTCGGCTTGGTCGGCTTGCCCGTGGGCCGGGTGCCGCTGTGGGACGGACGCGTGCCCGGCGAGCCGCTGCCGTCGCTGTCCTCGCCCTGGGAGTCGCCGTCCCGGCTATGGCCTTGGCCGTGGTCCTTGCCGCTGTGCCCGTCATGGCCATTGCCGGCACCATTCGAGGATCCCTGGCCGCTGTCGGGCCGACCCCGATCGGGATCGGCAAATGCCAATGCCCCTCCGACACCGGCGGTGATCAGGCCCGTAAGCACCAGACCGGTCGAGGCGGCGACGCGCAACCGCGAACGCACGTTGTCACCACCCTTTCGCGCACCGCCCAACAGCTTCGATTGATGAATCTGATTCTTGCACAATCGGGCAGTCCAAATTTGCTAGCTGAGGCGATTACCCGGGCCCGTAGCGGGGAGCCGCAGCAGAGCAAATCCACCGGACGATACTGTGGGTCTGCAGCAGTTCTGCGGTGACCACGAACACACGACGAATTGACCGGGAGGCAACCGCAATGGGCCTGTTCACGCGACGAAAAAGCCGCGCCACCCGCCGCGCCGAAGCCCGCGCCATCAAGGCGAAGGCCAAGCTGGAGGCCCGGCTCACCGCAAAGAATGAGGCTCGTCGCATCAAGTCCGATCAAAAATCTGCGCAGCGGGCTCTCAAAGCTCAGGTCAAAGCGCAGCGGGACAGTGACCGCAATGCCCTCAAAGTCGCCGAGACCGAGTTGAAGGCGGCCCGCGAAGGGCGCCTGCTCTCCCCCACCCGGATTCGCCGCGTGCTCACCGTCACGCGTTTGCTGGCACCGGTGCTCGTGCCCTTGATCTACCGGGCCGCCACGGCCGCCCGTGGCGCCCTGGACGAACGTCGCGCTGATCGTCTCGGCGTCCCGTTGGCTCAGCTCGGTCAGTTCTCCGGGCACGGCGCCGAGTTGTCCGCGCGCATTTCCGGGGCCGAGCAGACCCTGCGCCAGGTCGCCGACAAGAAACCCAAGGACGCCGAGACCAAGCAGTTCGTTTCGGCGATCAACGAGCGCCTCACCGATCTGGCCGCAGCCGTGACGGCCGCCGAGAACATGCCGACCGCGCGCCGCCGGGGTGCCCACGCGGCGATCACCGCTCAGCTCGACGGCATCGACGCCGATCTGATGGCGCGGCTCGGGTTGGTCTAGCTCAGCTCCATGGCCGGCGCCGCCCGTATCGACTCCGCAGCCCCGCTGCGCGGTACGGCCGTCGGCGCACTCACCGCTGCGCTGGCCATCGCCGCCCATGGCGTCGCCGGGGGCGGCCTGCCGGACGGGGCCGTGGCCGCCCAACTCCTCGTGCTCTCGGTGACATTGGGTGCGCTGGCCGCGAACCTGGCCGCCGCGAACCGCACCGTGGTGCTGTGGGGCCTGCTGGGCGCCGGCCAACTGCTGGCGCACGCGTTGTTGGCCACGGCCGGTCACGTGCACGACGCTCAGCCGGGCCTGGCCATGTTCGGCACGCATGTGGCCGCGGTATCGCTCGGCGCGGGTCTGATCGCTTGTGGTGCGCGCCTTTCGGCTGCGGTTTCGCGGGTGGTCCGTGTGATTGTGCGGAATGGCCGCGTCGCACCCGAATCGGCTGCCGGCGGCACGGCACGCAGCGCCGATCAGCCGTTGCACTCCGCCCGTCTCCTTGCCGCTTCGGTGTCGCACCGGGGTCCGCCGGTCGGCGTCATTGCCTGACCATCCGACCCGACCCACGAAAGACACCAATGCAACCCTTTACCGGGGCGTCCTCGCGCGCCCTACTCGCGACCTCCGCGGTGGCCGCCGCCGGTCTGCTCACCGCCGCGCCGGCCTGGGCCCATGTCCACGTCGATGCCGACAATCCGACGCCGGGGACCACCTCGGTACTCACCTTTCGGGTTCCCGGCGAGTCCGATACCGGTGCGCTGACAACACAATTGAAAGTCGACCTGCCGAACGTGGCCTCGGCCCGCACCGAGGTGATGCCGGGCTGGGCCGCCAAGCTTGACCGTGACACCGCGGCGGGCACGGTCCGGACGGTGACGTGGACGGCGGCGCCCGGGGTAGGCATCTCATCCGAGCAGTTCGCGCTGTTCCGGGTGTCGGTCAAGCTTCCCGACGCGGCGACCGCGAGCTTTCCCGTCACCCAGACCTACTCCGACGGCTCGGTGGTCCGCTGGGATCAGCCGCCCCTGCCCGACGGCAGCGAGCCCGAACATCCGGCTCCACAGCTGGCGCTCACCGGAACCGAGGCCGCTCCGGCGCCCAGCCAAACCGCTCCTGCCGTCGCACAGCCCGCAGGCACCGTCGACAATTCCGCACGATGGCTCGCCGGCGGGGCGTTGATCGTGGCAGCAGCCGCGGTGGTCGCGTCCCTGCTGAACCGGCGCCGGTCATGAGCCGCCTGCCGGCCGCCATTCTGAGCGGACTGATCCTGGCCGCGTCCGCACTGCTCGGCGCCCCCGCGGCGTCCGCACATGCGGCCCGGATCGCGACCGACCCGGCCGAACATTCCTCGCTGAGCAGCTCACCGCCGCGGGTGAGCGCCACGTTCAACGAGGCACTGCAGCCCGCCTTCGCCAACATGACGGTTGTCGGGCCGGACAACAACCTGTGGTCCGAGGGCGATCCGACGGTGGCCGGCGCGGTGCTCAGCGTCGGGGTCCGTCCGCTCGGCCCGGCCGGAACGTACACGGTCAATTACCGGGTGACCTCGGCCGACGGGCACGTGGTTTCGGGTTCCTGGTCGTTCGACCTGACGGTGGCCGGATCGGGCACGCCGGGCGCGGCCGCGTCGGCGCCTGCGCAGTCCGACAGCGGCATCGTGGTGTGGCCGTTCGTGCTGGTCGCCGCCGTCCTCATCGGCGGCGGAGCCTGGTGGGCGGTCCGGCGCCAGCGGTGACCGGCGCGCTGATCCGGGCGCTGGCTGACGGCGCCGCCATCGTGACCCTCGGCCTGGCTGCGGTGCCGCTGCTCGAATCCGACCGTTACCGCGCCGAATTGTGTCGCAGAGCCGCGGGACCGCTCGGGCTGGTGGCAGCCGCCTGGCTGTTGGCCGAGGTCGTGCGGCTGACTGTGGAGGCGGCGCAGACCGCGGGCGTCGGATTCTGGCAGATCGGCGTCCACACCCTGACCGACTTCGGCCTCCACACGACCGCAGGCCGTTCGGGGCTGGTCGGTGTGGTGGCCGCGTTGATCGTCGCTGCGGTGGCGATCCTGGCCCCGCGAGGTGCGACCACAACCGTCGTCACGCTCGGTCTGGCCGCAGTCGGTATGGCCGCCAGGACACTGGCCGGGCATCTATCCGAGAGTCCCGTCGGCGGAATGGCCGTGGCGGTGCACGCATTGGCCGCCGCGGTGTGGTGCGGCGTCCTCGCCGCCTTGGTGCTCACCGTGACGCACCGGGGTCAGTGGGCGAGGGTGTTGCCCAGGTTCTCGCAGTTGTCGCTGTCGTGTGTGGGCGTGCTGCTGGTCGCCGGCGTGGCCGGGGCGGCGATCAGGTTGAACTCACCTGCCGATCTGTGGACGACCGCCTACGGTCAGGTGTTGACGGCCAAGGTCCTGGTGACCGCGGTCTTGTTGGTGTTGGCCTGGCGTAACCGGGCGCAGTGGCTGCCTGCGGCGCGGGCCCATCGCAGCAGCGCCGCACTGTCGCAGAACCGTTCGTTGGTGGAGTTGGGCATCATGGCTGTGGCGGTCACGCTCGCCGCGGTTCTGGCCGTCACGGGTTGACCGCTGCGGCGCCTGGCATGATGGGAAACACTGCCGGCCCTACCCACCGCGCTCGCGCGGAACACCGGACACTGCAAAGGAGCAGCCAGATGGCAGAGCAGCAGGATCAACCCGCCGAGAAGCCCGAGACCGGGGCCGAGTCGGCTGCGGCCGACGCATCAGCGGCCGGCGCGGATCCTGCTCCGCCCACTCCGGCCCCCAAACCCGGCCCTCCGCCGGCCAAGAAGGCCGCTGCGAAGAAGGCCCCCGCCAAGAAAACCCCGGCGAAGAAGGCCCCGGCCAAGGCCGCCAAGAAGGCCGCGAAGAAGGCCCCCGCCAAGAAAGCCGCAGCGAAGAAGGCCCCGGCCAAGAAG
>NZ_LZSY01000116.1 GCF_001665625.1 Mycolicibacterium peregrinum | reverse complement strand
CGCGGCGATTCCTTCGTCACCCGTTTGACGTAATCCAGCACCGGCCGGGTGATTTCGCGGTAGGGCGAGGCGATCACCTTCAACGGCACGCTGATGTCGCTGTCTTCCCACTGGTGCACCAGGGCACGGGTCTCGGCGTCGTCGACGCTGACCGTGATCGCCTCCAGCACGTCCGGCCGCGTGGCCCGCGCATACGCCAGCGCCCGCTTGGTGGGCAGGTGCAGCTTTGACACCAGGACCACCGCGTGGTTGCGGCTCGGCAGGACGATGTCGCCCTCGGCCTCGTCTTCCCTTTCGAGTTCGCGGGCGACGGTGTCGTAATGCTTGTGGATGAGTTTCATGATCACGAACAGGGCGCTCATCGCCAGGATCGCGATCCAGGCACCGGCGACGAATTTGGTGACCACGACGACCACCAGCACCGCACCGGTGGCGGTGAGCCCGACCGCGTTGATGATGCGCGACCGCATCATGTGCCGCCGCACGGCCGGGTCGGTCTCGGTGCGCAACAACCGGGTCCAGTGCCGGACCATGCCGATCTGGCTGAGGGTGAACGACACGAACACACCGACGATGTAGAGCTGGATCAGCGCGGTCACCTCGGCCCGGAAAGCCACCACGAAGGCGATCGCGGCAAGGGCGAGGAACAGGATGCCGTTCGAGAACGCCAGCCGGTCACCGCGCGTGTGCAGCTGCCGCGGCAGGAAGCGGTCCTGGGCCAGGATCGACCCGAGCACCGGAAAGCCGTTGAATGCCGTGTTGGCCGCCAAGACGAGGATCAGCGCGGTGACTCCCGCGATCAGGTACAGGCCCACCGGGAAGTCGTGGAACACCGCATCGGCGAGTTGCGCGATCAGGGTCTTCTGGTGATAGTCCGGCGGCGCGCCGATCAGCTGTTCGTGCGGACGCTCGGCGATCTGCACGCCGGTCGCCTTCGACAGCAGAATGATCCCCATGAACAGCGTCACCGAGATGACCCCGAGCAGCAGCAGGGTGGTTGCCGCATTACGCGACTTGGGTTTCCGGAACGCCGGCACGCCGTTGCTGATCGCCTCGACACCGGTCAGGGCCGCCGAACCGGACGAGAACGCCCGGGCCACCAGGAACACCAGCGCGAAACCGAGGACTTCGCCATGTTCGGGGCGGATCTCGAAACCGGCGGACTCCGCGCGCAGCGGATGGTCCAGAACGTAGATCTGGAACAGACCCCAGCCCAGCATGATGTACATGCCGATCATGAACGCGTAGGTGGGAATCGCGAAGGCGGTACCCGATTCCCGCAGCCCGCGCAGGTTCATCGACGCCAGCAGCAGGATCGCCGCCACCGCGAACATCACCTTGTGTTGAGCGACGAACGGCACCGCCGAACCGATGTTCGACATCGCCGAGGACATCGACACCGCAACGGTCAGCACATAATCCACCATCAGCGCGCTGGCCACCGTGAGGCCGGCGGTCGGCCCGAGGTTCGTGGTGACGACTTCGTAGTCACCGCCACCGGACGGATAGGCGTGCACGTTCTGCCGGTAACTGGCGATCACGATCAGCATCACGGCCGCGACCGCCAGACCGATCCAGGGCGTCAGCGAGTAGGCCGTCAGCCCCGCCACCGAGAGCACCAGGAAGATTTCCTCTGGCGCATAGGCCACCGACGACAACGCATCGGAGGCGAACACCGGCAGGGCGATCCGTTTGGGCAGAAGCGTGTGAGAGAGCTTGTCGCTGCGGAACGGCCGCCCCAGTACCAACCGGCGCGTTGCCGTCGAAAGCTTGGACACGAGAGCCAAGACTAAGCCCGAACACGAAAAGTCGTCACAAAGCTGTAGCGTTCGAGTGCAACGGTTAAGCGCAACAGCGCTCCTCTGTCACCGGAAAGGACCGTCGGGTGCGTGTAGTCGTCATGGGGTGCGGCCGGGTGGGCGCGTCCCTCGCAGACAGCCTGGCCCGCATCGGCCACGAGGTCGCGGTCATCGACCGCGACACCACCGCGTTCCACCGGCTCTCGCCGGAGTTCGCCGGTGAGCGTGTGCTCGGGATGGGCTTCGACCGTGACGTGCTGCTGCGCGCCGGCATCGAGGAGGCCGGGGCGTTCGCCGCGGTGTCCTCGGGCGACAACTCCAACATCATCTCGGCGCGGGTGGCCCGTGAGACGTTCGGCGTCGAGCGCGTGGTGGCCCGTATCTACGACGCCAAGCGTGCTGCCGTCTACGAACGGCTGGGGATCCCGACGGTGGCGACCGTGCCGTGGACCACCGATCGTCTGCTCAACGTGCTCACCAGGGAGACCGAGACCACCAAGTGGCGCGATCCCTCGGGCAACGTGGGCGTGGCCGAACTTCCGCTGCACCAGGATTGGGCCGGGCACCTGGTCACCGATCTGGAGGCGGCCACGGGTGGCCGCGTGGCCTTCATGATCCGGTTCGGCAACGGCTACCTTCCCGAACCCAAGACCGTGATCCAGGCCGGCGACCAGGTGTACGCGGCCGCGGTATCCGGGCACATCGCCGAGGCGCTGGCCATCGCGGCGCTGCCGCCGAGCGAGGACTTGGAGTCGCACTGATGAAGGTTGCCATCGCCGGGGCCGGGGCCGTGGGTCGCTCCATCGCCCGCGAGTTGCTCGAGAACAACCACGATGTGACGCTGCTGGAGCGCAATCCCACCCACATCGACGTCGATGCCATCCCGGCCGCACACTGGCGGCTCGGCGATGCCTGTGAGCTCACCGTGATGGAGTCGGTCAAGCTCGAGGAATTCGACGTGGTGATCGCGGCGACCGGTGACGACAAGGTCAATGTCGTGGTCAGCCTGCTGGCCAAGACCGAGTTCGCGGTGCCGCGGGTGGTGGCCCGCGTCAACGACCCCCGGAACGAGTGGCTGTTCGACGAGAACTGGGGTGTGGACGTGGCGGTGTCGACACCGCGCATGCTCGCCTCGCTCGTCGAGGAGGCTGTCGCCGTCGGCGACCTCGTGCGCCTGATGGAGTTCCGCAAGGGGCAGGCCAACCTGGTCGAGATCACCCTGCCCGATGACACCCCGTGGGGCGGCAAGCCCGTCAAACGACTCGAGCTGCCCCGCGACACCGCCCTGGTGACGATCCTGCGCGGCGCCAGGGTGATCGTGCCCGAATCCGACGACCCCCTCGAGGGTGGGGATGAGCTGCTGTTCGTCGCGGTCACCGAGTCCGAGGACGAGCTGCGCGAGCTGCTGCTGCGTCGGGCGCCGCGCTAGGTGGTCTCAGTCGGCGCTCTGCGTCGCATCCTGTGCGTGCACAGCGCGCTGGGCGGCCCTGATGGCCAGATACGTCACCAGCGCCGCCACGGCGGTCAGCGGCCAGCCCATCGCGATACGTGCGAAACCCAACCAGCCCGTCTGATCGGAGTCGTACAGATACTGCTGCACCAGAAAGCGCGACCCGAACACCGCAACCCAGGTGAGGGTGGCGATGTCGAATGCCGTCACCGCCTTCCGGACGTCACGCCAGGCCCGGTCGTGGGTGTTCACCCAACCCCAGATGTAGCCGACCACCGGACGCCGGATGAGCACCGACACCCCGAACAGCACCGCGTACACCAGCGAGCTCCAGATGCCAAGCAGGAAATAGCCTTTCGACTCCCCCACCACGTAGGCGATCAGGGCACTGACACCCACGGCGAAGAATCCCGACACCGCGGGCTGAACGGATTCGCGGCGGATCAACCGCCAGATGAGGATCAGTGTCGCCACCCCGAGCGCGGCGGCGATCGCCGGCATCAGGCCGAACGCCGTGGACACCGGGACGAACACCACCACCGGCAGCGACGAATAGATCAGGCCGCTGATGCCGCCCATCTGGTCCAGCACCGCACGTCCGCCGCCATGGGCAGGCGTCAGCGCCGGGTCACTCTCGGGGGGTTCAGGTGCGTTGCCTGTGTCCTCTTCGGGCTGGCTCACTTCTGAATTTCGTAGCGGGGGTTGTATATCGCCTTCGCGCCGTTCTCCAGCTTGCCGACCCGGCCGTGCACCCTCAGAGTGCACCCCGACTCGATGCCCGGAATACGCCGCTGTCCCAGCCACACCAACAACACCGTGTCGGTACCGTCGAACAATTCGGCCTTGATGCCGCCGGAACACCCCTTGCCGTTACATTCCACGCTGCGCAGGGTGCCGACCATCGTCACTTCCTGGCCGCGCTGGGCGTCGATCGCTTTCAGCGCGCCGGTGTTGGCGGCCTCATCGCTGAGCTCTTCGACATCAAGCTGTTCGGGGTCTTCCGTCAGGCGTCGCGTAAGCCGGCGCAGATACCCTTCGGCCGTAGCCATGGCCTCTCCTGACCTTCTGCGGATCCACTGTGAATCCGCCCAACCAACGCCACCGTAGACCTCTTGTGCACCGAATGCCACGTGGGGTGTGGGTCGGCACGCCGACGATTTGACCGGGCAGGCACGATCGTGTGATGAGCGTCATTCTGCGCGGTGTCCCAACCGTTCTCCTGCCCGGTACCGGGTCCGACGACAACTACGTCTACCGGGCCTTTTCCGATGCGCTGCATGATGCTAGCGCGCTGGTGGTGACCCCGCCGCCGACTCCGGACCGGCTCGTCGAGGGCTACCTGCAGGCGCTGGACGACGCTGCCCGGTCCGGCCCCATCGCCGTCGGCGGAGTGTCCATCGGCGCCGTCGTGGCGGTGCGGTGGGCGTTGGACCATCCCGGCCGGGCCGTGGCGGTGCTGGCCGCCCTGCCGCCGTGGACGGGGACCTCCCAGCACGCCCCCGCCGCGCTGCTGGCCCGGCAGTCGGCGGATCTGCTGCGTCGGGACGGGCTGGCGGCCACGGTGGCCCAGATGCGGGCTTCCAGCCCGGCGTGGCTCGCCGACGAGCTGGCCCGTTCCTGGGTGGGCCAGTGGCCCACCCTGCCCGACGCGATGGAGGAAGCGGCCGGTTACCGCGCACCCGGCAGTACCGAACTCGAACAACTTCGGATACCGATGGGCGTCGCCGTCGCAACCGACGATCCGGTGCACCCTGCCGAGGTCGGCTACGAATGGGTGGCCGCTGCACCGCAGGCGGCGCTGCGCTCGGTCACACTCGAACAGATGGGGCTCGATACCGGCGTACTGGGCACCGCATGTGTGGCTGCGCTGCAGGAGGCCGCCAGCGACACCGTCGCGAGCTGAGGAGTCTCAGCCGCCGGTGATGGTGCGCAGCTGCTGCATCGCCGAGCCCTGCACACTGCGCCGGGCCACCGGCTCGGCCGGCGGCTGGTCCTGCGGCGGGGTCTGTGACGTGGCTGCGAGCTGCTGGGCCGCCTGCTGCATCGCGGCCTGTTGCGCCGCGGCCTGAAGCTGGGCGGCCATCGGCTCGGGCAGCTCCACCTGCAGTGGTGTCCGTACCGGTAAGGGTGTGTCCCCGCGACGAATCACGGTGTCAGCCAATGATGCCCGGGCCTCGTCCGCGAGCGCGTCGATGGTCTCCGGGGCCCCGTTGACCACACAGCGCACCATCCAGCGGTAGCCGTCGACGCCGATGAACCGCACCACGCCGCCATTGCCCGAGCCGACCACCTCGCGGCCCCACGGGCCGTCCTGGATGGCCACAGAGCTGGCGTCCTTGCGCAGCGACTCGGCGAGCTCACCGGCCACCTCACGCCAGAGGCCTGCGCTCTTGGGCGCGGCGTAGGCGGCGATGGTGAAACGCCCGTTGGGAGTCACCACCCATACCGCGCTGGGCGCCCCGGCCTCGTTGAGCTCAACCTGCACCTGACCGCCGTCGGGCATGGGGATCAACACCGAGCCGAGGTCGAGCCGACCCTGCACCGCGACGGCGGGGTCGTCGAAGTCTTCGACGTCGAACGGGCCCTGATCATCGGCCCAGTCGTCGCTCTGGTCCTCGTCAGTCGTTTCTGCCGCAACCGGTTGTTCGACAACCTGTGCATCAGCCGTGTCGTCTGCCGAATCGTTGTTCTTGCGTTTTCCGAATGCCATCACAAACTCGCATGTCCGCCGGAGGAACCGTGGCCGCCATCGCCACGGGAGGTGTCAGCCAGGCCCGCCTCGTCGAAGGAGGTCACCTCGACCAACTCGGGCAGTTCTACCCGCTGAACCAGCAGCTGGGCAATCCGGTCTCCGCGGTTGATCACGATCGGCGTGTCCGGATCGAGGTTGATCAGCGAGACCTTGATCTCGCCGCGGTAGCCGGCGTCAACGGTGCCCGGGCTGTTGACGATCGAAAGACCCACGCGGGCAGCCAAACCCGACCGCGGATGGATCAGGCCCACCATTCCATGCGGGATGGCCACGGCGACGCCGGTGGGCACGAGCTCCCGTTGTCCGGGGGCCAGCTCGACATCGCGCGCGCTGTAGAGGTCTACGCCCGCGTCACCATCGTGCGCCCGGCTGGGCATCGGTAGTTCGCGGTCCAATCGGACGACCGCCAGAGAGGTGGACACGACGTCACAGATTACTCTGAGCCGCGTGTCAGACACGCGCGCAACCGCCCAAAGCGTTCACTACCGCGAACGTTTGTGGGTGCCCTGGTGGTGGTCGCTGCCTGCTGCAGTGCTGGCAGGAGTGATTGCATTCGAGATCGGGCTGGCCGCGCCGGCGATCCCGGCGTGGTTGCCGTACGTACTGCTCTTCGGCGTGGCGGCGGCAGTGCTGATGTGGTTCAGCAAGACCGAGTTGAAGGTCGTGCGCGACAGCGGGGGCGACACCGAGTTGTGGATCGGTGACGCGCACCTGCCGACGAGCGTCATCTCGCGCGCCGCGGAGGTACCGCGGTCGGCGAAGTCGGCGGCGCTGGGCCGCCAGCTCGATCCCGCCGCCTACGTGGTGCACCGGGCCTGGGTGGGCCCGATGGTCCTGGTGGTGCTCGACGATCCGGATGACCCCACCCCGTACTGGTTGATCAGTTCGAGGCATCCGGATCGTGTCCTGGCGGCGCTCCGCGGCTGAGCCGCGAATCGAGCAAGAGCGGCTGAGCCGCGAATCAAGCAAGAGCGGGTGAGCCGCGAATTCAGCTCGAGCGGCTGAGCCGCGAATCAAGAGCCGGTGGCTGAGCCGCCGATCAGGCGGCGCAGTCCGTGCAGATCATCACACCGTTCTTCTCGCTTGCCAGCCGGCTGCGGTGATGCACCAGGAAGCAGCTGGAGCAGGTGAACTCGTCGGCCTGCTTCGGGACCACCCGAACCGACAATTCCTCGCCGGACAGGTCTGCGCCCGGCAGCTCGAACGACTCGGCCGATTCTGATTCATCGACATCCACCACGGCGGACTGTGCCTCGTTGCGCCGCGCCTTGAGCTCCTCGAGCGAATCCTCAGAAACCTCGTCTGCTTCGGAACGCCGCGGAGCGTCGTAGTCGGTAGCCATCGTCTGTGTCCCCTCCCTTACCTTGCAGCAGAGCTTTGTACCAGCGTCGAACGCATTCCCCAAATGATTCGTGCCCGTATTGCCACACGTTTCAGTGTGATTTACATCACACTACCGTCTGAACTCTGCTGCGTCAGCGAACACCGTTGCCCTTAGAGTGCATGTGTGGTCGCGCAAATCACCGACGGCACCGCCTTCGACCGACACGGTCGACCGTTCCGTCGGCGCAGTTTCGTTCCCGGCATCGTGCTGTTCGTCGCACTGGCGGTGGTGACGATGATCGTGTGGATCATCGCGCTCAACCAACCGACCGATGTGCACGTGGCCGCGGTCTGCAACAACCCGCCGCCCGCCGCTGATCCGGCGGCCCCGAAGCTGGGCGAACAGGTGGCCTTCTCGGCGATGACCGACGTCACGCCGGCCCCGTTGGCCGAGACCAGGATCCGGGTGCTCAACGCCAGCGGCCAGGGCGGGCAGGCCGGCGAGGTGGCCGGCGCACTGCGCGATCTGGGTTTCGCCCAACCCGAAGCCGCCAACGACCCGATCTACGCCAACACCCGGCTGGAATGCCAGGGCCAGATCCGGTTCGGCCCGTCCGGCCGCGCCGCTGCCGCATCGGTCTGGCTGGTGGCCCCGTGCACCGAACTCTTCCAGGACGAAAGGCCGGACGCCACAGTCGATCTGGCACTCGGCACGGAGTTCAGTGAACTCGCCAGCAACGACGACATCAGGGCCGTGCTGGCCAGCCTGCGACCCGACGCCACCGCGCCGTCGGATTCCGCGCTCCTGTCAAAGATCCATACCGCCGCCTGCTAACGCGTCCCGCAGACCGTCGGCGATGCCCGGCGCCGACGCCGCCGCGTACTCGGCGCCGGGTGTGGTCGGCAACCACACCGTCGCCCCCGCTTCGGCCGCGATCAGCGCCGCGGCGGCCCAGTCCCAGACTTGGACGTCCTCTTCGTAATAGG
This sequence comes from Mycolicibacterium peregrinum, assembly GCF_001665625.1. Lineage (GTDB taxonomy): Bacteria > Actinomycetota > Actinomycetes > Mycobacteriales > Mycobacteriaceae > Mycobacterium > Mycobacterium peregrinum_B. The sequence continues at coordinate 129,512 of NZ_LZSY01000116.1, read as the reverse complement.
CGTCCAACCGGCCGGCGGCAACCATGCAGAGGTCGAGCGCGCAGGAGCCGATGCGGCGCACGTCACGCACCGTGGGCAGGATGTGTGCCAGCACACCGGCCTGCCTCGCGCGCCGGTCGGGATCGTAGGAGAACCCGGTACCCACCAGCGCCATCGACAACTCGTCGACGGCGCTGCACCGCAACGGGGTGCGTACTCCTGCCCGTACCACCTCGGCGCCGTGCCCGAGCGCGGCCGAGTACACCTCGCCGGCGGGCACATTCGCCACGGCTCCGGCCACCGACCGGCCGTCGAACTGCGCGGCCACCGACACCGCATAAGCCGGAATGCCGTAGACGAAGTTGACGGTGCCGTCGATCGGGTCGAGCACCCAACTGAGGCCGTCACGCCCCTCCTGCTGACCACCCTCCTCCTCCCCCAGGATCGCCTCTGACGGCCGCAACACCGCCAACCGCTCACGCAGCCACCGTTCGGTTTCGGTGTCGACGATCGTGACGGGGTCGGTCGGGGTGCTCTTGGCTCTCACCGCTCCCGGGGCCGGTGCGCCGTCGGAGTTCGCGGCGGTACCGAACACCTCGGCACGCCGGCGCGCGACGAACTCTGCGGCTTCGGTGGCGAGTTGCTCGGCCACCGCCTTCAGGGCGGGAGCATCGAAACTGTTGTCGGTCACGGCTCTATCGCAACACCTTCCGACGGAAAAGTCGCTTCCGGGGGGATGCCGGACCGCACGCGCGGGCGTTGGCGAACAACTAGGGTGGTGGCGCGCTTGGTTTGTCCCTATCCCCTTCCGACAGCCTCTTCACCGCCTGTCCCTCAAAGGAGCACCCATGACCGCACCCGACGCGCCCGCGGCAGATCCGGTTTCCTCCGAAGCGACCCAACGCCGCGGGTTCGGCGTCGACGTCGGCGGCAGCGGGATCAAGGGCGGCATCGTCGACCTCGACACCGGACAACTCGTCGGCGAGCGGTTCAAGCTCGACACGCCGCAGCCGTCCACCCCGGAATCGGTGGCGAAGACGGTGGCTGCGGTGGTGGCCGAGTTCGGCTGGACCGGCAAGGTGGGCGTCACCTACCCGGGGGTGGTCACCGAAGGCATCGTGCGCACCGCGGCCAATGTCGACAAGGGCTGGATCGGCGTCAACGCCTCCGAGGTGATCAACGCCGCGCTCGGCGGACTGCCGGTGCGCGTACTCAACGACGCCGACGCCGCCGGCCTGGCCGAGGAACACTACGGGGCGGGCAAGGACAACTCCGGTGTCGTGGTGCTCCTGACCTTCGGCACCGGCATCGGCTCGGCGGTGATCCACAACGGGGTGTTGTTGCCCAACACCGAGTTTGGCCACCTGCAGGTCGACGGCAAGGAAGCCGAGCACCGCGCCGCGTCGTCGGTCAAGGAGCGCAAGGATTGGAGTTACGCGCGCTGGAGCGAAGAGGTGAACAAGGTTCTGGTGACGATCGAGAACGCGATCTGGCCGGACCTGTTCATCGCCGGCGGCGGCATCAGCCGCAAGTCGGACAAGTGGCTACCACTGCTGAAGATCCGCACCCCGATCGTGCCCGCGGCGCTGCTCAACACCGCAGGCATCGTGGGGGCGGCCATGGCCAGTCAGGTACCGGGGGCCACCGACCCGCAAGCTACCAATCGGTAACTTTGCCGGGTTGGGTCGGTCATGTGTCGAAATTTGCCGCTCGGCACGGTGAACTCCCACACTGTCGTTACAATGGTCCTCGGCGGCCGCCTACCGAATAGCGGTGAATATCCCAGCCGATAGAACGCCAACATTCGATAGCAGACGCTTTCGGTGGACTATGCCCATACCCACCGAGAATTTCGCGAGACCGAAAGGGTGTACGTGGCAGCGACAAAAGCAAGCCCGGCGACCGACGAGCCGGTGAAGCGCACCGCTACCAAGACTCCCGCCAAGAAGGCCCCGGCCAAGCGGGCAGCCAAGAGCACTGCAGCCAAGGCCGAGGGCGGCACCGCCACCAAGCGCGCTCCCGCCAAGAAGGCGCCCGCCAAGAAGGCCGCCAAGGCCGCGGCGGGCAAGCCCGAGGACCTCAACGACGATCTGGAGACCACCGACGACCTGGAGACAGGTCCGGGCGAGGATCTCGACGTCGAGGACACCGACCTCGAGCTCGACGACGATCTCGGTAGTGACGACGACGTCGAGGAGTCGGGCGACGACGAGGACGACGAGGACGAGGCCGAGGAGGGCAAGGACGCCAAGGCTGCCGCGCCGGCTGCGGGAAAGGCGGCCAAGTCCGACGAGGAGCATCCCGAGCCGTCCGAGAAGGACAAGGCCTCCGGCGACTTCGTCTGGGACGAGGAAGAGTCCGAGGCACTGCGGCAGGCGCGTAAAGACGCGGAGCTGACGGCCTCGGCCGACTCGGTCCGCGCCTACCTCAAGCAGATCGGCAAGGTCGCGCTGCTCAACGCCGAGGAAGAGGTCGAGCTCGCCAAGCGCATCGAGGCCGGGCTGTTCGCCACCCAGAAGATGGCCGAGTTCGTCGAGAAGGGCGAGAAGCTCACCACTCAGGTCCGGCGCGACTACCAGTGGATCTGCCGTGACGGCGACCGCGCGAAAAACCATCTGCTGGAAGCCAACCTGCGTCTGGTGGTCTCGCTGGCCAAGCGCTACACCGGCCGCGGCATGGCGTTCCTCGACCTGATCCAGGAAGGCAACCTCGGTCTGATCCGCGCGGTCGAGAAGTTCGACTACACCAAGGGTTACAAGTTCTCGACGTACGCCACCTGGTGGATCCGTCAGGCCATCACCCGCGCCATGGCCGACCAGGCCCGCACCATCCGTATTCCGGTGCACATGGTCGAGGTGATCAACAAGCTCGGCCGGATCCAGCGCGAGCTGCTGCAGGACCTGGGCCGCGAGCCCACGCCCGAAGAGCTGGCCAAGGAAATGGACATCACGCCGGAGAAGGTGCTGGAGATCCAGCAGTACGCGCGTGAACCCATCTCGCTGGACCAGACCATCGGCGACGAGGGTGACAGCCAGCTCGGTGACTTCATCGAGGACTCCGAGGCCGTCGTGGCCGTCGATGCCGTGTCGTTCACGCTGCTTCAGGATCAGCTGCAGTCGGTGCTGGAGACGCTGTCCGAGCGCGAGGCGGGCGTGGTCCGGTTGCGGTTCGGCCTCACCGACGGTCAACCCCGCACGCTCGACGAGATCGGCCAGGTCTACGGCGTCACGCGTGAGCGCATCCGCCAGATCGAGTCCAAGACCATGAGCAAGCTGCGCCACCCCAGCCGCTCGCAGGTGCTGCGCGACTACCTGGACTAGGTCCGCGTCGAGTAGCCGACAGACAACGAAATCGGCCCCCTCCGTCGAACGGAGGGGGCCGATTTCTTACTTGCCGTCCGAACCGGCGGAACGCTTTTCGGACGCGGCGCCGCCGCGCGAAGCGCTTGCCGCGCCGACACTCTCGGACACCTTTTTCGCAGCGTCCTTGATGCCGGTGACCGAGGACTTCACCACCGACCTCAGCTGACCGGCGACATCGGAAACGCCGGTGCGAGCCTGCTCGCCGGCGCGCTTGGTATCGGCGAAGGTCTTTCCGGGCCTGACCAGGTTGCCGCTGGACAGATCCGTTGCACCCTTGCCGCGCACCGAGGCCGTCACCTTCTCGGCCACACTGCTGTGGTCGGACCCGGTCGAAGCCTGCGCTTCCTTCGGGTCGGACACGGCAGCGTTGAGCGACTTCAGCATGTCGGTGGCCGAACCGGTATTCGGGACAGCGCCCTTGACCGTGTCGGACACCTTGTCGGTGAGCTCGGATACCGGTTCCGGATCCGGGGTGCTCACCTTGCCGATGGCCTTGTCGACCCGCTTGATGACCTCGGCGTTGATCGCACGGCTGAACTTGGCCACCGAGAACGAGGCATCGGCGATACTGCGGTTGATCGCCGTCGCCACCTTGATCACGTCACCGGTGGCCAAGGAGTCCGTCACCTGTTTCATGGCGGCTTCGAGCTGGCGGGTCAGCGTCCGCATCTGCAGCCCGACCTCATGCGCCAGTGTCGGCTCGGGGCTGAACCGCTGGCCGTTCCAGTCCACGAGGGTCCAGCCGTCCTCGGGGTTTCCCTCGATGACGACGTAGTCGGTGTTGCCCAGCGCATGCTGGCTCAGCAGCATGCCCTTCTCCGCCAAGGTGAGGTTCTTGGCGTTCATCATGGTCCACAACATGATGGTGCCGCCGTGCGAGAACACGACGACGTTGCGGTCGCCCTTGTCGTACATGGTCTTCAACGCGCCGTCGACGCGCGCGTCGAACTCGTTGCCGTCGATCGAACCCGGGATTCGGGCGCCGAGCTGACCGGCGAACGCCCACGCGATCGGCGCCTTGAGGTAGCCGTCCAGCGCCCCGCTCTCGGGCGTGCCCTCGTAGTCGCCGGCCTCGATCTCCTGCAGGCCGGGCAGAACCTGGATCGGCAGACCCAGATACGCCGACATCGGTTCTGCGGTCTGCTGGGTGCGGATCATCTGCGACGCATAGATCGCGTCGTAGTTGTTGTCCCCCAGCCGGTCGGCGACCGCCTGAGCCTGCTCACGTCCGAGCGGGGTGAGCGACGGCCCCGGCGTCGAGGTGTCGATGTTGCCCGACGTGTTGCCTGCGGACTGGCCGTGACGCACGAAAGTGACCCGCATGTTGTCGGCCGCCCAGGCAGGCAGCACGGACATCACGAAAAAGCCGAAGGCAGTCAGCACGATGCCAAGGCCTCTCCATGTTCTTCTCGAACGACGACGCACAGCAGGTGCGGCGCCGTTGCCGAGCTTGCTCGGTCGGACCATTTCCCCTCCATCTATTTGGTTGTCGAGCACGTCGTGGTGACAGCTCGGATCTGCCCGGACGAATACGACTCCCCCACCGGGGATTTCGATGGGAGGCAACCGATTTCTGGGTGTCGACCGCCTCACTGCACCGGGCCATGTGATCGTGCGCACTCACCACGCGTCCGGGCGCGGCAGTCTCGCTCAGCGGTACAGAATCTTGGGCCGTGTGGTATAGCGCGGGTCCAGCCCGCAGTCGTTCAGACCGCAATCGCGCTGGGCAAGAGCCGGATTCCATGTGTCTCACTGCGCGGTACACCGCAGCCGGAGACAGGACCGATGTGATGTCGTGAAGCACAGGAGGGGCGATATGAAAGTCGATCCGGAGATCGCGGCGCTACTACCCGTGCTGAATACCGGCTTCCCAGCTGTCGAGGCGATGAGCGGGGCCGAGGCCAGGGCCGCCGTGCGGTCCCGGTACCGACCTCCGCTGCAGCCGCGGCCGATCGGAGCGATCGAGGAGCGGAACTTACCGGGCCCTGCGGGCGACATCCCCGTCCGGATCTATTGGCCGGCAGCGCCTTCCGGCGCCCTGGCACCAATCGTGGTGTTCGCGCACGGCGGCGGGTTCGTGTTCTGCGACCTCGACACCCACGACGACCTGTGCCGATCGCTGGCCAACGGCATCGGCGCGGTGGTGGTGTCCGTCGACTACCGTCTGGCGCCCGAGGCGCGGTGGCCGGCAGCGGCCGAGGACGTGTACGCCGTGCTGTGCTGGGTCGCGCGCCGTGGCGACGAACTCGGCGGTGACGCGACGAAGCTCGTCGTCGCGGGCGACAGTGCCGGCGGCAATCTCGCCGCCGTGACCACGATCCTCGCCCGTGACCGCGGCGGGCCGGTCATCGCGGGTCAGGCACTGCTGTATCCGGTCATCGCAGCGGACTTCGACACCGCGTCGTACCGGAGATTCGCCACCGGGTTCTACAACACCCGGGCCGCCATGGCGTGGTACTGGGATCAGTACGTTCCCGACACCGGGGACCGAGCCCATCCGCATGCCGCACCACTGCACGCGGACCTGCGCGGACTGCCGCCTGCGGTAGTCGTCACCGCGGGCTTCGACCCGTTGCATTCCGAAGGTGAAAGTTACGCGGAAGCGCTTGCCGCCCAGGGTGTCCCGGTGGTGTACCGCGACTACGCCGGCGCCATCCACGGGTTCATGACCATGCCGTCACTGACGTTGGCCGGCCAGGCCGGCCGGGAGGTGTGCGAGGACATCCGCGCCGTGGTGGACGCCTGAGCCAACGCAGCGGCGCCTATCCGGTCAGATCCTGGTGGATGTCAAAGCCCTTGTAGCCGGCGGCAGCGACATCGGCGATGATCTCGCCGTACACGCCGAAACCTCCGACGAACGGCATGAACACCCGCGGCTTGCCGGGAATGTTCGCCCCGAGGTACCACGAATTCGCCTGCGGCATGAGAGTTCCTGCGGCACGTCGGGTGCATTCGGCCACCCACTCGGCAGCGGCGTCTTCACGGGCCTCGATCGCCGGGGCTCCATGTGCGTCGAGGTAGGCGATCGCATCGGCCACCCAGTTCAGGTGCAGCTCCGAATGCAGCACCATGTTGGCCAGCACCGAGGGTGCACCCGGACCGGCGATGTTGAAGACGTTCGGGAAGCCCGGGACACCCAGGCCCAGGTAAGTCGCGGGCCCCTCGGCCCACGCCTCGTTGAGGGTTCGCCCGCCCCGGCCGACCACGTTCAGTTTCTGGACCGAGCCGGTCATCGCGTCGAATCCGGTGGCCAGCACCAACGCATCCACGTCGTAATGCGCATCGGTGGTGTCGATACCCGACGGGTCGATCCGCTCGATCGGCGTCGCCCGCAGGTTCACCAACGAGACATTGTCCCGGTTGAAGGTCTGGAAATAGTTGTCGTCGGTGCAGATTCGCTTCGCACCGATCGGATGATCCTTCGGAATCAACACGTCGGCCACCGCCGGATCGTCGATCACGGAGCGGACCTTTCGCTCCCAGAACAGCCGCGCGGTGTCGTTGGCCTCGATGGTGACCAACTGGTCCGGGAAGGCCTTGGAGAACAACACTCCGCCCAGTTCCCAACGCCGCTCGTAGGTCTGCTGCAGTTCCTCGGCAGAGACCTCCAGAGCGGACTTGGGATGGGGCTGGTGCGGCGAGCCCCCGCCACTGAGCATCGAGAGCCTGCGACGTTCGGCGTACCCGGCCTTCTGCGCGGCCCGCGTCTCATCGTCGAGGGGAATGTTGCCGGCAGGCACGCTGTAGTTCGGGGTGCGCTGAAAGACGATGAGCTGTTCGGCTTGCCGGGCGATGCACGGAATCGCCTGGATACCGGAGGATCCGGTACCGATCACACCGACCCGCTTGCCGGTGAAGTCAACGCCTTCGTGCGGCCAGTGCGCGGTGTGATAGACCTCGCCCGCGAACGATTCGAGACCATCGATCGCGGGGATGTTCGCGTTGGACAGCGGTCCGACCGCCAGGATGCAGAAGCGCGCGGAAACCACGTCGCCGCGGTCGGTGCGGACCTCCCAGCGCAACGCCTTCTCGTCGAGCACCATGTCGGTCACCCTGGTCCCGAACGAGATGTCGCGCCGCAAGTCGAACCGGTCGGCCACATGGTTGAGGTAGGCCAGGATCTCCGGTTGGGTCGCGTACTTCTCGGTCCAGTTCCACTCCTGTTCGAGATCCTTGTCGAACGAGTAGGAGTAGTCGACGCTTTCGACGTCACACCGAGCGCCCGGATAACGGTTCCAGTACCAGACCCCGCCCACACCGTCGGCGGCCTCGAACACCCGGACCGAAAGGCCTTGCTGCCGAAAGCGATGCAGTGCATACAGCCCGGCGAAGCCAGCTCCCACCACGACGACATCCACCGCAGCAGGTGTTTTCTCGGCGGTACCCGACGGAGCTGACTGCGCTGTCACAATCGTTGCCTTTCGCTTCACTGTTCGCCTGCGTCACGTTACGAACGACCGTGTGCGCTGGACAGCAGGTGTCTCACTCACCGGTACGACTCCCGCTGGGTGAGACTCACGCCCGAACGACAGCCACCGCGGTTATCGTGGCGGTCATCCTGCGGCCACGGTGTGGCTGCATCAACGCTGGATCCAGCTCAGTTTCACCTTGAAAGGAAGTTGTTGGGATGCAAGCAGATTCGGATAGCTTGTCGGATGTCGTAGCGATCGTCACCGGCGGTGCGCGGGGCCTCGGAGCGTCCTTCGCCCGGCAGATCGTCACGCGCGGGGGCAAGGTGGTGATTTCGGACGTACTCGACGACGACGGCGCCGCACTGGCCGCAGACCTGGGCGGCAACGCGCGCTACATCCACCTCGACGTGACCGATGCCGCGCAGTGGCAGTCCGCGGTGGAGCTTGCCCTGTCCGAGTTCGGCAAACTGAACGGCCTGGTCAACAATGCCGGCATCTCGACCGGCCAGTTCATCGAACATGAACCGCTCGACCATTTCCGCACCGTGCTCGAGGTGAACCTGGTCGGAGTCTTCAACGGCCTGCAGGCCGTCATCGCTCCGATGCGCGCCGCCGGTGGCGGCTCCATCGTCAACATCTCCTCGGCCGCAGGCCTGATGGGCCTGGCACTGACGGCCGGCTACGGCGCCTCGAAATGGGGGGTGCGCGGCCTGAGCAAGATCGCCGCCGTGGAACTCGGCACCGACCGGATCCGGGTGAACTCGGTGCATCCCGGCATGACGTATACACCGATGACCGCTCAGGTCGGCATCACCCTGGGCGAAGGCAACTACCCCAACACACCGATGGGCCGCGTGGGCGAGGCCGATGAGATCTCCGGCGCCGTCTGCTATCTGTTGTCCAGCGCCTCCAGCTACGTCACCGGTGCCGAGATCGCCGTCGACGGTGGCTGGACCGCCGGACCGACCGTGAAATACGTGATGGGACAGTGACGATCATGAAACGACTTGAGGGACGCCGAATCCTGGTGACCGGTGCAGGATCGGGAATCGGACAGGCCACCGCGCTGCGGCTGCTCGACGAGGGCGCCGCGGTGGTGGGTGCCGACATCTCCGGCGACGGCCTGGAGACCACCCGGCAGCGCGCACAGCAGGCCGGCACCGCCGACCGTTTCACCGTACTGACGATGGACATCGGCGACGAGGCGTCGGTGGTCGACGGCGTGCGCACCGCGGTCGAGGCTCTGGGCGGCCTCGACTCGGTCGTCAACGCCGCCGGGATGCTACGCGCGGTACACACCCACGAGATGACGCTGGCGGCCTGGAATCAGATCATCGGTGTCAACCTCACCGGCACCTTCCTGGTGATCCGAGAGGCACTGCCTGCGCTGTTGGAGAACCCGCAGAGCGTGATCGTGAATTTCAGTTCCACCTCGGCAGCCTTCGCCCACCCCTATATGGCGGCCTACGCGGCCAGCAAGGGCGGCATCCAGGCGATGACGCATGCGCTCGCGCTGGAGTACGGCAAGCATGGCCTGCGGGCGGTCAGTGTGGCACCGGGCAGCATCAAGTCCGGAATCACCGATGCCACACCGGGACTCGTTCCGGCCGACAGCGACTGGTCGTTGTTCGCGAAGCTGTCGCCGATCATGCCGACCACCCTGGCCTCCGGTGGTGCCGGCATGGGCGATCCGTCCGCGGTCGCCGGGGTGATCGCCATGCTGGTGTCCGACGACGGCGCGTTCATCAGCGGCACCGAGATCCGCATCGACGGCGGCACCCACGCCTGACCCGAGCAACGAAAATGGTGGGCGGCACTGATCTTTGTGCCGCCCACCATTTTTCGCCGTGCCGCCGGGTCAGGGTGACACCACCTTCGACTCGGTGACCACGGTTGCCAGGCCCACGTGGGCATCCCGCCACAACCGCTGCACCGGGTTGCCGCGGCGTAGGGCATCGACGTTCGAGTGACAGACGATCTCATCGAGCGCCCGTACTGCCCGGCGAGCCGCGGCGATCTGATCGCGGCGTGCGCGGGCCCGCATCCCCGTGTCGACCGGGCCGTCCAACACCCGGTTGAAGGACGCGGTGAGCGTGTCGAGCAGCACCAGCCGCGACGCCCGGATCTCTGCGGCGGCATGTTCTTCGACCGGTCCGTCGGCACCGGCCGCCTCGACATGGTGGCTCAGTGCGCCCTCGGCCATGCCGATCACCGCGGCCGTGATTCCCAACGGCGCGATGGTGCTGAGCGGGATGTGGTAGATCGGGTTGCGCAGGCCGGCATGTCCCGGTGCGGTGCCGTCGACGATGCGGTTGTGGTTCAGCAGCCGATGTCCGGGGATGAACACGTCGTCGATCGTGATGTTCTTGCTACCGGTGCCGATCAATCCGATGGCATTCCAGGATTCGTCGTCGATCCGCAGATCTTCCCGCGGCACAAGCGAATACCCGAGTCCGTCGGCGTCTCCGGTGCCGACCACGCGGGCGCCGACCACAACCCACTCGCAATGGTCGATGGCCGCGACCGACCGCCACTCCCCCGAGAGCCGGTAGCCCCCGTCGACGGGCAGGAGAACGCCGGCCGGCGCGTGGGCCGAGGCGATCCAGACATCGGAGTCCGCCTCCCACACCTCGTCGCGCAGGCGGCGGTCGGCAGAGGCCAACGCCCACGGCGGCACGCCGACCGAACCGGCAACCCAGCCCGCTGCCCCGTCCAGCCGGGCGATGTCGAGCACAGCCTCGGCGAAGTCACCTGGATGCGTCTCGATTCCGCCGAACTCCTCGGGCTGCAGCATGTGCATCACGCCGGACTCACGTAGCGCCTCGACGGCCCGATCGTCGAGCCGGCCGAGCTTTTCGTTGACGGGCCCGAGTGCCAGTATCAGATCGGCATTCTCGTCGATGCCGTCCAGAACGTCCCTGGTCATTTCAACACCACGCATCGAAAACTCCTTGTCGCGTGTATCGCATGTTGCCCACCATGGTGAGGTACCGCACCTTTACGCTTGCGCCAGGATCTCGCTGAGTGAGATTGTGGGGGACTCAGTGATCGACGTCCTAGGGGGCGCAGTGCCGGCATCCACCAGAAACGCGACCGCTCGACCACGCGCCGATTCGGGTGATGCGGCCGTTTCGATGGTGGATCGGGTGGCCCTGATCCTCAACTCCTTCGACGAACCTGGCAAACATTTGCGGCTGGATCAGATCGCCGCACGCACGGGGCTGCCCCGGTCCTCGGTGCACCGCATCCTCAAACAGCTGCACAGCGCCGGCCTTCTGCAACACCGGCCGGACGGCTATTCGCTGGCGGCCTCTCCGCTGCCGGTGACCCGGATGATCGACCACTCACAGCTACGCAGCGTGGCGTCACCCACCCTGTCCCGACTTCATGCCGACACCGGTCTGGTGGTCCATCTCGGCGTGCTCTTCGGCGGCGACGTCATCTACCTCGACAAGGTGGCCGGACGCAACAGCGCGGTGGTGCCCACCCGCGTCGCGGGCCACACTCCCGCCCACGCCAGCGCGCTGGGCAAGACCATGCTGGCCGAGCTTCCCGCCGAGGAGGTCGATGCCGTCCTGGGGCCGCGCCTGACCCGTTCCACGCGGTCCACCATCAGCGATCTGGAGACCCTGCACCGCGAACTCGCGCGGATCCGGTCGCGCCACGGGCTCGCCTACGACAACGAGGAACTGGCGATCGGCCTGACCAGCGTGGCGGCGCCACTGCGCTCGGCCGACGGTGAAGTGGCAGGACTGTCGTTGACGGGCGCGGTTCCGTTGCATCGCCTCCAGCGCACCGCCCCGTTCGTCATCAGGGCGGCCCGGCACATCTCCGCGCAACTCGGCTCCCAGCAAACAAGTGCGCGTGATTCCACCTCGCCGGCCACCTCGCAGACGCAGGCCACCGACAACATGCTGTCCCGCGTGCTGCGGACACTCACTTCCGACGCGTGGGTCTGACCGGCCGACTACCAGACGATCTCGTCGACCTCCATGCCGAACGAGTGGCGGCCGACGAGCGAGAGCACCTGCTCCACGTTGCTGGCAACGTGGGTCTGCGCGGTCTGGACATCACGCCACACCCGTTCCACCAGCGGGTCTCCGATGTCGCCACCGTGCGAGTGCGCGATGAATGTCCGGACCGCCGCGACAGCGCGCCGGGAGGCCAGCACCTGGTCCCGCCGCGACCGCAGCACCAGGTCGTTGCCGGGCGCCAGATCGGCCCGCGCGCAGTCCATGAGATCGCCGAGGTTGCGTTCGATCTGCCGGTTCGACAGGTCGAGATCGCTGCACGCCATCGCCACCGGATCCACCGGCGAACCGTGCCCGGGCCGCAGTGCGGACAGCACGTTCTCGGCCGCGCCCAGCAGCGGAACCGTTCCCGTGTGGGTGTACATGGTGGGCTGCGGCAACCGGTACAGCGGAGCCAGCGAGCCGAGCTGGTCACTGCTGACCCAGCCGAACGTGCGGTAACGCGGCACGGCCACACCCGAGACGACGACGTCGTGCGCCCCGATACCGCGCAATCCCACACTGTTCCAAGTCGATTCCACGACGTAGTCCTGACGCGGCACCAGCGCCACCAGAAAGTCCTGGGCCGCACCGTCCTCACCGACCAGCACCGCGGCGGCCATCAGCCACGACGCATGCAGGATTCCGGTGCACCGGCTCCACCGGCCCGACAACCGGAATTCGTCCCCCACCCGTTCGAGCCGACCGGTCGGTGCGTACGACTCACAGAGCAGGGTCCGTGGGTCCGGTCCCCACACGTCGCGCTGGGCCCGGTGATCGAACAACGAGAGATGCCAGGTGTTGACGCCCAATCCACCGGCCAGCCACCCTGTGGAGGTACACGCCGCGGACAGCTCACGGGTGACCGCCAGGTACTCGGCCGGGTCGGCCTCGGTCCCGCCGAACGCCTTGGGCCGCAGCATCGCAAAGAAACCAGCGTCGTGCAGGCCGGTGATCACCGAGGGGTCGACGGCGCCGGTACGGTCGACGTCGGCCGCGGCCGCGGCGATCGCCGGCAGTGCCTGGCGTACTGCGCCGCGCACATTCTGCGTCATCGTTGCCGCCCTGTCCTGCCCGTCCGGTGTGTCACCATCGTGAATACCATTCGTCGCCCCTCCCAGGAGGTCATATGGCCGAGCCGCCCGGTGCGCCCGACGTCGAGCCCACCCGCTCGGCCGCTGAATCGATTGCCGTCGTGCGTGATTCGGAATCTGGCCGGTTGTTGCAGCCGGTGCGATACGGCGGGCGGGCAGTGCCGCCGGCCGAGTTCCTCACCGCGGTTGCCGACCTCGCCGAGCGCGACGGGTCGACGGGATGGCTCGCGGCGGCGGTCAACGCCGCCGCCTACGCGGTGGCCGGGCTGGGCGACCCTGCCGCCGAACGGGTGTGGGGCGCCGACCCCCGTGCGTTGGTGACCGCTGATGCGGAACCGGTCGGGCGGTTGTCCGCCGGCGACGGACAGTTTCGGCTCACCGGTCGCTGGGCATCAGTGACCGGCGCCCACGTCGTGGACTGGCTGCTGCTGGGCGCCCTCGACGGGGGGACGGTCCGGTACGCCCTTGTCCCCCGCAGCGCGGTCCGGGTGGACGGCACCGGCGGCCCGCGTGGTCTGGACGCGGCCGGAATCGGCGATGTCACAGTGTCGGACGTCGTCCTCGACAGCGACTCCGTGTTCGCGCCGTCTGACGACGACGCCTGGGACAGAGGCGAATTCGACGATGTCCGACCTCCCTACCCCGTCCTTGCCGCAGCCGGGCAGGCGGCCGCCGTCGTCGGCGCCGCATCCGGGGTGTGGCAGGCGCACGTCGGTCAGGTCCGCCGGCGGCTGGGCACCTCGTACGGCAGCGAGGACACCACCGAACTGACAGCCTCGGCGGTGCTGGTGGCGACGGCGGAATCCGACATCGACGCCGCTCGGCTGCAACTGTCCACTGCACTGAGCGCAGATGCCGACAGCGCGGCCTCGGCACTGCGCCAGGCTGTCACCCGCGCGCGCAATGCTGCCGACCAACTGTTGAGCAGCGGCAACCGCCACGCGCTCGATGTGACAGACCCGGTGACCCGCCTGTGGTTCGACGTCCTAGCCGGATACCGCCTGACGATCCGGCGCTCGATGCCCGCCGTCGACTGAACCGGCTCGCGCCGCCAACTCGGCCAGAACCTGCGGCACCCGGTCGGCGATCCCATACGGGTCCGACACCTGATCGCCACAGGTGAGGACGCAGACCGCCATCTCGTCGCGGTAGCTCCAGCCGGTGAAGTTCAGCCCCATCGGGAACACGATCGGCCCCGACGAGATCAGCTGCTCGATCGGCGCACCGCCCCAGTACAGCGTTTCCTGCGGACCGCGCATGTTGGAGGCGATGAGGCTGAACATCGGGCGGCGCTTCATCTTGGCCCCGAGGATCGGCAGCACACGCGAGTACAGCCAGAACAGCGGCCAGTACTCCATCCAGTCATGCTGCAGCCAGGCGTCCCGCTCGGCCTGCACCTCGCGCGCGGTCCGGGTGGCCGATGCGACCGCCGCCAGGCGCTCCACCGGGTCGGCGATGTGGGTGGCGAGGTCGACGTTCCAACGCGCCACCTTGTTGCCCCACTCGGCCTCGGTTTCGGCCGGCCGCATCGACACAGGCACGACAGCGGTCATGCTCTCGTCACTGGCCTGTCCGCTCTCGACCAGGTAGTCGCGCAGGGCGCCGCCGCAGATGGTCAGGAACACATCGTTGATGGTGACGCCGAATGCCTTGGACACGCGTTTGATCTCGGTGACGTCGCATCGTCGGTAGGCGAATCGACGGCTGGCCGAGAACGGTTCGTTGAACGGCATCGCCGGTGCGGCGAAAGCCTCTGCGTAGCCCGGCTTTCCGGTCTTCTGCCGACGGCGGATCACACCGGTGACGGCCACGGTTCGGGCGATGATGCTGGGGAAACGGGCCAGCGCGGCGATCTGGTGACGCAGCACCAGCGGCCACCACACCCACGGTGCGGGCCGCTGCTCGTTGCGCAGTGCTGTCCGCCCTGGCTGCGGTAGCGGGGTGGCCGGGTCCGCGCTGTACAGGGTTTCGAGCAGACGTAGCGAGGCAGTGCCGTCGGCGACGGCATGGTGGATCTTGAGTACCAGGGCGATACGGCCGTCTTTGAGGCCTTCGACGTACCAGAGCTGCCAGGCCGGTCGGTCGCGGTCCAGGGCCACCTCGAAGATCTCGCCGATGGTCGCGGCGAGCTCCTCGTCACCGCCGGGCGCGGGAGCGGTGGTCCGCTGGACGTGGTGTTCGATATCGATCTCCGGTCGCGACACCCACCACGGCCGGCCGAAGCCCACCCGTGGTGACAGCAACTGCCACTGCATCGGTTCGATCTGATCGACCCAGCCCTGCACGGCGCGCTTGATCCGGTCGAAGGTGAGCGGTTCAGAAACCTGGTCGGGATCCAGAACGACGGCCTTCATCGTGTGTTGCGGTTGGACCGAGCTCTCCCATGCCAGAAAGCTGTTGTCCTCACCTTTCAAACGCCGCATTCTCAACCTCGCTTGTCCGCCGCCGATACGGCTCTCCTGTGGCTGCCATCACTCTGGACCAATCGTGTGTCCCAGGAGGCAAGCTGTCTCGCCCAGCGAGACTTCAGGGCCCGCACCGGGCCCGATGCGACCTACGGTTTGCGCCATGAAGCGAGCTACTCCGCGCCCATCCAGCCTCGCCGCCAGGATCAACCGGCTCCGCGTGATCGTCCGTAGCCTCGCCGTGCTGCGTGAGTCCGGCCTGTCCGGTGGAGCGGCCGACGGCATCCGCCAGGCAAAGTTGGTCCGCCAGTTCGGCGGCTTCGCCGCCGTCATCGAAAGTGCCGCGACCCGCGATCCCAATGCGATCGCGATCACCGACGAATGGGGTGACGTGACGTTCGCCCAACTCAACGACCGGGTCAATGCCCTTGCCCGGGCCTGGAACTCACGCGGCATCGGTGCGGGCTCGGTGATCGCAGCGCTGTGCCGGGACCACCGCGGCCTGGTCACCGTCCTGGCCGCGGCCGGCAAGGTCGGGGCGCAGCTCTTGCTTATGAACACCGGGTTCGCCAAGCCGCAGCTCGCCGATGTGGCGGCCCGCGAGAAGGTCACCGTACTGATCTATGACGAGGAGTTCACCGACCTCGTCAGCGCCGTCGATTCCACCGTTCGCCGATTCCTGGCCTGGACCGACGAACGCTCGACAGCCGACGTCGAGGGTTCATTGGAAGGTCTGATCGCCGCCACCTCGCCGGCGCCGGTCGCCGCGCCGGCCAAGCCCGGCGGCATGACGCTGCTCACCAGCGGCACCACCGGCACCCCCAAGGGCGCCCCGCGAGGCAAGACCTCTCCCCTGTTCTCGGCTCAGCTGCTGGACCGCGTGCCGCGCCGTCGCGGTCAGACCTGCATGTTGGCCGCGCCGATGTTCCACGGCACCGGGCTCGGGCAGGCCGTGCTGTCGCTGGCCCTTGGCAACCGCCTGGTGCTGCGACGCAAGTTCAACCCGGAGGAGACGCTGCGCGCGGTCCAGAACCACCACTGCGACGTGCTCGTCGTCGTTCCCACGATGCTGCAGCGAATCCTGGCTCTGCCGAAGGATGTTCGCAACAGCTACGACACGTCGTCGCTGAAGATCATCTTCGTCTCGGGCTCGGCCATGCCGCCCGACCTGGTCACGCGCACTCTGGCGGAGTTCGGCCCGGTGCTCTACAACCTCTACGGCTCAACCGAACTCGCGGTCATGACCGTGGCGATGCCCGAGGATCTCGAGCACGACCCACGCACGGCCGGCCGGGCCCCGGTCGGATGTGCCGTCCGCCTGTACGACTCGGCGGGCAACGAGATCACCGAACCAGGTGTGATCGGACGGGTATTCGCCGGCAGCGACGTGAGCTTCGCCGGTTACACCGACGGCCGCACCAAGGAATCGATCGACGGATTGCAGAGCAGCGGGGACGTCGGCCACTTCGACGGCACCGGCCGCCTCTACATCGACGGCCGTGACGACGACATGGTGATCTGCGGTGGCGAGAACGTCTATCCACTGGAGGTCGAGAACCTGATCACCAGCCATCCCGAGGTCGACGAAGTGGCGGTGATCGGGGTCAGCGACGACGATTTCGGTCAGCGGCTCAACGCCTATGTGGTGCTGGTCGACGGGGCGACGCTGGGCGCCGATGAGATCAAGGACTATGTGCGGGCGAACCTGGCCCGGTACAAGATTCCGCGCGACGTCGAGTTCCTCGGCAAGCTGCCCCGCAATGCCACCGGCAAGGTACTGCGGGGCGAGCTGACCGGAGGTACCCGGTGAGCGACGTGAACACTCAGGACGACACCATGAAGCGCGAGGTCGCCGGCCGGATGGGCGACGCGTTCGCCCCGATCCTCGAAGGCGGCATGGATCCGGTCGCCGCGGCGGCCGAGGTACGGGCCCGGCTCAAGGCCAGTCGCCGGCCGGCCAAACCCGTGCAGGTGGGCCATGTCGAGAACCGTGCGATCCCGGGACCCGCGGGTGACATTCCGGTGCGGATCTATCACCCGCTGGACCCCGGGCCCGGCGTGGCATTGCCCGTACTGGTCTATTTCCACGGCGGCGGATTCGTGTTGTGTGATCTCGACTCACACGACTCGTGCTGCCGCAGACTCGCCAACGGCATCGGCGCGATCGTGGTCTCGGTCGACTACCGGCTGGCACCCGAGCACCCCTACCCCGCCGCGGTCGAAGATGCCTGGGCGGCAACGGAATGGGCAGCTGCCCACGCCGTCGAGATCGGCGGCGATCCGGCCCGGCTCGTGATCGCAGGCGACAGCGCAGGCGGCAACCTGGCTGCCGTGATCGCCATGACAGCCCGCGACCGACGCGGACCGGCGATCGCGTTCCAGCTACTGATCTACCCGGTGGTGGATCAGCGTCGCAAGTCGTCGCTGTCCAGCCCGCACACCAAGAGCGGGGTGCTGACCGCCGAACACATGCAGTGGTTCACCGCCCAGTACCTCGGCGCGAGCGGCGCGCAGGCCGAGGTGTCGGCATCGCCGATTCTCGGTGACCTGACCGGACTTCCGGATGCGCACGTGTTGACCGGGGCCCTGGATCCGCTGTGTGAGGAAGGCGAGGAGTACGGGCGCATGCTCGCCGCCGGCGGCGCGAAAGTGAGCGTCCGGCGTTACGAGCGTGGCTTCCACGGCTTCTTCAACCTCGCCGACCACCTGCCCGCCGCGGCGGCAGCCACCGAAGACGTGTGCGCCGTCGTCCGCGACGCCCTGAAGTCCTGAACAACCAAGACCACACCTGAAAACCACTGAAAGGCAACCCATGAAGCTGAGGAACTCCCGCGCTCTGGTCACCGGCGCGAGCCGCGGCATGGGCAAGAGCATCGCCGAGGTGCTGGCTACGCGCGGTGTCGATGTCGCCGTGGTGGCCCGTGATGCCGAAGCGCTCAACCTGCTCGTGAAGGAGATCGGCGGCAAGGCCTACCCCACCGACCTGGGTGACCCGGCGGCCGTGGAGGGTCTGCTGGACCGGGTCGAGGCCGACGGACCGGTGGACATCGTGATCAACAACGCCGGTATCGACCACGTCGGCCGGTTCCATCAGGTCAGCCCCGAGCAGATCCGTAACCTGCTTCAGGTCAATCTGGCTGCGCCGATGGACATCTGCCGCCAGGCGATACCGCGCATGGTCCAGCGCGGGCGGGGCCACATCGTCAACGTCTCGTCGATGGGTGCGATTTCGCAGGGGCCGGGACTGACCCTGTACGGCACGTCGAAGGCCGGGCTGAGCCACTTCACCGCGGGCATCCGCGGCGAGCTGCGGGGCAAACCCGTCGGCACCACGCTCGTCCAGGTCGGCGAGGTCAAGACCGACATGATCGACCACATCCGCGCATTCGGTCCGGCGCGGCGCACCATCGAGCGGTCGATCCGGTGGCGGATGATTCCGCGCGATCAGTTGGACCCGGAGGTGGTTTCCGCGGCGATCGCCGATGCCATCGAGAACAACCGTCGCCACGTCATCCTGCCGCGCAACATCGTCCCGATGGCGAAGTTCACCGAATTCCCCCGCCGCGTCTCCGAACTCATGCTGACCGGCATCGACCAGGACAACGACTGATGCCCGGCGTGGACCTGACCGGCAAGGTCGCGATCGTCACCGGCGCCGCCCGCGGGCAGGGCGAGGCCGAGGCGCGGCTGTTCGCCGCGCTGGGCGCCAAGGTGGTGCTGACCGATCTTCTCGTCGCCGACGGTCAGCAGGTCGCCGAGTCCATCGGCGCCGCCGCCCGCTTCGTCCGCCACGACGTCGGCAACGAAACTGACTGGCGCACAGCGGTCGACACCGCTGTGCGCGAATTCGGCCGCGTCGACGTGCTGATCAACAACGCCGCCATCTGCAAAGTGGTGCCGCTGGCCGAGCAGGACACCGCCGGGTTCGAGCAGATGCTGCGGGTCAATCTCATCGGCGCCTTCCTCGGCATGCAGGCCGTCACCGAGCCGATGCAGGCCGCGGGCGGCGGTTCGATCGTGAACATCTCGTCGCAGGCGGGTGTGCAGGGGCTGGCCGGCTACACCGCCTACGGTGCCTCCAAGTGGGGCCTGCGCGGGATGTCGAAGGTCGCGGCAATCGAGCTGGGCCCGTTGGGTATTCGGGTCAACACCGTCTATCCCGGCATGATCGACACCCCGATGATCGCTCATCTCGAGGTGGAACGCGGGCCGGGCGGCCATCCCGGTGCGCCGCTGACCCGCGTGGGCACGCCCGAGGAAGTCGCCGAGGTCGTCGCCTTCCTGGCCTCGGATGCGTCGTCGTACATCACCGGCGCGGATCTGACCGTCGACGGTGGTGCCAGCGCGGGCCGGATCCCCGTCACCCCGGTCCACACCAACTGAGAGTCGCCCCTCGCCGACCGGCATACCCGGCAGCCGAAAGTGTCCCCCGGACACCGCGGCTGACCGGGTCGCCGCATCTCACTTCCCCGGCAGCACCAGGATCTTGACGTGCGCCTCGGGGTCACGCAGCGACTCGAACGCGCCGCCCAGTCCGTCGAGGCCGACCCGCCCCGTGATGATCGCCTCGGCATCGATCTCACCTGCGGCCAGCCGTGCCAGCACCTTCTCGTAGGCCTGGTCGTAGGGGCCGTGACCGAAAATGATGGCGATCTGCCGCATCTGCGCGACCACCGGGATGATGGTCTCCTCGGCGAACGGCGAGGCCACCACCTGGATGCGCGAACCCCACGGCAGCGTGTGGGTCAGCGTGTT
This sequence comes from Mycolicibacterium peregrinum, assembly GCF_001665625.1. Taxonomy (GTDB): domain Bacteria; phylum Actinomycetota; class Actinomycetes; order Mycobacteriales; family Mycobacteriaceae; genus Mycobacterium; species Mycobacterium peregrinum_B. The sequence goes on along the minus strand of NZ_LZSY01000116.1, from coordinate 109,495 downwards.
CAGGGTGCCGACGCGCCCGCTGCACTCGTACGCGATCAGGAGACCGCCACCGGTCTTGCCGCTGCCCAGCAGCTCGTTGTACAGCGCGATCGGATCCCGCTCGCCGGGGTCGACGACGATGTCGGCACCCATCTTCGCGGCGAGCTCGCGGCGCTTGGGTGACGGCTCCGACGCGATGACGGTGTGCGCGCCGGCCGCCTTGGCGGCCAGGATCGTGCCCAGACCGATCGATCCGCATCCGATCACCAGAGCGGTGTCCGCGGGCGTCAGACCAGACTGCTGCATGTGCATCTCGCCGACATGCAGCGGCTCGGCCAGAGCGGCGTGCTCCAGCGACAGGCCGTCGGGCACGTGCCGGACCCAGAAGGCGTCGACGACGATAAATTCGCCGAAGGCCCCGTGGTATTGGTTCGAGTAGCCGATGATCGTCGGCATCCCGCTGCCCTGCTCCGTGGTGATGCCGAGCCCGGTCACCCGGTCCCCCTCGGTGAAATCCTCGACGCCCGGGCCGGTTTCGACGACGGTGCCGGACCACTCGTGACCGAGAACCACCGGACGGGTGGCGTCGAACACCGCGAACGGATAGCCCGCACCGGCGGCCACCTCGACAAACCGGCACGGATCCTTGGACATGCTCAGGTCACTGCCGCAGATGCCGCACGCGGCCACCTTGATGCGCAGTTGCCCGGACCCGGTGGCGGGCGGTTCGGTGACATCGGTGACGGTGAACTGACCGTCGAAGTACTCCGCGACGCGCATTACGCCCCCTGCCCGGCGAGCTGCTCGGCAGGCTGGCCGTAATAGTCGGTGTGCGCCTTGGTGATTGCGCCGATCAGGCCGCCCAGCAGGTATTCGCTGTTGTCCTCGGCGAACTGCATGCTGGCCTGTCTGCCGGCGTTGCGGTTCTTGAAGTGCGGCACGACCTCTGACGCGAACAGCTCGTAACTGCGCTTGGTGTCCTCCCAACTCGCCATGTCCACATGCATGATCAGAAGGGTGCCGAACCCGCCGGTCTTGTCGATGAGGCGCTCGATCTGAGCGATCGCATCCTCCGGGGTACCGATGATGACCTGACCGAACTCGCCCAGATTGTCGGTGCGCCACTGGTTGATGATGCCCTCGGGCGTCTGCGCCCAATCGGGACTGATGCCCTGTTGCCGGTTGACGTACTCGGCGATGGCATGGATCCGGCGGCTGACGGCCCGCTCGGCTTCGGCCCGGGTCTCGGCGATGAACATCGGATTGACCAGGCGCCAGGTGGAGCGGTCTGCCTGATACCCGTTCTCGGCCGAAACCTTCTCGTATACACCCCAGTTGCGGTCGAGTACGTCGAACCCGCTGGGTGAGCTGGCGGCCAGTGACAGCAGGGACAATCCGTGCGTGCCGGCGAGCACCGATCCGTTCGGCGAGATGGTCGAGGCGGTCGCCACCTCGATGCCGGCCGGATCGTAGGTCGGCAGCTGGGCTCGCGCGTCGCGCAGGGTGAACCAGTCGGTCTCCATGTTGACGACTTCACCGCGCAGCAGTCGCAGCACCGCCTCCAGTGCCTCGCCCTGCATGCGGCGCTGGTCGATCGGGTTGATCCCCATCATGTGTGCGTCCAGCGGGATCTTGCCCGGCCCGGTGCCGACGATCAGCCGGCCACGGGTCTGCAGATCGAGCTGGGTGATGCGGTCCGCGGTGACCAGCGGGTGGTGGTACGGCAGCGACATCACGCCCGTCCCGAACCGGAGGCGCTCGGTGCGCTCGGCGGCTGCCGCGATGAAAACATCTGGTGCAGGAACGATTTCAGATCCGGTCGAGTGATGCTCACCCATCCAGGCCTCGTCGAAACCGAGGTGGTCGAGATGCTCCATCAGGTCGATGTCGCGGCGCAGCTGCAGGGCCGGGTCGGCGTTGAGTGGGTGATAGGGCGCAAGGAATGCCCCGAACTTGATCGAACTCGAATTCCACATGCCGGGCACGTTATCTGGATCGACTGATTGGATCAAATGATCCAGAAATTTTGGCCTGCCAAGGCCTACCGGTACCGCATTGATGGGTCAAGTCCCGAGCAGCCGATCGACCCCGCCGACGACGAACCGCACCAGGTCTTCGTAGAAGTCCCGCAGTTCGGTCTCGTCCAGACGGTTCCCGTTACGGCGCCACCCGTCGGCCCGACTCAGCGCCTGGATGAAGTTCATGATCGAGATGGCCCAGCGCAACTCCAGGCGCGACGGGTCCGAATCGGGGAACGCCCGCTGAACCTGAGCGAAGAGTTCGTCGGGCAGGTGCTGCTCGGTTTCCAGCATCACCGGATGGTTCTCCTGTGAGATCTGAGCGATGATCTTGATCCACCGCATCCCCCGGACCCGGTGGCGGAGCAACAGTTTCAGATACGGCTCGGTGACCGCGCGGACAAGGGCGTCAGTAGCCGGCGCGCTCGGCTCGGCCGCCAGTGCCGCCACGTTGGCCGCGATCTCGTCGCGTACCGGCGCGCCGATGTCGGTGAGCACCGCGCGCAGCAGGTCGTCCTTGGAGCCGAAGTGATAGTGCACCGAGGCCGCGCCGAGTCCCGCGGCCGCGTTGACCGCCCGCACCGACACGGCGTCCACCCCCTGGGCGGCGAACAGCCGTTCGGCAGCCTTCACCAGGCGCAGCCGGGTGGCCGCGCCCTGCCGGTTCTGGGCGGCGACAGACACCCGACGAGCATGTCACGTGGCGTATGAGGTGCTGAGCTGCGCTCTACGCCGACGGCGTGTCGTCGGTCAGCGGCGCGAACCGCCCGTCGCCGTCGGGCGCATAGGTCGTGGTGGTCATCACAGCGTCCACGGGCAGCGGACCGTACAGATGCGGGAACAACATCGCGTCGGGGTCCGTCGGAACTCCGGGTTCCCAGCGCACCGGGTCGGTCAACTTCGCCGGATCGATGTGCAGCAGCACCAGGTCGCGCCGTCCGGAGTAGAGCCGGTTGGCCGGCAGATGCACTTGCTCAGGCGCCGACAGGTGGACGAAGCCCTGCAGGCCCAGCGAGTCCGGACGGTGTTCACCGCTACGCTGGGCCGTCAGCCAATCCTCGACGCTGCACAAGTGAACCAGGACACGCGGGGATGGATGCATATCGTCAGCTTGCCGGGCCAGCAACACGGGGGCCAAGTGAGACACGACACACCGGTGAACCCCTGGGGAACAAGGCCGGAATCCAAAACGTCTGACAGAGTAGACATACGCAATCGAGGCGCCTTTGCCGAGATGCGCAGAGCAGAAGACGGAGGAGCCATGAACGCAACTCTGACAAGCCCGGAGCTAACCAGAGCCGATCGCTGCGATCGTTGCGGTGCGGCCGCACGCGTGCGCGCGAAGCTGCCCTCGGGGGCCGAGTTGCTCTTCTGCCAGCACCACGCGAACGAACACGAAGCAAAGCTGGTCGAGCTGGCCGCAGTGCTGGAGACCAGCGCGGCAGACGCCTGACCGCCAACAGCCGGCACCACCCGCCTGGGCAGGAGCACGTTTCGTCAGTAATGCTTGACTGGTCATGACTGGCCAGCCGCTTCCAGTACCACCATCACGCCACCACATCTGGCACCTCACTCGACGCACGTTGTCGAAGAGCTGGGACGATTCCATCTTCTCGGAATCGGCACAGGCGGCGTTCTGGTGCGCGTTGTCACTGCCTCCCCTGCTACTGGGGATGCTCGGCAGCCTGGCCTATATCGCACCGTTGTTCGGGCCGGACACCCTGCCGACAATTCAGGATCAGCTGATCAACGCGGCGAACAGCTTCTTCTCCCCCAACGTCGTCAACGAGATCATCGAACCGACGATCCGCGACATCGTCCGGGGCGCCCGCGGCGAGGTGGTGTCGGTGGGTTTCGTGATCTCGCTGTGGGCCGGGTCGTCGGCGGTGTCGGCGTTCGTGGACTCCATCGTGGAGGCCCACGATCAGACACCGCTGCGGCATCCGGTGCGGCAACGCTTCTACGCGTTGGGCCTGTACGTGGTCATGCTCGTCTCTGCCATCGGGATAGCGCCGCTGCTGGCGCTCGGGCCGCGGGCGGTCTCCGAGCACATTCCGGACAGTCTGGACAACGCGCTGCGCTACGGCTACTACCCGGCGCTGTTCCTCGCGGTGTTCGTGGGGGTGACTGTGCTGTACCGGGTCTCGTTGCCCGCTCCGATCCCGACGCACCGCCTGGTGCTGGGCGCGGTACTGGCGACGGTGGTGTTCCTGGTCGCCACGTTCGGGCTGCGGATCTACCTGACCTGGATCACGAGCACCGGCTACACCTACGGCGCACTGGCCACGCCGATCGCGTTCCTGCTGTTCGCATTCTTCCTGGGTTTCGCCATCATGCTCGGCGCCGAACTGAATGCGGCTATCCAAGAGGAGTGGCCGGCGTCGGACACGCACGCCAGGAGGCTGCGGGAATGGCTGGAGGAAAAAGCCCTCAACGGCTCCAACAATGGCGAGGCCCAGGCGCCGGCAGGAACGCCCGCGCCCGAGCCGGCTGAACCGCCGCCGCCTACTTCTTGAGCGATTCGTAGATCTTCTTGCAATCCGGGCACACCGGAGAGCCCGGCTTGGCCGACTTGGTCACCGGGAACACCTCGCCGCACAGCGCGACCACATGCGTGCCCATGACCGCACTTTCGGCGATCTTGTTTTTCTTGACGTAATGGAAGAACTTGGGGCTGTCGTCGTCGGTCCCGTCGTCGACGCGTTCGTCGGTATCCGGGCGCTCGATGGTCTGGGTCTGCATAGTTTTATTGTGCCTGGCTGCGGGGCATTGGGAAATCCGCATGCCACGACCCGGTCCGGGTGTGGAACAGTAGAGGTATGAAACAAAGCCACGAGCTGAGTTTCGACGACGATTTCGGCGACGATTTCGGCAAGGAAGCCCGCCCGGTTCTCATCACCAAAGCCGCACCTGCCTACGAAGTGCAGCACCGCCAACGCGTCCGCAAGTATCTGACGCTGATGGCCTTCCGCATCCCGGCGCTCATCCTCGCCGCGGTCGCCTACAACATCTGGCAGAACGGGCTCATCTCGCTCGCGATCATCGTGGCGTCGATACCGCTGCCCTGGATGGCCGTGCTGATCGCCAACGACCGTCCCCCGCGTAGCGCCGAGGAGCCGCGGCGGTATGCCGGCCGCGGCGAGCGGATCCCACTGTTCCCCACCGCAGAGCGGCCGGCGTTACAGAAGGAGCCGTTTACGCCACCGCAACCGGACGCAGCGCGGACCGACGGCGATGAGCCCAGCTGAGCGGCTTCTTTAGCCATTCTCAGGACATTCTCAGGTCGGTTCGGAAAAACCGCAGCTCAACGGGCATGAATCCGACGGTCGGCGGGAACTCTCATGGGGTCTACGACGTTGTAGATCATGACAGTTCGAGCTGATCAGGAGGCCGTCATGGCAAATGCCACCACAAGCCGCGTCGACAGTGATCTGGATGCCCAGAGCCCTGCCGCCGACCTCGTGCGCGTGTATCTGAACGGCATTGGCAAAACGGCGTTGCTCAACGCCGCCGATGAGGTAGAACTCGCAAAGCGCATCGAGGCGGGCTTGTACGCCCAGCACGTGCTGAACACCAAGAAGCGCCTGGGCGAGAACCGGAAGCGTGATCTGGCCACCGTCGTCCGCGACGGTGAGGCAGCACGGCGGCACCTGTTGGAGGCCAACCTCCGCCTGGTGGTGTCGCTGGCCAAGCGCTACACCGGTCGCGGCATGCCGCTGCTGGATCTGATCCAGGAAGGGAACCTGGGCCTGATCCGCGCGATGGAGAAGTTCGACTACACCAAGGGCTTCAAGTTCTCCACGTATGCCACCTGGTGGATCCGGCAGGCCATCACCCGCGGGATGGCGGACCAGAGCCGCACCATCCGGCTCCCGGTCCACCTGGTCGAGCAGGTCAACAAGCTGGCCCGGATCAAGCGCGAGATGCACCAGAACCTGGGCCGCGAGGCCACCGACGAGGAACTGGCCGAAGAGTCCGGTATCCCCGTCGAGAAGATCAACGACCTGCTGGAGCACAGCCGCGACCCGGTGAGCCTGGACATGCCCGTCGGCACCGACGAGGAAGCCCCGCTGGGCGACTTCATCGAGGACTCCGAGGCGATGTCGGCCGAGAACGCGGTCATCTCCGAACTGCTGCACACCGATATCCGCCACGTGCTGGCCACGCTCGACGAGCGTGAGCAGCAGGTGATCCGGCTGCGGTTCGGCCTCGACGACGGCCAGCCCCGCACCCTGGATCAGATCGGCAAGCTGTTCGGTCTCTCCCGCGAGCGGGTCCGCCAGATCGAGCGTGAGGTCATGGCCAAGCTCCGCAACGGCGAGCGTGCGGACCGACTCCGCTCCTACGCCAGCTAGTCCCTCCGCCAGATGTGCCCCGTCGGTTTCCGGCGGGGCACGTCGCACATCTGGGCTGTTTCGGGCCTCGCCGGGCGGTTCCGGCCCCATGTCCTGGGGTTTTGCCCCACGCTGTGAGGTGCCCGACGCCCCGATGTTGCGCCGCAGTTCAAGAGCCGGAAACGGTAGACTGAGCCGTGACGTTTGGGCTGGGAAGGCGCGCATGAACGATCTGGTCGACACCACCGAGATGTACCTGCGGACGATCTACGACCTCGAGGAAGAGGGCGTGGTGCCGTTGCGCGCCCGCATCGCCGAACGGCTCGACCAAAGCGGTCCGACGGTAAGCCAGACGGTGTCACGCATGGAACGCGACGGTTTGCTGCACGTCGCCGGCGACCGCCACCTGGAGCTGACCGACAAGGGCCGCGCTCTGGCGGTTGCCGTGATGCGCAAGCACCGTTTGGCCGAAAGGCTGCTCGTCGACGTGATCGGGCTGCCGTGGGAGGACGTCCACGCCGAAGCCTGCCGCTGGGAGCACGTGATGAGCGAAGACGTGGAGCGGCGCCTGGTGCAGGTGCTCGACAACCCCACGACCTCGCCGTTCGGCAATCCCATCCCGGGGCTGTCCGACCTCGGTGTCGGCGCGACGGGCTACGACGATGTCAGCCTGGTCCGGCTCACCGAACTTCCGGTCGGGTTGCCGGTTGCCGTGGTGGTCCGCCAACTCACCGAACATGTTCAGGGCGACACCGAACTCATCGGTCGACTCAAGGATGCCGGCGTGGTGCCGAATGCGAGGGTCACCGTCGAGGCCAACGATCACGGCGGCGTGATGATCGTGATCCCGGGGCACGAGCAGGTCGAGTTGCCCCATCACATGGCCCACGCGGTCCGCGTGGAGAAGGTCTAGCCACTCAACCGGCCCTGCGGCGCCACGTCCGCCGCGGCGGCAGTTGTACGCCGAGCTGTTCGGCCAGCCGATAACCGGTGACCGCCAGCTCCCGGATGCGCTCCGGCCGCATGCCCGCTTGTAGCGCGGTATCGAGCATGCCCGCCATCCGGTGCGTCGGCCGTGCGTCCAGCGCGGCATCGAGCGATGCCCCGGCCAGCGGCCCGTCCCCCCGCGCATACGCCGAGAAGGCCAGCAGAACAAGCGCTTCGGCGCGCCAGGGATCGGGCAGATTGCGGGCCAACAGCGCCCACAACGCTTCGGCCTGCTCCGCGCACTCCCCGACCGCCAGCGCATAGAGCGTGTCGCGGACCCTCGGATCGGCCAACCCGACGGCCAACCGCGCCAACTCGGTGCTGCCGGGCGCGTCGCCCTCGGCCAACTGCACCGCTGCCCGCATCGCGGCCTCGACGTCCCCACGCACCTCGTCGTCGGGCCGGGCGTCCGGGCGTCCCGGCCGCTGCGCCGCGAGCTCCAATGGCCGTTTCATCGACGCGGCGGCCACGGGGTCCGGCCGGATCACCCGAAGTAGCTCGTCACGGCTGCCATAGAGGCGCCGACCGTCGAGCACCGCGGCTGCCGCCAGTGGTGACGCGCCCGGGTCGTCCACGTATCCCTCTGCGCCACAACCGTCGGCGCAGTGCCAGAACCCCCCGGCGGCCACCTTGTCCACCACATGCGCGGCGTAGAGCTCGATTCCGTCCGCACCCAGCGCCTCGTCCAGCTCCGCCGCGAGGTCGCGGTAGCGGTCATCGCACGCCAGGCAGTCCCGGCTGTGGTCGTCCACGACCACAGCGATCACGGCGTCCGCGCCGGCTTTCGCCGCGAGGTCAACCAGGTGCGCGACGCGGCCGGACATGTCATCGGCCAGATCGGCGCGCATGACGCAGCCCAACTCGCCCCGGTCGATGGTGACGAGCACGAGGCTGCGGTGCGGGACGAAGCCGAGCACCGCGGGCAGCGCGGCGATCAGCGCACCGGGGCGGTTGAGGTGGAAGTCGAACTCGGGCGAGGAGGGCGATGGTGTAGTCATGGCCCGACCGTGCCAACCAGCGCCGTCACGGGCCGCCGCACGAACCGGGCGCCCACGCCCGGTTGGGGATGGACGCTGCGCTGGGGATAACCCGTTTGTTCACTCGGTATTCGGCGGCAGCCACATGCGCCGGTTCGGCCACCCCGCGTAGACAGTTGACCCATGGGTTCGATGCAGGAGTATGACCTCGTCGTCATCGGTTCGGGTCCCGGGGGCCAACGCGCCGCCATCGCCGCGGCGAAACTCGGCAAGACGGTTGCGGTGATCGAGCGGGGAATGATGCTCGGCGGAGTCTGCGTCAACACCGGCACCATTCCGTCCAAGACGTTGCGTGAGGCTGTCGTCTACCTGACCGGCATGAGCCAGCGCGAACTCTACGGCGCGAGCTACCGCGTCAAGGAGAAGATCACCCCCGCCGATCTGCTGTCACGCACCCAGCACGTCATCGGCAAGGAGATCGATGTCGTACGGTCCCAGCTGATGCGCAACCGCATCGAGCTGTACACCGGGCACGGCCGATTCTCCGACGAGCACACGATCCTCGTCGAGGATCCCACCCGCGCTGAATTGGTCACTGTCCGTGGCCGTTTCATCGTGATCGCCACCGGGACAAAACCGGCACGGCCGGCCGGGGTCACGTTCGACGAGGCACGCGTGCTCGATTCCGACGGCATCCTCAATCTCGCGACCCTGCCCACCTCGATGGTGGTGGTCGGCGCCGGGGTCATCGGCATCGAGTACGCCTCGATGTTCGCCGCGCTGGGCACCAAGGTCACCGTGGTGGAGAAACGCGCCGACATGCTGGAGTTCTGCGATCCCGAGATCATCGAGTCGCTGCGCTTCCACCTCCGCGACCTCGCGGTGACGTTCCGGTTCGGCGAAGAGGTGACCGCCGTCGACATCGGCACTTCGGGCACGGTGACCACCCTGGCCAGTGGCAAGCAGATCCCGGCCGAGACCGTGATGTACTCGGCCGGACGCCAGGGCCAGACCGATCACCTCGATCTGGCGAACGCCGGCCTGGAGGCAGACTCCCGCGGCCGCATCTACGTCGACGACAACTTCACCACCAAGGTGGACCACATCTACGCGGTCGGCGACGTCATCGGATTCCCGGCGCTGGCCGCGACGTCCATGGAGCAGGGACGGTTGGCCGCCTACCACGCCTTCGGCGAACCCACCAAGGCCATGATGAGCCTGCAGCCGATCGGCATCTACTCGATTCCTGAGGTGTCGTTCGTCGGGGCCACCGAGGTCGATCTGACCAAGGATTCGATTCCGTATGAGGTCGGCGTATCCCGGTATCGCGAACTGGCGCGCGGGCAGATCGCCGGTGATTCCTACGGGATGCTGAAACTGCTCGTGTCCACCGAGGATCTGCGGCTACTGGGGGTGCACATCTTCGGTACCAACGCCACCGAGATGGTCCACATCGGACAGGCCGTGATGGGTTGCGGCGGCACCGTCGATTACCTCGTCGACGCGGTGTTCAACTATCCGACGTTCTCGGAGGCCTACAAGGTCGCGGCGCTCGACGTGATGAACAAACTGCGCGCGCTCAACCAGTTCCGCTACTGACAGTCCGATTCGAGTGCCGCGGGCGCGGCGTCGCCGGGGCCGTCGGCCTCAGCGCGGACGAGCAGACGCGCGATCCGGTCATCGAAGCGCGGTGAGTAGGACACGTCGTCGTCGCAGCCGCCGCCGTCGAGTCCGCCGACCAACCCGGTCACCGTCGATCCCGAAACCCACGGGGCACCGCTGAAACCATCGGTCACGCCCGCACAGGCCAGGGCCGGGAATCCCTGCAGTGACGACTCGGTCGCGCCTCGGCACGCCATCGGACTGCCGCCCTCACCCATCGGGTAACCGGTCACCGTCACCGGGCTTCCCGCCGCCGGCGCCGACCCCAGGGTCAGCCCGCCGCCGGACTCGGCCAGCAGCCTGGCGGTGGAATCCCCGGTCACCCGCACGATCGCATAGTCGGCCTGAGGATCCTGGTTGGCGAGCCAGCGCGAGTCCAGATACACGCTGCTCACGTGCCAGGTGTCACCGGCGCCCGCGCCGAAACCTGGGACGAACGTGGTGTCGACACCGTCGAGTAGGCAATGCGCGGCCGTCAGGATGAGGTCCGCCGTCGGGGTGGCCAGCACCGACCCGCTACAGGTGTGCGTCGTGGTATCGCCCAGGAAAAGCGCCCCCACCCGACGATCCGGCGTCACCGACTCGACCCCGGCCTGCGACAACGCGCTGGCCGCAGCCGGCGTGCTGCTCGGGGGGACGGTCGTGAGGTTGGCTGCCGCGCCACCGGCGGTGGGGCCCGGAACGGTGCACGCCGCCGCCCCGGCCGCCGTCAGGGCAGCCGCGACTGTGAACTTCGCCATCCGGGTCACGCGCATCATCACGATTTTGCCTGATCGCGCGGAGAACTGCCGGAATGCGACCACCAGCCGGGCGCGTTCGAACGCACATGCGGGGCGGAACGAACCCGCAGTACGGGTATGCGGGACACTGGAAGATACGGCGGTGGGCCGTCACAGCGTCCTACCGCAGCGAGGAGACGAAGCGAGATGACCGACACCAGCGACACCCCCGATCAGCACTACCAGCCCGACCAGAGCGGCATGTACGAGCTTGAGTTCCCGGCCCCGCAGTTGTCGTCTTCGGATGGACGCGGCCCGGTGCTGATCCATGCGCTGGAGGGGTTCTCCGATGCCGGCCACGCGATCCGCCTGGCCGCCGAGCATCTCAAGGACACGCTCGACACCGAGCTGGTGGCCTCTTTCGCCATCGACGAGCTGCTCGACTACCGGTCGCGCCGGCCGCTGATGACATTCAAGACCGACCACTTCACCAGCTACGAGGAACCCGAGCTGAACCTGTACGCGCTGCACGACGGCGTGGGCACGCCGTTCCTGCTGCTGGCCGGCCTGGAGCCGGACCTGCGGTGGGAGCGGTTCATCACCGCGGTGCGGCTGCTCGCCGAACAGCTCGGGGTCCGCCGGGTGATCGGCCTCGGCACCATCCCGATGGCGGTGCCCCACACGCGCCCCGTCATGCTCACCGCGCACGCGAACGACAAGGAGCTGATCGCCGACCACACCCCGTGGGTCGGCGAAGTCCAGGTCCCGGCCAGCGTCTCCAACCTGTTGGAGTTCCGCATGGCCCAGCATGGGCACGAGGTGGTGGGGTACACCGTGCACGTCCCGCACTACCTGGCCCAGACGGCCTACCCACCGGCTGCCGAGGCGCTGCTGGCCGAGGTGGCCCGGACCGGTTCGCTACAACTGCCGTTGGAGAAACTTTCCGAGGCCGGAGCCGAGGTCTACAGCAAGATCAACGAGCAGGTAGAGGCCAGCGACGAGGTGGCTCAGGTGGTGACCGGGTTGGAGCGCCAGTACGATGCGTTCGTTGCCGCACAGGAGAATCGGTCTCTGCTGGCGCGTGACGAGGAACTGCCCAGCGGTGACGAGCTGGGAGCCGAGTTCGAACGGTTCCTCGCCCAGCAGACCGGTGACAAGCACAAAGACGACAGGTACAAAGACGGACGGGACGGCTTCGGCGACGGCTTCCCGAACGGCGACAACCACTCATAACAGCCCGACGCCGGGCCGAGGGCGAGGTTGACCAGCATGACCGAACGCAAACCCCATCTGCGGACCGTTCGCGAGCTCACACCGACGCTCGAGTACCGCACGATCCACGGATACCGACGGGCCTTCCGCGTGGCCGGATCCGGGCCGGCGATCCTGCTGATCCACGGCATCGGCGACAACTCCACCACCTGGCACACCGTGCAATCGGCGCTGGCCCAACGGTTCACCGTGATCGCCCCCGATCTGCTCGGCCACGGCAGCTCCGACAAGCCGCGTGCGGACTATTCGGTCGCGGCGTACGCCAACGGCATGCGCGACCTACTCAGCGTGCTCGACATCGACCGGGTGACCGTGGTCGGTCATTCACTGGGCGGTGGCGTGGCGATGCAGTTCGCCTACCAGTTCCCGCAGTTGGTGGACCGGCTCATCCTCGTGGGCTCCGGCGGCGTCACGAAGGATGTCAACGTGGCGCTGCGGGTGGCCTCCCTCCCGATGGGCAGTGAGGCGCTGGCCCTGCTGCGATTGCCCCTGGTGCTGCCGGCCCTACAACTGGCCGGTCGGGCCGCGGGCACGGTACTGGGCTCAACCGGTCTCGGCCACGACATCCCGGACATGCTGCGCATCCTGGCGGATCTGCCGGAACCGACAGCATCGTCGGCGTTCGCCCGGACCCTGCGCGCCGTCGTGGACTGGCGCGGCCAGGTGGTGACGATGCTGGACCGCTGTTACCTGACCGAATCGGTTCCGGTCCAGTTGATCTGGGGTCAAAGCGATTCGGTCATCCCCGTCAGCCACGCCCACATGGCACACGCCGCAATGCCCGGTTCCCAGTTGGAGATTTTCTCCGGATCCGGGCATTTTCCGTTCCACGACGATCCCGACCGCTTCGTCGAGGTGGTCGAACGCTTCATCGACACGACCGAACCGTCGGTGTACGACCAGGACCGGCTCCGCAGCCTGCTGCGCAGCGGGCGGACAGAAGCGACGATGAGCGGGCCCTTCGACACTCAGATCGCGGTGCTCGACGCAATGGACGCCGACGAGCGCAGCGCCACCTGACCCGCTCCCCCAGCCGGGTCGGACAGTCCCGCGAAGAGCCCGAGATGCGGCCCTGAGATGCGACGTAGCATCGGGGCATGGCCATCGACGTCACCGTGTTACGCGTATTCACCGATCCGGACGGCAAGTACGGCAATCCGCTCGGCGTGGTCGACAACAGCACCGTCGCCCCCACCGACCGTCAGCGGATCGCCACCGAATTAGGTTACAGCGAAACGGTATTCATCGACCTTCCGCAGCCGGGCGCCAACTCCGCCGGCGCCCACATCTTCACCCCGGTCGCCGAGCTGCCGTTCGCAGGACACCCAACGGTCGGTGCATCGTGGTGGCTGCGCGAAAAGGGCTTGCCGGTCAACACATTGCGGGTGCCCGCCGGGATTCTTCCGGTCGAGTACGAGGATGATCGCGCCATTGTCAATGCCCGCTCGGAATGGGCCCCGGAATTCGCCATCTACGACCTGGCCACGGTCGACGAGGTGCTCGCCGCAGACCCCGACGATTTCGATGATGCCTACCTGTGGGCCTGGAGCGACGAAGCGCGCGGCACGTTGCGATCCCGGTCGTTCGCCTCACACCTGGGGATTCCCGAAGACGAGGCCACGGGGTCGGCGGCGGTGCGGATGACCGACTATCTCAGCCGGGACCTCACGATCATCCAGGGGAAAGGTTCGGTGATCGAGACCCGCTGGAGTCCGGAAGGCTGGGTCCGTTTGGCCGGCCGCGTCGTCAACGACGGCACAACCCAACTGGACTGAATTACGCCTCGGCGCGATGCGCCCGCAGGGCCTCGATTTCGCGCTCGAAGTCCTCGGCTGAGGAGAATGACCGGTACACCGAGGCGAACCTCAGATAGGCGACCTCGTCCAGTTCGCGGAGCGGTCCGAGGATCGCCAGGCCGACCTCATGGCTCGGGATCTCCGGCGTGCCGAGGCCGCGGACCGCGTCCTCGACCTTCTGCGCCAAGACATTGAGCGCGTCGTCGTCGACCTGCCTGCCCTGACAGGACCGGCGCACTCCGCGGATGACCTTCTCCCGGCTGAACGGTTCGGTCACCCCGCTGCGCTTCACCACAGCCAGCACCGCGGTCTCCACAGTGGTGAACCGACGTCCACACTCCGGGCACGACCGCCGGCGTCGGATGGCCTGCCCCTCGTCGGTCTCGCGGGAATCGACCACACGCGAATCAGGATGACGACAGAACGGACAATGCATTACCGCTCCTTCGTCATGCCGCCGGACAAGTAGTTCGAGCGCCCTTGAGCGTACCCGCGATGCTCTAGGCAGACTCACCGCCGGGTCCAGTGGCATGTAGGTGCTCACGCCGACACCGGCCAGTGATGCTGCCTGCCAGGACGATTCAGCGGACATTGCGCTGCTCAGCCAACCGGCGCGAGCAGTGTCTGCCCGGCGTCGACCGCGGCGGAGTCGAGTTGGTTGAGGTCACGAATCTGCTCGACGACCCGGGCCACCGGAGCATCCGGGGCGACCCGGCGTGCCACCTGCTGCAGCGACTCCCCCGACTTCACCTGGACCACCGCGAGTTCGGCCGGCTGCGGGTTCTCCGCCCCCATCACCCCGCCGAGTTGCGCCACCAGGCCGAGCCACACCGTGATACCGGCGGCGACGAGGGCCAGTAACACCGTGGTCAGCGGAGTGATGGGCCGACTGCGGTGCGACGCCCGCGACATCAGCACACCGGTTCCGCGGTAGTGGACCGTGCCGGCTGCGGGTCGGGCGTGGCCCGGGCGCTGCACCCGCTGCACCCGGCGCACCGGCCGGGCCACACCGGTACCGAAGGTGGCGCTGCCCCTGGTACCCGCAGCACCTGCGGCACCCCTGGCACGGGCCCGCTGCGGTGAGGACTGCGGCACGGCCCGAACAGCACGGGAGCGGCTATCGGCGGGGATATCGATGATCGCCATCTGACTGCCTTTCGGTGGACTCTTTCGCTCTTGTGTTCGAACATACTCGCTCAGGTGTTCGATTGATAGAACATGTGATCGAACTGTTGCCAAACGATAGAACAGGGCACCGACAAGTTCCGGCCACCGACCGCGGGGACGGCCCCGAACTGCCACCCCGTGCGCTCCACCAGCAGACACGCCCACAACACGCCTCGAACACATGTTTGATTAATGTTCGATCAGGGACTACATTCGGCCCCATGAGCGACGACCGCAGCAGGGACGGCAACACGGAAAGCCCGGCCGGATCGGACGGCGCGGGCCCACGCCGGGCCGAGGGCGGCCTCACCGACCGGCAACGCACCATTCTCGACGTGATCCGCGCGTCGGTGACCACTCGCGGTTACCCGCCCAGCATCCGCGAGATCGGCGATGCGGTCGGACTGACCTCGACCTCGTCGGTCGCCCACCAGTTGCGCACCCTGGAACGCAAGGGCTACCTGCGCCGCGATCCCAACCGCCCGCGCGCCGTCGATGTGCGCGCCGCCGACGATCCGACGGCCGCAGCACTGGTGTCCACCGACGTGGCCGGCTCCGACGCACTACCCGAGCCGACGTTCGTGCCGGTGCTCGGGCGTATCGCCGCAGGCGGCCCCATCCTGGCCGAACAGGCCGTCGAGGACGTCTTCCCGCTGCCCCGCGAATTGGTCGGCGAGGGTTCACTGTTCCTGCTCAAGGTCGTCGGCGACTCGATGGTCGACGCCGCCATCTGTGACGGCGACTGGGTGGTGGTACGCCAGCAGAGCGTGGCCGACAACGGCGACATCGTGGCAGCCATGATCGACGGCGAGGCCACCGTCAAGACGTTCAAGCGCACCCGCGGTCAGGTGTGGTTGATGCCGCACAACCCGGCATACGACCCGATCCCGGGCAACGACGCAGCGGTGCTCGGCAAGGTCGTCACCGTAATTCGCAAGATCTGACCGGGTGAGGGGCCCGGCCGCACCTGACGGCTGCCGGGCCCGCTTCCTCAGTCCGTCCGCACGAACCCGTTCGTGCGGGCGAATTCCTCACTGGCGAACCAGATTTCGGCTACTGCGTCGTCGTACTCGGCGCTGTCGGGCGCCCAGTACCGTCCGGACTTCGTGTCCGCCTTGATCGGATAACCCTCCGGCGCGCGGTAAGGGTCCTCCAACGGCAGATGGATGGCGGTGGCACTGGGTATCTCGTCGAGCTCGATGGCGGCGTGGCGCCCGCTGTGCGCCTCGCTGCTGTAGGCCTCGGCCTCGGTGATGACGCGGGTCGGCGCGGTGTCGACGTTGTCCTGATCGCTCGGCACTGTCAGGCCACCCAGGCCCGCGAAACCCTGCGCCTCACGCACTCCGCCTACCGGACCGGGCATAGACCCGGTATCCGCCAGGTCCTCGTCCACGAGTTCCGCCTCGATGTCGTCGACATCGTCGCCCTCGGCGACCTCTTCGAAGTCGGCATCAATGGGTGTATCGAGATCCTCGTCGTCGAAGTCGTCGTCCTCGAAGTCGTCATCTTCATAGTCGTCTTCGAAGTCGTCATCGTCGCCGAAGTCGTCGAAACCCTGCTCCCCGACCAACCGCGAGGAATCCTCCGGCGGTTCCTCCTCCTCGCCCGGCGCCCCGTACCCACTGGCCGATCCGTGCGGAGCGGCCCATTGACTGACCGGAATGGCGATATCGGTGGGGCCGTCGTACGGAGATGCCGCGCCTGATGATTCCTCGCCGGGTCCGGCAAACCGTGCCGTCGCGGCGTCGCCGTACGCGGCGCTCGGCCCGTAGCCGTTGGCCGCGTCGGAGTCACCGCCGTCGCGGTACTCATCGTGGTCGTACCCACGCGAACCGTAGCGCGCGTCGTCATATCGACCCTCGTCGTAGGACGAATCGCCCGGTCCGCCGTCGTAGTCGTCGTCGAACGGATCGTGGTCGAAGTCGTCATCGCCACCGGCGCGCCGACGGTGCCACAGCGCGGCCCCCACGATCAACCCGGCGAGCAGCACGACCGGGATCACCGCGATCAGCCACCACCAGCTCCAATGCCAGGAGAACGGCTTCTTGCTGTCCGCGTCGGAGGGCTGCGGACCGGCCGCCGGGGTCTGGTCGAGTCCAGGAACCTGCAGCCCGCTCAATTCGGAGGCGAGTTTCGACGGCTCGGTGGTGAACTTGTTGGCGTCGCGGTCCCACGAGATCGCTCCCCCGCTGAACCGCTGACTGATGACACCGCCGTCTTCGGTCTGGTCGGCCATCGGGGCGCCCAGCGCTCCCTTCGCCCCGCCCAGTTTCTCCCAGGCCGCGTTCATCGCGCCCCGCACGATCACCGCGCCGTAGTCGGGAGTCCAGAAGATGACGGGGTTGTCGGCCGCGGCGAAGGTGCTGATCCGGCTGTTGGGTCCCAATCCGCCCTCGGACTCGCCGGCGGTCGGGAACCCCAGATCGCCTTCCGGGCCACCGACGCTTTCATACTTTTCGAGCAGCTGGCCGGTGATGGCGTTGGCGCCGGTGGCCGGGCTGTAGAAGATCTTGCCGCCGGCGTACTTCTGGCCGAATCCACCGTCGCCGATCGGATACTGGTCGCCGTCCTTGGCTCCCAGCGGTCCCATCACCCCGCCCGCCTCCCGGCGCGCGGCGGCGATCGCCGAGGCGGGATCCGACGGTACGTCCAGACCGGCGAGCTGATCGGCCAGTTCGGGCGGCACCGTGGTGAACGCCTTGGTCTTGCGGTTCCAGGAGATCTCGCCGCCGGTGAACTTCTGGGAGATCACGTCGCCGTCGAACGTCTCGTCGTCCGCGGGGACGCCGAGCACTCCCGCGGAGCCGCCGAGCTTGTCCCATGCGGCGTTGATGGCGCCCCGCACCACCCGGGCACCGGTGGACGGAGTCCAGAAGATGACCGGGTTGTCAGGCGCACTCAACGTCGAGTTACGGCTGTCCGCGGCACGTCCAGCGCCCTCGTCGATGGTGGGGAATCCCATGTCACCGTCGGCCGGACCGCCCAGCGACTCGTACTTGTCCAGGATTGCGCCCTGCATGAAGTGTGCGCCGGTTGCCGGGGTGAAGAACATCTTGCCGCCGGAGAAGTTCTGCGCGAAGCCAGAACCCACCGCGTACACGCCGCCCTGCCGCGGCCCGAGCGGGCCGCCGTCTCCACCGTTGGCCTCCCAAGCGGCGGTGACCGCGGCGTCGGCATCCGACTCCGGGGTGGCCGAAGCCACCGCCGGCACCACCAAAGCAGCGACTACGAGTGCGAGCAGGCCGACCGCCAACCGCCACACGGCCGCGTTCAGCCTCGCTCCCGGCCTAGTCATGCGCCCTCCCCGCTCGTTCGGCAAAGTTTCCTTAGAAATGTCCCGCCCGGACAACTTTGCGTCAGCACGTGACGATAACCAACTAACGTGGCCGATCATGACCAAAAAAGGCCCAATATCTGGGTCCGAAGACCCAGATTTGGGCTTTTTTGGACGAGTACCGGATAAATCGGGGGCCGATCGGCCCGCTAGACGCCCAGCCCGCGACCGATGATCTCCTTCATGATCTCGGTCGTGCCGCCGTAAATCGTCTGGACTCGGGCATCCAGGTAGGCCCGCGCAACGGGGTACTCCCGCATGTAGCCGTAACCGCCGTGCAGCTGCAGGCAGCGGTCGATGAGTTCCACCTGCTTCTCGGTCGAATACCACTTGGCCATCGCCGCCTGCTCCACGGTGAGCTTCTCGTCGAGGTGCAACCGGATGAACTCGTCGACCATCATCCGGACCACGGTGGCCTCGGTGGCCAGTTCGGCCAGCAGGAACCGGCTGTTCTGGAAACTACCGATCGGCTTGCCGAACGCCTTGCGCTCCTTGGTGTACTGCACGGTCTGCTCCAGCACCGCCTCCATCGCCGCGGCGGCCATGATCGCGATCGAGATGCGCTCCTGCGGCAGGTTCTGCATCAGGTAGACGAAACCCTGACCTTCCTCGCCGAGCAGGTTCTCGACGGGCACCTTGACGTCGGTGAACGACAGCTCGGCGGTGTCCTGGGCATCCAGGCCGATCTTGTCCAGGTGGCGGCCCCGCTCGAAGCCCTCCATACCGCGCTCAACCACCAGCAGGGAGAAGCCGAGAGCACCCTTCTCCGGGTCGGTCTGGGCGACGACGATCACCAGATCGGAGTTGATGCCGTTGGTGATGAAGGTCTTGGACCCGTTGAGGACGTAGTGGTCACCGTCGCGCACCGCACGGGTCTTGATGCCCTGCAGGTCGCTACCGGTGCCCGGTTCGGTCATTGCGATCGCCGTGATCAATTCGCCCGTGCAGAACTTGGGCAGCCAACGCTGCTTCTGCTCCTCGTTGGCCAGCCGGAGCAGGTACGGCGCGACGACGTCGTTGTGCAGGCTGAAGCCGATGCCGCTGTAGCGACCGGCGACGGTCTCCTCACAGACGATCGTGTTGTACCGGAAGTCGTCGTTGCCGCCGCCGCCGTACTCCTCGGGCACCGCCATCCCGAGAAAGCCCTGTTTGCCCGCCTCGAGCCAGACCCCGCGGTCGACGATCTTGTCCTTCTCCCACTGGTCGTGGAACGGCGCGACGTGCTTGTCCAGGAACGCCCGGTACGACTCGCGGAACAAGTCGTGCTCGGGCTCGAACAACGTGCGGTCGTACTTCACAACACTGCCCATGGTGTGACCTCCGGTACTGGTTACTGATTTGGGGCCAACCTATACCAACCGGGTGGTTGGTCAGCCCTGGGGAGGGTGGGTACCGCCCGTAAACTCTGCTCATGCCCCGGTCCCCCATGAGCCTCGCGCACTGGGGCGCCTTCACCGCGAACGTCGCGGACGGCGACATCGCGGCCGTCACCCCGATGGACGGTGACACCGACCCCTCACCGTTGCTCGGCAACCTCGCGGGCTCGATCCGGCACCGCTCCCGTATCGCCGGGCCCGCAGTGCGACGCGGCTGGCTGCGCGACGGCCCCGGCCCCAGTACAGAACGGGGCGCCGACGACTACGTCGCGGTCTCCTGGGATGAGCTCTCCGACTTGCTGGCCGAGGAGCTGCGCCGGGTCGTCGACACCTACGGCAACGAGGCGATCTACGGCGGCTCCTACGGCTGGGCCAGCGCCGGACGCTTCCACCACGCCCAGAGCCAGGTGCACCGCTTTCTGAAAATGCTCGGCGGCTATACGTCTTCCCGCCATTCCTACAGCCTGGGCGCCACCGGGGTGATCATGCCCCGGGTGGTCGGGACCCATGACGACCTGTTCAAGCGCTCCACCGACTGGGAGGTCATCACCGAGCACACCGATCTGCTGGTGTGCTTCGGCGGTCTCGCACTGAAGAACACCGGCATCAACCACGGTGGCACCACGGCACATCCGGCCCGCGACGCGCTGCGCCGGATGCGTGAGCGCGGCGGGAAGATCGTGTCGCTGAGCCCGCTTCGTGACGACGTCGATGGCGACTGCCGATGGCTGGCCCCGGTCCCCGGCACCGACGTGGCGGTGATGCTCGCGCTGGCCTACGTGCTGGCCAGCGAGGGCCTGGCCGATCTCGATTTCCTCGACACGCACTGCAGCGGATACCGGCGGTTCGAGCGCTACCTGCTGGGCCGCGACGACGGTATCGCCAAGAGCCCGCAATGGGCGTCGAGGCTCAGCGGCCTGCCCGCCGGCGAGCTCGTGGACCTCGCCAGACAGATGGCGGCCTCGCGCACCCTGGTCACCGTCAGCTGGTCGCTGCAGCGGATCCGGCACGGCGAGCAGGCGCCGTGGATGGGCTTGACCCTGGCGGCCATGCTGGGCCAGATCGGTGTGCCCGGAGGAGGTTTCGGGCACGGCTACGGGTCGATGAACGAGCCGGGGTTGCCGCCGCTGCGCTGCGGCCTGCCCGCGCTGCCACAGGGCTTCAACCCGGTGCAGACCTTCATCCCCGTCGCGGCCGTCACCGACATGCTGCTGCACCCCGGACAACCGTTCGATTACAACGGACTGCACCTGACCTACCCCGACATCAGGTGCGTGTACTGGGCCGGCGGCAACCCGTTCCACCATCACCAGAACATTCCGAGGTTGCGCCGGGCCCTGTCCCGGGTGGACACCATCGTGGTGCACGACCCGTACTGGACGGCGATGGCCAAGCATGCCGACGTCGTCGTGCCCTCGACCACCGCCTATGAGCGCGAGGACTACTCGGGGTCACGCAATGACCCGCTGCTGGTCGCCATGCCTGCACTGACCCCGCCGTACGCGGACTCCCGCGACGACTACACCACGTTCTCGGCGCTGGCCGACCGACTCGGGTTCGGTGAGCAGTTCACCGAAGGCCGCACGGCACGGCAGTGGCTGGTTCATATGTACGAAAAGTGGTCAGCGAGTCTGGATTTCGAGGTTCCCGGATTCGACCAGTTCTGGGCTGCGGGTCATCTGCGGTTACCCACCGAACCGGGGTTGACACTGCTGGCCGATTTCCGGGCCGATCCGGTCGGGCACCGACTGGCCACCCCGAGCGGCCGCATCGAGATCTTCTCGCAGACCATCGACGGATTCGGCTACCCCGACTGTGCCGGCCACCCCCGCTGGTACGAGCCGACCGAATGGCTCGGCGGTGCGCGGGCCGCCCGCTATCCGTTGCATCTGCTGGCCAATCAGCCCGCGACCCGACTGCACAGCCAACTCGACGGCGGCGCCACCAGTCAGGCATCGAAAGTACAAGGGCGCGAACCGATCCGCATCCATCCCGGTGACGCCTCGGCCCGCGGGCTCGCAGACGGTGACGTAGTGCGGGTGTTCAACGACCGCGGGGCGTGTCTGGCCGGGGTGATGATCGACGACCGGTTGCGCCCGTCGGTGGTGCAACTGCCGACCGGAGCGTGGTACGACCCGGCCGAAGCGTCAGATCCCGATTCGATGTGCGTGCACGGCAATCCCAACGTCCTCACCGACGATGTCGGGACCTCGTCGCTGGCGCATGGCTGCACCGGCGCGCATGTGCTGGTGCAGGTCGAGAAGTTCGATGGAGCCCTCCCCCCGGTGCGGGCACATGAGCCTCCGGTGATCCGACAACGCTGAAACCGTTGGGCCGCGACCACTTCGGCCGTTTTCCCGGTGACAGTTGCGTGCCGGTGCAAAGATCCCTTCAGCGCTGACGGCTTCGTCAGCAGAAGGAGATCCGGGCCGATGCGATTCTCACCCCGTTCTGCTGCCAGGTCACTGCTGGTCGGCGCCGTAGCGGTATCCGGCTCGGTGGTCATCGGCCTGACGCCCGTCGGCACCGCAGCAATCGGTCTGGTGGTCGCGGTGACACCGCTGATCGTCCCGGGTACCGGAACCCCGAACCCGCAGGACTCCAACAATTACCTGGCCAACGCCGTGGACTACTACGTCCAGCCCAGCGGTAGTTGCGGCGCCGAGGATTGTGCGGCGCCGGTGGCCATCCCCTACATCGCCCAGTTCTGGCCCATCCCACTCCCAGGCTGGGGCGGACTGGAGGGTGCCAAATGGAACGTGTCGGTGGCCAGCGGGGTCACCCGGCTGACCAGTGAACTCGTCGGCGCCAACAACCCCAGTGCGGCGCATCCCGTGACGGTCTTCGGCTATTCGCAGGGCGCCACGGTGGCCGGCATCGTCAAGGGGAACCTGGCGGACCTGACCGACGAACAGAAGCAGAATCTGAGCTTCGTCCTGATCGGTAACCCCAACCGCCCTGACGGCGGCCTCTTCGAGAGGCTGGCGATCCTCGGCACCGTCCCGATCCTCGACGCGACGTTCGGTCAACCCACTCCGACGGACACCGGCATCGAGACCTACGACATCGCGCTTCAGTACGACGGTGTCGCCGACGCTCCGTCATGGGTGCTCAATCCGCTCGCCCTGGCGAATGCGCTGGCCGGATTCGAGTACGTGCACGGCTCCTACCTGGACCCCCGAGGCGACGATCCGGCCACCGCAACGCCATACGGCTACACACCCGAACAGGTGCAGGCCGCGATCGAGAACGCGAAAGCGAACTGCAGTGCCGAGACTCACTGCCAGAAGGTCGACGGCAGCGATTCGTACTACGTCACCCTGCCGGCGAAGACGCTGCCCATCATGCAGCCGCTGCTCGACCTGGGTGCGGCGACCGGCACGTCCGCCGTGGTGATCCCGCTCGTCGACCTGATCTCCCCGATGGCGCAGACCCTGATCGAAACCGGTTACACCAGAACCGACTACAGCAATCCGACACCGTTCCAGTTGCTGCCCAGGTTCAACCCGGTCAAGTTGGCCACCGACCTGGTGAACGACGTTCCGGAGGGCATCCGGGCCGCGCTCAACCCCGGGCTCGACCCACTGCCCGGATGGACCGATCCGACGCAGTCCGGCGTGACCGTCCGGATCCCGGACACTGCCGACAAGACCATTGTCGACAAGACCGTTGCCGACACCACGAAAGTCGCCGCCATCTCGGATGACCAACCGCTCCGGCGTCTGAGCACGGTCACCGACCCCGAGACGGCACCGAGCGCGGCCGACGACGCTACGGCCCCGAAGCAGCGTCCCTCATTGCCGAAAGCGCTCGCCACCAAGGGACATCCGGCGCGTGACATGGCCAAGTCGCTCCGAAGCGGCGTGCGCAAGGCCCTCGGTCACGACGGCGCGAAGGACAAGGCCACGGACCGTCCCGAGGCAAAGGGCACCAGCGCAAAGGGCACCAGCAGTAAGAAGAAATCTGCCGCCTGACGCCCGCTCAGAAGGTGGCGAACTCACCCAGGCTCGCGGCCAGTGCCATGGGCACCCGCGCCTTGATGCGGGTGCCGTCGGCAGTGTGCTCGGTGGCGTCCACCCGACCGTCGGCGTGCACCCGCGCGACCAGATCCCCGCGGTCGTAGGGAATCGTCACGTCCACCGTGGCGTCGGTCGGCGGGATCATCTCCGCCATCCGGGCCCGCAACCGGTCCAGCCCCTCGCCAGTGTGCGCCGAAACGAAGACCGCATCGGGCAGGGCGCGGCGCAGCGCGGCCAGTCCGAGATCGGTGGCCGCGTCGATCTTGTTGACCACCAACAGCTCCGGGGGCGGGGCGATGTCGTATTCGACGATCACGTCGTTGACCACCTGCCGGACGGCATTGATCTGCGCCAGCGGATGATCGTCGGACCCGTCCACGACGTGCACCAGCAGGTCGGCGTCGACCACCTCTTCGAGCGTGGACCGGAAGGCCTCGACCAACTGGGTGGGCAGGTGCCGGACGAAGCCGACGGTGTCGGTCAGCACGAACGGCCGGCCGTCGTCGAATTCGCCACGCCGCGTGGTGGGTTCGAGCGTGGCGAACAGGGCGTTCTCCACCAGCACACCGGCCCCGGTCAGTGCGTTGAGCAGGCTGGACTTGCCGGCGTTGGTGTAGCCGACGATGGCCACCGAGGCGGCATCGGAGGTCAGCCGCCGGCTGCGCTGGGTATCGCGGATCTTCTTCATGTCGCGAATCTCGCGGCGCAGCTTCGCCATCCGCTCCCGGATACGGCGGCGGTCGGTCTCGATCTTGGTCTCACCGGGCCCGCGGGTTCCCACGCCACCACCGGCACCGCCGGCGCGCCCACCGGCCTGGCGCGACATCGATTCACCCCAGCCGCGCAGCCGGGGCAGCATGTACTCCATCTGGGCCAGCGACACCTGCGCCTTGCCCTCCCGGCTGGTGGCGTGCTGGGCGAAGATATCCAGGATCAGCGCGGTCCGGTCGATCACCTTGACCTTGACGACCTTCTCCAGTGAGTTGAGCTGCGCAGGCGAGAGTTCGCCGTCGCAGATCACGGTGTCCGCCCCGGTGGCCAGGACCACCTCGCGCAGTTCGACGGCTTTGCCCGAGCCGATGTAGGTGGACGGGTCGGGCTTGTCGCGGCGCTGGATCAGCCCCTCGAGTACTTCGGACCCGGCGGTCTCGGCGAGTGCCGCCAGCTCGGCCAGGCTGGCATCGGCATCGGCCGCGCTGCCTTCGGTCCACACTCCGACCAGGACCACGCGTTCCAGCCTGAGCTGGCGGTACTCGACCTCGGTGACGTCGGTGAGTTCGGTGGAGAGCCCGGCGACGCGGCGCAATGAGGCGCGGTCTTCGAGGGCCAGCTCGCCGGTGCTGGGTGTGACGGGATGTTCTGGATGAGTCATATGTACTTACAGGTTGTCACGTGCATCGGGCCGCGCGCATCCCTATTAGGCGTGGGCAGCGTTCCACCACACGTCGGAGAGCTCACCACGGGCCACCAGCACGGAGGGGCCGCGCAGGAAGCTGGTGGACTCGGTGATCGTCACGGTGACCTCGCCCCCGGGGATGCGGACCCGCAACGTCCCGGTATCGGCACCCTGACCGGCCAGGGCCGCCAGCGCGGCCGCGACGGTGCCGGTACCGCAGGAGCGGGTCTCGCCGACACCGCGTTCGTGCACCCGCATCGAGACCGCGCCGTTCACCGGAGCGGTCAGGACCTCGACGTTGACGCCGTCGGGGAACAGCTGCGTGTCGAACGACACCGGTGCGGCCACATCGAGTGCCGCCAACTCGTCCTCGGTCAGCCCGACACAGGCCAGGTGCGGATTGCCCATGTCGACGGCCAGCCCGCTGACCTTGCGACCGCCGACGACGGCGGTGCCGGTGCCGAACTGGTTGGCCTTGCCCATCTCGACCGTGACGTCGGCGGTCGTCGCGTCGACGCTGTGCAACACCACCGGACGGGGACCGGCCAGTGACCCGACCACGAACTCGTCGGCAGATTCCAGTCCGGACGCGCGCAGGTAGTGCGCGAACACCCGTACGCCGTTGCCGCACATCTGCGCGATCGACCCGTCGGCGTTGCGGTAGTCCATGTACCAGTCCGAGGCCGCCACCCCGTCGGGAAGTCGGTCGAACACCCCGGCACCCTGCGCGGCACCCGCAGTCGTCACCCGCAGCACGCCGTCGGCGCCGAGGCCGCGGCGCCGGTCGCACAGTGCGGCGACGGCGTTCGGCGTCAGCGACAGCGCGGCGTCGAGGTCGGGCAGCACCACGAAATCGTTCTGGGTGCCGTGCCCTTTCACAAAACCAACTGCGCCGGAGATCACCTGTTCAGGATACGTGCCGCCACGCCCGCAACGCGTCGTGCACCAGCCCGTCGGCCGCCCCGTCCAACCACACGACCCGATGATCACGCCGGAACCACGAGCGCTGCCGGCGCACATAGCGGCGGGTGCCGATGAACGTCGGCTCCCGCGCGGCCGAGCCGTCTCCCCCGGCATCCAGGTCAGCCAACACCTGCGCATAGCCGAGTGCTCGCGCCGCGGTGACCCCGTCGCGCAGACCGCGCCCGATCAGCGTCCGCACCTCGTCCACCAGGCCTTCGTCGAACATCAGGTCGGTGCGTTGTTCCAGGCGCTGATCGAGAACGGCTGTGTCCCAGTCCAATCCGATGATCGCAGTGTCCCAGCGCGGTGTACCGATGCTCGGCGCCGAGGCAGCGAACGGCTGCCCGGTGAGCTCCACGACCTCCAGGGCCCGCACGATCCGCCGGCCATCGGTCGGCAGGATCGACGCACCCGCGGCAGGGTCCACCCGGGTCAGCTCGACGTGCAGGGCGGCGACCCCGACCTCGGCCAGCCGCGCCTCCCACCGCGCCCGCACCGTCGGATCGGTGGCCGGAAACGTCCACTCGTCGAGCAGTGACTGGATGTACAGCATCGAACCGCCCACGATCACCGGCACTGCGCCGCGGGCCGCGATGGCTTCCACGTCGGCCGCGGCCTCCTGCTGATAGCGGGCCACCGTCGCGGTCTCGGTGACGTCAAGGACATCGAGCTGGTGGTGGGGGATGCCGCGCCGCTCGGCGACCGGCAACTTGGCAGTGCCGATGTCCATGCCGCGGTAGAGCTGCATGGCGTCGGCATTCACGATCTCGCCGCCCACATTCTCGGCCAGCGCGAGCGCCAGCGCCGACTTCCCCGTGCCGGTCGGCCCGATGACCGCGATGGGCCGGGTCACGGCAGCCATTCGCCGACGAAGTAGCCGACGCCGTACGGGGCTCCGCGATAGCGCTCACGGGCCGATCCCGGCTCGGGTTCGGTCAGACCGGCCAGTACCTGGTAGGCAACCCTGCCGAGCACGGTTCCGGGCAGCTCGGCCAGCGCCGAGAGGTCTCCGGTGGCCAGCGCATCGTCGACTTGCTGTTGCACCGGCGCCGAGTCCGGGTCGTGGCCACCGGGTGCCGCCGGGGTGAGCGTGTTCAGGCCATCGGCGACCACGAGGACACCGACGGGATCCGCAGATTCGTCGAGGCGGGCGCGCAGCGCGCGCCCCCGGGCCAGCGCCTCGCCGACCTGCTGTGATGCGGCACAGACGTGCACCTCGATGTCGGCACCGGGTGCCACCTGTCCGCGGATCCACCCCGCGACCAGGGCACACAGCGGCAGCGCCACCGGATCGCCCATCGCGCCGGGGCCGAGAGCCACTGGGACGTCGGCGCCGTAGCCGGCGAAGGTCCCTGCACAGTCCGGCCCGTACACCGCGTCACCGGGGCCGACCCCGACGGCCAGCCAGCGCGGCGGTAGCGAACGCGCTGCGGCGACGACGGCCTCCCGCAGGTCGGCCACCTCGCCCGCAGCCGCACCCACCAGTTCGGGCACCAGGACCGGTGTGGCAGGGACGATCGCGATGGCGCTCAGCACCTCACCAAACTAGTGCGCGGCCCCTTCTGGGGTGCGCGCCGAGGCCCGGTCGGACGCCCAGATCGGCCCGGGTGAGAACACGTCCGTGCGAGTTTGTCAGGGCATTGCACCTAAAGCCGTGGGCACGGCACAGCACGACCTGCTTCAAT
The DNA here is from genome assembly GCF_001665625.1 of Mycolicibacterium peregrinum. Classification (GTDB taxonomy): domain Bacteria; phylum Actinomycetota; class Actinomycetes; order Mycobacteriales; family Mycobacteriaceae; genus Mycobacterium; species Mycobacterium peregrinum_B. Next base: position 81,811 of record NZ_LZSY01000116.1, on the reverse strand, counting down.
AGCGGACAAAGCGACAGCATCAGGCGCCGCGTCGCGCGGCAGATGCGCGGGCAACCGTGCGGAGTACGAGGAGCGGATATGACAACCAGTGAGCCAGGCGGAGCCACCCCCGAGTCGACCTCCGGGCCCACCCCGAAGCCCACGCCCTCGCCCGTTCCGAGGCCCGGACCACCCCGCCCCGTTCCCCGCCCCAGCCGGGTCGCACCCGTGGTTGCCGTGGCGCCGGCCGGCGACCCACACCAATTCGGCCGCGTCGATGACGACGGCACGGTGTGGTTGATCAGCGGATCCGGCGAGCGGGTGATCGGCTCGTGGCAGGCCGGCGACACCGAGTCGGCGTACGCGCACTTCGGTCGGCGCTTCGACGATCTGCACACCGAGGTCGCCCTGCTCGAACGCCGGCTGTCGTCAGGCACCGGCGATGCGCGCAAGATCAAGTCTGCGGCCGCGGCGTTGGCGGAAAGTCTGCCCACCGCAGCAGTTCTCGGCGATGTCGACGCGCTGAGCGCCCGCCTGTCGGCCATCCTGGAACACGCCGACGAAGCCGCCAAGACCGAGCGGGCCCAGCGCGACGAGCACCGCGCCGCCCAGACCGCCCGCAAGGAGGCACTCGCCGCCGAGGCCGAGGATCTGGCAGCCAACTCCACCCAGTGGAAGTCCGCCGGTGACCGCCTGCGCGAGATCCTCGATGAGTGGCGCACCATCACCGGACTGGACCGCAAGCTCGACGACGCCCTGTGGAAGCGCTACTCGTCGGCCCGCGAGACGTTCAACCGTCGTCGCGGCTCGCACTTCGCCGAACTGGACCGCGGCCGGGTAGGCGCCCGCCAGCAGAAGGAGGCGCTGTGCGAGCAGGCCGAGCAGCTGTCCGGCTCGACCGACTGGGGCGCCACCGGTGCCGCGTTCCGCGATCTGCTGACCCAGTGGAAGGCCGCCGGACGCGCCGCCAAGGACGTCGACGACGCGTTGTGGCACCGGTTCAAGGCCGCTCAGGACACGTTCTTCGGGGCCCGTAACGCCGCCCACGCCGAACGTGACGCCGAGTTCAAGGCAAATGCCACCGCCAAGGAAGCGCTGCTGGCCGAGGCCGAGAAGATCGACACGACGGATCTGGATGCCGCCCGCGCCGCACTGCGCACGATCGGCGACAAGTGGGACGCGATCGGCAAGGTTCCCCGCGAGCGGGCCGCCGATCTGGAACGCCGCCTGCGTGCCGTCGAGAAGAAGGTCCGAGACGCCCCGGCCGGTGGTGTGGACCCCGAGGCGCAGGCCCGTGCCGACCAGTTCCGTGCCCGTGCCGAACAGTTCGAGAAGCAGGCCGAGAAGGCGGAGGCCGCCGGACGGGCCAAGGATGCAGCCGAGGCCAGGGCGAGCGCCGAACAGTGGCGTCAGTGGGCTGACGCCGCGGCCGCCACACTCGGAGAGCGCAGGTAACACCACGCTCGGAGAGCGTTTACAGCTCCCAGGCTTTTCTGAGCCCAGCTAGGCCTGGTCGGGCTGATCCGGCTTGTCACCGGAGGAGGTGTCGGGCTTCGCGACGTCGGTTTTGGTCACGTCGGTCTTGCTGTCACCGGGCATGGGGATGCCGAGCACGCCGTGCTGCTGATGCTTCGCGGCTTCGCGGCGCCGGTCCTCTTCTGCCGCCAGCTGCAGCGCGGTGCGCGACCACACCACGCGAGCCCAGTGGAAGGTCAGGACGATCACGGCCAGCCACCCGATGATCAGCCCGATTCCGGGACCGGGATGGCCCGCCGCGGTCTGACGCGACCACACCGCAAGCATCCCGAGCGCGCTGGCCACCGCAGAACCGGCCAGGGCCGTCCAGGCCAGCGCCCAGCGACGGGTGATCAGCGCCAGGGTGGAGAAGCCGACCGAGAACACCAGCGCCAACCAGGTGAACACCCGCGACGGCAGTGAGATGCCGTCGCTTACGGCCGTGGCGTCACCGACCAGGACGTCGAACCCCTTGGTGGTGCCGGTGTGCGGCAGCACGAACGACAGCAGCACCACGAACACCAGGATGGCCACGACCATCGCACGCGGCCCCGTGTCGAATTCGCGGGTGACCTTGCGCTCGACGGCCGCCAGGTCGTCCTTGAACCGGTCGAAGTCGCTTTCGTTGCTCAACAGCCACATCCTCCTGATGACGGCGGGGTTTCCGGCGCACCGATCCGCGGCAGCCCGAGGCCGACGCCGGTCCGCGGGCGCCGCCCCGCCTCGTGGGCGTCGCCGGCGAGGGTGCGGCGATGGGTGACCAACGGGGCGTCGGCGATCAGATGGTGCGGCGCGGCACCGGTCACGGTGGTGGTGACGATGTCACCGGGTCGGATCCGCTCCACGTCGCCGCCAGGGCTGAAATGCACCAGTCTGCCGTCGCGGGCCCGGCCCGACATGCGGGCGGTGCTGGCGTCCTTTCGGCCCTCGCCCGTGGCGACCAGCAGTTCCACCGCCCGCCCGATCTGGGCCTGGTTCTCCTCCAGAGAAATTCGCTCCTGCAGCTCGATCAGCCGCTGATAGCGTTCGGTGACAACGGCTTTCGGCAACTGGTCGGGCATGTCGGCGGCGGGGGTACCGGGCCGGATGGAGTACTGGAAGGTGAACGCAGTCGAGAAACGCGACCGCTCGACGACATCGAGGGTGGCCTGGAAATCTTCCTCGGTCTCGCCGGGGAAGCCGACGATCAGGTCGGTGGTGATGGCCGCGTCCGGGATCGCGGCACGCACCTTGTCGATGATGCCCAGGTAGCGGTCGGCCCGGTACGAGCGGCGCATCGCCTTGAGGATCCGGTCCGAACCGGACTGCAGCGGCATGTGCAGTGTCGGGCAGACGTTGGGGGTCTGCGCCATCGCCTCGATCACGTCGTCGGTGAACTCGGCGGGGTGGGGTGAGGTGAACCGCACCCGCTCCAGCCCCTCCACGTCGCCGCAGGCGCGGAGCAGCTTGGCGAACGCACTGCGGTCGCGCGGAACATCGGGGTCGGCAAACGACACACCGTAGGCGTTGACGTTCTGGCCCAGCAGGGTGACCTCGAGCACGCCTTGGGAAGCCAGGGTCTGCACCTCGGCCAGGATGTCCCCGGGACGGCGGTCGACCTCTTTGCCGCGCAGCGACGGCACGATGCAGAACGTGCAGGTGTTGTTGCAGCCCACCGAGATCGACACCCACGCCGCATAGGCCGACTCGCGCGTCGCGGGCAGGGTGGACGGAAACTCCTGCAGCGCTTCGACGATCTCGACCTGGGCGGCGCGGTTGTGGCGGGCCCGCTCCAGCAGTGTGGGCAGGGACCCGATGTTGTGGGTGCCGAAGACCACATCGACCCAGGGGGCGCGGCGCAGCACCGACTCGCGGTCCTTCTGGGCGAGGCATCCGCCGACGGCGATCTGCATGTTCGGATCGGCCTGCTTGCGCGGGGCCAGATGACTGAGATTGCCGTAGAGCTTGTTGTCGGCGTTCTCGCGCACCGCACAGGTGTTGAACACGACGATGTCGGCGTCGGCGCCGTCGGGGGCCCTACGGTATCCGGCGTCCTCCAGCAGGCCGGACAGCCGCTCGGAGTCGTGCACGTTCATCTGACAGCCGTAGGTGCGGACCTGATAGGTGCGTTCGGAGCCGGGCTGTGTCGTCGACTCCTCGCGCGGGCGCTCGTCGCGCGCCGCGTCCCGGTTCACCATCGTCGTCACGGCCTCAATGGTACGGAGCCACCCGAAACGTCAACGCGGCGGATTGACGAGATCCGGGCAGGCCGGGCGTTCCCTGGGTAAGGTCACCTGCCATGGGTAGCCCCGGCGAGCAGCCGCAGGTCGACGACGCGGCGCCACCAGGTGTGCCGATGATCTCACTTCAGGGTGTCAACAAGCACTTCGGACCCTTGCACGTACTCAACGACATCAACCTCGATGTGGGGCGCGGCGAGGTCGTCGTGGTCCTCGGACCGTCGGGTTCGGGTAAATCCACGTTGTGCCGCACCATCAATCGGCTGGAGACCATCGACTCGGGCAGCATCGCGGTCGATGGTCAGGAGCTGCCCGCCGAGGGTCGCAAACTGGCTCAGCTGCGGTCGGATGTCGGCATGGTGTTCCAGTCCTTCAACCTGTTCGCGCACAAGACGATCCTGGAGAACGTCATGCTCGCCCCGGTGAAGGTGCGACGCAAGCCCAAGGCACAGGCCAGGGAGGCCGCCATGGCCCTGTTGGACCGGGTCGGAGTGGCCAACCAGGCCGACAAATACCCGGCCCAGCTGTCCGGCGGTCAGCAGCAACGCGTGGCCATCGCACGATCGTTGGCGATGAAACCCAAGGTGATGCTCTTCGACGAGCCGACCAGCGCCCTGGACCCCGAGATGATCAACGAGGTCCTGGCCGTGATGACGTCGCTGGCCGGCGAGGGCATGACGATGGTGGTGGTCACCCACGAGATGGGCTTCGCCCGCCGGGCATCCGATCGCGTGGTGTTCATGGCCGATGGCGCCATCGTCGAGGACGCGCCACCGGCCGAGTTCTTCGACAACCCGAAATCCGACCGCGCCAAAGATTTTCTCGGCAAGATCCTTCATCACTGACGCTCCGCCGAAAGGAACCCGAACATGCCCTCCGTGCCGTTCAAGTTGGTCGGTACCCTCGCGCTCGCGATCGCACTCCCCTTCGCCGCGACCGCATGTGGCGGTGGTGGCGACTCCAGCAAGATCGTCATCGGCACCAAGTACGACCAACCCGGCCTCGGCCAGAAGAAGCCTGACGGCACCATGTCCGGGTTCGACGTCGATGTGGCCAAATACGTGGCCAACGAACTCGGTTATCCCGAGGACAAGATCGAGTGGAAGGAAGCGCCCTCGCCGCAGCGCGAGACGCTGATCCAGAACGGTCAGGTCGAATACATCGTCGGGACCTACTCGATCAGCCCGGCGCGTCAGGAGAAGGTGGCGTTCGCCGGGCCCTACCTGGTCACCGGGCAGAGCCTGCTGGTCCGCGCCGACGAGAACGCCATCACCGGAGCGGAGTCCCTGGCGAACAACCAGAAGGTGTGCTCGGTATCCGGTTCGACACCGGCTCAGCGGATCAAGGAGAAGTATCCGGACGTTCAACTGCAGCTGTACGACACCTACACCCTGTGCATCGACGCCCTCAGGAACCGTGGAGTCGACGCCGTGACCACCGATGAGGTGATCCTGGCCGGCTACGCCGCGCAGACTCCAGGGGAATTCAAGATCGTTGGTAAGCCATTCTCCGAGGAGCGCTACGGCATCGGCCTCAAGAAGGACGACACCGAACTGCGCGGCAAGATCAACGATGCGATCGAGAAGATGATCAACAGCGGAGCGTGGAAAGAAGCGTTCGACAAGAACCTCGGGCCGGCCGGTATCCAGGCGCCGACACCGCCGACCGTCGACCGCTGAGCCGGAGGAAGCAACTCCCCCGTGGAGATATTCACCGAGTACCGCGATCAGATCTTCGCGGCATTCTGGATCACCATCCGGCTGACGATGTACTCCGCCGTCGGCGCATTGATCCTGGGCACGTTGTTGGCGGCGATGCGACTGGCACCGGTGCCGGTGCTGAACTGGCTCGGCGCCATCTATGTGAACATCGTCCGTAACACTCCCCTGACGCTGATCATCATCTTCTGCTCACTCGGGGTGGGGCAGACGCTGCGGATCACGCTGGCCGCGGCGGACTCGCCGACGTTCATCGTGGACAGCAGTTTCCGCCTGGCCGTACTCGGGTTGACCATCTACACCGCATCTTTCGTGTGTGAGACGGTGCGGGCCGGGGTCAACACCGTGCCGATCGGCCAGGCCGAGGCGGCCCGCTCGCTCGGTCTGTCGTTCGGACAGAACCTGCGGTTGATCCTGCTACCACAGGCTTTTCGCGCGGTGATCCTGCCGTTGGGTTCAGTGCTGATCGCCCTGACCAAGAACACCACCATCGCCTCGGCCATCGGCGTCGTCGAGGCGGCGTGGTTGATGAAGACGATGACGGAGAACACCGCCGCACTGCTGACGGTCGGCATCATCTTCGCCGCCGGATTCGTCATCCTGACATTGCCGTTGGGTCTGCTGTTCGGTTGGCTCGGCAAGAGATTGGCGGTGCAGCGCTAGATGTCCAGCGCTTCGGTTCTCTTCGATGTTCCCGGCCCCCGGGTCCGGGTGCGGAACATCATCGTGGCGATCCTGGCCATTGCGGTGACCGCCGTCATCATCGGCGTCGTGCTGTGGCGCTTCAACGAGAAGGGTCAACTCGACTGGGACAAGTGGCAACCGTTCCTGACGGCCGATCTGTGGCGGACCTACTTGCTGCCCGGCCTCCAGGGCACGCTGACCGCGGCCGCCCTGTCGATCGTGCTGGCACTCGCACTGGGCCTCTTGCTCGGTGTCGGGCGGATGACGCCGGTGGCGTTCATCCGTTGGCCCTGTGCGGTGTTCGTCGAGTTCTTCCGCGCCGTACCGGTGCTGATCATGATGATCTTCAGCTTCGCGGCGTATGGGCTCCTCGACAGCATGCCGTCGAAGTATCAGGCGCTGGCCGGCGTGGTCACCGGCCTGACCCTCTACAACGGCGCGGTGATCGCCGAGATCATCCGGGCGGGAGTCAACTCTCTGCCACGGGGTCAGGTCGAGGCTGCGGCGTCACTCGGTCTGCGCTGGGGTTCGACGATGCGGCTCATCCAGCTACCGCAGGCCATCACCTCGATGCTGCCGGTTCTGATCTCCCAGATGGTGGTGATCCTCAAGGACACGGCGATCGGCTACCAGATCACCTTCCTGGAGGTGGTGCGCCAGACCACCAACCTCGGTTCGACCTACCGCAACTATCTACCCGCGCTCATGGTCGTGGCACTGCTGTTGATCACGATCAACTTCGCACTGTCCTCATTCGCCACCTGGCTAGAACGGCGAATGCGTCGTTCCAGCCGTGGGCCCGCGCCGCTGGAACCAGAGGCCGTCGAACAGGAAGGCGCACCGGGAGCGCAGGTACTGCACACTCAACGGGACTGACCCGCGTATAGCGACACAATGCGGCCGCTACACCCGGCGCCGTTCCCGTTCGCCGGCCAGTTCGACGCTGACAACGTCGAAGGCCATCGACTGGTTGTAGCCGCGACGGGCCAACATGCCGACGAGCCGACGCGTCACCTTCACGTCGCCGTCGTCGTCATCGAGCCGCTCGCGACGCAACTTGTCCCGAACCAGCTGCTCGGCCCGTTGTCGCTCGGCAGCCGGATCCAGGTCTGCCAGCGCGGCGTCGATGACCTCTTTGTCCACGCCCTTCTTGCGAAGCTCAACAGCCAAGGCGCGCTTGCCTTTTCCTGAATTGGCGTGCCGGGACCGCACCCACTGTTCGGCGAAGTCCTCGTCATCGATCAGCCCGACCTCGGTCAACCTGTTCAGCACCTTGGTGCTGAGGTCTTCCTCGTAACCCCGTTTGGTGAGCTGTTCGATCAGTTCGGAGCGGGTGCGGGCCCGCACAGTGAGCAGACGCAGACAGACATTCTTTGCCTGCTCCTCACGTTTGCGAGGATCCTGCGTCTGCTCCCCGTCGGGCGTACCCGACGACTCAGAAGTCAACCGGGGCGGGAAGGACGTCATCAGCCTTTGCCTCGGCGGTCACGACAGCGCCGATACCGAGCTTTTCCTTGATCTTCTTCTCGATCTCGTTGGCGACGTCGACGTTCTCCAACATGAACTTGCGGGCATTCTCCTTGCCCTGCCCCAACTGCTCACCCTCATAGGTGAACCAGGAGCCGGACTTGCGGATGAAGCCGTGCTCGACACCCATGTCGATGAGCGAGCCCTCGCGGCTGATGCCGTGGCCGTACAGGATGTCGAACTCGGCCTGCTTGAACGGCGGCGAGACCTTGTTCTTGACGACCTTGACGCGGGTCCGGTTACCGACCGCGTCGGTGCCGTCCTTGAGCGTCTCGATACGCCGGACGTCGAGACGGACCGAGGCGTAGAACTTCAGAGCCTTACCGCCCGTGGTGGTTTCGGGCGAGCCGAACATCACGCCGATCTTCTCGCGGAGCTGGTTGATGAAGATCGCGGTGGTGCCCGAGTTGTTCAGCGCACCGGTCATCTTGCGCAGCGCCTGGCTCATCAGGCGGGCCTGCAGACCGACGTGGCTGTCACCCATCTCACCCTCGATCTCGGCGCGGGGCACCAGCGCGGCCACCGAGTCGATCACCAAGATGTCCAGCGCGCCCGAGCGCACCAGCATGTCGGCGATCTCCAGTGCCTGCTCACCCGTGTCGGGCTGGCTGACCAGCAGCGAATCGGTGTCCACACCGAGCTTCTTGGCGTACTCGGGATCCAAGGCGTGCTCAGCGTCGATGAACGCCGCGATACCGCCGGCAGCCTGGGCGTTGGCCACCGCGTGCAACGCCACAGTGGTCTTACCCGAGGATTCCGGGCCGTAGATCTCGACCACGCGGCCGCGAGGCAGGCCACCGATACCGAGCGCGACGTCCAGGGAAATCGAACCGGTGGGGATCACCGAGATGGGCTGGCGCACCTCCTCGCCGAGGCGCATCACCGAGCCTTTACCGAAGTTCTTGTCGATCTGGGCCATCGCCAGTTCGAGCGCTTTTTCGCGATCAGGGGCCTGTTGCGCCATGATGGTGCCTCTCCGAGTAGTCGTGTTGACCGGTGTTCCGATCGGTTGGCGGTGACGTTAGAACAGGCCACCGACAAGTCGGCTCAGTCGGACTGCACCCAGACTAGACGAACATCTGTTCGATTCAAGGAGACACGCCGGAGATGATCTCCGTCAGCGACGCCAGTTCGGAAAATTGTCGAGATCCCGCAGCGTCATGACGAACCCGACCGCGCCGACAGCGATGGCCAGGAAGTATCCGAGGGCCGCCGGCCATCCGGCCAGCGTCGACGCGACCAACCAACACAGCAGTACCGCTGCGATCACCAGCAGAACACCGTAAAGAGGTGTCCGCATCGGGTGGTCACCAAGGCCCATGACTCCGGTATACGCCGAATCGGCGGCCGGGAAAAGACCCGTCGGCTCACCGGTGGCTGTTCACCACTGCTCGCGCGGGACGTCGAAGTCCGCACACAACGCGCGCCACACGCTGCGCGGTTCCACCCCGTCCTCGATGGCCTGCGCGGCAGTGCGGCCGTCGAGGGCCGCCAGCACATGGTCGACGAGCAGCGAACGACCCCGCATCGCGCCGAACTGGCCGTCCACGAGCTCATGGAATTCCGTCAACCGCACGGGCCCAACCTACCCAGTGCCTGCCAGCGCGTCATGGCACACCCGTACCGGATCTGCCACCTCGGCGATCGAGGCGCCGGCGCGCACAGCGGCCGCACGGTAGGACGATGCCCCGAGCACGGTGTCGACCGCCGCGGTGAGCGCCTCCCCGGAAAGGGGCCGCACCAGCTGCGCACTGCCTTGACGCACAACGCGATTGGCGATCTCCCACTGATCACCGCCCCCCGGCACCACCACCATCGGCACACCTGCCAGCAGCGCCTTGGACACCAGGCCGTGCCCGCCACCGCAGATCACCAGATCGGCGTGCGACAGCAGCTCGTCCTGACGGCCGAGCCCCACCGCCGCCCACGGCGGCACCTCCACGGCGGCCCCGCCGAGCCGCGACACCACCACGCGGGCCCCCTCGGGCAGTGTCTGCCCCGGGCGCAGCGACTCCAGCACCAGTTCGGCCATCCCCTGCGTCCCGGTGGTCGCGGTAGAGGGCGCCACCATCACCACCGGACCCGAGCCCGGCGGCACGGTCAGCACCGCCTCGGTCGGTTCGAAGTGCAGTGGACCGACCACCACGGCCTCGGCCGGCCAGTCCGGGCGCGGCACCTCCAGTGCCGGCAGGGTGGCGATCAAGCGACGCAACGGGCCGGGGTCGTCCGCAGGCAGGCCGATCGCGGCGCGTACTCCGGCCCGCTCGGCCAGTCCCGCCCGCACGGATCGCGCGGTCAGGGCTCGCATGACCGTGTCGCGCAGGCGTCCCCGGATGCCGACGCCCGGGGCCAGCCCGCTGCCGAGCGGTGGCAAGCCCTTCGACGGCAGGTACAGCGGATGTGGGTTGAGCTCCACCCACGGCAACCCGAGCAGCTCGGCAGCCAGCCCGCCGCAGGCGGTGATCACGTCGGAAACCACGAGATCCGGTTGCAGCTCCTCCAGCACGGGCACGTTGAGTTGCGCCATCCGCCCGGCGCGCTGATGGATCTTGGCCCCAGCGTCGGCGTCGTCGTCCCCATCGGTCGCATCGAGACCGACGAGTTCTCGTGCGTCGACGCCGGCAGCCCGCGCGGTATCGAGCCACTCCACCCCGGTCAGCAGCGTCGGGGTATCCCCCGCGGCGAGGAACTTCAGGCACAACGCAAGGGCCGGGAAGGCATGTCCGGGATCGGGCCCGGCGACCACCGCTACGCGCACCGGCCTACCTTGCCACAGGCATCCCCCACTAGGCTTCGGGCATGTCTGACCAATCCACCACCGCAGCGGCGACCCAGACCGGCACGGTCGAAACGTTCCTCAACGCGCTGCAGGAGCAGGACTTCGACACCGCCGAGAACGCACTGGCACAGAACCTCGTCTACCAGAACGTCGGGCTCCCGACCATCTACGGGCGCCAACGTGCGATGAAGCTGTTCCGCTCGATGCAGGGCAAGGCCGGCTTCGAGGTGAAGATCCACCGGATCGCCGCCGACGGCGCCGCGGTGCTGACCGAGCGCACCGACGCCCTGGTTTTCGGGCCGCTGCGCCTGCAGTTCTGGGTGTGCGGGGTGTTCGAGGTGCACGAAGGCCGAATCACGCTGTGGCGTGATTACTTCGACTTCCTTGACATGTTCAAGGCCACCCTGCGCGGCTTGGCCGGCGTGGTCGTGCCCTCGCTGCGCACCTCGCTGTAGCGGCGATTCAGGCGCGGCGTAGCTGGCCGAGTTCGTCGAACGCCTGCGCCCAACCCACCAACCGATCGGTGGCGCCGGTCAGCTCGTTGCGGTAGCGCTGCTGCGACAACGGCGACGCCGCACTCTGGCCACCGTTCACCGTCGATACGAGTTGCGCTGCGGCAGTGACCATCTCGTTGTACTGCCGCACGCCTTGGCCGAGCTGCGCGGTGAACGCGTTGATGGTGGGCACCAGATGCTGGCGCGACTGCGGGGCGTTGCTGATGGCCCGCTCCATCGACACCACCTCGGTGGCGGTAGCTGCCATGGTCCGCGCGGTGTGGTTGGCCACCGCGGTCAGTTCCCGCAACTCGTCGGCCGGAAGCATCCGACCGCGCTCAAGAACACCGAGTAGCGAGAACATGCCGCGCTCGGAGGCCACCAGCGCCGCCATGGGTTGACGGGCCGCCGAACCCCACGGGGGCAACCGTCGTCCGGAGACCGGCCGCTGCGCCGGAAGCGGTTCCGCGCGCAGCCACCGGTACCGCAGCCAGAACAGCGTCGCCGGGAAGGCCGCACCGGCGGCGATCACTCCGCTGATGATCAGGCCCCAGACCGGTGTGCTCCACGACGCCAGCAGCGCCGTCACCAACACCCAGAACACGCTGGACAAGGTGAAGAACACCCCGAAGCGCAGTGCCCAGCGTCGCTTGCGCAACAGCTTCGCGCGCGGATCGGCGGCGGCGCTGAGCTTTTCGCTGAGCGCACCGGACAGATCGGCGGCGGTGTCGATGAGCCGCTGCGCCAACGATCTCCAGGCGTCGGGTCGACCGGTCTTGGTAGCCATGATCTACAACACTCGAATCACTATTGGCCGAGCGGGTTTTCGGGGGTGGCAGGGGTTTGGTTGGCTGTCGGAGTGGCCGGGGTGGACGGGGTGGCTCCGCCGCTGGGCAGTGCGTCGCCGCGCATCGACGCCCGGATCTGCTCGAGCCGGGAATGGCCGGCCATTTGGACGCTGGCCTGCTGCACCTCCATCATGCGGCCCTGCACCGAGTTCTGCGCCAGCTCGGCCTGGCCGATGGCGTTGGCGTAGCGGCGCTCGATCTTGTCGCGAACCTCGTCGAGGCTCGGGGTGTTGCCCGGTGCGGCGACCTCGCTCATGGAGCGGAGCGAGGCACTGACCTGCTCCTGCATCTTTGCCTGCTCGAGCTGGGACAGCAGCTTGGTGCGCTCGGCGATCTTCTGCTGCAGCATCATCGCGTTCTGCTCGACGGCCTTCTTGGCCTGCGCGGCGGCCTGCAGGGCCTGATCGTGCAGACCCTTGAGGTCCTCGACGCTCTGCTCTCCGGTGACGAGCTGGGCGGCGAACGCCTCGGCGGCGTTGTTGTACTCGGTGGCCTTGGCCGCGTCGCCGGCAGCGGTGGCCTGATCGGCCAGCGTCAGCGCCTGGCGGACGTTGACCTGCAGCTTCTCGATGTCGGCGAGCTGCCGGCTGAGTCGCATCTCGAGCTGGCGCTGGTTGCCGATGACCTGGGCGGCCTGCTGGGTCAGGGCCTGGTGTTGCCGCTGCGCGTCCTCGATGGCCTGCTGGATCTGCACCTTCGGGTCGGCATATTCGTCGACCTTGGAGCTGAACAGCGCCATCAGGTACTTCCATGCCTTGACGAACGGATTGGCCATGGGTTCGTTCCGCCTTATCTGTCGGGCTTGTCTGTCAGGCTTGCCCAGCAAGCCGGTGCTCGGGTCCTACTGCTCTTCAGGTTGCCGCAATTCCTCTGATGCCAACTTATCGGTTCTGGACAGGCAGCCACAGTCCCGTCGACTGTTCGCATGGGTGTTTTGCGAAAATTCGTACCCGCACACGAACAGCGCGATCAATCCGGCATCGGCGGTGGCGTCAGGCCCTGGTCACGCGACGGCCATCGACACGACCTGCGGGATGACCACCTTGGTCGACGCATCGATGTGGGCGACGTTGGCAGCGACATCGGGACGGGCGGCTGCGGAGGCGTGTTCACGCTCGGCCATGCTCTCGCCGGCATCGGTGAGCACCCGCGACAGCGGGACGTCCAGCGCGTCGCAGATGGCGCTGAGCAGTTCGCTGGAGGCTTCCTTGCGGCCCCGCTCGACTTCGGAGAGGTACCCGAGGCTGACCCGGGCCGTGTCGGACACTTGACGCAACGTCCGACCCTGTTCGGTGCGGGCGTTACGCAGCACGTCGCCAATCACCTCACGCAGCAATGCCGTCATCGTGCCCTCCTTCGCCTGGCGGTCGCAGGTCCGCTGACTGACCAACGCCGCGGACCACCGCATGGTTCCCGCAGTCCGGTGCAGATCTGGGTTACTGGTTCTCGACCAGGAAACGCAGCCGGGCGATCGCCTCGTCGACGGCGGCGCGGCGGATGTCCCAGCGCGAGCCGGACAGGGCCAACTCGACGACGTCGGTGTCGACCGGGCCGGCGAGGCCGATGAACACGGTGCCCACCGGGTGTCCGCCGTGCGGTTCCGGCCCGGCCACGCCGGTCAGGCCGACACCCCAGGTGGCCGCGCACCGCTGCCGGGCGCCGACCGCCAGCGCCCGCGCGGTGGGCGCAGCGACGGGGCCGACCGCGTCGAGCACCTGGGGGGCCACGCCGGCCAACCAGATCTTGGTGTCCTCGTTGTAGGTGATCAGTCCGCCCTGTAGCACCGCACTGGCCCCTGTCACGCCTGCGAGCGTCGCGGCCAGCAGGCCGCCGGTCAGCGACTCGGCGGTGGCCACGCTCTGTGAGCGCACCGTCAGGTCGGCGACCAGTGCCCTGGCGTCGTCAGTGAGCAGCGGATCGTCCACGTGAATCCCTGATCGCAGAGAGGACGTAATCGGCGCCGGTGAGCACGGTCAGCACCACGGCGGCCCACATGGTCACCCAGGCCACATCGAGCCAGATGTCGGGCCACGAATGCAGCGGAAGCACGAACAACCCGATGGCCACGGCCTGCACCAGTGTCTTGAGCTTGCCGCCACGGCTGGCCGGGATCACTCCGTGACGCAGCACGGCGAACCGCAGCACCGTGATTCCGATCTCACGGGTCAGTACCACCACGGTGATCCACCAGGGCAGGTCGTGCAGCATCGAGAGTCCGATCAGCGCCGCGCCGATCAGCGCCTTGTCGGCGATCGGATCGGCCAGGGTGCCGAACTCGGTGATCATGCCGTAGCTGCGGGCCAACGCACCATCGAGATGGTCGGTGATCACCGCGACCGCGAACACCGCGAAAGCGGCGATCCGCCAGCCGGATTCATGACCGTCGCCGACGAACAGAAATACGAGGAAGACCGGAACCAGCACCATTCGTACACCGGTGAGCACGTTGGCGAGGTTGGCCACGCGCGCACGCGGGACCACCGGATCGGTAGAAGGTTGGCCCGGCACCGCAACAGAATATCGGTTGCCGTAACGGATACTCTTGCGCCTGTGAACCCAGGCAGTGTCGAGCCGCGCAAACACCCTGTGGTGCGCCGCGCCCGCACGTCCGATGTCCCGGCGATCAAGGGCCTCGTCGACGTCTATGCGGGCAAGATCCTGCTGGAGAAGAACCTGGTCACGCTGTACGAGGCGGTCCAGGAATTCTGGGTCGCCGAACTCGACGATGAGGTGGTGGGATGCGGCGCGCTCCACGTGTTGTGGGCCGATCTCGGTGAGGTGCGCACCGTGGCGGTGCATCCGAAAGTCCGCGGCACCGGCGTGGGGCATGTTCTCGTCGAGCAGTTGCTCGACGTCGCCCGCGAGTTGCGCCTGAGCCGTATCTTCGTGCTGACCTTCGAGGTCGACTTCTTCGGCAAGCACGGTTTCGAGGAAATCGACGGCACCCCGGTGACCGCCGAGGTGTACGAGGAGATGTGCCGCTCGTACGACACCGGTGTGGCGGAGTTCCTCGACCTGTCCTACGTCAAGCCCAATACCCTGGGCAATACCCGTATGTTGTTGACGTTGTAAACCTGCATCAGTTCAGGGGGGATTGTGCGGAAATCGACAACGGCGGCCCTGGCCGTCGCCGGTCTGGCCGTCGCGACCAGTACCGCCGGTTGCGGCCTGATCAACGACCTCACCGGCGGGCACAAATCCGGCGCAGAGGCGATCGTGCGCCAACTGCAGTCCATGCCAGGCATATCCACCGTCGACCTCGACTACACCCACAACATCACCGTCGGCGAACTCATTTACTTCAAAGCCGAAGTGGGTTCCTCCGCAACACCGGAGCAAGCCGGTGCGGCAGCCAAGACATTCATGGAGCAGGGCCTGGTTGAGGACCTGGACCGGGCCAACTCCGCCGAGTTGACGATGACCTACCCGCTGGGCGGATCCCGTCCCAACTACTCCCTGCGAAATGACTCCTCCGCGTGGCTCCGCGTGGAGCCCGGGTGGGACCTGACGTTGGTCGCCGACACCGTGGCCACCTGGCTGAGCGCCGCGCGCTCACCCATCGTCGAATCCGTGCTGACTGCCGCCACCTCGGGCGACACCAATTCCTTCGACACCACGGTCACGGTGCGCCCGGAGGCGACCTCCGCGCAGGTCCAGGCGCTGAAAGAGCAGGTGCCCGGCCTACGTGACGCGGCCTGGAAGCAGGCCTAGTTCGACCACCCCGTCAACGTGGTCGACACCCGAATGTTGTTGACGCTCTCAGCGGTTCAGAACTCGTCGGGATCGTCGTCCGCGTCGGCACCGTTGGCGTCGGACCCGCCGCGGATCAGCATCAGCGTGCCGGCCAGCTCGTCGGGCTTCACGAGCACCTCGCGGGCCTTGGAGCCCTCGGACGGCCCGACTATCTGTCGGGTCTCCATCAGGTCCATGAGCCGGCCCGCCTTGGCGAAACCTACACGCAGCTTGCGCTGCAGCATCGAGGTGGAGCCGAACTGAGAAGACACCACGAGCTCAACGGCCTGCAGGAAGACATCCATGTCGTCGCCGATGTCCGGGTCGACGTCCTTGCGCTCGCCGGCCTTGACCGCGGTGACACCCTCGACGAACTCCGGCTCGGCCTGGGTCTTGGTGGCCTCGACGACGGCGTGGATCTCCTCGTCGGTGATGAACGCGCCCTGCATGCGCAGCGGCTTGTTGGCGCCCATCGGCAGGAACAGGCCGTCGCCCATGCCGATCAGCTTCTCGGCGCCTGGCTGGTCCAGGATGACGCGGCTGTCGGTGAGTGACGAGGTCGCGAACGCGAGCCGGGACGGCACGTTGGTCTTGATCAGACCGGTGACGACGTCCACCGACGGCCGCTGGGTGGCCAGCACCAGGTGGATACCGGCCGCGCGGGCTTTCTGCGTGATGCGGACGATGGCGTCCTCGACGTCACGCGGTGCGGTCATCATCAGGTCGGCGAGCTCGTCGACGATGGCCAGGATGTAGGGGTAGGGCTTGTAGACCCGCTCGCTACCCAGCGGAGTGCTGATCTCGCCCGAACGCACCTTCTCGTTGAACACGTCGATGTGGCGGACCCGGGACGCCTTCATGTCCTGGTAGCGCTGTTCCATCTCCTCGACCAGCCAGGCCAGTGCCGCGGCGGCCTTCTTCGGTTCCGTGATGATCGGCGTGATGAGGTGCGGAATGCCTTCGTACGGCGTGAGTTCCACCATCTTCGGGTCGATCAGGATCATCCTGACCTCTTCCGGGGTGGCCCGCGCCAACAGTGAGACCAGCATGGAGTTGACGAAGCTGGACTTACCGGAGCCGGTCGAACCGGCCACCAGAAGGTGGGGCATCTTGGCCAGGTTGGCCGAGACGAAGTCGCCTTCGATGTCCTTGCCCAGGCCGATCACCAGCGGGTGGTGGTCGCGACGGGTCGACGGCGCAGTGAGAACGTCGGAGAGCCGGACCATTTCACGGTCGGAGTTGGGCACCTCGATGCCCACGGCGGACTTGCCGGGGATCGGGGCCAGCATGCGCACGCTCTCGGTGGCGACGGCGTAGGCGATGTTGCGGTGCAGCGCGGTGATCTTCTCGACCTTGACGCCGGGTCCGAGTTCGACCTCGTAGCGGGTGACGGTCGGCCCGCGGGTGCAACCGGTCACGGCGGCGTCGACCTTGAACTGTTCCAGCACCGAGGTGATGGCGTCGGTCATCTGGTCGTTGGCCGCGGTGCGCAGCTTCGGCGGGTCGCCGGCGATCAGCAGATCCAGCGCAGGCAGGGTGTACGGACCCTCGACGACCCGGTCCATGACCAGGGTGTCGTCGGTCTTGGGCTTGCTCTCGGCCTTCTTCCTGGGGCGCGGCTTGACCGCGGGCTCGGGGACCGTCGGCGCATCGGTGTCCTCGGGCAGCGGGTAGTTGTCCATCGGCGTGCCGGCCGGCGCCTTGGGGGCTTCGATGGCGGCTGTCGGCCAGGTCTGGGCGTCGCCGCGCGACGCGTCGTCGTCGTAGTAGCCGTCGGACAGATCGTCGTAGCCGTCGTCCTCGTACTCATCGACGTAGTCGTCGTCGTACTCGTCATCGTCGTACTCGTCGTGGAACGCCCGGGTGCTGAACATGGTCCGCAGGGTCGAGGGCACCTCGCGGATCGTCGTCCCGGTGACCAACAACAGACCGAACAGCACACCCATGAACAACAGCGGTGCGGCGATCCACTCGGTCAGGCCGTCCGACAGGGGCCCACCGATGGCGAAGCCGACGAATCCGGCGGCGTGCTGGCGTGCGACGGGATCCTGCGGCGATCCCGACCACAGGTGCCACAGGCCGAGCAACGGCAGCGCGATCATGGCCGATCCCAGGATCAGCCGGGGGCGCGACTCCGGGTCCGGCTCGGTGCGCATCAGGACGACGGCGATGGCGCCGAGAATGACGGGCACCAGCACCACCGGTCCACCGATCAGGGTGCGTACGGCGGTGTCGATCCACTGACCCACCGGGCCGGCCGCATGGAACCACGAACTGGCGGCCACCACGACGGCGATACCCAGCAGCGCGAGCGCCAGCCCGTCGCGGCGGTGTCCGGGTTCGATATCGCGGGCCCGGCCCACCGAGCGGGCGGTCGATCCGGCTCCCTTGGCCAGCATCAGCCACCCGGCGCGGGCACCTTGGCCGAGCTTCTGGCCCGCGGCAGCGACAGGTGAGGCCTGAGGCCGGCGTGCGGGCTTACGCCGCGGCGCAGCCGGGCGTCCCTTGCGGGCCGGCGCCGGACGCCGCGAACCGCCCCGCGAGCTGGCATTCGACCTGCTCGAACGCGCTCCGGATCGGCCGGCGGTCTTGTTAGCCATGTCCGCAAGCCTAGTCGCACATGCCCCACAATCACCATGTGCCACACGGGTCACAAGACGGTCTCAAATGACACTTAGCCATACGAACCATTTTCGTCCGGTTATCGCCTAGGGTGGACAGTCGTCCAGTTTCGGTTCTCATGAGGAGTTCTGCACCTATGCCAGTTGTTGTCGTCGCCACCATGAAGGCCAAGCCCGAGTCCGTCGACGCCGTGCGCGAGGCCTGCACCAACGCCGTCGCGGCCGTGCACGACGAGCCGGGCTGCCAGCTGTATTCACTGCATGAGTCCGACGGCACGTTCGTCTTCGTCGAGCAGTGGGCCGACGCCGACGCACTCAAGACCCACAGCACCGCTCCGGCCATCGGCACCCTGTTCGGCTCGATCGGCGAGCTGCTCGACGGCGCTCCCGATATCAAAATGTTGCAGCCCGTGGTGGCGGGTGACCCCGCCAAGGGACAGCTGCGGGCCGGCTGATGAGCGCTTGCGCGAAGAAGAAACAACACTGATGAGCGCTTGCGCGAAGAAGAGAATGCACTGATGTCCACCGCCGCTCCCCTGGCCGGGAAGGTCGCATTCATCACCGGCGCCGCGCGCGGCCAGGGGCGGGCGGAAGCCCTCCGACTGGCCGCCGACGGGGCCGACATCATCGCGATCGATCTGTGCGATCAGATCGACTCGGTGCCCTATCCCCTGTCCACGCCCGATGATCTGGCCGCCACGGTCAAGCTCGTCGAGGACGCGGGTGGCCGGATCGTGGCTGTACAGGCCGATGTCCGCGACGAGCAGGCTCTGCGGGCGGCACTGCAGACCGGAGTGGACCGGTTCGGCCGGCTCGACATCGTCGTCGCCAACGCCGGGATCGCCCCGATGCAATCGGGCCCCGACGGCTGGCGCGATGTCGTCGACGTGAACCTGACCGGCGCGCACCACACTGTCGAGGCGGCGATTCCGATCATGGTCGCCCAGGGTGACGGCGGGTCGATCGTGCTGATCAGCTCGGCGGCGGGACTGATCGGGGTGGGCGGCGGCGACCGCGGCTCGCTGGGCTACACCGCGGCCAAGCACGGTGTGGTCGGACTGATGCGGGCCTACGCCAACTTCCTCGCCCCGCACAGCATTCGGGTCAACACGATTCACCCCACCGGGGTGGACACCCCGATGATCAACAACGAGTTCACCCGCGGATGGCTGAAACACATCGCCGAGGAGTTGAACGCACCGACCGATTTCAGCAATGCGCTACCGGTGCAGGTGATCCAGTCGGAAGACGTCGCGAACGCGGTCGCGTGGCTGGTGTCCGATCAGGCGCGCTACATCACCGGGGTGACACTTCCGGTCGATGCGGGCATCGTCAACAAACGATGAGCACTCCCGTCGCTGCTACGGCCGTCGGCCCGATGGTCCTGGCCGCCGTCGAACAGTACGAGCCGGTGCAGCGACGGTTGGTCGACGACGACATGGCGCTGTCATTCCTGCCGGCCGGCGTGCGCGCCTTCACCCGGACCGCGCGCTGGTCGGTTGCTCGCAGACTCCTGATCCAGGCCACCGAACGGTCGGGCCCGGGACTGTGGGCGAATCTGACCTGCCGCAAGCGTTACCTCGGCGACAAGCTCACCGAGGCGTTGCCTGATATCGACGCCGTGGTGATTCTCGGCGCAGGCCTCGACACCAAGGCCTACCGCCTCGCACGACACAGTGCGGTGCCGGTGTTCGAAGTGGATCTGCCGGTCAACATCGAGCGCAAACGCTCGGTGGTGCGCAGCGCGCTGGGGGCCGCTCCCCCGTCGGTTCACCTGGTGCCGGTGGATTTCGAAAACGACGACCTGGCCGCTGAACTCGCCCGACATGGCCACCGCGGCGACCACCGCACCTTCTTCATCTGGGAAGGCGTGACTCAGTATCTGAGCGCCGACGGTGTCGCGTCGACCTTCGAGTTCCTCCGTTCGGCAGCGCCGGCGAGCAGAATCGGATTCACCTATGTCCGTGGCGATTTCATCGACGGCACCAATCGCTACGGTGCCGAATCGCTGTATCGCCGGTTCCGGGTTCGCAGTCAACTGTGGCAGTTCGGGCTCGAACCAGACCGGGTGGCGGCCTTCATCGAGCCCTACGGCTGGCAGCTGACCGAGCAGGCCGGGCCCGATTACCTCACCGAGCATTACATTTCGCCGGCTGGGCGGAAGCTGACCGCCTCTAAGGTGGAATGGACCGCGTACGCCGAAAAGCGTTAGCAGGCAACCAGAGCGTCGAGTTCGGCGGCGTCCGCCCCGGCCAGTCTGCGGTGCATGGCTTTGGCGATGCGCCCGGCCTGGAGCTTGGCTCGCTCGGCATGCGGGCCCTCGAAGAGCTCGTCGACAGTGTCGGTCCACAGGGTCAGCCAGCGCACGAAATGCCGCGCCGCCAACGGATGACGGGCGTGCAGTTCACGGTGCACGGTCAGCGCGCTGCCCCGATAGCGCCCGGCACGGAACAGCACGGTCTCCCAGAAGTCGCCCATGACCGGGATGTGGGACCGCAGTCCCTTGACGCGCAGCTCGGTGAACGGCTCGGCAAGCACGGGATCGGAAAGCGCCTTGCTGTAGAACCGCCACAGGAGCAGCTCCACATCGTCACGCCCCGCCAGGTCTTCAGCCATCGGACAGATCCCTTTCCAGGCCGGTCGCACGCGCCTACCCCTAGTTTCTACAACATGTTCTTGTATAAACTCTAGCCATGATCACCTCGCCGATCCACCTCAGGTTGGTGTGGGGGGCTTTGGCAAGCTGGCAGGCGCCGGTTGGCCGGAAGATTGGCCGAGCAGTCGGCCCGTTGGGAGGTATGTGATGAATGCCGGTCCGGCTGTCGCGGTAGCGGTCGCCTTCTGCTGGCTGGGGATGGTGCTGGCGATCTCGTTCATCGAGGCACCGCTGAAGTTCCAGGCCCCGGGGGTGACGCTGCAGATCGGACTCGGCATCGGGCGCAGGGTTTTCCGCGCACTCAACGCCGTGGAAACCGCATTCGCCGTCGTCATCATCGTGGTCTTCGCCATGCAGCGCCCGTCGCCCGGCGTGATCGTGGCCTTCGCGATTGCCATCGCGGCACTGGCGGTGCAGTTGATCGCCGTGCGGCCCAAGCTCATTCAGCGTTCCAACGCTGTCCTTGCCGTCGCCCCGGGCGAAGAAGCGCAGTCACGCTCGCAGGCGCATTACTACTACGTCGGGTTCGAGCTCATCAAGGTGATCGCGTTGTTGGCCGGCGGGGCCCTGCTACTGGCCGGCTGACTCCGGACTGGGCGTATTAACCTTCACCACAAGGCCTTTCGTATACGGACGCTGCGGGTCGCGCGGGTTTTCCTCCGGGAGGATGAGTCGCCACCCGTTGCCCGGATTCTTGTCACTGGCCACCAGAAACCCGCCCCGGGCGGCAGGGCCGGCGAGTTCGTCGGCGACGCGAATCGGGCCGTCGGCGAACAGATCGCCGGCCTGAGCCTGCACCGTCGGGTCTGAAGCCAATCGTCCGAGCCAGGTGGTCATCACGTCATGGACGTACGCCGCCTGTGCATCGGACAATCTGGCGTCGATCAGGATCGCCAAATTGGCATCGGGACAACCGGCCGGGAACACGTCGCACAGCACGCCTCCGCGCGTGGCCCGGTCGTAGAAGCGACGCATCAGCAACGGAATCCCGAATTTGGTGGCACCAAAGTAGAACGCGCAGAACACCACCACAAATCCCGCAACGACAACCATGTTCTGGTGCCCTTGGGTGGCGAAGGCATATGCCGTCACGCTGAAGAAGATGACAGCCGCGATGACCATCAATCCCACCATCACACGGATCGTGTGCGGATACTCCACTACTCGCTTGATGTCGTCCGCCGAATCGAACGGTGGAAGCGGGCGGCGTCGTTCCAATGGCACCTGTGGTGCGGGGTGGCT
The DNA here is from genome assembly GCF_001665625.1 of Mycolicibacterium peregrinum. GTDB lineage: Bacteria > Actinomycetota > Actinomycetes > Mycobacteriales > Mycobacteriaceae > Mycobacterium > Mycobacterium peregrinum_B. The sequence continues at coordinate 59,797 of NZ_LZSY01000116.1, read as the reverse complement.
CACTGACCCAATCTAACCGGCCCGGCCAGGCGGTCCGGGCACCAAATTCGGCTAGATCTCGATGACGGTCGGGACGATCATCGGCTGGCGACGGTAGGTCTCGCCCACCCACTTGCCCACGGTGCGCCGGACCGCCTGGGCGATGCGGGTCGGGTCGGTGACGTTATCGGCGGCAAGGCTTTCCAGCTCCCGCTCGACGTTGCGGGCGACCGCCTCCAGCGCCTTCGGATCCTCCGAGAAACCGCGGGAATGCAGATGCGCGGGTGCGGCGGGCTTTCCGGTCTCGCGGTGGATCACCACGGTCACCGCCACGAAGCCCGAGGACAGGATGAGGCGTTCACCGAGTGTGGCGTCACCGACGTCCCCGGTGATCAGCCCGTCGACGAACATCTTGCCGACGGTCACCGCGCCGGAGATCGAGGCCTTACCGGCGACGAGGTCCACACTCACGCCGTTCTCGGCCAGCACGATGTTCTCCTGCGGCACCCCGGTGCTCGCGGCCAGCGCCGCATTGGCGCGCATGTGCCGCCAGGTGCCGTGCACGGGCATGACATTGCGGGGCCGCACCCCGTTGTAGAGGAACAGTAGCTCACCCGCATAGGCGTGGCCGGAAACATGTACGCGCGCTTGGGCGTTGGTGACTACGCGGGCCCCGATCTTGGCCAGTGCGTCGATGACGCCGTAGACCGCTTCCTCGTTGCCCGGGATCAGCGATGAGGACAGGATGATCAGATCGCCCGCGGTCAGCGTGATGCTGCGATGCTCGCCACGCGACATCCGCGACAGCGCGGCCATCGGCTCGCCCTGCGTGCCGGTGGTGATCAGCACGACCTTGTCGGCCGGCATCATCTCGGCCGCTCCGATGTCGAGGATGTCGGAATCGGCCACCCGCAGATAGCCGAGTTCGCGAGCGATGCCCATGTTTCGCACCATCGAGCGCCCGACGAACGAGACCCGCCGGCCCAGTGCCACGGCGGCGTCGACGATCTGTTGCACGCGATCGACGTTCGACGCGAAGCAGGCCACGATCACCCGGCCCTCGGCGCCGCGGATCAGCCGGTGCAGCGTCGGGCCGACCTCGCTCTCCGACGGGCTGACACCCGGATGTTCGGAGTTGGTCGAGTCGCACAGGAACAGGTCGACCCCGGCATCGCCGAGCCGCGACATGCCCGGCAGGTCGGTCGGCCGGCCGTCGAGCGGCTGCTGGTCGAGCTTGATGTCGCCGGTGTGCAGCACAGTGCCGGCGCCGGTGTGGATCGCGACGGCCAGACATCCCGGAATCGAGTGGTTGACCGCGAAGTATTCGCATTCGAAGACGCCGTGCTGGCTGCTCTGCCGCTCGCCGACCTCGACGAACACCGGCTTGATCCGGTGTTCACGGCACTTCTCGCGAATCAGTGCGATGGTGAACTTCGAGCCGACCACCGGGATGTCCGGACGCAGCTTGAGCAGGTAGGGAATCGCGCCGATGTGGTCCTCGTGCGCATGGGTGACGACGAGGGCTTCGACGTCTTCGAGGCGGTCCTCGACGTGGCGCAGGTCCGGCAGGATGAGGTCGACGCCGGGTTCGTCGTGCCCGGGGAACAGCACCCCGCAGTCCACGATGAGCAGCCTGCCCAGGTGCTCGAAGACCGTCATGTTGCGGCCGATCTCGCTGATTCCGCCCAGCGCGGTAACTCGCAGACCGCCGGGGGCCAGGGGCTTGGGGGGCGCGAGTTCGGTGCTCACTATCGCAACACCGCTGCCGCGCGCATGTCAGCGGCCAGCGCCTCGATCTCAGCGGGGGTGGCGGGGATCTGCGGCAGCCGTGGCAGGCCCGCATCGAATCCCTGCAACCGCAAACCTTCCTTGGACATGGTCACGCCGCCGAGGTGGGCCTGGGCGCGGGCCAGCGGGGCCAATGACAGGTTGATCTTGCGCGCCGTCGCGATATCGCCAGAGTTGAACGCGGTCAGCATGTCTCGCAACTGTCCGGCGGCCAGGTGGCCCCAGACGCTGACGAAGCCGACCGCCCCCATCGCCAACCAGGGCAGGTTCAAGGTGTCGTCGCCCGAGTAGTACGCCAACCCGGTCTCGGCGAGCATCTCGCCGCCGCCGTGCAGATCGCCCTTGGCATCCTTGACACCCACGATGTTCGGGTGAACAGCCAGGGCACGGATGGTCTCCCAAGCGATCGGTATCGACGAACGCGGAGGGATGTCGTAGAGCAGGTTCGGCAGGTCGGTGGCATCGGCCACGGCCGTGAAGTGCGCGAGCAGGCCCGCCTGCGGGGGCCGCGAGTAGTACGGCGTCACCACGAGCAGGCCGTGTGCCCCCTCGGTGGCGCAGGCCTTGGCCATGTGCACGCTGTGCGCGGTGTCATAGCTGCCCGCTCCGGCGATGATGCGGGCCCGGTCCCCCACGGCCTCCAGCACCGTGCGCAGGAGCGCGAGCTTCTCGTCATCGGTGGTGGTCGGGGACTCACCGGTGGTGCCCGAGAGCACCAGGCCGTCGCAGCCGGCGTCGATCAGGTGATTGGCCAGGCGGGCGGCAGCATCGAGATCGAGCGAGCCGTCGGGCTTGAACGGCGTCACCATTGCGGTCAACACCGTGCCCAACTGCGCCGTTACATCGATTCCGCTCGTACTCACGCGCCAAGATTACCCTGGGTCGATCGGACCTCCGTCGCCGTACCAACCGCGACTCCGTCAAGCCTCCGTCGCCGTACCTACCGGCGACTCCGTCAAGCCTCCGTCGCCAAAGGCGAGGTAGCCACCTCACTACCATCTGCCAGCGTCGAAATCTCGAAATCGGAGAACACCGCCGGCGCCGCCTCCACGAGCTCACGCAGACAGGCGATCGCCAGCCTGCGGATCTCCACGTCGGCGTGTTCACTGGCCCGCATCGCGATGAAATGGCGCCAGGCGCGGTAGTTGCCGGTGACCACGATGCGGGTCTCGGTGGCATTGGGCAGCACCGCCCGGGCGGCCTGTCTGGCCTGCTTGCGACGCAGAACCGCGTTGGGTTGGTCGGCGAACTTCGCCTCCAGCCGCTCCAGCAGCTCGGTGTAGGTGGCGCGGCTGGCGTCAGCCGCCGCGGTGAAGATCTCCACCAACTCCGGGTCGTCCTCGAAGCCAGGCGGAACCACCACCTCGGCGTCGTTCTCGGGGACGTAGCGCTGCGAGAGCTGCGAGTAGGAGAAGTGCCGGTGCCGGATCAGCTCGTGGGTGGCCGATCGGGAGATGCCGCTGATGTAGAAGGACACCGACGCGTGTTCGAGCACCGAGAAGTGGCCGACGTCGATGATGTGGCGGATGTAGCTCGCGTTGGTCGCCGTGCGGGGATTGGGCTTCGACCAACTCTGGTAACAGGCCCGGCCGGCGAACTCGGTGAGCGCAGGCCCGCCCACGGCATCGGTGCTCCACGGCACGTCAGGCGGTGCCTGGAATTCTGTCTTGGCGATCAGCTGCACGCGCAGCGGCGCGATCTCGGCCACTCGCCCACCCTACTGTCGAGCTGTCGGCTGGCCGCACCAATGTGCTCATCGGTAGATGGTGGCGACCCACGGTTGGGCACAGACGTGCTGCGCGCGATTTTCTCCGCCAAGATGAATGGCGAGCTTCTGGCTTCATCCAGCGTGGGGGGACGCAATGTCGCAGTCGGTGCGGATCGGGTTGTTCTCGGCAGTGGTGATGCTGGTTGCAAGTTGCTCGACGACAACCTCGACGCCGGAGACTGCCTCGTCGCCGCCTCCGACTTCCGGGCCGACACCGCGGCCGCTGTCACGGGCGGAGACCATCACGTGGGCGCGCGGGATCGATCCGTGCGCCTTGATCGAGCCCAGCCATCTCGAGGCGCTCGGCACCGTCAAGGCGTTCGGCACGTCGGCGAACTCGACCTCGTGTGAAGCCGTCGTGGATGACGGCACCTCTCGCGGGATCGACGTCAGTTGGTCAATCGCCTTCGTGCCGTTCGATTTCCTGACCTCGTCGCTGGGCGCCCTCGAGGAGATCGACGGTGTCAAGGCGCGCCGTATCGATGCCGCCTCAACTCTCACACCCGAGGTGCGCGATCAGCTCGTCGAAAGCGCATGCAGCTACGACGTGGCTTTCGAGAACGACATCGCAGTGCGGATGCGGGTGTCGATGGAGCGCGATCGGGATGCCTGCGGGACCACCAAACCGTTGGCCCGCGCGGTGATCTCGACCTGGCCGGAGCACCCGACGCAGGGCAGTTCCCCGCGTACGTCGGTGACGGCCCTCACCGCCGCGGCCCCGTGCGCGGTCGTGCCGACGTTGCAAGAGTCGCGAAAGGTCTCGTTCGACTGGAAGGACCAGTCCCTCACGTCGTGTTTCTTCACCGTCGATGGGGCGGAGTTGCTGGTGACATTCGACTACCGACCGCCCGAACAACTAGCTTTCGAGGCCGAGCCGACGAAGTTCGGCGCTCACGAGGGCTACCGAAAGATCCACGAGGGCACAACCTTCGCGGCCGCCGTCGTCGGTGACGACTTCGACGGCGTCGACGCCGGCCACCCAAGCCGACTTGTCCCCGTCGTCGCGGTCGACGGGGACGACGCCACCGTGGTAGCCGATGTCACGACGGCCGTGGTGAATCAGCTCCCGCGCTGACGTGCAGGCCCCCAATTCGCCCGAAGCGGAGGGCACGCGCTCCTAGACTCTGCTGATGATCCGCGTTGCCCCGATGGCACCTGCGCCCTCCGACGGTCCGCAATGCTGATCGGCGTGGCCGCGGCGCTACTGGCGTGTGTCGGTTACGGCACGGCCTCGGTGCTGCAGTCGTATGCCGCGGGACGTTCGGTGACGTCGGGCGCCGACAACGGCCCTACCCTGCGGTCGACGATCGGCGCGATGCTGGCACCGATCTTCATCGTAGGCATGGCGCTCGACCTTCTCGGCTTCGTGGGCAGCCTGGTCTCGGCGCGGTTGATTCCACTGTTCCTGTCGCAGACGATCATCAGCGCCAACCTCGTGGTGACCGCGGTGCTGAGCATCTTCGTTCTCCAGGTGCGACTGCACCGACGCGACTGGACCGCCATCGCCATAGTTCTTGTGGCGCTGTGCATCCTGGGCGCCACCGCCGGACGTCTGGGTGACCGCGATCCCGGCGCAGTGATGCATTGGGGTGTCCTCGTGGTGTCGGCGGTCATCCTGGGCCTGGGCGCCGCACTGGTCCGACTGCTCGGGAAGAGCGCGGCCGTGCCCGCGGGTCTGATCGCCGGCGTGCTCTACGGGGCGATGGCGGTGGCGATTCGGCTAGTGGACGGTCTCGATCCACTGAACCTCCGTGTACTGATCGCTGACCCGGCGACGTGGGCCGTGGTGCTCGCCGGTCTCGGTGGCTTCTACCTGTTCACCGTCGCTCTGCAGGTCGGATCGGTGAACGGGGTGGCTGCGGCATTGGTGGTGGGCGAAACGGTGGTACCCGGCATCGTCGGTGTGGTCCTGCTGGGCGATGTTTCGCGACCGGGGTACGGCGCTCTCGTGGTCATCGCCTTCATCGCGGCCGTCGGCGGCGCCGTCGCACTCGCCGTATCCAGCGCCGCCGAGTACGAGCGGGCGCAGAGTTCCCCACAACCCGGGCCGGCGAGACCGGAAGAAGCCATCTAGGCCGGTGTTCTCACCCTCGAACCTGGCGGTCGCCTGACCGAACTTGTCAGACCCTTCCTCTTTACTGTCCTGTTCCCCGGACACCGGGCGGCGGATTCACAGCTTGGACCCTGTCCCGCCACCCGGCCCACCCACCTGAATTGGAAGGTCTCTCGATGCTACGCACGATCATTCGCGCAACCCTGGCCGCGACGCTCCTCGCCGCGGCGCTCGCGGGCTGTGTTTCACCGGACCGGGTCTCGGCGAATCCCAGCGGCGCACCGAAGTGGGACGCCGGGGAGTCGTCGACACCGGCCCCGGTCGCGTCGCCACCCACCGCAGCTGATTTTGTCATCGGGGTGGTCGTCACCGAGCAGAAGTGCTTCGGATCGGCGGGCTGTATCTACCGGTACACGATCAATCCGCAGCACGTGAGCTCAAAGCCATTGCCGGACAAGACCACCGTGGTCTTCCGGGTCACGGGTGGTGATCAGACGCAGATCGGCAACTTCACCATCGACGGTGACGGTATCGCCACGTTCGACCGCGAAACCACACTCGACGGCCCAGAAGGCGCTGATCTACAAGCCACCGTCACCCAGGTCCTGCCCGGGCGCTGAGGTGTCCCCGAGACCGACGAATTGGTCGCTGATCGAGGGGCAGCGACCAATTCGTCCGTCCGTGTCCCCCGATCGGCGGATGCGGCGCCGTCCCGGCCGTGGTCCGATCAGCCGACAGACGCCAGGCACGACGTGCAGGACGCTCGACACAACCGTCGGCGCCCCTGCCGCGCAACGTATCTCCCCGAGACCAAGCAAGGAAAAGTGATCATGAGAGGAACCGCCGTGTACTACGAGATGCTGGACCTGGTCCGCGAACGCGCCAACGAGAAAGACTGGGACCTGATCTTCGACAGCGGCCCCAATGCGGAGTACCGCACGATGGTGTGGGAACACCCTCTGCTCAGCGCCACCGGCGTGGTCACGGAGCTGGAAATCGGGTTCAGCCCCGACGGCCGCATCATCTTCTCCGAGAGGCGGTACGGCGGCGTCGCCCACAAACGCGTCAAGCCGAACAACGCCTTCGGGTCCACCGATGTCTGCCTCGCCGCACTGCAGATGATCTGATCGGGAACCGGCCCCCAAACCGATCGATCCGCCTTCGCGACGGGAAGTTTGCTGGCATCCTTCTCATCTATGGGCGACTTCGGGTTGTTCGGAACCTGGCTCCTGCTTGCGGTGGTTGTCGTCGGCGCCGTGGCGCTGGCGGTCGGCAGCGTGTTGCTCGCCAGCCGCGTCATCGCGCGCGACACCCGCCCTGAGCACAACTCGGTGTTGTCACCGTTCCTCACCGTCGTCGGCCTCGTCTACGGTGCATTGCTGGGGTTCACCGTTGTCGTCGGATGGCAGCAATATCTCTCCGCGCAGACGAACGTGTCCAACGAAGCCTCGACGTTGGTCACCATGTACCGCCAGACGGTGGCCATGCCGCAGCCGGAACAGACCCAGGTGCGTGAACAGCTGCGCGCCTACACCGCAGCGGTACAGGGTCCCGGATGGGGCAAGGAAGAGTTCGGCGCCATCAGCAACAACGGCCGACACGCACTCACTGAGATGTATCGCATCGTCGGCACTGCCAAGTCGGACTCGACCGCCAGCCCGATCAACAGTCAGTTCCTCAGCCAACTGGCTGTCCTGACCTCGGACCGCAGTGCGCGCATCCTCAACTCCAGTCCACGCATACCCGTCTTGTTGTGGTGCGCCCTGATCTTCGGCAGCCTGGTACTGATCACGCTGGCCAGCTTCATGCGCCTCGAGAGCAGCCGCGCCCACATGATCCTGGTCAGCACCGTCACTGTGCTGCTGGCCCTGCTGCTCTTCCTCGTCTTCATGCTCGACCATCCTTATGGCCCGGTGGGCGTTACCCCACAACGGTTTTCACATGCCGTGATGGTGTTCGACCTGATTGACCGCGGGACCTGACCGCTCTCCTGGCGGATCTCCGCGTCGGTTTCGACGGCAGGGCTGCTGTTCGACGACAACCACGACCCCGGTGTCGACAGCGGCGCGCATCCAGACCAACTTGCCTCTTGACCTAATTACGTGACGCATCGTAACTTAATCGTGTGTCCTCGCTCACAGGCCCGGGACGGCCACGTGATCCACAAACTCAGCACGACATCATGCGCGCCACCCGCGACCTGCTCGCACGTGACGGCTACGACCAACTGTCGATCGAGGCCATCGCCCGCGAGGCCGGCGTCAGCCGGCCCACCATCTATCGGCGGTGGCCGTCGAAGGCCCACCTCGTCTTCGATGCCGCCTTCGGCCAGCCACCTGGTGGTGAACTGCTGTCGCTCTCAGGAGATTTCGACGCCGACCTGCGCGGCTTCACGTCGGCGGTACTCACCTTCTGGCGCGATCCCGTGGTGGAGGCCGCCGCACTCGGCATCCTGACCGAACGTCGCCGCGACCCGGAACTACACATCAAGACCCAGCAACTGCTCGATGAGCAGACCAAGGGCGCCTTCCGCTCTCTGGTCGCCTCAGGCGTGGAGCAGAGCCGGGTCCGTCCCGATGTCGACGTCGACATGGTCTACCAAGCGTTGATCGGCACCGCGTTCTACGCCGCGCACATGGAACCGGACATCGATGTCGACGACACCGCAGATCGATTGTGCTCCTTGCTGACCGAAGGAGCAGGACGTAAACAACCACGAAAGAAGGACCGACCATGACCGACAAGGCCGAATTGTCAGAGGCGTTCAACGCGCTGCTCGACGAGCTGCGCGGCATCGAGCAGAAATTGCTGACCGCCGAGCCCGCGCTGAGCGAACCCGATCTGCTCGACGGGTACCGCCTCACGTTCAGCCTGCTGCGGGTCAGCGTCGACGCCTACGTGTGGGGTGACCGGGACAAGCCCATCCTTGTCGACGTCATCAGCCCGTACCTCAAGTGGGGCGGTGACAATTCGGATGCGTTCTATCAGCTCGCACCGCTGAACCCGGCGCGCACCTATCGAGTCACCGGCAACCGCGGTGATGCGGTGTACCTGTCGATGACCGTCTACGGCGGGCCTGGTGAAGGCCGCTACAGCGACCGCATCGTCGGCACGATCAACAACCGCGACCTGGAGTTCGACGAGGACGGCAACTTCGAGTTCATCATGAGCCCCGATTCCCACCCGGGCGCCTGGCTCAAGCTGGACGCCGACACCGAATTCGCCTTGACCCGTGATTATCTGAACGATCCCACCACCGACCGCCGCCCGACGTGGCGAATCGAGGCGCTCGACCCGCCCGCCCGGCGGTCCGACAGCGCCGCAGATCTGGCCCGCCGCTTCCGGTACGCCAAGGCCTGGCTGCACGAGCAGGTTTCCTTCCTGCCCACCAGGGTTGAGCCCGCCAACCAGCTGCACCCACCGTTCCCGGTCCCCCAGAACGCCTACGGGTGGTCAGCCGCCGACGCGGCGTACGCCATGGGCGCTTACGACCTTGAACCGGATCAGGCCCTGATCATCGAGGGCACCTCGCCCGAGTGCGTGTTCTGGAACCTCTGCCTGTGGAATCCGTTCCTGCACACCTTCGACTACACGCACGAACGCGTCACGATCAACGGCGCCCATGTCACCTACGAACCGGACGGGTCGTGGCGGATCGTCATCAGCGACAAGGACCCGGGCCACCCGAACTGGGTCTCGACAGCCGGCCGGCCCAAGGGCCTGATCTGGCTGCGCTGGTTCCTGCCCGACGAGACCCCCGCACACCCGCAGTGTCGGGTGGTCGACGTGGCCGAAGTCGCGGCCCTGTGACCGCCGACCTGCAGCGTCCCGCCCCCATCCGGTTCGACGACCTGGCCAACCCTGTCTATCCTGCCGCCGCCCAACCGATCCGCGACGGACTGGCCGCCTACGGTGCGAATCTGGAGCTGGACCCCGAGGCGCTGCTGGCGGCCGCCACCGAGCGGTCCGGGCTGGATGATTTCGGTGACCCGGCGTTCCGGGAACGTCTCGACGTGCTGTGTACCGCGCTGCGTGAGGAAGCCGGCCTGTGCGACTCCGGCACGGCAATGGCCTTCGAGCAGCTGGTGGGCAGCCTGGTCAATCGGCTGCGGCTGGAGGCACTGATCGCCGACCATCCCGAGATCGAGGACATCGCGATCGAGCGGCCGATCATCATCTGCGGTCTGCCCCGCACCGGCACCACGCATCTGCACAACCTGCTCGCCGCGGATCCCGCGCTGCGCCACCTGCCGTACTGGGAGAGCCTCGAGCCGGTGCCCGCGCCCGGGGAAGAAGACACACCCGGACCCCGGGGGGACCGCTGCGCTGCCGGCCTCGAACTGATCAACTCCTCGATGCCGGAGTTCAAGCGGATGCACGACATGACCGTCGAGCACGCCCATGAGGAGATCCAGCTCCTGGCAAATGACATTTCCGGGATGCTTTGGGAAACCATGTATTACGTGCCGAGCTTCGCGGCTCACTACAAGGCACACGATCAGGCGCCGTCCTATGCGCATGTGAAGCGCAGCCTGCAGGCCATGCAGTGGTTGCGCGGGGGAACCCGCTGGGTGCTGAAATCACCCCAGCACCTCGAGCAGTTCCCGACCCTGGCCGCTACCTTCCCCGATGCCACTTTCATTGTCACGCACCGCGATCCGGTCGAGGTGACGCTGTCGATGATGACCATGATCTGCTACTCGATGCGGATGGCGGTCACGCAGCCCGACGTGGCCAAGGTGACCCGATACTGGTTGGGCCGCATCGACGATCTGCTCGCCGGCTGTATCCGGGATCGCGATGTGCTGCCCACCGGGCAGTCCATCGACGTCCGGTTCGACGACTTCATGGCCGACGAGCGGGCCACGCTCGCGGACATCTACCGGCTCGCCGACCAGCCGTTCGGCGACGACGTCCGCGCGGCCATGAGCGACTTCCTCACCGAACACCCCCGCGGGCGCTACGGGGGCGTCATCTACGACCCGGCCGATCTACAGCTCGATCCGGCCGCCCTGGCCGAGCGATTCCGCGCCTACCGCGAGCGCTTTCTCACCCCTACGGAGGACAAATGAACCAGCCTGCACCACAGCCCATCACAGCGGAGGCCTGGGTGGCCACCGCGCTCGGCGAACCCACCGAGGTACTCGAACGCCAAACCGTCGAGGTGCGTGCACCCGGCCCCAACGAAGTCCGCGTCGCAGTCCGCGCGTTCTGCCTGAACTTCAACGACATCGACATCATCAAGGGGCGTTACACCACGCTGCCCCTGCAGCCGCCGTTCGTGCCGGGCATGGAAGCGGTCGGAGTGGTCGAGAGTGCGGGCCTGGGTGCCGAACATCTGGTCGGCCGCCGCGTGGTCGGGATCCCGGTGATGGCCTTCGGAGGGTATGCGTCGTACGCCATCGTCGACGCGGCGACAGTGCTCGATCTGCCGGAGTGGGTCAGCGACGTCGACGGCGCCGCCCTGCACTACCCGTTCCATCTGGGCTGGTTCGCACTACGCGAACGCGGCCGGTTGCAACCCGGTGAGACGCTGCTGGTGCACGCGGCGGCCGGTGGCACCGGGTCGGGTGCGCTGGTCCTCGGAAAGGCGCTGGGCGCCAAGGTGATCGCCACCGCCGGCAGCGAGGAGAAGCTGGAGCTCTGCCGGAAGCTGGGCGCAGACCACGCCGTCAACTACCGCGACGACAACTGGGTCGAGCAGGTCATGGACCTCACCTACGGCCGCGGCGTCGACGTCGCGTTCGACGCGGTGGGCGGAAGCGTGACGACGAATACGTTCCGCTGCATGGGATTCAACGGACGTCACCTGATGGCAGGGTTCGCCGAGGACATCGCCCTCGAAGACGGCGACTACATCTCGCCGCGTCCGATCGCCTACGGCAACTTCGATGTGTGCGGGGTCTGCCTGGTCTATGTGACCGATCCCCTGGCCGTGCGCCGCACGCTCGGGTTCAACTGGCCGGCGCGCTCCGAGGGCCTCGACGCCCACGTGCAGATTCTCGAGCTGATGCGTACCGGCCGGCTGCAGACTGTGGTGGGCGACAACGTGGAGTGGGATCAACTGCCGCAGGCGTTGGCGCGGATGGCCGCCCGCGAGACCACCGGCCGATTGGTGGTGAGCACGGGCGCGCACGACTGAAAGAGGCCTCCACCAAACGCTACAACGGGGGATGGCATCCGGGCGGATCCCCCGACTACTGGGCGAACGCGCAGTAGTCGGCATGGTCCGCCCGGCCAACCGTGCCGGCCGGCAGCAAGATTAGTATGCTTGTCTAGGTAATCTTGTCTGATGGTGGCCGGGGGGTCCCGTTGAGTTTTGGATGGTATGTCTTCATGCACCGCCCTGACGGCGGCGTGATGCCGATCGCTGGGTTCTGGCGCAAACGCACCGCCGTGCGGTGGGCCCAGCAGCATGCGGAGCCGGACTGCCATCTTGAGGTTCAACGTTACGACTGGTGGTTGACCCGCACCGCCGCGTGGCAGCGACGTAGCGACCGCTTTTACGGCGACGCCCCCGCACTGGCCGTCAATCAGCGATGATCGCCCTGCACTACGGATGAGTAGTAGACCGGGTACCGCTCTGGTCGCTCAGTGCCGGCGGGTACGTCGGTAGCCCAGTTACGTTGTGTAGCCGACGATGTCGACGCTCGAGTCTCGTACGTGTGAATGGGCGGTGTGGCTACGCTGCTCGTGGCGATACATCGCCGTTGTCCTTGTTACTCGACTCGAACGGCCACGTCGCACTCACCGCAACGCCACGCGCAGCGCGTCGGCGAGATCACCGCGCGGACCGACGGTCACGTCGTCGACCCCGAGCCATGCGGCCATCGACTGCAACTCCTCCGCCAACGCGTCTGCGACCCGCGAACGGTCGCGGCCGTCTTCGGAGAATGCGCCCAATACCTGCAGCGCCGCATCGGTCCGTTTGAGGTCGACTCGTGCTACCAGTTCTCCGTCGAGCAGAAACGGCCATACGTAGTAACCGAATTGGCGTTTGGGCGCGGGTACGTAGATTTCGATGCGGTAGTGAAAATCGAACCACCGCTCCACCCGGGGCCGGAAGAAGATCAACGGGTCGAACGGGCACAGCAGTGCGGTCCCGCGGTCGCGCCGCGGAACCGTCTGGCCCGCACGCAGGTAGGCCGGGGCGCCGTCGACGTCGACGGCCTCGAGCTGCCCGTCGGCCACCAGCTTGGCGATCGCCGGCTTGACCTGCCGCGCACCCATCCGGAAGTAGTCGCGGATGTCGGCCTCGGTGCCGACCCCCAGTGCGGTCGCCGCGCGCAAGGTCAGTTCCCGGACCGCTTCGTCGTCGTCGACGTGCCGAGTCAGCACCTCCGCCGGCAGCACCCGCTCGGTGAGGTCGTAGTGCCGGGCGAAGCCGACCCGCGTGGCCGTCGTCAGGACGCCCGAGGACCACAGCGCCTCTGCGACCCACTTGGTCTCACTGCGGTCCCACCACGGACCCTTGCGGCCGCGCGGCTCGGACTCGAGATGTGCCTCGATCTGGCCGGCGGTCGACGGCCCGAGCTCAGCGACCGCAGCCACGATGTCGTCGGCCAACTTGGGATTCTTCCGGACGATCTCGGTACCCCACCGCCCGTGCGTGTACTCCCGCATCCGCCACCGCAGCAGCGGCCAGTCCTCGACCGCCATCAGCGCAGCCTCGTGCGCCCAGTACTCGGTCAGAAGCCGGGGTGAACGCGCGCTGTGCGACCAGGCCGCCCGGTCCAGCGCATCGCGGTCGTACGGCCCCAGTCGGCTGAACACCGGCGCGTAGTGGGCCCGTACCGCCACCGACACCGAATCCAACTGCAGCACCTGAATGCGGGAGATCAACCTGCGCAGATGCGCGCGGGTGACCGGGCCGCGGGGTTTGGATTCGTGAAATCCCTGGGCCGCAACGGCGATGCGGCGGGCCTGTGTGCTGGTGAGGGTGGCCACGTAGCCATCGTTCCCTACGGCACCGACAAGTAGCGGAGCGGATTGGCGCAACAGGCCCGACAAGTAGCGGAGCGGATTGGAGCAAGAGCACCGACAAGTAGCGGAGCGGATTGGAGCAAGAGCACCGACAAGTAGCGGAGCGGATTGGAGCAAGAGCACCGACAAGTAGCGGAGCGGATTGGAGCGATACTGGTCCGCGTGGCAGTGGACTGGGATGCGTTCGAGACCGAGTTGACCCTGGCTGCCGCGGACGCGGTCCGCGCGCTGGTCGCGACAGCCGCCTCAGAAACGCCGTATGCCGTGGCATTCAGCGAGTTCTATGCCGAGACCACCGGGGTGATCTACCTTCCGAATCTGGCGCTGGCCACCGAGGAGTCGGTCGAGGAGCCGGATTGCCGGTTCAGCCCGCCGGATTGGGAGCATCAGGACTACGAGTGGGGCGAAACCGATTCGGAGTGGAGTGATCGGCTCATCGCTGCGGTCACGGGCCTACCCCGCGCGCAGTGGGAGCAGGTGTGGGATCGGTTCGCCGAGGCGATGCTGACCATCGCGGCCGGGGTGCGGACCGCCCTCGTCGCCGACGGCACCCTGCCCGACGATGTGGTCGTCTACCTCGACGACGAGGATGCCGACCTGCTGGTCCGCTCATTGACCGCCGACGAGCTGCGGCGTCACTTCCCCGAGTACGTCGCTTCTGCCGAAGCCGAACGTGAACTTCTGGCCCTGCCCGTCGAGCAGCGGGTGGCAGCACTCGCCGCGGCGGCCGGTCTCGTCAGCGGACCGGGCCACGAACTCGGCCGGGAACGCGCCACCGAACTCCTGCTCGACACCGGTGCTGCCGCCGTACCGGTCGCAGTAGCGGCACTCGGCCATCCCGAGACCGCCTGGACGGGCGCCAAATTCCTGGCCGACCTCAACATCGTCACGCCGGAGGTGATGGACGCGCTGTGGGCGGCCCTGCCGCTGCGCGGTAACGCCCACGACTGGGTGGCTGCGGCTCTCGGCCGCCTCGGTGCCGGGCTGGAGGTGTTGGCGCGCAACGATCTTCCGGCCGGTAGCCGATCGGCGGCGGTCGCTGCGCCCTACCGTTCGTTTCGCGATCAGGGGCGCTCGCACCTGCCACTGGATTACACGCTGCTGGCCGCCGGGCTTGCCGATCCGGCGGTCGCGGGGGCGGTCGCAGAGGATCTGAAACCCGGAACCGGCTATTGCACCCTGGACGGGGCCGACCTACCGGGCGTCCGTCCCGGACTCGACCATTCCGAGCCCGTGATCCGCCGCCACGCGGTCATCGTTCTCAGCGATCTGATCGGACCGATGGGTCCCGGAGACCTCGACAGCGAGGTGGTGAAGAACCTGGAGCGACGGATCGACGAGCTGGCCGTCGACGACCCCGACAGTGAGGTGCGTCGGCTGGCCGGTTACCGCGTGCGCACGTAACTGCAGAACCGGTACCGCAAACCTGAGCTGCTGGTCATCCACTCTCCGGCGGTCTTCGTCCACGAATCGTCGAGCCCCGGCGCCATCGCGTCGCCCGCCGCTGGAGGCAGGTCGATGTCGATCTCGGTCACCTCGCAGCGGACCGCGAACGGAAGGGCCTGGGCATAGATCTGCGATCCGCCGATCACCCAGCCGCGGAACACGTCGTCGAGGCCGGTCAGTACCTCGGCACCGTCGGCCACGTATCCGGGATCGCGGGTGATCACGACGTTGCGCCGGCCCGGCAGCGGGCGGACCTTGGCCGGGAGCGACTCCCAGGTCAGCCGGCCCATCACCACTGTCTGCCCTAGGGTGAGCTGCTTGAACCGGGCCTGGTCCTCCGGCAGATTCCACGGAATGCCGTTGTCACGGCCGATGACACCTGAGGTGGACTGCGCCCAGATCATCGCCAGCTGTCGAAGATCGTCGGTCATACAGCGACGGGCGCCTTGATCGCCGGGTGCGGGTTGTAATTCAGAATCGCAATATCCTCAAAGCTGTAGTCGAAGATCGAGTCACGTTGCGCCAGAACGAGTTCTGGGTACGGTCTGGGCTCCCTGCTCAGCTGCAGGGCCACCTGGTCGACGTGGTTGTCGTAGATGTGGCAGTCGCCGCCGGTCCAGACGAACTCGCCGACGCCGAGCCCGGCCTGCGCGGCCATCATGTGGGTCAGCAGTGCGTAGCTGGCGATGTTGAACGGCACGCCCAGGAAGAGGTCGGCACTGCGCTGGTACAGCTGGCAGGACAACTTGCCGTCGGCGACATAGAACTGGAAGAAGGCGTGGCACGGTGGCAGCGCCATCTGGGGGATCTCGCCGACGTTCCACGCCGAGACGATGTTGCGCCGCGAATCGGGGTCACGCTTGAGCAGATCCAGCGCGTTCGAGATCTGGTCGATGTGCTCGCCCGACGGTGTCGGCCACGACCGCCACTGCACGCCGTACACCGGGCCCAGATCGCCTGTCTCACTGGCCCATTCATCCCAGATCGTCACACCGTGGTCCTGCAGCCACCGCACGTTCGAATCGCCGCGCAGAAACCACAGCAATTCGTAGATCACCGATTTGGTGTGCACCTTCTTGGTGGTGAGCAACGGAAAGCCGGCGGCCAGGTCATAGCGCATCTGGTGTCCGAACAGACTGCGGGTGCCGGTACCGGTGCGATCGGATTTCGCCACCCCCTGCTCGGTCACCTTTCGCAGCAGGTCTTCGTAGGGGGTCGGGATCGGCACGCCACTCAGCTTACGTGTCGGCACGGAGAGTAGAACGGAGCCATGCCGACCACCACAGACACGATCACCACAGCTGATGGCACCTGCCGCGTCACCGTCGCCACACCGGAGGGAGAAGGTCCCTGGCCTGGCGTCGTGCTGTTCCCCGACGCCGGCGGCCTACGGCCCACCATGGAAGAGATGGCGGCCAAGCTGGCCGGATTCGGTTACGTCGTGCTGGTACCCGACGTCTACTACCGCAACCCGGGCTGGGGACCCTTCGACCTCAACACCGTGTTCACCGACCAGGAGCAGCGCAGGCAGCTCTTCGAACTGATGGGCACTCTCACCCCCGAGATACTGGCCGCCGATGCCGAGGCATTCTTCGACTATCTGGCGGCCCGGCCCGACGTCACCGGCGAGAAGTTCGGTACCACTGGCTACTGCATGGGTGGCCGTGCCTCGTTGATCGTCGCCACCCGGGTACCGGAGCGAGTCGCGGCTGCGCTGTCCTTCCACGGCGGCCGGCTGGCCGTCGAAGACGACCCGGACAGCCCCCACCTGCTGGCCGACAAGATCCAGGCCACCGTTTATGTGGCCGCGGCCGAGAACGACGCGTCGTTCACCGAGGACGACGGCAAAAGGTTGGAGGATGCGCTGTCGGGCGCAGCCGTCGACCACACCATCGAGTTCTATCCCGCAGCCCACGGCTTCGCGGTGCCGGATCACACCGCGGTGTACGACGAGGCAGCCGCACAGCGGCACTGGGAGAACACCGAGCGGGTGTTCGGGGCCGCGTTAACCCCGGCATAGGCGGTAGGCGACGATTGACGGCGTGTATGACCAGCCCTTCTCCGACGAGTCCCATTCCACCGAGCCCGGATTCCGGATCGATCCGGTACTGGCCCGGAGCTGGCTGCTGGTAAACGGCGCACAGTACGAGCGGTTCGCCCCGGCGGCCCGCTCGCACGCCGACATCGTCGTCCTCGACATCGAGGACGCGGTGGCCCCCAAGGACAAGGTGGCCGCGCGCGAGAAGGTGACCCGCTGGCTGGCCGACGACAACAGCGACTGGGTCCGGATCAACGGCTTCGGCACCCCGTGGTGGGCTGACGATCTGGAGATGCTGGCCGGAACCTCGGTCGGCGGTGTGATGCTGGCCATGGTCGAGTCGGTGGACCATGTCACCGAGACGGCCCGACGCCTGCCGGACGTGCCCATCGTCGCGCTGGTGGAGACCGCCCGGGGCCTGGAGCGGATCACCGAGATCGCCTCGGCCAAGGGCGCGTTCCGGCTCGCCTTCGGCATCGGCGATTTTCGGCGCGACACCGGCTTCGGTGACAACCCGGCAACGCTGGCGTATGCGCGCTCACGCTTCACCATCGCCGCCAAGGCCGCCGGTCTTCCTGGCGCCATCGACGGCCCCACCGTGGGGTCCAGCGCGCTGCGGCTGTCGGAGGCGACAGCGGTCTCGGCCGAGTTCGGGATGACCGGCAAGATATGCCTGACGCCGGATCAGTGCGCCACGGTCAACGAGGGTCTGGCCCCGTCTCAGGACGAGATCAGTTGGGCGAAGGAATTTTTCGCCGAATTCCAGCGCGACGGCGGTGAGATCCGCAACGGGTCAGACCTGCCCCGGATCGCCCGGGCCAACAAGATCCTGGATCTGGCCCGGGCGTACGGCATCCACGAACCCGAGTACAGCGACGACCCGGACCACGTGCCGGCGCCGTCCGACACGTACCACTACTGAGGTTCGCTCAGGCCCGCGCTTTGTCGTCGTTGCGGTGCATGAAGTTGTTGATCGCGCGGACGATTCCGCGGCCTGCGTAAATGCCCGCGGCGACGGACACGATGATCATCGCGATGAACATCACCAGCCAGTTGGAGCGGCTGTGACTGACGTTCCACCAGATGAACGTGAACAGCAGCGCGCAGATGAAAACGACGATGTCCCGCCAGTTTCCACGGTAGGACATCGCGGCCTCACGGATTTCGCGGCTGCGGTCACTCGCATCGATCAAGCCGTCGATACGTTCGTCGATACTGGCCTTGAGCCGCGCTTTGCGTTCGACGTCTTCGGCGGGCAACCGGTCCAACAGATCGAGGTCCTTGGTGATCATGCCGCGGATGTCCGGCGGTTTGAGGTTGCCTGCGATCACCCCGAGCATCGCGCCACCGGCGATGGGCGCGGCTCCGAGTGCAAGTTCGGCGATCCCCGGCATAGCTGTCCTCTCGTCAGTCCATCAGCGTGGCAGCCAACGTGCCGCCCAACTCGTAGGCGCGCTCACGGACGGCTCCGTCCACCACTCCCGTAACTTCAAGCACGTCAGCCGCTTTGGCCAACGCCAGCCCGGTCACAATCTTGTCGACCGCACCCGCAGCACCGACCGTGTCGTTGTTGCCATGTACCCACAGCCCGTACGGGCGCCCGGCCACGTGATCGAGGCTCGGGTAGTACACGGTATCGAAGAAGTGCTTCAATGCGCCGCTCATGTAGCCGAAATTGGCTGTGGTGCCGAACAAGTAACCGTCGGCGGCCAACATGTCACTGACGGTCGCAGCTAACGCAGGCTTGGACTGCACCTCAACCCCGGAGACGTCCGGATCGTGCGCGCCGGCGAGTACCGCCTCGAGAAGCTCTCGCGTTGCCGGAGACGGCGTGTGATGCACCACCAGCAGCGTCTTGGTCATGACGACTGTTGTTCCTGCATCCGCACCGCCGTGCGCATGGTCTCGCGCGCGCGGCCCCGGTCACCGGCGAAGTCATAGGCGCGGGCCAACCGGTACCAGCGAACCCAGTTGTCCGGGTCGGCCTCCAGTTCGGCCTTCACCGTCCCGAACAGTTCGTCGGCCGCGTCGCGTTCGATACGGCCCGATGGCCGGGTCGGCAGCTCGCTGACGTCGAGTTCCATGTCCTGTTCACGGGCGAGCCGAGCCAATCGTTGATGCGCCAGACCGGCCCGCAGCGTGGTCACCAACACCCAGATACCGATCAGCGGAAACACCAGCAGTGCCACGCCCAGCCCGATTGCGGCCGGCTCACCCGAGGTGATGAAGATGAGCGCGGTGCGTCCCAGCATGAGGAAGTAGACGATCAGCGCCAGGCACATGAAGCCGATCACCAGTTGGATGCGCAGCGACCGCGCGCCGTCGCTCACGACAGGTCGAGCAGCGGCTCAATGCCGATGGTCAGGCCGGGCCGCTCGCCGACCTTCCGCACGGCCAGCAGCACGCCCGGCACGAACGAGGACCGGTCCAGGCTGTCGTGCCGGATCGTCAGCGTCTCCCCCTGCGTTCCGAACAGCACCTCCTGGTGGGCGACCAGGCCGGCCAGCCGCACCGAGTGCACCGGCACCCCGTCCACATCGGCGCCGCGGGCCCCCTCCAGACCGGTGCTGGTGGCGTCCGGGTTGGGCGGCATGCCTTTTCGCGCCTCGGCGATGAGCTTCGCGGTACGTGCGGCGGTGCCGGACGGAGCGTCGGCCTTGTGCGGGTGGTGCAGTTCGATGATCTCGACCGATTCGAAATAGCGTGCCGCCTGCTGGGCGAAGTGCATCGACAGCACGGCGCCGATGGCGAAGTTCGGCGCGATGAGCACCGCGGACTCGGGCTTCTCCTTGAGCCAGGCCTCCACCTGTTCGATGCGCTCCCAGGTGAATCCGGTGGTTCCGACGACCGCGTGAATACCGTTGTCGATGAGGAATTTCAGGTTGTCCATCACCACATCGGGATGGGTGAAGTCGATGACCACGTCGGTCTTGGTGTCGGTGAGCAAGCTCAGCGAGTCACCGACGTCGACCCCGGTCGAAAATGTCAGATCCGCCGCCGATTCGACTGCGTGCACCATGGTCGCGCCGACTTTGCCCTTAGCCCCGAGAACACCAACTCGCATGGTTGGGAGCCTACTGCCCGTGCTTGCCGGCGGTATTGGGGCCGCTCCGAGAAAACTTTGTCCTGTCGCCCTGATGCTCGAACGATGGACGTTGAACGCCGGCCTGCGATCGCTGCCGTCCACTCGTCCCGACACTTACGGATTGATGGTGTCCGCGCCGATCTGGCGGCCCCACACGTACTCGGACACCAGCGGTTGTCCCAGCTCGAGGTGGTTGTACGGGGCGATCGATGCACCGGTATCCATCACCAAATACGGAGCCGGCCACAGGTCCTTGGTGACCGGCTGCCAGCAGCCGGGCCGGCCCTCGGGCCCGCCCTTGGCGTTGACCCGCGGCAGGTTGTCGGGATAGACGTACGGGTTGCCCGCCCCGATCAGGAAGTCGTGCAGTTCAAGCGCGTAACCGTTGCGGGTCTGGGCGGCAAACTTCGGCGCGGCCTCGGCATAGTTGCGGACAGAACACGCCAACGCCGGGCTGTTGCGGTCGAGCATCTCGCTGACCGGCAGCAGGTCCTGGGCGCCGCGGACCAGATACGGCCCACCCCGCTCCAAAATGTCACCGCCGGTGTTTCCGAAACCGACCGCGGCCACCAGCGCCTGATCCAGATTGCCGCGCTGCTCGTCGAGTGTGCGAGCCGTCGTCACAGCATTGGTCAAACCATCGAACAAATCCGGGCCCGCGTTCGCATACACCTCACCCAAATCAGCCAGCCCCGCGATGTCACGACGAATCTGAGGCATCCGCAGATTCAGATCACCCAAGGTGTCGTTGCCGTCGACAATGGACTGACCGAACTTCTCCCCCAGACCATCCAACGCCTGGCCCGTCGCCGTCAGCGTCTGATTCAACTTGATCGGGTCGATCTGTTCGGAGATCGCGGTGATCGTCTCGAACAACGTGTTGAACTCCGTGGTCACACCCTGGGCCCGGATCGGCGTCGCCGGCGACAACCGCGTCGGCGACGGGTCCGGCGGCGACAAGAACGAGATGTACTTGTTGCCGAACACCGTCGTCGCCCGCAGTTCAGCGGTCACATTCTCCGGAATCAGCTTCACATACTGAGGCTTGACATCCAAGGTCAGCTTGGCCTCGGGATTGTTGTCGACAGTGACGACATCGATGGAAGCCAACCGACCGATCGGCACACCGTTGAAGGTGACCTTGGACCCCGGATCCATCGACAGACCAGCCCGACCCGACAACACGGTCAGCTGCGTCTTGTTCTCGAAGGTTCCGCGGAACTGCATCCAGGTCAACGTCAGCACCGCGACCAGCAGGATGATCATTCCCGCGCTCGCCGTCTTGTACGGCGGGTCGTATCGCCAGTGCTTGAACCGTCGTTGGGCTCGGACCCGCGACGTCACGGCGGATGGGGCCACGCGCAAACCTCCAACTTGTTGACGCGGCCAACCAGTTGGTCAGCAGAGTGAGCGAGCAGAACTCTCGCAAACGATCAGAGACGTCTGCAACTGCAACGGGCCGAGTGCGGCAAACATTAAATTGCGACAGCGAGACGACGTGCGTCACATCCCGTCGGCAGAAGTAACCGACGTAACGTTCCGAGGGCGCATCCGCAGCCACCCCGGCGTGCCGTCGGCAGGCGTGCGAGGCACAGCGGCAGGCCCCGCGGTATCCGGCTGAAAGGGATCCGATCGAGGGACGACGAAACCGGCTGTCCGGCAACCTGATTGCGAGTACCCGCAGCGCACGTGCATCTGCCAACTACGGTGGAACCATGCGTCCTGTCCAGGTGGTGCCGTTCGTCGTTGCCGTTCTTGCATTCATGGGATGCTCGGAGAACGCGGCCGCCGACGCCGCAGACCTCAACGGTCGCACCTTCATCTCGGAGCAGGTGGAGGGTGAGCAGATCCCCGGCGGCGGACCGCTGACGGTCGGTTTCGATGGGAAGCAGATCAGCACCTTCGCCGGCTGTAACCATGGTTCCGGCTCCGCCGATCTTGCCGATGGCCGGATCACGACCCAACTGGCGATGACCATGATGGCCTGCCCACCACCGGTCGGCGATTCGGATGCCTGGGTATCAAAGTTGTTCGGCGCCAAGCCAACCTGGTCGTTGTCGGGCGACACCCTCACCTTGCGCACCGACGCTGCGACCGTCACGCTGCGGGACAAAAAAGTGGCCGACCCCGATCACCCGCTCACCGGCACCACCTGGCAGGTCACCAGCCTGGTGTCCGCGCAGGCGGTCAGCACCTCGGTTGCACTCGAGCAGGCCAAACCCACGCTGACCATCGGCGACGACGGCGCCGTCAGCGGTTCGACGGGCTGCAATCGAATCACCGGCCGCGCCACCGTTTCCGGGTCGCCGGCAGTGATCGAGTTCGGCCCGCTGGCCACCACCAAGATGGCCTGCGCACCGGAGATCAACGAGATCGAGCAAGCCGTGTTGCGGGTCCTCAACGGCACAGTCCAGACATCCATCGACGCCGACGAACTGAGACTCTCCGACACCGACGGCAACGGACTGGTGCTGCGCGCGCAGTGACGTCAGAGCGGTGACGCCCCACGCAGATGCTCGAAGATCAGCGAGGTCTGCGTCCCGGCGACGTCGGCGTCGGCGTTGAGGTTTTCCACCACGAATGCCCGCAGGTCATCGGTGTCACGCGCGGCCACGTGCAGGATGAAATCGTCTCCCCCGGCCAGGAAGTACACGTCCATCACCTGCGGCCGGGTGCGGATGTGGGCAATGAAATTGCGGATCTTGCCCCGCGCGTTCGATTGCAGACTCACCGAGATCATTGCCTGCAGACTGAGTCCCACGGCAGCCGGATCGATATCGGTGTAGAAGCCGCGGATCACTCCGATCTCCTGGAGCCTGCGCACCCGACCGTGGCAGGTCGAGGCGGCGATACCGACCGTCTCCGCCAGTGCGCTGTTGGACATGCGGGCGTCGGCGTGCAGCGCCAACAGGATGCGCCGGTCCACGTCGTCGAGATCAGGCCGAACATCCTTCGGCGAACGGGCCGCACGCCCGGGCAAGTTTGATGATTCTTCCGCCACTCGACGAGCTTAACGAATCTTCGTCGGAGATATTGCTCACTTACCGAAGGTTCTTCACACTTATTTTCAGCACCCCAACTTTGAAGGAGCGAGCATGCTCGTCGGCATCCCGACCGAGATCAAGAACAACGAGTACCGCGTGGCCATCACCCCGGCGGGCGTGGCGGAACTGACCCGACGCGGCCACGACGTGATCATCCAGGCCGGCGCCGGCGAGGGTTCGGCCATCACCGACAACGACTTCAAGGCCGCAGGCGCGGAGATCGTCACCACTGCCGATCAGGTCTGGGCCGATGCCGAGCTGCTCCTCAAGGTCAAGGAGCCCATCGCGGCGGAGTACTCGCGCATGCGCAAGGGCCAGACGCTGTTCACCTATCTACATCTGGCGGCGTCCAAGGAATGCACCGACGCGCTGCTCGCCTCGAACACCACCTCGATCGCCTACGAGACGGTGCAGACCGCTGATGGTGCGCTGCCGCTGTTGGCGCCGATGAGCGAGGTCGCCGGCCGGCTGTCCGCGCAGGTCGGCTCGTACCACCTGATGCGCACGCAGGGTGGCCGCGGAGTTCTGATGGGTGGCGTTCCCGGTGTCGCACCGGCCGAGGTCGTCGTCATCGGCGGTGGCGTGGCCGGCTACAACGCGGCCCGCATCGCCAAGGGCATGGGCGCCCACGTCACCGTGTTCGACCTGAACATCAACACGCTGCGCAAGATCGACAACGAGACCAACGCCGGCATCGAAACGCGTTACTCGTCCAGCCTGGAGCTCGAAGAGGCCGTCAAGAAGGCAGATCTGGTGATCGGCGCGGTGTTGATCCCGGGCGCCAAGGCACCCAAGTTGGTCACCAATTCGACCGTGGCCCACATGAAGCCGGGCGCGGTGCTGGTCGACATCGCCATCGACCAGGGCGGCTGCTTCGAGGACTCCCGCCCCACCACCCATGACGACCCGACGTTCGCCGTGCACGACACGGTGTTCTACTGCGTGGCCAACATGCCCGGCTCCGTGCCGCGCACGTCGACCTTCGCACTGACCAACGCCACCATGCCGTACGTCCTCAAGTTGGCCGACAAGGGCTGGAAGGCCGCCTGCGCGGCCGACCAAGCGCTGGCCAAGGGTCTGTCGACGCACGAAGGTGCGCTGCTGTCCGAGCAGGTCGCCGCCGACCTCGACATGCCGTTCACCGATCCGGGCACAGTCCTGGTGTAGGCAAACCCCTCGCGATCGCCCGGCCGAATCCCGTCGGCCGGGCGATTTGCACCCCGGCAGGGTCAAACTTGACACGTGTCAAGTATGGTGGTGTCCATGTTGCTGCAGCAGTTGTTACCCACCGTGCCGACGACCACCGCCGAGGCGCTGGCAATCTTCGACGCGGCCGAGGCTGTGGAGCCGGAGTTCATGCTCGGCACCTGGCACGGCGCCGAACTACCCACCGGACATCCGATGGATGGTCTGCTGGCGGCCAGCGGTTGGTGGGGCAAGCAGTTCGTCGATGCCGAGACCGTGCACCCCCTGTTGTTCCCCACCGGCGACGGCACCTCGCTGTGGGCCCTCAACCCGCTGCTGGCATTCGGCGGCCTCGGGGTGTCGACCAAAATCCCTCTGCTTCGGAACCGGTCGATGACAGGGCCGATCGCGGCGTTGCGGCCCCTGCTGCAGACCCGCGCGCCCAAGGCCAGGTTGCGCACCACCCGGTACCGCGGCGTGGACACCGCGACGATGGTCTACGACCAGCTACCCATCAACGACGTGTTCCGGCGGCTGTCCGACGACACCGTGATCGGGGCGATGGACCTGCGGAACTCCCGGAAGCCGTATTTCTTCGTCCTACAGCGCGACGACTCGATGCGGGTGACCTAGCAGCCACGCGTACGCGCGCTGTTAACCACACATTCGGCCAGTGGCTCCACGTCGGTGCTTGGATCGAAAGGGCAAGCGTTACAAGGTCTTTTCCTCCGATCGACGTTCCAGGACTGAGGAGTCACCCATGGTCAACCTGCCCGTCGCGCACCAGCCCCGCCCGCTGCTGCCCGAGCTCTCGGAGTTCTTCGCCGGCATCACCCCGTTCCCCCGCCTGCGTCCGATCTTCGAGCGCAACCTCATGCGCATCGAGGACGAGGTCACCGAGGACCACTACGAACTGCGGGCCGAGATCCCCGGTATCGATCCGGCCAACGACGTTCAGATCACTGTCGCCGACGGCCAGCTGACCGTGAAGGCCGAGCGTTCAGAGCGTGCCGACACCACCGCGCGGTCGGAGTTCTCCTACGGCTCGTTCCTGCGCACCGTGACCCTGCCCGCCGAGGCCGATGAGGACAACATCACCGCCGGCTACGAGCGCGGCATCCTGACCGTGCGTGTGCCGTTGTCGCAGAACCCCGCCGGCGCCCGCCAGATCGCAATCCAGGACACCGAGAACGGCTCGACCGCAATCGAATCCGCCGAACACTCAGAGTAGCGCCGGCAGAATCAGCGCGGTCAACTCACCGATGAGCGGACGCAGGTTGTCGGCCTTCGGGTCGTCGGCCTGCGACCGCGTCATCACCGCCAACAGCAACCGTTGCCCGTTCGGCCCATAGGCGATTCCGACGTCGTTGGTGCTGCCGTAGTCCCCGCTGCCGGTCTTGTCGGCGGTGGTCCAGCCCTCCGGCAGTCCGGCACGCACGCTCGAGGTCTGGTTGGCCCGCATCCAGTCCTGCAGCTGGCGCCGCTGCGGCGGGCTCAACGCGTCACCGACCAGGATCTCGCGGTATCCGATCGCCAGCGCCGCCGGAGTGGACGTATCTCTCGGGTCCCCGGGAATCGCCGAGTTCAGCTCGACCTCCCAGCGGTCCAGCCGGGTGCGCTCATCTCCGATGCTACGAGCGAACGCGGTGATGCCGGCAGGCCCGTCAATCGTTTTCAGCAGCAGGTTGCCCGCAGTGTTGTCACTCCGCTGCAGTGCCGCCTGACACAGCTCCGCCAGCGTCATCTCGGAACCGGCATGGGTCTCGGTGACCGGAGAGTTCGGCACGAGCGCCTCCGGGTCGACGAACACCCGGTTGTCCAGTGAGATCTGCCCACGCCCGACCATCTGCAGCACGCGCGCCGCGGCATACCCCTTGAACGTCGAACACATCGCGAACATCTCGTCGGGCCGGTGCGTGAGTGTCCGTCCGGAATCCAGATTGGTCGCGGACAAGCCGATCAGGGCGTTGTCACGATGTTCCAGTTCGGCGATCTGGTCATCTACCGGAGTCGCGAACGCCGGTGCGGCGTTACCCACACCGGCTCCGACGGCAGCCGCCGCCACGAGCGAACCGATCAGAACATTGCGCCGCGAGAGTCCCGTCATCGGACCCAGCTTAGCGGGTCAGCCGACGATAGTTTGAAGCTGTTGCGGCAGAGTCTTTTTCGATCGATGCGGGCCGAGTACGGCCGCACCGTAGTCGCGGGACAGCAACTGATGTGCCACCGCATTGACCTCTTCGAGGGTGACGGCCTCGATCTGGGCCAGCGTGTGATCGATGGTCCGGTGTTCGCCGTAATTGAGCTCACTGCGGCCGATCCGGTGCATGCGCGATCCGGAGTCCTCCAGACCCAGCACCAGCCCACCACGCAACGAGCCCTTGGCGATCCGGCACTCGTCGGCGGTGATCCCGTCTCTGGCAACGCCTTCCAGCACCTCGGTGGTCACCCGGACGACTTCGTCGAACCGCTCGGGCTGACAGCCGGCATACACCGAGAGCGCACCGCTGTCGGCAAAGGTGTCGACCGTCGAATACACCGAGTAGGCCAGGCCGCGGGATTCCCGGATCTGCTGGAACAGACGGGAACTCAGGCCGCCACCAAGGGCGGTGTTGAGCACCGACAGCGCCCACCGGTGTTCCCAGTGCCGGCCGGGCGTGCGAACGCCCAGCGACACGTGGGTCTGCTCTCCGTCGCGGTCGACCACGAGCAGCGACGGCTTGCCGACGACACGTCCCGCCCCTTTGCGCGGTGCCACCGCGGTGCGTCCGGGTTCCAGTCGCGGACCGAAATGCTGCCGCACGAGCGAAACGACCACGTCGTGGTCGATGTTGCCCGCCACCGCCACGATCATCCGTTCGGGCGTGTAACGGCGCACGTGGAAGGAGTGCAACTGCGCGCGCGTCATCGTCTCGATGGACTCGACGCTGCCGATCACCGGCCGTCCGACCGGGTGATCGCCGAACATCGCTGTCAGGAACACGTCACCGAGACTGTCCTCGGGATCGTCGTCGCGCATGGCGATCTCTTCGAGGACGACGTCGCGCTCCACCTCGACATCCTCGGTGGCACAACGGCCCCGCAACACGACGTCGGCCACCAGGTCGACGGCGAGTTCCAGGTCGGAGTCGAGCACATGTGCGTAGTAGCAGGTGTGCTCGCGCGTCGTGAACGCGTTCAGCTCACCACCGACGGCATCGACAGCCTGTGCAATATCGACTGCGCTGCGCGTCGGGGTGGCCTTGAACAGCAGGTGTTCCAGGAAGTGGGCGGCACCCGCGACGCTTCGTCCTTCGTCGCGGGAACCGACACCTACCCAGACCCCGACGGATGCCGAACGCACCGACGGGATGTACTCAGTGACCACCCGGAGTCCGCCGGGCAGATCTGTCCGGCGGACATCAGTGGTATTCAGTGCAAACGCCTTGTATCGAGCTGAGGTGATCAGGACTCGGCGGCGGCGGCGTCGGCGGTGGCCGGGGCGCCGTCGGCAGCCGGATCCGCCTTCTCCGCAGTCTCTTCGTCCACGAGCACCAGCGAGATCTTGCCGCGGTTGTCGATGTCGGCGATCTCCACGCGGAGCTTGTCGCCGACCTTCACCACATCTTCGACCTTGTTGATCCGCTTGCCGCGGCCCAGCTTGGAGATGTGGACCAGGCCGTCACGACCCGGCAGCAGCGACACGAACGCACCGAAATCGGTTGTCTTGACCACGGTCCCGAGGAACCGCTCACCGATCTTGGGCAGCTGCGGGTTGGCGATGGCGTTGATCTTGTCGATCGCGGCCTGCGCGGCTTCGCCGTTGGAGGCACCGACGAACACCGTGCCGTCATCCTCGATCGAGATCGACGCACCGGTCTCCTCGGTGATCGAGTTGATCATCTTGCCCTTGGGCCCGATGACCTCGCCGATCTTGTCGACCGGAACCTTGATCGTGGTGATCCGCGGTGCGTACGGGCTCATCTCATCGGGGGCGTCGATGGCCTCGGCCATCACGTCCAGGATGGTCAGGCGCGCGTCCTTGGCCTGGCTCAGTGCGCCCGCCAGCACCTTCGACGGGATGCCGTCGAGCTTGGTGTCGAGCTGCAGCGCGGTGACGAAGTCCTTGGTGCCTGCGCACTTGAAGTCCATGTCGCCGAAGGCATCCTCGGCGCCGAGGATGTCGGTCAGCGTCACGTAGCGGGTCTCGCCGTTGACCTCGTCGGAGACCAGACCCATGGCGATGCCGGCCACCGGCGCCTTGAGCGGTACACCGGCGTTCAGCAGCGACAGGGTCGAGGCACACACCGAGCCCATCGAGGTGGAACCGTTGGAGCCCAATGCCTCCGACACCTGGCGGATCGCGTACGGGAACTCCTCGACGCTGGGCAGCACGGGCACCAGCGCACGCTCGGCCAGCGCGCCGTGGCCGATCTCGCGGCGCTTGGGCGAACCGACGCGGCCGGTCTCACCGGTCGAGAACGGCGGGAAGTTGTAGTGGTGCATGTAGCGCTTGGACGTCTCGGGCCCCAGCGAGTCGATCTGCTGGGCCATCTTGACCATGTCCAGCGTGGTGACACCCATGATCTGGGTCTCGCCGCGCTCGAACAGCGCGCTGCCGTGCGCCCGCGGGATGATGGCCACCTCGGCCGAGAGCGCACGGATGTCGGTGACACCACGGCCGTCGATCCGGAAGTGGTCGGTCAGGATGCGCTGACGCACAAGCTTTTTGGTCAGCGAGCGGTACGCCGCGCCGATCTCCTTCTCGCGGCCGGCGTAAGTCTCGCCGAGACGCTCGAGCACCTCGACCTTGATCTCGTTGGTGCGGTCGTCGCGCTCGTGCTTGCCCGCGATGGTCAGTGCCTCCGACAGCGCGTCGGTGGCCACCGCGGCCACGGCGTCGTAGACGTCTGCCTCGTAATCGGGGAACAGCGGGTACTCGGCGATCTCCTTGGCAGCCTTCTCCGCCAGCGCAGCCTGCGCATCGCACAGGGTCGCGATGAACGGTTTGGCCGCCTCAAGGCCCTCGGCGACGACGGCCTCGGTAGGAGCCTGGGCGCCGCCGGCGACCAACTCGATCACGTTCTCGGTGGCTTCGGCCTCGACCATCATGATCGCGACGTCGTCGCCCACCTTGCGGCCCGCCACGACCATGTCGAAGACAGCCTTCTCCAGCTGCTCGACGGTCGGGAAGGCAACCCACTGGCCACCGTCGGCGGTGCCGACAGTCGGATCATTGATCAGGGCGACGCGCACGCCGCCGACGGGACCGGAGAACGGCAGACCGGAAATCTGCGTCGACGCGGACGCGGCGTTGATGGCCAGCACGTCGTACAGATCCTTCGGATCCAGGCTCAGCACCGTCACCACGACCTGGATCTCGTTACGCAGACCGCTGACGAACGACGGGCGCAGCGGCCGGTCGATCAGGCGACAGGTCAGGATCGCGTCGGTCGACGGACGGCCCTCACGCCGGAAGAACGAGCCGGGGATCCGGCCCGCGGCGTACATCCGCTCCTCGACGTCGATGGTCAGCGGGAAGAAGTCGAAGTGGTCCTTCGGCGTCTTGCTGGCAGTGGTGGCGCTCAGCAGCATGGTCTCGTCGTCGAGGTAGGCGACGACGGAGCCGGCGGCCTGCTGCGCGAGCCGCCCGGTCTCGAAACGGATGGTGCGGGTGCCGAAGCTCCCGTTGTCGAGGATTGCGGTGGATTCGAACACACCGTCTTCAAGTTCAACTACAGACATAGAGTCCGTTGGCCTCTTTCGAATTCATTCAACTGTTTTCGCGGCGTCACGGTGGCGATGCGCCACGGGCCCTGGATACGGCTACGGCCGTCGATCGAAGCGGCCGGATAACCCCCAGAGATGATCCCTGTGTCGGGGTTCCGGCAGCCACTACCGAAGACCGCCCGTCCAGGCGGGCCCGATATGACTCGCAGGAACAGCGCCCGCAGTTCGCGGGTGCCGCACCCTGTGTTCAGCGCAGATTCCAGCCACTGAACGCCCTCATGTTACACGGGAGCAACGTCCCAACAGCCATCCGTGCCAGCTAGGACACGTCCTCCACGCATACGGTGAACTGGCGTTCCGAGTAGGCGTAGCCCACTCCGCTGGCGCACTGATCGACGTTCGACACCCCGCGCAGAACCTCGGTGGCCCGTTGCCGGTGGGGCGCAGACGAATCCGCGCAGTCCACCCGATACGGGTCTTTGTCGTTCTCCGGATCGATGCTCATACAGCCGCCGGCGATCCAGTCGATGTCCAGACAGAGCGTCTGGGTCTCTTCACTGAACGCGCTGCGCACCGAGTAATAGGTGTCGACGTCGACTGGGCACTGGTCGCTGTCGGTGACTGTGGAGATGACCTTGTAGTTCGACGCTTCGCTGCCGCACTCCGCCCGACTGGAGTCCGGGCGCTCGTACGTGCCGCTCATCTTCAGGCAGTCCCCTGCCTTCATGTCCGCGGCCGCCGCGGACGAGCATGCGGTCAGACCGCCGAGGAAAAGTAGCGCGGCTGCCCCCTGGGGGGCAGCCGCGGAAAGTGGTGGCACTGACGCCGCGTCAGCGACGCAGCCCGAGGCGCTCGATCAGCGAGCGGTAGCGCGCCACGTCAACCTGGGCGACGTACTTCAGCAGCCGGCGACGACGGCCGACCAGCAGCAGCAGACCGCGACGCGAGTGGTGGTCGTGCTTGTGCTGCTTGAGGTGCTCGGTCAGATCCGAGATCCGCTTGGTCAGCAGGGCGACCTGGGCCTCCGGTGAACCGGTGTCGGTCTCGTGCAGACCGTAGCTGGTCAGGATTTCTTTTTTCTGCTCGGCAGTAAGCGCCACGAAAGTAACTCCATCATTTCAGTCCCGCGAACATATTCTCGGCACAGCCACCGCGGACTGCAGCATGCACCGGATCGGAGCAGAGTTTAGCACCGCGGCGAGCCGCGAATTAAATCCCGACTCAGTGTGAACTCAGAAGCGTGCGCGCCTTGTCGGCGTCCCGCTTCATCTCCGCGACCAGTTCTTCCACCCGGTCGAACTTTTCCATGCCCCGGATCCGGGACACGAAATCGACCGCGACATGCTGACCGTACAGATCGGCCTCGGTATCGAGCACGAATGCCTCGACCGTGCGGGTCCGCCCGGAGAAGGTCGGGTTGGTACCCACCGACACCGCGGCCTGATACCGCTCACCGGGCGTCACCGTTCCCATCACCGGGCCGTGCCCCAGCACGGTGAACCAGGCGGCGTACACCCCGTCCGCCGGAATCGCCGAGAACATCGGTGGCGCCACGTTGGCTGTCGGGAACCCCAGTACCCGGCCGCGCCCGTCGCCGCGCACCACCACGCCTTCGACGCGGTGCGGACGGCCCAGCGCTTCGGCGGCCGCCACGACGTCACCGGCGTCGACGCAGGAACGGATGTATGTCGAGGAGAAGGTGACCCGCTCGTCGCGATGCTCGGCATCGAGCGATTCGGTCACCAACGACATGCTCTCGACCGCGAAGCCGAACCGCTCCCCTGCCTTGCGCAGCATCTCGACGTTCCCGGCGGCCTTCTTGCCGAAGGTGAAGTTCTCCCCGACCACCACTTCGAGCACGTGCAGGTCTTCGACCAACAACTCGTGGATGTAGCGCTCGGGCGTGAGCTTCATGAAATCCGAGGTGAACGGCATGACCAGGAACACGTCCACACCGAGTTCCTCGACCAGCTCGGCACGCCGGGTCAGCGTGGTCAGCTGTGCCGGATGACTGCCCGGAAACACCACCTCCATCGGATGGGGATCGAAGGTCATGAGAACCACCGGTACTCCGCGTGATCGGCCGGCTTTCACCGCATGGCTGATCAACTCTGCGTGTCCGCGGTGAACCCCGTCGAACACCCCGATGGTGACTACACACCTGCCCCAGTCCGTGGGGATCTCGTCCTGCCCACGCCAGCGCTGCACGCGATCAGCCTACGACCCGAACGCGACGCGGTCTGCTCTAGATCCCCCGATCAGGTGATGATTGCCTAAACTTTCCTACTGTGAGTCCAGACGGTAACCACCAAGACCTCTCCACGGTTGCCCAGGACTATCTGAAAGTCATCTGGACAGCCCAGGAGTGGTCTCGCGAAAAGGTCAGCACAAAACTGCTGGCCGAGCGGATCGGCGTGTCGGCATCCACGGCGTCCGAATCCATTCGCAAACTCGCCGACCAGGGCCTGGTCCACCACGAGAAGTACGGCGCGGTGACGCTGACCGATGCCGGCCGGCGCGCGGCGTTGGCGATGGTCCGCCGGCACCGGCTGATGGAGACGTTCCTGGTCCAGGAGCTGGGCTACGGCTGGGACGAGGTGCACGACGAGGCCGAGATCCTCGAGCACGCCGTGAGTGACCGGATGCTGGACCGGATCGACGCCAAGCTGGGCCACCCGACGCGCGATCCGCACGGAGATCCGATCCCGGCCGCCGATGGCCAGGTGCCCACCCCGCCGGCCCGCCAGCTCTCGGCGTGCCAGGACGGCGACGCCGGTACGGTGGCCCGCATCTCCGATGCCGATCCGGAGATGTTGCGGTATTTCGACAGCGTCGGGATCAGCCTCGATTCACGGGTCCGGGTGGTGGCGCGGCGCGATTTCGCCGGCGTCATCTCGGTGGCCATCGAGAACCCGGGAAATCCAGGTAGCGCCACCGCCACGGGAGACGACACCAGCGTCCAGGTCGAGCTGGGCAATCCGGCTGCCGAGGCAATCTGGGTCGTCGCGAGCTGATCTGCCGCTCCACGACACCGCGACCCTGACAGGTGTCTGGATCAGCGCGATTTTTACCCGTGTGCAACAGCCGATTCGACACCAAGATGTCCTGTTCGTGACTGTCTCTCTGCACTGGTTCCTACCCACCTACGGCGACAGCCGGCTCATCGTCGGCGGCGGCCACGGCACGCCGGCCGGTTCTGCCGGTGGTGACCGCGAGGCCTCGATCGACTACCTGGCGTCGATCGTCCGCTCGGCCGAGCGGTTTGGTTTCACGGGCGCGCTGATCCCGACGGGTGCCTGGTGCGAGGACGCCTTCATCACCGCGGCGCTGCTGGCCCGTGAGACCACGTCGCTGGCGTTCCTGGTCGCGTTCCGCCCAGGTCTGGTGAGCCCGACGTTGTCGGCTCAGATGGCCGCGACGTTCGCCCGGCACGCACCCGGCCGGATTCTGCTCAACGTCGTCGTCGGCGGCGAGGCGCACGAGCAGCGGGCCTTCGGCGACCACCTGGACAAGGACGCCCGGTATGCGCGTTGCGACGAGTTCCTCGACGTGGTGCGCCGGTTGTGGGCCGGCGAGACCGTGACCCACAAGGGTGAGTACATCGACGTCGAGGAGGCCTCGCTGGCCCTGCCCCCGACCCCGGTACCGCCGCTGTACTTCGGCGGCAGCTCGCAGGCGGCCGGACCGGTGGCGGCCCGACACTCCGACGTCTACCTGACCTGGGGCGAGCCACCGGCCGCGGTGCGGGAGAAGATCGAGTGGATCCGGGCGCTGGGTGAGGAGCAGGGACGCAAACTGCGTTTCGGTATCCGCCTGCACACCATTTCGCGTGACACCTCCGAGGAGGCGTGGGCCCAGGCCGATCGGCTGGTCGCCGCCCTGGACGAGGAGACCGTCGCCGCCGCACAGGCCGGACTGGCGCGCAGCCAGTCCGAGGGCCAGAAACGCATGCGTGCCCTGCACGAGGGCAACCGCGCCAACGGCACCTGGAGCGACGCCCGCAGCCTGGAAATCGCCCCCAACCTGTGGTCGGGCGTCGGGCTGGTGCGCGGCGGGGCAGGCACCGCGCTGGTCGGGTCCCACACCGAGGTCGCCGACCGGATCGCCGAGTACGCCGAGATCGGTATCGACGAGTTCATCTTTTCCGGCTATCCGCATCTGGAGGAGCTGTTCTGGTTCGGCGAGGGCGTGGTGCCGATCCTGCGCGAGCGCGGGCTGTTCGGCGGAGGCGCACAAGCCGGTGCGCCCGCCTCGATCCCGTTCGTCGGTACACCGCGATGACCGATCTGGCCGGCGCTACCCGCATCTCCTCGGCCCGGGCCGCGCTCGCCGCCGCGGCGCAGCTGTCGAGTTCGTTCGCCGAGGAGGCCGGCGCCCGTGACGCGCACCGGGCCCTGCCGCACGAGCAGGTGCGGGCCCTCAAGGAATCGGGGCTGCTGGCCGTGACGGTGCCGGCCGACTACGGCGGGCTCGACGTGCCCGTGTCGGTGCTCGCCGAGGTGCTGCGACTGATCGCGCACGGCGACCCGTCGATCGGCCAGATTCCGCATTCGCATTTCACGTTCCTGGAGGCTTTGCGTCTGCAGGGCACGCCGGAGCAGCAGGCGTACTTCTACGGCCTGGTGCTGGATGGGGCGCTGTTCGCCAATGCCCAGTCCGAACGGGGTCCTCATCCCGTCGACGTGGACACCACGACGCTCGCCCCCTCGGGCCCGGGCTATGTACTCGACGGCCGCAAGTACTACTCGACGGGGGCGTTGTTCGCCGACTGGCTGATCGTGCGGGCGTCGCGCTCGGATGGCTCGGGGCTGGTGCCGACGGCCACCACCCCCAAGGCCATCGCGTTCGTCCCACGCGATGCCCACGGGGTCGAAGTTGTCGACGACTGGGATGGCATGGGCCAGCGGACCACGGCCTCGGGCACCGTCACGCTCGATGCCGTCGAGGTGCCGGCGGAGCACGTCGTCGAGTTCAGCCCGATCTTCACACGGCCCACGGTCTACGGGGCGCGGGCTCAGCTGCTGCACGCAGCTCTCGATGTGGGCATCGCGACCGCCGCGCTGGAGGAAGGGGTGCGTCAGGCGGCCAACGCCCGTCCGCATTTCGAGGCGTCGGTGTCCAGCGCCGTCGAAGACCCGACCCTCGTACAGGTCGCCGGTGAGCTGACCGTGACGGTGCGGGGCGCGCAGGCGTTACTCGCCGAGGCGGCCCGGCAGATCGACGCGGCCCGGGCCGATCTCACCGAGGACAGCGCGGCGGCGGCCTCGATCGCGGTCGCGATCGCCAAGGTGGCCGCCGCGCGCGCCGCGGTGGAAGCGGGCAGCGCATTGTTCGAATTCGGCGGGACTCGCAGCGCGTCGGCGTCGGGCAACTTGTCACGCTACTGGCGTGACGCGCGCACGCACACCTTGCACGACGCGACCCGCTGGAAGATCCGTCACATCGGCAACTACACGCTCTCCGGCACGAAACCGCCTCGCCACGGCCAGCTTTGAGGCCCTCAGATGTCGAGACGCCGGTGGTAGGCCGCCCGTGCTTCCGCGTCGACATGGGTGAATGCGGTGTCGAAATGGGCAGTGCGGGAGAGTCGGTGCCGCACGCTGTCGGGTAGGCCGGAGGCGACTTTGATCATCGCGCCCAGGGTCCGAGGTACCGCAATCGTGTTCTTGCGGCTTCCTACTGCGGAGACGATCGCAGCCGCGACATCCTCGGGTTCGACCTCAGCGATCGGCCGAATCCATTTCGGAGTGCTGTGCCCGGCAGACAGTTCGGTGTGCACCACGCCGGGCAGCACCGCGGTGACTCCGATTCCCGTAGCGGCCAGTTCGAGGTGCAGCGCCTCGGAGAACCCCACGACCGCGTGCTTGGTGGCGCAGTAGGTGGCCAATCCCGGAAAGGCGCTCACACCGGCCAGCGACGCCACGTTGACGATGTGACCGCGGCGCCCGGCCATCCGGTTCGCAGCGAGCTTCGATCCGTAGAGGACACCACTCAGGTTGATCGCGACCATCCGGTCGGTCATGTCGTCGTTCTCCTGCGTGAACTCGCCGGTCGGCATGATGCCTGCGTTGTTCACCAGCGCGCCCAGTGGGCCGAGCCGTTCCTGGGTCGCGTCGAGAAACGACGAGAACGATGCCCGGTCGGTGACATCGAGCGGCAGCCCGCACACCACACCCCCGGTCGCCTCGACGAGTTCGCCCGCCGTCTTCTCGACCAACTCGGCGTCGATGTCGCCCAGTGCGACCCGCGCACCGGCGCGCAGAAACGCCGCCCCGGTCGCCCTGCCGATCCCCCGCGCACCGCCGGTGATCGCCACCACCTGTCCACTTCCGAATGGGGTCGTATTCATCGGAACTCCTTCCGCAACGCTCCTTTGAGGACTTTTCCGGTCTCGTTGCGCGGCAACGAGTCGACGAAGATCACGTCCCGGGGAACCTTGTGCCGGGCCAGCCCGGCACGGACATACGTCCTGACACCATCGGCATCCAGATCAGAATCCGGATTGCGAACCACGAAAGCTCGCAATCGTTTTCCGAAGTCATCGTCGTCCACGCCGAGGACACATGATTCGACCACCGCCGGGTGGTCGGCGAGCAGGTTCTCGACCTCGAGTGGGAAGACGTTCTCTCCCCCGGAGACGATCATGTCGTCGTCACGACCGTCGACGAACCACAACCCGTCGGCGGTGAAATGCCCGGTGTCCCCCGAGGACAACAGACCGTCGACGATCTCCTTGTGTCCACCGTCGGTGTACCCCGAGAAGCTCAGCCCGCTGGACACGAAAAGCGTTCCGCTACGCCCGGGTTCGGTGATCCTGCGGCGTTGCTCGTCGTAGGCGGCCACGGCGCATCCGACCGGTGGACGTCCCACGGTGCCCGGGGCCGCCCGCAGTTCGCTGGGGGTGGCGACGGCTGCGACAGCGACTTCGGTCGACCCGTACAGGTTGTAGAGCACGTCGCCGAACACGTCTGCCGTGCGCCGGCAGAGGTCTGGCG
Organism: Mycolicibacterium peregrinum; assembly: GCF_001665625.1. GTDB lineage: Bacteria > Actinomycetota > Actinomycetes > Mycobacteriales > Mycobacteriaceae > Mycobacterium > Mycobacterium peregrinum_B. Next base: position 22,724 of record NZ_LZSY01000116.1, on the reverse strand, counting down.
AAAGCGCAGAACCGGCAGCGAACACCACCTCCAGCGAGGAGGTGTCATAGCGCCCGAGCACATCGGGACCCAGGTCGAGGATTCGCTGCAACATCGTCGGCACGACGATGAGCGCGCCCGCCCGGTGGTTCTCGATCGACGCAAGTGTGTCCTCGGGCTCGAATCGGCGGGCCAACACGACGCGGTTGCCCAGTGCAAGTCCCAGCGAGCAGGTCGCCAGCCCAGTGGCATGGAACATCGGTGCCGCCACACAGTAGGCTCCGCCGGCCGGCCACGGGATCCGGTCGAGCAACTGGGCGGATTGCAACGGGCTGACCTTGTTTCGCGGTGCACCCTTGGGTGTTCCGGTGGTACCGCTGGTCAACAAGACCATCCCACCGAGCCTGCCCGGCGCGGGCAACGGATCGGTCCACTCGTCCCGCGCGACGGTATCCAACGTGCTACGCGTCGTTGCGGCATCAACCCATCCGACGATCTTCTCGATACCTGGCGGCAGCGCGTCGAGTAGTGCTGTGAACTCCTCATCGGCCACAACCGCCGAAACACTCTCCCGCGTACAGACGTCGGCCAGCTGCGGTGCTGCGAATCCGGTGTTGAGCAGTACCACTCTGGCGCCGATCTTGCCCGCCGCCGCCAGTGCGAGCATCAGTCCCCGGTGATTGCGTTCGAGGACGCCGACTACCGATCCCGCTTCGACTCCCTTGCGGGACAGTCCGCGGGCCAACGCATTCGACGTTCGTTCCAGATCGCGGAAGCTCAGGGTTCCGGCTTCGTCGACAAGTGCAGTCGTGTCACCGTATCGCGCAGCGGCGTGGGTGATCAGACCGCCGAACGACCCGTACTTGCGTAAGGCATGGGACGCACGGAGCGCTGCAAGGGGATCGCTCAGGTCGACCAGACCGCGACGCTGCAGAACTACAGCGGCCGCCACGACATCGCGCAGCTGATGCAGTACGCCCATCACGCGGCCACACCGATCTCAGTGATGATCCGAACCACGGCATCCGGATCGTCGAGTTGTGGACAATGACCCGATCGGGACAGCACGACGAGCTCACTTCCTGGAATCTGTTGGTGCAGTGCCTGACTGGCATTGACAGGAATGATCCGGTCACGCGCGCCGTGCACGACCACGGTGGGGCAGCCGACCCGGATACCGTGGTGACCACCCAGCGCCTCATGCGCATATCGGAAGGCATCCCGCCCCAACGCCGCGACATCGGATGTCCCCGACACCAAACCGGACCAATAGGCCACGACCTGAGGATCGGCGGTGATCCCTGGGCCGTACAGCGCCCGCGGCACAGCGGTAACGGTGAGCCAGCGCAGCGTACGCGCCGGAACCGGGACGCGTGCCACGCAGGACCAGAACCCTGCGGGGATGGAGCGCTTTCGGGCTAGTTTGGCGATCCAGTGGCGGGCATTGAGCGGATCGTCCAGCGCGACGACCGCCGTGACCAGGTCCGGATTTCGGGCCGCCGCCCCGAGCGCCGTCGCCGCACCGAGCGAGTTTCCCACCAGGACGACGGGTCCGGTCTCGGCCAGAAGTGCGTCGGCGAAGGCATCGAACTGCGGCCGCAAGGGGCCGGCGCGGCGTGGATCCGCCTGGCCGAAGCCCGGCAGATCGACCGCGAGCGCCCTGTGTCCGAGCGCCTCCAGGCGGGTGAGCACGCCACGCCAGGTGTCTGCACTGTCGGCGTAGCCGTGCAGCAGAACCACTGGGGTCCCGCTGCCCGGCACCGACAGCACTCTTGTGCCCACCCCGCCGAAGTGAGCGCGGTTTGCGGCGATCATCCCGCGAGCAGCCCCTTCGCGATGTGAGTAACCTGCACCTCGTTGCTGCCCGCGTAGATCATCAGCGACTTGGCGTCACGCGCAAGTTGCTCGACGCGGTATTCGGCCATGTAGCCGTTACCGCCGAACAACTGAACGGCGTCCATGGCCACCTCCGTCGCGGCCTCCGACGAGTAGAGCTTGATCGCCGAGGCCTCCGAAAGCGTCGGAAGCGAGCCAGACTTCAGCCGTTCCAGCGTCTGGAACACCATGTTCTGCACATTGATCCGGGCGATCTCCATCTTGGCCAGCTTCAGCTGGATCAACTGGAACTCGGCGATCTTCTTACCCCACAACGTGCGGGTCTTCGCATAGTCCAGGCAGAGCCGGTGACACTCGTTGATGATGCCCAACGACATCAACGCCACCCCGACGCGCTCCGCGGCGAAATTCGCTCGCGCACTGTCGCGTCCGTCGCCTCCGGAGTGAGATTCGGTCTCCCCCAACAAGCGATCGGGGCTGATCCGCACGTTGTCGAAGAACAACTCACCCGTGGGCGAGGACATCATGCCCATCTTCTTGAACGGCTTGCCCTGGGTCAGGCCGGGCATGCCGGAGTCCAGCACGAAGGTGAGCACCGGGCGGTCCCGCCGGTCAGTCCCGGCGTTGCCCTCGTCCAGCTTGGCGTAGACGATCAGCACATCGGCACAGGGGCCGTTGGTGATGAAGGTCTTCTGCCCGTTCAGGATGTAATCGGTACCGTCACGCTTGACGTAGGTCTTCATACCGCCGAACGCATCCGATCCCGCATCGGGTTCGGTGATCGCCCAGGCCGCAACCTTTTCCAGCGTCATCAGTTCCGGGAGCCACCGCTCCTTCTGAGCCAAGGTGCCACGGCTCATGATGGTCGCCGCACCCAGCCCCAGACTGACCCCCACGGTGCTGAGCAGCCCGATACTGACCCCGGCCAGCTCTGCGACCATGACCGCAGCCATCGAGGCCTGTTCGCCGAGACCACTCATGCCGCCGGAGGACTGCCGGCGCTCGCCGACTCCGCGTTCGCGCTCCTTGTCGAGTATGGTCTTGACCGCCTCGGCCGCCATCACGTCGAGCCCGAACTCACTGAACAGCTTGCGGGCGAACGGGTACGGCGACAGCTCACCGCTCTCCAGCCCGTCGAGATGCGGCCGGATCTCCTTGTCGATGAACTCGCGGACCGTGTCACGCATGATCACATCGGTGTCGGACCACTCGATCATGACGGCAGCCGTCCGGCGATGTCGTCGATCTGCCACAGACTGTCCGTCTCGATGGTCTCGACGTCGTGCCAGCCGGCCAACTGCGAGATCGCCCCGCCCTGAACGGCGTACACCCGACCGGTGACCGGACACTTCTCCGTCGCGAGGTAGGCGACGAGCGGTGAGATGTTGGCCGGGCTGAACAGGTCGGCCTCTCCCTCCTCCTCGGGTTCCGCCATCAGCGCGCCCATCCCGGGGGTCGCCAGGGTGAGTCGGGTCCGAGCGATCGGCGCGATCGCATTCACGCGGACGCCGTAGCGTTCCAACTCGTCGGCGGCTACCAGAGTCAGCGCGGCGATCGCCGCCTTGGCCGATCCGTAGTTCGCCTGTCCGGCGTTCGGGATCGTGGTCCCCGAGCCCGATGCGGTGTTGATCACCGCTGCGTTGGGCTGGTCGCCGGCCTTCGACTGGGCTTTCCAGTACTCGGCCGCGTGGCGCAGTACCGAGAAGTGCCCCTTGAGGTGAACGGCGATCACCGCGTCCCAGTCCGCCTCGGCCATCGTCGGGATGAATCCGTCTCGCAGTATTCCGGCGTTGTTGACGACGACGTCGAGCCGACCGAACTCGTTGATCGCCTGCTGTACCAAGGACTTCGCCCCATCCCAGGTGGCAACGTTCGCGGTATTGGCCACGGCCTTGCCGCCGGCAGCCTGGATCTCCGCGACCACGTCATGCGCCGGCCCGGCGTCTGTGCCCTCGCCGGCGTTGCTGCCGCCCAGATCGTTGACGACGACGCTGGCCCCTTCCGACGCGAACAGCAGGGCGTGTTCCCGCCCGATTCCGCGACCCGCGCCGGTGATGACCGCGACGCGTCCTTCCAATGCACCCATCTTGCTATGCCTCCTCGGCTATTTCGGCCAGGCCGTCGGTGATGACGAAATCGGAGCCCCTGGCGGTTTCGAATGCGTATGTCGTGACACCGTCGGACGACCCCTTCCGCCAGATGCGGGTCTCTAGGTCGTCGCCGGGGAGCACCATCTTGGAGAACCGCACCGCAAATCGCTTGAGTCGGTTCACATCCGATCTCGCCACTTCGGTGAGCACGGCCCACGACGTGAACGCCATGGTGCAAAGGCCGTGCGCAATGATGCCGGGCAGACCGGCATCCCTCGCCACCTCCTCGTCGAGGTGAATGGGCATCGGGTCGCCCGAAGCCGGGCTGTACCGGAATGTCTGGTCATCATCGACGTGTTGGACGACGGTCGCTACCGGGGTGCCGGCACGCAACGTTTCGTCGAACCGGTGACTCGGGCTCAACTCCCCCATCGTCTTGCCGGCGTCGAAGCCCCGCACGAACGTGGTGACGTATTGTTCGTTGACGAGTTCGCCATCCTCCGTGCGGCATTCGAGGTAGATCGCTGCACGGGTTCCGTTCTCCAGGCCCTCGTAGCCGATCATCTTCCCGCGTGACACCAGCTTGTCGCCGGGCCGGATCGGCCGGTGGAAATGGAAGTCCTGTTCGCCGTGGACCACCCTTGGGATGAGTTCGACCGGCAACACGTCGACCGCGGGTACCAAAAGCGCCTCGAACACCGGAACGATCGCGAACACCGGAGGAGCGATGTCACCGGAGCGGTGCGCCGGGATCGGATCGTTGGTGGCCGCGGCGTATTCGGCGAGACGTTCACTGGTGACCTCGAACCGCTCCTCGTCGGTCCAGGTGTTCAGCCCGCTGTCGTCGAATACCAGTTCTTCCTCGATCGCGGTCATGCCGCCGCCGATGCCAACGCGTCGAGCGCATCGAGGCTCTTGTCGAGTTGCTTGACACCGTCCTTCTCCACGGCCTTTGCCAGCGCACCCTTGACGAGCGCGCCTTCGAAGTCACCACTGACGGTGAAGCGGGACCCGGTGCCGATCGGGTCGATGGTGAACGCGAACTTCGCCTTCACGCCGGCCATACCGGTGCCGGAAAGCACGAGGCTGTTGGGTGCGTCGACGGATTCGATGGTCCAGTCGATCTTGTTCGCCATGCCCAGCATGACGATCTTGGCGCTGAGCTTCGCCCCGGCGGTCAACGTGGCCGGCGGCTCCTCGAGCCATTTGTCGTGGACGGTGAACCACTTGTCCCAGGTCTGCGGATCGGACACGGTCGCCCACAGTGCGTCCGGTCCGGCCGTCAGGTCACGGGTTGCTTCGATGTGTCCCATTGTTCGTTTCTCCTGACTGTTTGTTGTGCGAGCAGACGTGTACGCACCCGAAATGCCGTAGAACCGGGCGCTTTCACGTCTGCTCGCGGAGGAAATCTCTAGCGCTCGGCGCGCTGGTAAGCGGTCACGACGGCGGCACCGCCGAGGCCGATGTTGTGTTGCAACGCGGCGGTGACGCCGTCGACCTGACGTTTGTCGGCGGTGCCGCGCAGTTGCCAGGTGAGTTCGGCGCATTGCGCCAGGCCGGTGGCACCGAGAGGATGGCCCTTCGAGATCAGCCCACCGGACGGATTGACCACCCACCGCCCGCCATAGGTGGTGTCGCCGTTGTCGATCAGCTTCGGCGCCTCCCCCTCGCCACACAGACCCAACGCCTCGTACAACAGCAGTTCGTTGGCGCTGAAACAGTCGTGCAGTTCGATGACCTGAAAATCTTCGGGCCCCAGTCCGGACTCGTCGTAAACCTGCCGGGCGGCAGCGACATTCATGTGATGGCCGATCAATGCCTTACAGGTGCCGTCGAAGCTGTTCTCGAAATCGGTGGTCATTGCCTGACCGACGATCTCCACGGCCTGGGCGGACAGTCCGTGCTTGTCGACGAACTCCTCGCTGGCCAGGATCGCCGCTCCGGACCCATCAGAGGTCGGTGAGCACTGCAGCTTGGTCAGCGGGTCGTAGATCATCCGCGAACCGAGGATGTCGTCGAGGCTGTGCTCGTCCTGGAACTGCGCGTACGGGTTGTTCACGGAGTGCTTGTGGTTCTTGTGACCGATCTTGGCGAAATGCTCTGCGGTGGAGCCGTATTGCTTCATATGTTCACGCCCGGCAGCGCCGAACATCCAGGGCGCCGGCGGAAACAGCACTTCGGAGATCTCGGCCAGTGCCAGGAAATGCTTGGCCATCGGCTGTTCGCGATCGTCGTACGTCGACCCGAGGGAGCCGGGCTGCATCTTCTCGAAACCGAGCGCCAGCGCGCAGTCAGCCATGCCGCTGCGCACCGCGCGGGCCGCGAGATACAACGCGGTGGATCCAGTCGAACAGTTGTTGTTCACGTTGACGATCGGAAGACCTGTCATCCCGAGTTCGTAGACGGCCCGCTGCCCTGAGGTCGATTCCCCATAGACGTAGCCGACGTAGGCCTCCTGAATCTCGCGGTAGTCAATCCCCGCGTCCGCCAATGCTTTCGAGCCAGATTCGCGAGCCATATCCGGGTAATCCCACGCCGACCCGTCGTCGTTGGTCCGGTGGCCGGGCTTCTCGAACTTCGTCATCCCGACACCGATCACATACACCTTGTTGGGCATCAAACCCTCACTTTCTGTGCGATGTCAGAAACATACCAACTGGTTTGTATCTTAACAAGAGGGTCTGCTGGACCGTCCGAGGTTCACCAGAAGATGGCAGGTGGAGAGACCGAAGGCTCGTTAGAAGTGGAGTCTGCGGTCAGTTGTCGACGCTCAGGGTTTCGCCACCCAGAGCTTCGGTGAGCATGCCGCGCAACTGGACGCACACCCGGTCCCAGCGCTTCTTGGCGCGCTCCGGGTTGCGGTCGGCGAAACTGGACAACAGAATCCCCCGCAGTGCGTCCATGGCGGTATACGCCAGGTCTCGCAGTTCTTTTTGCGCAGCCCGGTCCGGCACCAGTTGCGCCAATGCTGCGATCAGCGCACCGTTGACGATCGGCTCGACGCGCTCGATCTGCGCCGCCAGCACCGCGTCGGTGCGAGCTGCCACCCAGAGTTCCAGCGTGGCAACGAAAATCGGACCTTGATGCGATTCCCAGAGGTAGTCCAGCATCGTCGACACCGCATCCGGACTGCCGGCCGCTCGCCCGAGATCACGAACCGCGGCCTGGACTCGCTGCTCGGCCAAGTGCTCGATCGCCGCCACCACCAGGTCTTCCTTGGACCGGAAGTGGTGCACCTGGGCGCCGCGCGTGACGCCCGCGACCTCTGCGACCCGCTGCGTGGTGGTGCCCGCGTAGCCGTAGGTGACTAGGCACTCAACCGTGGCATCCAGCAGGCGCGTCCGCATCGCAGCGCTGCGCTCAGCCTGCGTGCGCCGCTTGGCCTGCCCGTTGACCACTGCTGACATCGCCCGAATCCTAGCCGACCAGGGTAATGGTCAGCATGGACCTAACATACCGACTTGATTGCATGTAGCGTCGCAACAGTCACCTACAGCGTCGCCGGCCGGAGCACCACGACGTTCTTGGTGCGCGACGTGCCGTCCTGCAGCAGTGCGATGACCCGCCCGTCGGGCGCGGTGGCAGCGTAGACTCCGTCGATCCCGGCGGGGGTCAGCGCCCGGCCGTGCCGGGTGTCCTCGGTTTCCGCGTCGGTCAGGTCGCGGCGCGGAAAACCGACCAGGCAGGCCTCGTCGAGCGAGTAGCTCAGCCGCGCTTCCTCTGCGAGCTCGTCCAGGGTGCGGGCCTCGTCGAGGCCGTACCGACCGACCTTGGTGCGCCGCAGGGCCGTCAGATGCCCACCAACACCCAGTGCCACACCGACATCGCGAGCCAGGGCGCGGATATAGGTGCCCGAGGAACAGTCCACCTCGACATCAACGTCGACGAAGTCGTCCACCCGCCGGACGGCGAGTACCTCGAACCGGCCGATGCGTACGGGCCGGGCGGCCAACTCGACAGTCTGCCCCTCACGTGCCAGCTTGTAGGCCCGCTGACCGCCGACCTTGATGGCGCTCACCGCCGAGGGCACCTGCTCGATGTCGCCGCGCAGCGTCGCGACGGCGGCTTCGATCTGCTCATCGGTCACGCTCGCAGCTGAGACCGACTGCAGCACTTCACCTTCGGCATCTTCGGTCGTGGTGGTCTGTCCCAGCCGGATCGTTGCCGAATACGACTTGTCGGTAGCGGTGAGCAGGCCGAGGATCTTGGTGGCGCGTTCGATCCCCACCACCAGCACACCGGTGGCCATCGGGTCGAGCGTGCCTGCGTGACCGACCTTGCGGGTGCCGAACAGTCGCCGGCACCGCCCCACCACGTCATGACTGGTCATTCCGGCCGGCTTGTCGACGATCACCAAGCCGGGGTCCGGAACCGGTCGGCTCACAGCACGATCGCCGTCAACGTGACGCCGTCGCGCACCGACCAGCGGCCGTCGAGTGCGGTCAGCGGCGGCCCGTGTTCGGCGGCCGGGTCGATGAGGATCTGGGAGCGGAATGTTCCGGCGGTGCCCGACCCGTCCACCCCGAACGTGATGTGGGCATCTTCGAACCCGAGCCAGCGATGGGTCAACGGGTACCACGCCTTGTAGGTAGCCTCCTTGGCGCAGAACAGGATTCGGTCCCAGTGCAAACCGTCGGGCAGCCCACCCAGCTCGGAGCGCTCCAACGGCAGGGAGATGGCGCCCAGCACCCCGTCGGGTAGCACGTCGTGCGGTTCGGCGTCGATGCCGACGGAGCGGACACCGCCGACCCGGCCGACCACCGCCCCGCGAAAGCCCTGACAGTGCGTCAGGCTACCGACGATGCCGTCGGGCCAGCACGGCTCGCCCTTGTCCCCCTTCAGGATCGGGACCGGACCCACGCCCAGCTCGCCCAACGCCTGGCGGGCGCAGTAGCGCACCGTGGTGAACTCGTTACGCCGCTTGGCCACCGCACGGGCCACCAGTTCCGCCTCCTCCGGAAGCGCCGTCAGACCCGGCGGGTCGTCGTACATCTCGGCCGCCGCGAGCTTTTCCGGCATATCAGGCAGCACCTGCCCCAACAACGTGCCGCTCATACGCGCCTCGCCTTGATGCGCTCCTGCATCTGCTGTGCGTGGGCTCGCATCTCGGCCGTGATCTGGAAGTGTCCGCCGAACTCGTTGAGATACCCGGGCGTGTAGTTGGGGTCGGGCAGGATCTGGCGCAGCCAACGGAAGGGCTTGCGGCGACGCCACTCCCGCGGATAGCCGACCGAAACCTCTTCGAAGCGCACGTCGTCGTACCACGTGGTGCGTGGGATGTGCAGATGGCCGTATACCGAGCAGATCGCGTTGTAGCGGGTGTGCCAGTCCCTGGTGGCCGTCGTACCGCACCACAACGAGAACTCCGGATAGAACATCGCATCGCAGGGTTCTCGGACCATCGGAAAGTGGTTGACCTGAACCGTCGGGGTCATCCAGTCCAGGTCTTCGAGTCGCTTGCGGGTGGCCGCCACCCGTTCACGACACCAGGCGTCGCGGGTCGCGTAGGGCTCACTGGACAACAGGAACTCATCGGTGCCGACGACGTTCCGGTCCCGGGCGATGGCCAACCCCTCGGCCTTGTTCGAGGCTCCCTCGGGCAGGAAGGTGTAGTCGTAGAGCAGGAACATCGGCACGATCGTGGCCGGGCCGCCCTGTTCGGTCCACACCGGGAACGGGTGCTCGGGAGTGATGACACCCATCTGGTCGCACATGTCGACCAGATAGTCATAGCGGGACCGGCCGAAGATCTGCATCGGGTCCTTGTTTGTGGTCCACAGTTCGTGGTTGCCCGGAACCCAGATGACTTTCGCGAACCGCTTGCGCAGCAGGTCCAGAGCCCATCTGATCTCATCGGTGCGCTCCCCGACATCACCCGCGACGATCAGCCAGTCGTCCGGCGAGGCCGGATACAGCGACTCGGTCACCGGCTTGTTCCCGTTGTGACCGGTATGCAGGTCGCTGATCGCCCACAGAACCGGCTGCCGGTCCCTTGATTCGTGATCAATCATCACAGTTGCACCACCACAACGGACCAGCCTAACCGGGCGGCGCGACAGCAGGCCGTTGACAACTAGAACAGGTTCTCGTTTATGGTCGAGTCCGTCGCGACAGACCGCTACACTCCCCGCAAGCCGGGGAACGGTTTTGCCACCAAACTACGAGGGGGTGTGATGGCCGCCAAGTTGCGCCTACTTTCGGCTTCGACAGGGCTGGTTGCGGCGTTGGTTGCGGCGGTGCTCGTGGCGTGGCAGCCGAACCAGACCCAAGGCGCAGACTCGGGCCCGCTCCGACTCGACGTCACCGACCTCCCGATGACCAACGTGTCCACCACGATCAAGTGGCCGGTCGTCGAGACCACGGACCCCTCACCGTTCGATCCGTGCAATGACATCCCGTTCGACGCGGTCCAGCGGATCGGCCTGGCCTACACCCCGCCCGAGCCTGAGGACAGCCTGCGCTGCCACTACGACGCCGGCAATTACCAGATGGCCGTCGAGGCGTTCGTTTGGCGCACCTACGAGCAGACCATTCCGGCCGATGCGGTCGAGTTGGACGTGAACGGTCACCGCGCGGCGCAGTACTGGATCATGAAGCCGACCGACTGGAACGATCGGTGGTGGGTCACCTGCATGATCGCGTTCAAGACCAGTTACGGCCTCATCCAGCAGTCGCTGTTCTACTCGCCGGTCCACTCCCCGGATCGGCCGGACTGCCTGCAGGTCAACCTGCAGCGGGCCCACGAACTCGCGCCGTACTACAAGTTCTGAGCGCCGCCGAGTCCGAGCACCGCGGCGGCCGATCCGTAACCTGGTTGCGTGAGCAAGTTCCGCCGGTACGCCGGTAAGGCGGTCAGCAAAGTTCTGGGTCTGCCGCCGCACACGACCGACTTCACAGTGCAGCACGGGCTGCGGGTGCCGATGCGCGACGGGGTCGAGCTGATCGCCGATCACTACGCACCCGTCACCGACAGTCCCGCGGGCACTCTCCTGGTGCGCGGGCCCTACGGCCGACGCTTCCCGTTCTCACCCCTTTTCGCCCAGGTGTATGCGGCTCGCGGCTACCACGTGGTGCTGCAGAGTGTGCGCGGCACGTTCGGCTCAGGCGGGCAATTCACACCGATGGTCCACGAAATGGCCGACGGCGCCGACACCGTGGCTTGGCTGCGCGACCAGCCGTGGTTCACCGGCTCGTTCGCCACTGTGGGCCTGTCCTACCTCGGCTTCACCCAGTGGGCGCTGCTGGCCGATCCGCCGCCGGAGATGAAGGCCGCCGTCATCACCGTCGGCCCGCACGACTTCAGCGCATCCTCCTGGGGCACCGGATCGTTCTCCCTCAACGACTTCCTCGGCTGGAGTGCGATGGTCGCCCGCCAGGAGGAGCCCGGCGTGGTGCAGGCCCTGTCGCGGCAGCTGCGCGGGCCCGCCGAGCTCGCCAAGGCGACCGCCGGCCTACCCATGGGTGCAGCCGGCCGTCAGCTGCTGGGCACGGGCGCACCGTGGTACGAATCCTGGCTGGAGCATCCCGAACGCGACGATCCGTTCTGGGACCTGTTGCGGTTCGACGACGCATTGCAGCAGGCCGAGGTACCCATCCTGCTGCTCAGTGGATGGCAGGACCTGTTCCTGGACCAAACCTTGGAGCAGTACGAGCAGCTGCACCGGCGCGGTGTCCCGGTGGCATTGACGGTCGGTCCGTGGACTCACACACAGCTGATGACCAAGGGGCTCACCACCGTGGTCGGCGAATCGCTGGACTGGCTGGGCGCCCACCTGGCCGGCCACGGCGAGACCACCCGCAGCACCGTCCGGATCCATGTCAACGGGCGCGGCTGGGTGGAGCTGGCCGACTGGCCGCCGGCCATGCCGGAGCACGAGTTGTTCCTGCAGCCGACGGGTCGACTGACCGACAGCGCTCCGCCGCACACCGCCCCGCCGTCGTCGTTCACCTATGACCCCGCCGACCCCACGCCCACCGTCGGCGGCCGGCTGCTAGCCGCGGCCGGCGGATACCGCGACGACACTCGACTGGCCCGGCGCGACGATGTGCTGACGTTCACCGGCGATCCGCTTCCTGCCGATCTGTATGTGGCCGGAAACCCGGTCGTCGAGCTGGCACACAGCTGCGACAACCCACATCACGACATCTTCGTCCGGATCAGTGAGGTGGACGCAAAAGGCCGGTCCCGCAACGTGTCCGACGGTTTCCTCCGGTTGAATGATCACACCGGACCGGTTCGGCTCGAGCTCGACGCCGTCGCACACCGCTTCCCCGCGGGGTCACGGATCCGACTGCTGATCGCCGGCGGTTCACATCCACGCTTCGCCCGTAACCTGGGCACCGCCGAGCCGCCGATCTCCGGTTCCCAGCTGGTGCCGGCCACCCATACCGTGCATCACGGACAGGGCGGGGTGTCGCGGGTGGTGTTGCCTGCCGGCCCGGTGCCGCCCTCAGCCGACTGAGGTTCGCACCCGCTCGGCGACATCACGCAACATCGCGTCGTCGTGCACCGGCGGGCCCCAGTCCGCCTGCACCGCAAGGTCGACCCAGCTCTTGCATCCTGCGAACTCGGGGGTGCGGATCAGCTGAATCGGCGTGCGCAACGGGGCCACCTGGACGACCAGGATGGTCAGGCGGTGTTTGGGGCGGAAATCGAGGCGGTCGGCCCGCACCGATTCTGCGGTCCAGATGTGCAGGTCGGCCAGGTCGTCGATCGACGCGGGACGGTCGACCTCCACAGCGGCAACAACTTTCGCTCCGGCTCGAACCGTCACGGTCTCCTGGGTGCTGTCGGCGGACGCCTCAGCGAGCAGGTCATGGTGTTCGAGGCGCACCCGTTCGGCGTGGCTGTGCGCAATCGTCGGGAACAGCACGAATTCCGGTGCGGCGACCGAGAACCGCTTTTCGTGGATGCCACCCTTGCGCAGCAGCACGGTCTGTCGACCGTCGAGCAGCGCGTGCACGGCCGCGCTCCACTCCTTGAGCGCAGGAGTCGGCGTCACTGTGCGGCCAGGCGGGCTCGCACCTCTGGACGACGTAGAGGCGGGACGGTTTTCGGCGGCTGCCGACGCGGGGCGAGCCCGTCGAGCAGCCTGGTGGTCGTGGCGGTGACCTCGGCGACGGCCGCCTCGAAGGCCTCGACGTTGGCCCCGGTCGGTCGGGTGATGCCGCTGACCTTGCGCACATACTGGCGCGCCGCGGCTTCGATCTCTTCGTCAGTAGCGGCGGGCTCCAGCCCACGCAGCTCCGTGATATTGCGGCACATGACCCCACGATAGGTTGATCGCATGAGTGATGACGTCCTGCTGATCGAGACCACCGACCGAGTCCGCACCCTGACGCTGAACCGGCCCCAGTCCCGCAACGCCCTGTCGTCGCGACTGCGCACCGAGTTCTACCAGGCGTTGCGCGATGCGCAGGCCGACGAGGGTGTCGACGTGGTGATCCTCACCGGTGCCGATCCGGTGTTCTGCGCAGGCCTGGACCTCAAGGAACTCGGCGACACCACCGAGCTGCCCGACATCTCCCCCAAGTGGCCGGCGATGACCAAGCCGGTGATCGGCGCGATCAACGGCGCCGCGGTCACCGGTGGCCTGGAGCTGGCGCTGTACTGCGACATCCTGATCGCCTCCGAGCAGGCCCGATTCGCCGACACCCACGCGCGGGTCGGGCTGCTGCCGACCTGGGGCCTGAGCGTGCGCCTGCCGCAGAAAGTCGGGGTGGGCATGGCCCGGCGGATGAGCCTGACCGGTGACTATCTCTCGGCCACCGACGCATTGCGGGCCGGGCTGGTCACCGAGGTGGTCCCCCACGACGAGCTGCTACCGACGGCCCGCAAGGTGGCCGCCTCGATCGTTGCCAACAATCAGGCCGCGGTCCGCGCTCTGCTCGCGTCGTATCACCGCATCGACGAGTCCCAGACCAATCAAGGGCTGTGGATCGAAGCGGCCTCCGCCCGCGCCTGGATGGCAACGGCGTCCGGCGACGACATCGCGGCCAGCCGCAGCTCCGTGATCGAGCGGGGACGCGCGCAGGTGCGCTGACGCCGCTTACCTCCCCGCCGGGTCGGAAGCGCAGACGGCGGTGCCCAAAGTTCACTGACACGACCTACCGTTGGGGAGTGCAGACAGAGGTGAACGTCTTGTCGTCCTTCGCCGCGACATCGGCTGGGTTGAGCCAGCCCACACCGGTGAACCAGTAGGTATCGGCCGGATGTTCCGGTGATCCTGCGACGATTTCGGAGACCTCGGTCCCCGCGCCGAAAACGACTGATTTCGCACCGGGGGGAAATGCGTCGAGCTGGAAAGTCAGTTGCTTCGCGGTACGCCAATCCAGGCCCTGCGGCCACGGTCGCGTGACCTGCAGCCCGGCGGGGTACGGCCCACCCAACGTCAGATGCTCGACGTCCGCCCCGGCCGGATCGGTGGCCGTGAGCACCAACTCGGCATCCTCGGAGTCGTGGCTCAACGAGATCTTCTTGACGGCAACACATGGCGCGCCGGTCCAGATCTGCAACTTTCCATCGGTGACGCGCGCACCCCACGACGGGGTCAGTGACGGGGCGAACGGCGCCCTGGTCTCACAGCCCGAGGCCGACAGCACGACGACTGCCATAGCTATCGCGACAAAGCATCGGCGCATCAGTGGTAGCCCCCATCCGACAGACCGGCGTCCTCTTCGAGCGGGTTTACGCCGCCCATCCCCTGGATGATCCCTCCGGTGCCGTAATCGATGCCCATTCTCACCGGACCTTTCTCCGCCCACTGCTGCGAATGTCGCTCTTCGTGATGGAGCAGGCGATCCAGATCGAGTGCGCCCTCGCGCCCCACCCCATTGGCACCGCCGTACCACATATTTCCGGACTGAATGATCTCCCGAAGCTTGTTGCCCGGGTGTTCGACATCGTTGAGGTTGACGGTGAAGATGTCGCCATACGTCGAACCACCTTGGAATGCCGCCCAATCCGTCGGCTTGCCGCCCAATGCCATCAGCGTCCCGGTCGGCGTGGTCGCCACCGCTCCACCGGTGTAGGGCAGCCCGGCAGCGGCCGTGTAACTCCAGGAGTTGGAGTTCTGCCGATCGATGATTCGCTCAACCTCGGCGGCAGAGTACGGCACCTCCTCGAAGTCGTTCTGGACATCGTCGGACGTGCCGGCCTGGCCGTCAGGGCCGAGTTCGGCCTTGTCGTAATCCGTTCCCGCATTGAGGATGTAGCTCATCAACGCCGCCTTCTTCACTTTCTCCGGACTGGTGCCCTGTGGGATGCGGAAGAACGACTTGCCGTCGGCATCCTTCACTTCCTCCATGCCGTCGAAGACGTCGAAGTCCTCGGGGTCGATGTCGTGGGTCCGCGCGATGTCGACGATGGTCTCCGGCGACACATCGTGACGTGCCGCGTTCAGCAACCAGTCCCGGTAACGACCGTCGGCCGAGCCGTCGAGCAGACCGGCGTCACGCAGGGCTTGCTCATGCCGAGCGACCTTCTGCTCCGGTGGCGCATTGGGATCCTGTTCCTGGGGCTCTTCCGGCCCGGCGAAGTCAATACTTTCGGCAGCTTCGATATCGCCGCGCTCATAGCGGTCGGCAGCGAGAACCAATTTTCCGGAGTACTCCGACACATCGTCGCCCAGCGACTGTGCCTGTCGTGCCAGTGAGTCACCGACGTCCCGGCACACGCCCGCGGTCTCGAGCGCCGAAAGCGAACCGGACGCCCCCGACACGGCCGGACCCGCCCGGTCTCCGTGAAGCTCCGCCGAAACCTGGTTCAGCCCGTTGGCGCAGAGACGCATGGCCTCGATGCTCACCGCCAACGGCTGGTTCATGTCTGGGTCAGCCTCGATCGATCTTGCGCAATGCCGCGGCCGTGGACTTGTCCGCGGCATCGAACTTGTCCAGCGCGGTCTGGATCTTCGTCTGGAGTTTGAGCTGCCTGATCTTGACCTCCAGGGCGTTTCTGGGCGAGAGGGCCGCCCACCACAGCAGTCTCCAGCCGGCGGTTACCGATCCATTGTCGGCGATGTTGAAATACTGCGCCTCACCACTGTTGACGAGGTCGGCGAGTTCCTTCCGAATGCCCGTGAGCGTGTCCCCGGACTCCCTCATCTTGTCGGACAACTTCTGCAGCTTGGCCCGATAGATCTGTTGATCACCGATCATTTCGGTGGCATTGACCTGCGCACCGTCCGACGCGGTGCCGGACCATTTCGAGGCCAACGCGTCCATCTGAGATCGCTCGCTGGCCATCTGAACATCGATTTCGGCGCCTGCCGCCTTGACGTCAGCGGCCGCAGCGGTCAGCGATTCGGGCCGGGACCCCAGCACCTGCGACACCGTCAACGGCATCCCGCTCCCCTGTCTGTCCGCGCCCCTCAAGTATCAGCCCTTGATCTCGGGGTTCGATGCGCCAATTTGGCGGTATCCCGCGCAGGTGAGGGTCAGTCCACGAGCCACCCGGCCTGGTCGCTGGCGAGTTCCTCGACGCTCATCCCGTCGACGAGCCGGTCCAGCGCGCCGATCATGGTGTCGCATTCGCGCGCCGGGTGGTCTTTCGGGCAACGCAACGCATGGGTCAGAAACTGTTGCGCCCCTTGCGCTTGCGCTATCACCCGATCCAGCGCGGCGATCTGCTCGCGCACCGTCTCGCGCCACTGTTCACTCGGCGCGTCGAGCACCGCGGCCGCGGTGTCGAGGGGAAGACCCAACCGATTCACAATCTTGAGCAATGCGAGCCGGCGCAGCTCCTCGGGCCCGTACATCCGCTTGCCGGCCTGCCGCTGTCGAGGGGACACCAAGCCGCGTTCGTCGTAGTACCGCAACGCCGACGGGCTCATCTGCAACCTCGCCGCGGCCTCTCCGATCGGGATCAGGTCCATGCCGCCATTTGACTTCAACCCACCTTGAACCGGCAAGGTCTACCCTATGAACGCCGCGCGTGCGATCAATCACCATGCCGACCACCCCGGGTTCGCGGGGGTCACCGGGGTGTTGTGCGGGCTGGCCTTCCTCCTGGTGGGCCGGGCGAAGGCCCGGTTGGTCGCTGATGTCGCGCAACTCTCGTCGGCAGACCATGTCGTGGATGTGGGCTGCGGACCGGGCACCGCCGCCCGGGTGGCCGCCCGCCGCGGGGCGCAAGTGACCGGCGTCGACCCCTCGTCCACCATGGTGCGCATCGCGCGGCTGGTCACGCCGAAACGCGCGCCCATCACCTGGCGCGAGGGCACCGCGGAAGCACTGCCCGTGCCGGGCAGTTCTGCCACGGTGGTGTGGGCACTGGCCACCGTGCACCACTGGCAGGACGTCGACAAGGCAGTTGCCGAGGCCCACCGCGTGCTGGTTCCGGGTGGAAGGTTGATCGCGATCGAGCGTCAATCACCCGATGACGCCACCGGATTGGCCAGCCACGGCTGGACACGACAGCAGGCTGAGTCGTTTGCGACGCTGTGCCGTGGCATCGGATTCGATGAGGTGTCAGTGGCCGAGCACGGCGCGGGAAAGGGAGCAGTCTGGGTGGTCAGCGGTAAGCGGCAGTAGCCCCATGCACGAGCGTGCGCAAAATGCCTGTGCTGAGCGGCGTGTCGGGGTGCAGACACGCTCACTCGCGGTGCAACTGCAACTAAGCGGTACCGGGCACCAGCCAGCGCCCTGAGAACGCCCGCCAGCCGACGAAGATCAGCCTCAGCACCATGAACGTGCTCAGCCCCGACCAGATGCCGAACAGGCCCCAGCCGTAGATGAGCGACAACCAGATCAGCGGCAGGAAGCCGACCAGCGCGCTGGCCAGGGTCGCGTTGCGCATGAATTTGGCGTCGCCGGCGCCCAGAAGCACACCGTCGAGGGCGAAGACGATTCCCGCCACCGGCAATTGGGCCACCAGGAACCACCACGGCACCCTGATCGCCGCCAGCACCGATTGATCATCGGTGAACACGGGCGGCAGCACCGAGGAGCCGACGGCGAACACCAGGGCCAGCACCACACCGGCCATCGTGGAGAACAGCGTCACCCGCCAGGCCACGCTCTTGGCATGCGCAAGTTGACCCGCGCCCAACGCCGCGCCGACGAGCGACTGCGCGGCGATGGCGAGCGAATCCAGCACCAGTGCAAGGAAACTCCAGACCTGCAGGACAACCTGATGGGCCGCCACGGCCGCGGCACCGAACCGGGCAGCGACGGCTCCGGCCGACAGAAAGCAGGCCTGGAACGCCATCGACCGCAACAGCAGATCCCGGCCCATGGTCAACTGGGCCCGCAGTACCGCGGGCTGAATCCGTAGCGCCACCTTCTCACTCAACAGGGCCCGCAGGAACAACAGCGCCGCCACCCACTGCCCCACCAGGTTGGCCACCGCAGATCCGGCCAGCTCCAGCCGAGGCAGACCCAGCCAGCCGTAGACCAGCGGCGGGCAGAGCACCGCCGACACAGCGAACCCGAACACCACGTAGCGCAGCGGCCGGACCGTGTCCTGTACCCCGCGCATCCAGCCATTGCCTGCCAGCGACACCAGGATCGCCGGGGCGGCCAGGATGGCGATCCGCAGCCACGGCAGTGCGGCGTCGGCGATGTCGGAGCGTCCCGCGATCGCCGACAGCAGCGGCACCGCCGCCGCCTGTACCACCGCGATGATCAGGAGGCCCAGTCCGAGGGCCAACCAGGTGGCCTGCACACCTTCGCCGACGGCGGACTGCCGGTCACCCGCCCCAAACATGCGGGCCGAGCGTGCCGTGGTGCCGTAGGACAGGAACGTGCCCTGCGAGTTGACCAGGCCGAGGATCAGGCCGCCGATCGCCAGGCCGGCCAGGCTGAGCGCGCCCAGCCGCCCGACGATGGCGATGTCGAAGAGCAGGTAGATCGGCTCGGCGGCCAGCACACCGAGTGCCGGAAACGCCAGGCCGGCGATCCGGCGGGTGGTGGCCGGCGTGACGGGAATATCGCCTTCGGGTTCAACCACGCGCCCGCCCGGGAGAGGCGTGCCGCACGCAGTCAGGCAAGAGCTTGCGCAAGCGCCTGCACGACGTCATCGGCGGGCCCGGCGGCCGAGTACCCGGCCGCGTGCGGGTGACCGCCGCCACCGAATGAGCTGGCGACCGTGGCCAGGTTCAGCGACTTCGCCCGCATCGACACCGACCAGTGTTGCGGCTCAATCTCTTTGAACACCGCGGCAACCTCTGCCTGTTGGGTGGTGCGCACGATGTCGACGATGCTTTCCACTTCCTCGGGCCGGGCGCTGGACCATTCGTCATGCGGCACAACGGCGTACACGAGTCCGCGGCCACCGACAGCAGCCGGGAGCAGCCGCGCCGAGGCCAGCACCCGCGACAGCATCGGCAACCATGCAAACGGATGCGTGTCGAGGAGAGCGCGACTGATCGAAGCGTTGTCCACTCCGAGTTCGACCAACCGGGCCGCCAACCGGTGCGCCCGCGCGGTCGCCCAGCGGAACGAGCCGGTGTCGGTGGTCAGCCCGGCGTACAGACAGTGCGCCACCCGCTTGTCGATGGGCTTGTCCCAGGCGTCGAGAAGTTCGGCCACCAGCATCGTGGTGGAATCCGCCGTCGGGTCGACGTAGTTGGCGGTGCCGAACAACTGATTGGACGCATGGTGATCGATCACCAGGACCTCACGGCCGGGGCCGGCCAGTCCCGCCAGTGCACCAAGCCGATTGACGCTCGGGATGTCCACTGTGACAACCAGATCAGCGTCATCCCGGATGGCGCTCGGCGAGACCATCAGATGCCCGCCCGGCAGGGTCTGCAGGGATTCGGGTAGCTGGTCGGGAGCCGCGAAGGCCACCTCGACCTGTTTGCCGGCGTCGTCGAGCACCTGTGCGAGGGCCAGCCCGGCGCCGATGGTGTCGGCATCGGGATAGACATGGCACACCACACTGATGCTCGCCGCGTCGGAGAGAAGGTCGGCTGCCGCACGCGCGTCGACACGCTGACCGGAAGGGCACCCGTTGGGTGCCCCCGAATGAGCAGTTTCAGTCATCCGTTCGATCGCGGTCACCGGCATCCTCTGTGTCTGCCCCGTCGGCAAGCCCATCAGTGTCCTCCGCCCCGTTCACACGGTACGGGTCTTCGTCGCCGGCATGCTTGGCGCCCTGCCTGACTCTCGCCACTTCCTCATCGGCAGCCCGCGCCCGGGCCAGCAGCTCCTCCATCCGGTGCGCCGCGTCGGGCACGGTGTCGCGGACGAACGCCAGGGTCGGGGTGAATCGCACCCCGGTCCCGGCGCCCACCTTGGTCCGCAATACGCCCTTGGCACTTTCCAGCGCCGCGGCCACGCCGGCATAGTCCGGTTCCTCATCGAGACTGGTCCCGATGACCGTGTAGTACAGCGTGGCGTCGTGCAGATCACCGGTCATCTTGGCATCGGTGATCGTCACGCCGTTGAGCCGCGGATCCTTGATCTCGTACTCGATCGCCGAGGCGACGATGGTGGAGATCCGCTTGGCCAGCCGCTTGGCCCGTGCCGGATCAGCCATACCCTACGTCCGAACCTTCTCGACGAGTTCGTACGTCTCGACGACGTCGCCTTCCTTGATGTCGTTGTAGGTCAGCGTCAGACCGCACTCGTAACCCTCGCGGACCTCGGTGGCATCGTCCTTCTCGCGCTTGAGCGAGGACACCGTGAGGTTCTGCGCGACCACCGTGTTGTCACGCAGCAGCCGGGCCTTGGCGTTGCGACGCATGATGCCCGAGGTGACCAGGCAGCCGGCGATGTTGCCGACCTTCGACGACCGGAAGATCGCCCGGATCTCGGCGCGGCCGAGTTCCTTCTCCTCGTAGACCGGCTTGAGCATGCCCTTGAGGGCCTTCTCGATCTCGTCGATGGCCTGGTAGATCACCGAGTAGTACCGGATCTCCACACCCTCGCGGTTGGCCAGCTCGGTCGCCTTGCCTTCGGCACGGACGTTGAACCCGATGATGATCGCGTCCGAGGCAGAAGCCAGGTTGACGTTGGTCTCGGTGACACCACCGACACCGCGGTCGATGACCCGCAGCTCCACTTCGTCGTCGATCTCGATGCCCATCAGCGCTTCCTCGAGGGCTTCGACCGTACCGGCGTTGTCGCCCTTGAGGATCAGGTTCAGCTGGCTGGTTTCCTTCAGTGCCGAATCCAGGTCTTCCAGGCTGATCCGCTTGCGGCTGCGTGCGGCCAGCGCGTTGCGCTTGCGCGCGCTGCGCCGGTCGGCGATCTGGCGGGCGATGCGGTCCTCGTCGACAACCAGGAAGTTGTCACCGGCACCGGGCACCGACGTGAAGCCGATGACCTGGACCGGACGCGAGGGCAGCGCCTCTTCGACGTCGTCGCCGTGCTCGTCGACCATCCGGCGGACGCGGCCATAGGCATCGCCGGCCACCACCGAGTCGCCGACACGCAGGGTGCCGCGCTGGATGAGCACCGTGGCCACCGGACCGCGACCGCGGTCCAGGTGTGCCTCGATCGCCACACCCTGGGCCTCCATGTCGGGGTTGGCCCGCAGGTCCAGGGCCGCGTCGGCGGTCAGTACGACCGCTTCCAGCAGCGCCTGGATGTTGGTGCCCTGCTTGGCCGAGATGTCGACGAACATGGTGTCGCCGCCGTAGTCCTCGGCCACCAGGTTGTACTCGGTGAGCTGCGCCCGGATCTTGGCCGGGTCGGCGCCTTCCTTGTCGATCTTGTTGACCGCCACCACGATCGGCACATCAGCGGCCTGCGCGTGGTTGATGGCCTCCACCGTCTGTGGCATGACGCCGTCGTCGGCCGCGACCACGAGGATCGCGATGTCGGTGGCCTTGGCACCACGGGCACGCATGGCGGTGAACGCCTCGTGACCGGGGGTGTCGATGAAGGTGATCGGCCGGACGTTGCCGTCCAGATCGACCTCGACCTGGTAGGCGCCGATGTGCTGGGTGATGCCGCCGGCCTCGCCCTCGCGGACGGTGGCGTTGCGGATGGTGTCCAGCAGTCGGGTCTTGCCGTGGTCGACGTGACCCATGACCGTGACCACAGGCGGGCGGAACTCGAGGTCGTCCTCGTCGCCCTCGTCCTCGCCGTAGGTGAGGTCGAAGGACTGCAGCAGTTCGCGGTCCTCGTCCTCGGGCGAGACGACCTGCACCTTGAAGTTCATCTCGCTGCCGAGCAGCTCCAGGGTGTCGTCACCGACCGACTGGGTCGCGGTGACCATCTCACCGAGGTTGAACAGCGCCTGGACCAGTGCGGCCGGGTTGGCGTCGATCTTCTCGGCGAAGTCGCTCAGCGATGCGCCGCGGGCGAGCCGGATGGTCTCGCCGTTGCCCTTGGGCAACCGCACACCACCGACGACCGGCGCCTGCATGTTCTCGTATTCGGCGCGTTTCGCCCGCTTCGACTTACGGCCGCGCTTCGGGGCACCGCCGGGACGACCGAACGCACCGGCTGCGCCACCGCGCTGACCGGGACGACCGCCGCCACCACCGCCGGGGCGACCGCGGAAACCGCCGCCACCACCTGCGGGTGCGCCACCGCCACCACCGGCACCGCCGCCGCGGTAGTTACCGCCGCCACCGCCACCGGGACGAGCACCCTGACCGGCACCGCCGGGACGGGGGCCGCCACCGGGACGCGGGCCGGGACGTGGGCCACCACGTCCGGGAGCACCTGCACCGGCCGGACGCGGCGGCATGTTGCCGGGCGACGGACGCGGGCCACCACCGGGACGCGGGGCACCGGGACGCGGCTGCGGCCGCGGGATGGGCCGCTCGACCGGCTGCTGCGACGAGAAGGGGTTGTTGCCGACCCGCGGGGCCCGCGGGGCCGGCTTCGGGGCACCCGACGCCGCCCCCCCGCGGGGGCCGGGGG
>NZ_LZSY01000115.1 GCF_001665625.1 Mycolicibacterium peregrinum | reverse complement strand
AACTCCAGGGCCGCGGGCGAGTTCTCGACGGCCAGCACGCGCGCGTCGGGCCACCGCGCGGCGCAACGCCACCGGGACGCGGGTCGAGATACTGGACGCGGACGTCACCGCGCCCGGCCTGCTGCCCGAACTCGACGGCCGGGTCGACCTGCTGGTGTCGAACCCGCCCTACATCCCCGAGGCCGCGGTCCTGGAACCCGAAGTGGCCGAACATGATCCCGTCACCGCATTGTTCGGCGGCCCCGACGGTATGTCGGTGATCCGGCCGATCGTCACACTCGCCGCCCGGTGGTTGCGCGATGGTGCGTCCTGCGCCGTCGAGCACGACGACACCACCTCCGAACTGTCGGTCGGGGCCTTCGTCGACGACGGTCACTTCACCGAGGTCACCGCGCGCCGCGACCTGGCCGGACGACCCCGCTTTGTGACGGCGACGAGGATTGGGAGAAGCTGAGTTGATGCGCGCACCGACCGGGGAGCCGACATGACGATCTTCGACTGCACCGACGCTGATCAGCGTGCGACCGGCATCGCCTCGGCGATCAGCGCGGTGAAGGGCGGCCGATTGGTCGTGATGCCGACCGACACCGTGTACGGGATCGGTGCGGATGCCTTCGATCGCGACGCGGTCGGCAGTCTGCTCGCGGCCAAAGGCCGTGGCCGCAACATGCCGGTCGGTGTGTTCGTCGGCTCGTGGAACACCATCGACGGTCTGGTCTACTCGGTGCCGCCGGCCGCCCGCGAATTGATCAGGGCATTCTGGCCGGGCGCGCTGAGCCTGATCGTCACGCAGGCACCGTCGCTGCAGTGGGACCTCGGGGACGCCAACGGCAACGTCATGCTCCGGATGCCGATGCACCCGGTGGCCATCGAACTCCTGCGGGAGGTCGGCCCCATGGCCCAGTCCAGTGCCAACGTGTCGGGTCAGCCGGCCGCGGTGACCGCAGCGCAGGCCCACGAGCAACTCGGCGACAAGGTGGAGGTCTACCTCGACGGCGGGCCCGCCGAGCAACAGGCCGCGTCCACCATCGTCGACCTCACCGGCGTCCAGCCACGCATCCTGCGCGCCGGTCCGATCAGCGCGGCGGACATCGCCAGGGTCGTCGGCGTGGAAATCTCCACGCTCACAACAACACCTACGGAGTGATCTCAGCTTGCTGCAGTACGGTTCATCGGTGATGTCGGCCGGTGACGCAGTGATCCCCGCGGTCAATTCCGGGCTTCTCGCTCTGTCGGACCGAGGTGCCGGTGTTCCGCTGCGTGAGTTGGCGCTCGTCGGCCTGACCGCCGCGATCATCACGTACTTCGCCACCGGCTGGGTGCGGGTGCTGGCCATCCGGGTCGGCGCCGTCGCCTACCCACGGGAACGCGATGTCCACGTACAGCCGATACCGCGGATGGGCGGGTTGGCGATGTATATCGGGGTCGCCGCCGCGGTGCTGCTGGCTTCCCAACTACCGGCACTCACGCGGGGTTTCGTCTATTCCACCGGTATGCCCGCGGTCGTGGTCGCAGGTGGGCTCATCATGGCCATCGGGCTGATCGACGACCGCTGGGGGCTGGACGCCCTGACCAAATTCGCCGGCCAGATCACCGCGGCGAGCGTGCTGGTCACGATGGGTGTGGCCTGGAGCGTGCTCTACATCCCGTTCGGGGGAGTGGGCACCATCGTGCTCGACCAGGTGTCCTCGATCCTGCTGACGCTCGCCCTGACGGTGTCGATCGTCAACGCGATGAACTTCGTCGACGGACTCGACGGTCTGGCCGCCGGGCTGGGACTCATCACGGCCCTGGCCATCTGCATCTTCTCTGTCGGGCTGTTGCGCGACCACGGCGGCGACGTACTGTTCTATCCGCCCGCGGTGATCTCGGTGGTGCTGGCGGGCGCCTGTCTGGGCTTTCTGCCGCACAACTTCCACCGGGCCAAGATCTTCATGGGCGATTCGGGATCGATGCTGATCGGCCTGATGTTGGGTGCGGCGTCGACGACCGCCGCCGGGCCGATCTCGCAGAACGCCTACGGTGCCCGCGACGTTTTCGCGCTGATGTCGCCGTTCCTGCTGGTGATCGCCGTGATGTTGGTGCCTGCACTGGACACGTTGCTGGCCATCGTGCGTCGCACCCGGGCAGGCCGGAGTCCGCTCAGCCCCGACAAGATGCATCTGCATCACCGACTGCTGCAGATCGGGCACTCGCATCGCCGCGCCGTGCTGTTGATCTACCTATGGGTGGGCATCATCGCTTTCGGTGCCGCAGCGACGATTTTCTTCGATCCCCGCTACACCGGAGCGGTCGTCGCGGCCGCCATCGTGGTGGCGATCGTGGTGACACTGATACCCCTGTTGCAACGTGGGAATGAAGCGTCCGAAGACGAGCACGAAGCGAAGTACGACAAAAAGTAGTAGGCCACGTTTAGGGGTGCCTACCATGTGTTAGGGTGCTGCCAGAACCCGAAAAACCTCGCGGGTTGCCGGCCCGGCCCCTCGGTTCGACGAACCGTCAGGTGCCGATCAACGACCGACAAAGGGAGCTACCCCGTGGGTGAATCGAGCCCGCCCGCCGCCCTCCGATATTCTCGTCGGGCGCGCACAGGGTTTTGCCAGGGGGCAGCAACCGTTGGCATCTCCGAGGGTGCGGCGTTTCGTGACAGCGGGATTGGGGTGAATCAGTGACGACACCAGCGCAGAACGCGCCGTTGGTGTTCCCGTCGGTGGCTTTCCGGCCACTGCGTCTACTGATTGTTTGCGTCGTCCTCACCGGGCTGGCCGTCGGGGCGGCCGGTTACATCGGACACATTTTCTTCGGCGTCTTCTTCGGTGTCGGCCTGGTCCTCGGCTTGATCAACGCCCTGCTGGTGCGTCGGGCCGTCGAGGCGATCACGGCCGAGGATCACCCGCTCAAGAAGAAGATGGCCGTGAACTCCGCGACGCGGCTGCTGATCATCACTGCGATCGCACTCGGCATCGCACTTTTCTTCAAGAAGCACGACGGCATCGCGGTGCTGTTCGGGCTGGCTATTTTCCAGGCTCTGCTGGTGATGAGCACCAGCATCCCCGTGCTGCGGAAGATCCGCTCCAACGGCCTGGATGTCTTGGATACGGAATCGAAGGGTTGAGCTGACCTATATGACTCAGACGACGACCGTGCTCGCCGCCGAAGAGGGTGGCGCCGCCATCCACGTCGGCCACCACACGATGGTGTTCGAGCTGTTCGGGATGACGTTCAACGGCGACACCATCCTGGCCACCGCGGTCACCGCGGTGATCGTGATCGCGCTGGCGTTCGTCCTGCGGGCCAAGGTCACCTCGACCGGGGTGCCGGGCGGTGTGCAGCTGTTCTGGGAGGCCTTGACCATCCAGATGCGCCAGCAGATCGAGGGCTCGATCGGTATGAAGGTCGCACCCTTCGTGCTGCCCCTGTCGGTGACGATCTTCGTGTTCATCCTGATCTCCAACTGGCTCGCGGTGCTGCCGCTGCAGTACGGGGGCGCGGACGGCGCGGCTGCCGAGTGGTACAAGCCGCCGGCCTCCGACATCAACTTCGTGCTGGCGCTCGCACTGTTCGTGTTCCTCGCCTACCACGCCGCCGGTATCTGGCGCCGCGGCATCATCGGCCACCCGGTCAAGGTGATCAAGGGTCACGTCGCGTTCCTGGCTCCGATCAACATCGTCGAAGAGATCGCCAAGCCGATCTCGCTGGCCCTCCGTCTTTTCGGCAACATCTTCGCCGGCGGCATCCTGGTCGCGCTGATCGCGATGTTCCCCTGGTACATCCAGTGGGCACCCAATGCGATCTGGAAGACCTTCGACCTGTTCGTCGGCCTGATTCAGGCATTCATCTTCTCGCTGTTGACGATCCTGTACTTCAGCCAGTCGATGGAGCTGGACCACGAGGACCATTGAGCTCACTGATCCACATATCTGATCCCTACAACTGCAGCACACGAACCTCTGGCGGCACAGCCACCAGTTATCAAGGAGGATAAAAGGAATGGAACTCGACCCCAACGCCCTCATCACGGCCGGCGCGCTGATCGGTGGCGGTTTGATCATGGGCGGCGGCGCCATCGGCGCTGGTATCGGTGACGGTATCGCGGGTAACGCGCTGATCTCGGGCATCGCCCGGCAGCCCGAGGCCCAGGGCCGGCTGTTCACCCCGTTCTTCATCACCGTCGGTCTGGTGGAGGCCGCGTACTTCATCAACCTGGCCTTCATGGCGCTGTTCGTCTTCGCCACCCCGGGCCTGCAGTAGTCCATCAGCATGGGTGAACTCGGTTCGACTGTCCTGGCGGACAGCATCAACATCCTGGCTTCAAGCCAGGCAGCGGCGGAAGGCGGTGGGGGCCAGAGCAACTTCCTGGTCCCCAACGGCACCTTCTTCGCCGTGCTGATCATTTTCCTGATCACACTTGCTGTGATCGCGAAATGGGTTGTGCCACCGGTCGGCAAGGTACTGGCAGAGCGTGAAGCGATGCTGGCGAAGACCGCCGCCGACAACCGGAAGTCGGCCGAGCAGGTGGCCGCGGCACAGGCCGACTACAACGAGGCGATGGCCGGGGCTCGCACCCAGGCATCGGCGATCCGTGACGAGGCCCGCGCCGCGGGTCGCGAGGTGGTCGACGCCAAGCGTGCCGAGGCCAGCTCCGAAGTGGCCGAAACCGTGCGCGAGGCCGATGAGCAGCTTGCTGCCCAGGGCGCCGGTGTGCGGTCGGGACTGGAGTCTTCGGTGGACGGACTCTCGAAGACCCTGGCCAGCCGAATTTTGGGCGTCGACGTGAAATCAGGTGGGACGCAGTAGATGTCGATATTTATCGGACAGCTGATCGGCTTTGCCGTCATCGCATTCATCATCATCAAGTGGGTTGTGCCGCCGGTGCGGAACCTGATGCAGAAGCAGCAGGAAGCCGTGCGGGTCGCGCTCGCCGAGAGCGCCGATGCGGCCAAGAAGCTCGCCGAAGCCGATGACATGCATGCCAAGGCACTCGCCGACGCCAAGGCCGAATCGACCAAGGTGACCGACGAGGCCGCGCAGGACTCCGAGCGGATCACCGCTCAGCTGGCCGAGCAGGCCGGCACCGAGGCCGAGCGGATCAAGGCCCAAGGCGCTCAGCAGGTTCAGCTGATGCGCCAGCAGCTCATCCGCCAGCTGCGTACCGGTCTCGGATCGGAGTCGGTGGCCAAGGCCGACGCACTGGTCCGGGCACACGTCGCCGACCCGGCCGCACAGGCGGCCACCGTCGACCGGTTCTTGGCCGAGCTGGACCAGATGGCGCCATCGGCAGTGGTGATCGACACCGCGGCCACGTCCAAGCTGCGCGCGGCCAGCCGCGAGTCGCTGGCGGTCGTGGTCGGGAAGTTCGACTCCGTCGCCGACGGTCTGGACGCCGACGGGCTGACCACGCTGGCCGAGGAACTGGCCTCCGTCGCCAGGCTTCTGCTTTCGGAGTCGACGCTGAACCGGCATCTGGCCGAGCCGACCGACGAGAACGGCGCCAAGGCCGAGCTGGTCGATCGTCTGCTGTCGGGCAAGGTCGGCAACACCACACTGGACGTGCTGCGGACTGCGGTCTCGCAGCGCTGGTCGACCGAAGGGAACCTGGTCGACGCCATTGAACACACCGCACGTCTGGCGCTGCTCAAGCGCGCCGAGATCGCCGGTGAGGTCGACGAGGTGGAGGACCAGCTGTTCCGGTTCGGCCGCCTGCTCGACGCCGAGCCCAAACTCTCGGCCCTGCTCAGTGACTACACCGCCCCGGTCGACGGACGAGTCGCCCTGCTGGACAAGGTCCTCGGCGGTAACGCGAGTGGGAACGGGACGGCGGCGGCGCTGCTGACCCAGACTGTGGGACTGCTGCGCGGTGAGCGTGCCGACGAGGCCGTCATCGATCTCGCCGAACTCGCAGTCGCCCGCCGCGGCGAAGTGGTTGCTCATGTGACCGCCGCGGCTGACCTGACCGATGCTCAGCGGACCCGGCTGTCGGAGGTGCTCACCCGCATCTACGGACACCCGGTGTCAGTGCAGTTGCACGTCGACCCGGAACTGCTCGGTGGTCTGTCGATCACCGTCGGTGACGAAGTGATCGACGGCTCCATCGCATCCCGTCTGGCCGCCGCTGCGACACAGCTGCCGGACTGATAACCCCCACGAACCACCCCAAGAACAAGGTAGGAAGACGAAAAACCATGGCAGAGTTGACAATCTCGGCTGCTGATATCGAAGGTGCCATCGAGGACTACGTATCCTCGTTTTCCGCCGACACCGAGCGCGAAGAGATCGGCACCGTCGTCGACGCCGGTGACGGCATCGCTCACGTCGAGGGCCTGCCCTCGGTCATGACCCAGGAGCTCCTCGAGTTCCCGGGCGGTGTGTTGGGTGTGGCGCTCAACCTCGACGAGCACAGCGTCGGCGCCGTCATCCTGGGTGAGTTCGAGAAGATCGAAGAAGGCCAGCAGGTCAAGCGCACCGGCGAGGTGCTCTCGGTGCCCGTCGGCGACGCGTTCCTCGGTCGCGTCGTCAACCCGCTCGGTCAGCCGATCGACGGCCAGGGCGACATCGAGTCCGAGGAGCGGCGCGCACTCGAGCTGCAGGCCCCTTCGGTGGTGCAGCGCCAGGGCGTGTCCGAGCCGCTGCAGACCGGTATCAAGGCCATCGACGCCATGACCCCGATCGGCCGTGGCCAGCGTCAGCTGATCATCGGTGACCGCAAGACCGGCAAGACCGCGGTCTGCGTCGACACCATCCTCAACCAGCGTGAGGCCTGGGAGACCGGCGACCCCAAGCAGCAGGTGCGCTGCGTGTACGTCGCGATCGGTCAGAAGGGCACCACCATCGCCAGCGTGAAGCGGGCGTTGGAAGAGGGCGGCGCGATGGAGTACACCACCATCGTCGCGGCCCCCGCCTCCGATCCGGCCGGCTTCAAGTGGCTGGCGCCCTACACCGGTTCGGCCATCGGCCAGCACTGGATGTACGACGGCAAGCACGTGCTGATCGTCTTCGACGACCTCTCGAAGCAGGCCGACGCCTACCGCGCCATCTCGCTGCTGCTGCGCCGCCCGCCGGGCCGCGAGGCATTCCCCGGCGATGTCTTCTACCTGCACTCCCGCCTGCTGGAGCGTTGCGCAAAGCTGTCCGACGAACTGGGCGGTGGTTCGATGACGGGTCTGCCGATCATCGAGACCAAGGCCAACGACATCTCGGCGTTCATCCCGACCAACGTCATCTCGATCACCGACGGCCAGTGCTTCCTGGAGTCCGACCTGTTCAACCAGGGTGTGCGCCCGGCTGTGAACGTCGGTGTGTCGGTGTCCCGTGTCGGTGGCGCCGCGCAGATCAAGGCGATGAAGGAAGTAGCAGGAAGTCTCCGCCTGGATCTGTCGCAGTACCGCGAGCTGGAGGCCTTCGCGGCCTTCGCCTCGGATCTGGATGCGGCCTCGAAGGCTCAGCTGGACCGCGGTGTCCGCCTGGTCGAGTTGCTCAAGCAGGCGCAGTACAGCCCGCTGGCGGTCGAGGATCAGGTCGTCTCGATCTTCCTCGGTACCCAGGGTCACCTGGATTCGGTCCCGGCCGAAGACGTCACCCGCTTCGTCGACGAGCTGCTGGAGCATGTCAAGGCCAGCCACTCCGACATCCTCAAGGGCATCAAGGAGACCAAGAAGCTCTCCGAGGAGAACGAAGAGAAGCTGGTCTCGGTCATCAACGAGTTCAAGAAGGGCTTCGCCGCCACCGACGGCAGCTCCGTGGTCGTGAAGGACGCAGAGGCCGAAGCCTTGAATCCTGATGACCTGGAGAAGGAATCGGTCAAGGTCCGCAAGCCGGCTCCGAAGAAGGCCTAGGTAACCAATGGCAGCCACACTTCGCGAGCTACGCGGGCGTATCCGCTCCGCTTCGTCGATCAAGAAGATCACGAAGGCGCAGGAGCTGATCGCCACGTCGCGGATCGCCAAGGCGCAGGCCCGGGTCGATGCGGCCCGGCCCTACTCCACCGAGATCACCAACATGCTCACCGAGCTTGCGGGTGCCAGCGCGCTGGACCACCCACTGCTCGTTCAGCGGGAGAATCCCAAGCGGGCCGGTGTGCTCGTGGTGTCCTCGGACCGCGGTCTCTGCGGCGGTTACAACGCCAACGTGCTGCGCCGGGCCGAAGAACTCTTCTCGCTGCTGCGGGAAGAGGGTAAGGAGCCGGTGCTCTACGTCGTCGGTCGAAAGGCCTTGGGTTACTACAGCTTCCGCCAGCGTGCGGTCGTCGAGTCTTGGACCGGCTTCTCGGAGCGTCCTGAGTACAGCAACGCCAAGGAGATCGCCGACACCCTGGTGACGGCGTTCATGTCCGGTGCCGACGACGAAGGCGACGATGCGGGAGCCGACGGCGTTCTGGGCGTCGACGAACTGCACATCGTCTCCACCGAATTCCGGTCGATGCTCTCGCAGACCGCAGTGGCGCATCGGATCGCACCGCTGGTCGTCGAGTACGTCGGCGAGCCGGAAACCGGTCCGCACACGCTGTATTCGTTCGAGCCGAATGCCGAGGACCTGTTCGACGCGCTGCTGCCGCGCTACATCGCCACCCGCGTGTACGCGGCGCTGCTGGAGGCGGCGGCCTCGGAGTCGGCTTCGCGCCGGCGCGCCATGAAGTCGGCCACCGACAACGCCGACGATCTGATCAAGGCACTCACGCTCGCGGCCAACCGCGAACGTCAGGCGCAGATCACCCAGGAAATCAGCGAGATCGTGGGCGGCGCGAACGCGCTGGCCGACGCGCGCTAGCCGGACCAAAGACGAAAGCCTCGTAGGAAAGCGAAGAGAGAATGACTGCTACTGCAGAGAAGACCGCGGGCCGCGTAGTCCGCATCACCGGCCCGGTGGTGGATATTGAATTCCCGCGCGGTGCCGTGCCCGAGCTGTTCAACGCGCTGCACGCCGACATCACCTACGGCGCGCTCGCCAAGACCCTGACGCTCGAGGTTGCCCAGCACCTCGGCGACAACCTGGTGCGCTGCATCTCCATGCAGCCCACCGATGGCCTGGTGCGTGGCACCGACGTCCGCGACACCGGCGCCTCGATCTCCGTGCCGGTCGGCGACGGCGTCAAGGGCCACGTGTTCAACGCCCTCGGTGACTGCCTCGACGAGCCCGGCTACGGCAAGGACTTCGACCACTGGTCGATCCACCGCAAGCCGCCGGCATTCGCCGACCTGGAGCCCCGCACCGAGATGCTGGAGACCGGTCTGAAGGTCGTCGACCTGCTCACGCCGTACGTGCGTGGCGGCAAGATCGCCCTGTTCGGTGGCGCCGGTGTGGGTAAGACGGTTCTGATCCAGGAGATGATCAACCGTATCGCCCGCAACTTCGGTGGTACCTCGGTGTTCGCCGGCGTGGGTGAGCGCACCCGTGAGGGCAACGACCTGTGGGTCGAGCTCGCCGACGCCAACGTGCTGAAGGACACCGCGTTGGTGTTCGGTCAGATGGACGAGCCGCCAGGCACCCGTATGCGCGTCGCCCTGTCGGCCCTGACCATGGCCGAGTACTTCCGCGACGAGCAGAACCAGGACGTGCTGCTCTTCATCGACAACATCTTCCGGTTCACCCAGGCCGGTTCCGAGGTTTCGACCCTGCTGGGTCGTATGCCTTCGGCCGTGGGTTACCAGCCGACGCTGGCCGACGAGATGGGTGAGCTGCAGGAGCGCATCACCTCGACCCGTGGTCGCTCCATCACCTCGATGCAGGCCGTGTACGTGCCCGCCGACGACTACACCGACCCGGCGCCGGCCACCACGTTCGCCCACCTGGACGCCACCACCGAGCTTTCGCGTGCGGTGTTCTCCAAGGGCATCTTCCCCGCTGTGGACCCGCTGGCCTCGTCCTCGACGATCCTGCACCCCAGCGTCGTCGGCGACGAGCACTACCGCGTCGCCCAGGAAGTCATCCGCATCCTGCAGCGCTACAAGGATCTCCAGGACATCATCGCCATCCTCGGTATCGACGAGCTGTCGGAAGAGGACAAGGTGCTGGTGTACCGCGCCCGTAAGATCGAGCGCTTCCTGAGCCAGAACATGATGGCGGCCGAGCAGTTCACCGGCCAGCCGGGTTCGACCGTGCCGCTCAAGGAGACCATCGAGGCCTTCGACAAGCTGGCCAAGGGCGAGTTCGATCACCTGCCCGAGCAGGCGTTCTTCCTCATCGGCGGTCTGGACGACCTGGCGAAGAAGGCCGAAAGCCTCGGCGCCAAGCTGTGATGAAGCCGTTCGGAAACAGGGAGGTGGTGTGACATGGCTGATTTGAACGTCGAGATCGTTGCCGTCGAGCGTGAGCTCTGGTCCGGCACCGCTACGTTCGTCTTCACCCGGACCACCGCTGGTGAGATCGGCATCCTGCCGCGACACATCCCGTTGGTCGCCGAGCTCGTCGACGACGCCATGGTGCGGGTCGAGCGTGAAGGCGAAGACGATCTGCGGATCGCCGTCGACGGCGGTTTCCTGTCGGTGACCGAGGAGACGGTTCGCATCCTGGTGGAGAACGCTCAGTTCGAATCCGAGATCGACGCGGATTCCGCCAAGCGGGATGCGGAGTCCGACGACGAGCAGACAGCGGCATGGGGTCGGGCGCGCCTGCGCGCTCTCGGCCAGATCGACTGACGACA
This sequence comes from Mycolicibacterium peregrinum, assembly GCF_001665625.1. Taxonomy (GTDB): domain Bacteria; phylum Actinomycetota; class Actinomycetes; order Mycobacteriales; family Mycobacteriaceae; genus Mycobacterium; species Mycobacterium peregrinum_B. Next base: position 2,744 of record NZ_LZSY01000115.1, on the reverse strand, counting down.
GAGACGACAGATGAGCGCGCCCATGATTGTCATGGTCGCGCTCGTCTGCGTTCTGCTACTGGCGGTCGGAGCGTTGAGTTACCGATTGTGGAAGTTGCGTCAGGTTGGCGGGACGGCAGCCATCCTGCGTGACTTCCCCGCCGAGGGCGGCAGTGGCTGGCGCCACGGAGTGATGCGCTACCGCGGTGGGGAGGCCGGGTTCTACCGGCTGTCCAGCATGCGGTGGTGGCCTGACCGACGGTTGAGCCGGCGGGGGCTGGAAGTGGTGTCGCGCCGCCTCCCACGTGGCGATGAGTTCGACATCATGACCGATCAGATCGCGATTCTGGAGCTGCGCGATACCAGCCCCGAACGCCGCCAAGGCTATGAGATCGCGCTGGACCGGGGCGCGCTCACGGCGTTCACCTCCTGGCTTGAGTCGCGGCCGTCACCGCGAGCTCGCCGCCGCAATTACTGAAACTATTTCTCGGTTCCGCCGCCTGGCTTCCACAGGACGTCGCCCTCCGGGTTCGCGACCCGCGACAGGATGAACAACAGATCCGACAGCCGGTTGAGGTACTTCGCGGGCAGCACGCTGACCGACTCACCGTGCTCATCCACCGCGATCCACGCCGACCGTTCAGCTCGGCGAGCCACCGTCCGGGCGACATGGAGCAGGGCGGACAGGGGACTGCCGCCGGGCAGGATGAACGAGTTCAGGGCAGGCAGTGCCTCGTTGAACTCGTCGCACCACTTCTCCAGGCGGTCGATGTAGGCCTGGGAAATCCGCAACGGTGGGTACTCGGGGTTCTCGACGACGGGGGTGGACAGGTCGGCGCCCGCGTCGAACAGGTCGTTCTGAATTTGGCGCAATACCGCCCGGATTTGCTGATCGGGTTCGCCCAGGGCTACTGCGACGCCGATGGAGGCGTTGACTTCGTCACAGTCGGCGTAGGCCGCCAACCTCGAATCATTCTTGGAAACCCTGCTGAAATCACTCAGCCCGGTCGTGCCGTCGTCGCCGGTGCGGGTATAGATACGGGTGAGATGAACAGCCATAGCTGAACCGTACCGGGCTTCAGGACAAGCTCGCCGGGCTCGGCGGATCTGTCCGAGCAGGCGGAAACTCGACGGCAGGCTGTCTACACTGACCGGCGTGAGCGAGCGTTTCTTGGTGACCGGAGGAAACCGGTTATCAGGCGAAGTTGCTGTCGGTGGGGCAAAGAACAGCGTGCTGAAACTGATGGCGGCCTCATTGCTGGCCGAGGGCACCAGCACGATCACCAATTGCCCCGACATCCTGGACGTACCGCTGATGGCGGAGGTGCTGAGGGGGTTGGGTGCGACGGTCGAGCTGGACGGTGACACCGTCCGGATCACGTCGCCCGACGAACCCAAGTACGACGCGGATTTCGCGGCGGTCCGCCAGTTCCGCGCCTCGGTCTGCGTGCTGGGACCACTCGTCGGCCGCTGCAAGAAAGCCAAGGTCGCGCTGCCCGGCGGTGACGCGATCGGCTCGCGGCCGCTGGACATGCACCAAGCGGGCTTACGGCAGCTGGGCGCGACCTGCAACATCGAGCATGGCTGCGTGGTGGCAGAGGCCGATCATCTGCGGGGTGCCGAGATCCAACTGGAGTTCCCGTCAGTGGGGGCGACCGAGAACATCCTGATGGCCGCCGTACTGGCTGAAGGTGTCACCACGATCCACAATGCGGCGCGCGAGCCCGACATCGTTGACATCTGCGCGATGCTCAACCAGATGGGCGCCAAGGTCAGCGGAGCCGGGACGTCGACGCTGACGATCACCGGCGTCGACCGGCTCTACCCCACGCAACACCGGGTGATCGGTGACCGGATCGTGGCGGCCACCTGGGGGATAGCGGCGGCGATGACGCGCGGGGACATCTCGGTGACCGGCGTGGACCCGCAACACCTGCAGCTGGTCCTGCACAAGCTGCACGACGCCGGCGCCACCGTGACCCAGAACGACGACGGTTTCCGGGTGGTCCAGTACGAGCGTCCCAAAGCGGTGAACGTGGCGACGCTGCCATTCCCGGGTTTCCCGACCGACCTGCAGCCGATGGCGATCGGCCTTGCCGCGGTGGCCGACGGCACATCGATGATCACCGAGAACGTGTTCGAAGCCAGGTTCCGGTTCGTCGAGGAGATGATCCGGTTGGGTGCCGACGCGCGGACCGACGGCCATCACGCGGTGGTGCGGGGGATCCCGCAGCTGTCGAGCGCTCCGGTGTGGTCTTCGGATATCCGGGCCGGCGCCGGCCTGGTGCTCGCCGGCTTGGTCGCCGACGGTGAAACCGAGGTTCACGACGTGTTCCACATCGACCGCGGATACCCGTTGTTCGTGGAAAACCTGTTGAGCCTCGGAGCGGAGATCGAACGAGTAGGCTCGTAAGCAGCACGTCCGAGCCTGTCTTTCAGCCTCGAAATCGCGCTGACCAGCCGATTTGACCTTGTAGGCAGGCTCGCGCTAATCTTTTGAAGTCGCCGCGGAGCGGGGAAAACCCCCGGGGCCAGAGCGACTTGACAAGCCAGCTGAGAACGTACTAAGCTGGCGAGGTTGCCTCAGACCGGATGAAATAAGCCAGGATGAAGCAACTTGACTTGCCAGCAAGATTCAAATTAAGCTGGTGGGGTTGCCCCAAAACAGGGTGACAAAGCAGAAAAGCCTGTTGTTTGAGAACTCAATAGTGTGTTTGGTGGTTTTTGTTTGTTGTTTTTGGCCACGCTCTTTTTCCCGTTTAGGG
>NZ_LZSY01000114.1 GCF_001665625.1 Mycolicibacterium peregrinum | reverse complement strand
CGGCGCTGCCGGTGGCGGATGAAGTGACGGCCCGATTGTGACCTTGGCCAGGCCACAACCGGCACGTCCGGACGGGTCAGTGCTTCTCAGGACCCCAGTAGTACTCGAAGACCAGGCCGCTGACAGCCATCAGCACGAAGCAGATGCCGGCCACAATCAGCCAGGGAAGCCAGAGGGCGGCACCCACGGCTGCGACTGAGAAGGACAGCGCGATCAGGATCGGCCACCAGCTGTGCGGCGAGTAAAAGCCAAGTTCGCCTGCGCCGTCGCTGATCTCAGCATCTTCGTAGTCCTCGGGGCGGGTGTCGAGACGCCGCGCCACGAAGCGGAAAAAGGTGCCGGTGATCAAGGTCAGGCCAGTGGTGAGCACCAGCGCTGTGGTGCCGGCCCACTCGACGCCGCCGGTGGCGAACATCGCGGTCAGCACGCCGTAGACCACCGCCGACAGCGCGAAGAACGCCGTGAGGATCTCGAACAGTCGAGCTTCAATATGCATTGCGTGTAGCCCCTACTTGCTCGCCTGCGGTGCCTGCTCACCGCGTCGGGTATCGAACGGGTGCGTGGTGGTGGCCAGCGGCGGCTGGTTGATGGCCGCCAACGCCTGGGCATTGGTCTTGCCCGCGTTGCGCTGGTCGATGTAGGCCTTGAAGTCATTGGGTTCGACGACCCGGACCTCGAAGTTCATCATCGAGTGGTAGGTGCCGCACATCTCGGTGCAGCGCCCGACGAAGGCGCCGGTCTGCTCGATCTTGCTGACCTGGAAGATGTGGTCCGAGTGGTTGGCCACCGGCTCGGGCATCACGTCGCGCTTGAAGAGGAATTCCGGCACCCAGAAACCGTGGATCACATCCGCGGAGTTGAGCTGGAACTCGATGCGCTTGCCCACGGGGAGCACCAGCACCGGGATCTCGGTGGAGGTACCCAGGGTCTCGATCTTGTCGAAGTTCAGGTAGGTGCGGTCCTCCGGGTTGAGGCCCCGGATCGCGCCGACCCGCTCTTCACCGTGGGCGTCCTTGCCCTCGGGCTTGGACGTCATCGCGCCCTTGCGCTCAGCGTCGACACCGTCGTAATCGAACGTGCCGTCGGCGTAGTCGATCTTCTGGTAGCCGAACTTCCAGTTCCACTGGAAGGCGGTCACGTCGATGACGACCTCGGGGTTCGGGTCCTTGTGCAGCATGCGCTCCTGGACCACCACGGTGAAGTAGAAGAGCACCGAGATGATGAGGAACGGGACGACCGTCAGCACCAGCTCCAGCGGCATGTTGTAGCCGAACTGGCGCGGCAGCTCGGTGTCGCCCTTCTTCTTCCGGTGGAATGCACTCGACCAGAAGATCAGAGCCCACACGATGGCGCCCACCACGAAGGACGCAATCACGGAGCCGATCCACAGCTCTCGGTTGAGTTTGCCCTCCGGAGTGATTCCGGTCGGCCAACCGAGCGCGAGTGCGTCCTGCCAGCTGCAGCCGCTCAGCAAGAGCGCTGAGCCACCCAGGACAATGGTCAACAACGCCGCTCGGGCCACCTTCTTAAGCCCGCGAGGTGTCACGTTGGCGCCTCCTAGATCGGTATTTCGCGACCGCGACCGGTCGTTGTTTTGCGAATACTACGCAGCGTAGACCACGCCGGTCCACGGGAGCGAAGCGACTCGGGAATGGGATCGCAACGCGAGCTGAGCAGCCGACGCAGCCGCGCGGGTGGTGGTCTCGGGGAGCCGCCGGATCAGACATACTGACGCGGTGTGTGGACTGCTCGCCTTGGTAACTGACCCAGCCCAATCCACCCAGGGTGACGCCTCCCCAGACGCCGGATCGCAGCTGGTCGACGCGGTGGCCGGCGCCTCCCACCTGATGCGTCACCGCGGGCCCGACGAGCCCGGTACGTGGGCCGACACCAGCGGCGACGCCACTGTGGTGCTCGGTTTCAACCGGCTGTCGATCATCGACATCGCGCACAGTCACCAGCCGTTGCGCTGGGGACCCGCCGACGAGCCGGACCGCTACGCACTCGTCTTCAACGGTGAGATCTACAACTACCTGGAATTGCGTGAAGAGCTGCGCGGCGCCGGTGCCGTATTTCACACGGACGGCGACGGCGAGGCCATCGTCGCCGCGTACCACCACTGGGGCGCAGACGCGCTGAATCGGCTGCGCGGCATGTTCGCATTCGCCGTGTGGGACACCGTCGAACGTGAGTTGTTCTGTGCCAGGGACCCGTTCGGCATCAAACCGCTGTTCATGGCCACCGGGCCGGGAGGCACCGCGGTGGGCAGCGAGAAGAAGTGCCTGCTCGGCCTGGCCGACATTCTCGGGCTGGACCTGAGCATCGACGAGCGGGCAGTGCAGCACTACACCGTGCTGCAGTACGTACCCGAACCCGAGACGCTGCACCGCGGCATCCGCCGGCTGGAGTCGGGCAGCTACGCGCGCCTGAAGCCCGGCGGCCGTCCCGAGGTGACCCGCTACTTCTACCCGAAATTCAATGCGGTGCCGTTCGTCAAGGGCGCCGAGCAGTCCCGCTACGACGAAATCACCGCCGCCCTGGAGGATTCCGTCGCCAAGCACATGCGTGCCGATGTGACGGTCGGCGCGTTCCTGTCGGGCGGCATCGATTCGACGGCCACCGCGGCGCTGGCGATGCGCCACAATCCCCGGCTGATCACCTTCACGACCGGATTCGAGCGGGAGGGCTTCTCCGAGGTGGACGTGGCCGTCGCGTCCGCCGAGGCCATCGGCGCCCGGCATGTCACCAAGGTGGTCAGCCAGGCAGAGTTCGTCGAGGCGCTGCCCGAGATCGTCTGGTACCTGGACGAACCGGTGGCCGACCCGGCCCTGGTACCGCTGTTCTTCATTGCCCGCGAGGCCCGCAAGCACGTGAAGGTGGTGCTGTCCGGCGAGGGTGCCGACGAGTTGTTCGGTGGCTACACGATCTACCGGGAGCCGTTGTCGCTGCGGCCTTTCGACTACCTGCCGCGTCCGGTGCGCAAATCGCTGGGCAAGGCGTCCAAACCACTGCCCGAGGGCATGCGTGGCAAGAGCCTGCTGCACCGCGGTTCGCTGACGCTCGAGGAGCGCTATTACGGCAATGCCCGCAGCTTCTCCGATGAGCAGCTGCGGGCGGTGCTTCCGGGCTTCCGGCCGGAATGGACGCACACCGACGTCACTGCCCCGATATACGCCGAATCGCGGGGCTGGGATCCGGTGGCCCGCATGCAGCACATCGATCTGTTCACCTGGCTGCGCGGCGACATCCTGGTCAAGGCGGACAAGATCACCATGGCCAACTCACTGGAACTGCGGGTGCCCTTCCTGGACCCCGAGGTGTTCGCGGTCGCGTCCCGGCTGCCCGTCGATCAGAAGATCACCCGCTCGACCACCAAATACGCGCTGCGGCGGGCACTGGAACCGATCATTCCGGCCCATGTGCTCAATCGGCCCAAGCTGGGCTTCCCGGTGCCGATCCGGCACTGGCTGCGCGCCGGAGAGCTGATGGACTGGGCCTACGCGATGACGGCGTCGTCGCAGGCCGGGGCGTATGTCGACCTCGCTGCCGTGCGCACCATGCTCGACGAGCACCGCAGCGGCGTCAGCGATCACAGCCGCCGGTTGTGGACCGTGCTGATCTTCATGCTGTGGCACGCCATCTTCGTCGAGCACAGCGTCACCCCGCAGATCAAGGAACCGCACTACCCGGTACAGCTCTAGGCGCGATCAGTCCCCCGCAAGCGGGCGGTGCCCCCAGCAAAACTGCCCCGAAACCGATGGTTTCGGGGCAGTTTGCGTCGGTTCGGCAGGCTAGTTGCCGAGCGCCTTGCCGATCTCGGCACCGGCCTCGGCACCGTAGGCATCGGTCAGGCGCTGCACTGCTTCGGCCGCATCCCAGGTCCACTCCTGGGGACCGGTCGCTTCGAGCACCAGGACCGCGACCAGGGAGGCCAGCTGCGCGGAGCGCTCCAGGCTCAATCCGGCGCTGCGCCCGGTCAGGAAGCCGGCCCGGAAGGCGTCGCCGATACCGGTCGGGTCGGCCTGATGCTTCTCCGGCACGACGCCGACGTGCACGAACGTACCGTCGGAGCTGACCAGATCGACGCCCTTGGCACCGAGGGTCGTGACGCGCATGCCGATCTGGCTCATCACCTGCGCCTCGCTCCAGCCCGATTTCTGGAGCAGCAGGTCCCACTCGTAGTCGTTGGTGAACAGATAGGTGGCGCCGTTGATCAGCTTGCGGATCTCGTCACCGGAGAGCCGGGCCAGCTGCTGGGACGGGTCGGCGGCGAAGGCCAGGCCGAGCTTGCGGCACTCCTCGGTGTGCAGGAACATCGCCTCGGGGTCGTTGGCACCGACGATCACCAGCTCGGGCTTGCCGACGCGGTCCACCAGATCGGCCAGGGAGATGTTGCGCGCCTCGGACATCGCACCCGGGTAGAACGAGGCGATCTGGGCCATGTCCTCGTCGGTGGTGCAGACGAAGCGGGCGGTGTAGGCGCTGTCGGAGATCAGCACGTTGCCGCAGTCGACGTTGGCGCCTTCCAGCCAGGTCCGGTACTCGGCGAAATCCTGGCCTGCGGCGCCCACCAGCGCGACATCGCCGCCGAGGGCGCCGATCGCGAAGGCCATGTTGCCCGCGACTCCCCCACGGTGGATCACCAGATCGTCGACCAGGAAGCTCAGCGACACCTTCTGCAGGTGGTCGGCCAGCAGTTGCTCGGAGAATTTGCCCGGGAACCGCATCAGGTGGTCGGTCGCGATGGATCCGGTAACTGCGATGGTCACGTAGTGTCACCCCTCATTTCGTTAAGTCGGCTACATAACAGTACCCGCGTGGGCCTTCCGGCGATCTGCGCGCACAGTCGCACCTCGTGGGTTGCGCTAACCTGCGTATAACCGTATTCCCGGTCACCGTAGACGGCTGACCCACCTCCAGATCACGCGGGGAGCGTCATTTGATGACTGGTTCTTACCAGTACCCCGAGCACATTCCGCCCCAGCCCTATCCCGAGCCGGTGCCGACCGAACCGTCGGCATATCCCGGGACGCTCCCGCCGCCGGTGCCCTACCCCACGCGGCGGCGCTGGCCCAAGATTCTGGCGGCGCTGCTGGTGGTGGCGGCACTGGGAGGGGTGCTGACGGCGGTGCTGGTCGCGGGCCGGCGTGGGCCCGTGGCACCGGTGGTGGTCTCCGACGCGCGGGCGCAGGCCGCAATCCAGGAGTACCTCGACGCGCTGCTCGACGGGGACGACGAAACCATTGCGCGGCACACCCTGTGCGGGCTGTACGACGGGGTCAAAGATCGCAAGGCAGACCTGGCAGTGGCCGGCCTGGCCAGTGACGCATTTCAGAAGCAGTTCAGCCACGTCGAGGTGACGGGCATCGACGCGAATGTGCCGTGGTCCACCACGCAGGCCCAGGTGCTGTTCACCATGCGGGTCGCACCGGCCAGCGGGTCGACCCGAGGCCAAAGCTCCAGCGGCCAGGAACAGCAGGGCGTGGCACAGCTACTGGTGCAGAAAGACGGGAAGAACGAGCACGTTCTGGTGTGCTCGTATGTACTGCGCACCAGCGGTCAGTACTGACCGCTGGGCGTCAGCTCACGTCAGTTGAAGGAGTCGCCGCAGGCGCAGGAGCCGGTGGCGTTCGGGTTGTCGATCGTGAAGCCCTGCTTCTCGATGGAGTCGACGAAGTCGATGGTGGCGCCCTGGACGTACGGCGCGCTCATCCGGTCGACGACCAACCTCACGCCGCCGAACTCGGCATTGAGGTCGCCGTCGAGGGTGCGGTCATCGAAGAACAGGTTGTAGCGCAGGCCGGCGCAGCCGCCCGGCTGAACCGCGATACGCAGCGCGAGGTCGTCGCGGCCTTCCTGGTCCAGCAGCGCCTTCGCCTTCGTCGCCGCAGCGTCGGACAGGGTCACACCGTGGGTTTCGGTGGAGGTGGCGTCCTGAACAGTCATAGCTCTCCCTAAACATCCCTGGGCATCAAGGAAACGCGAGGACGTACCGCGCGTCTACTACCTCAACGGTACCTTGTTCCGACGCTATTCCCGACTTATCCACAGGCCGGGGCATGTGGCCGGGTCACCTGCGGCGGGCAGTAACCTGGCAGTCGTGAAGCTGCTGGGCCGCAAGAAGGACAACGAAGGCGAATCCGCCGGAACCGACCAGGTCGTCAACGGGTCGGCCGCACCGACCGCCGAATCAACGGCCGGTGCTGCGACCTCAGGCACCGCCCCCAAGGGCAGGCCGACACCCAAACGCAACGAGGCGAGCAAGCGGCGCGGCCCGGTCGCACCGGCACCGCTGACCTCCGCCGAGGCGCGGCAGCGCCGCAAGGAGCTGCGCGGGCCCAAGCTGTCCAAGGAAGAACGCAAGATCGAGCGGCTCACCCGCCGGGCCGACATGTCCGATCGCCGCGAGAAGATGATGGCCGGCGAGGAGTCCTACCTGCTGCCCCGCGACAAGGGCCCGGTTCGCCGTTATGTCCGCAACATCGTCGACTCCCGCCGCAATGTGCTGGGCCTGTTCATGCCCGCCGCCCTGGCGATGATCTTCTTCATGCTTGCGCTGCCGTCGCTGAAGTTCCAGCAGATTCTGTCCTACGCGATGCTGATCCTGGTCGTCATCATGCTCATCGACGGGTTCATCGTCGGCCGCAAGGTGAATCACATGGTGGACGAGAAGTTCCCCGACAACACCGAAAGTGGTTGGAAGCTCGGGCTTTACGCAGCGAGCCGGGCGTCGCAGCTGCGCCGCATGCGCGCGCCGCGGCCGGCGGTCGAACGCGGCGACAAGATCTCTTGATGCCATTCCAGGCGGCCTGAGGAGTGCGCACCCTGGTGCTCGGCGGTATCCGCTCGGGTAAATCGCAGTGGGCCGAGGCGGCGATCGCCCGTGCTGCCGGGGAGGCACCGGTGTGCTACCTGGCCACCGGGCCCGGCGGCGACGGTGATCCCGCCTGGGCCGACCGCGTGAGCGCACACCAGGTGCGTCGGCCCGCGCACTGGCACACCGTGGAGACCTCTGATCTGTCCGGGGCTCTGAACTCCGGCGCGGGCGAGATTCCGGGCACCGCAACACTCGTCGACGATATCGGTGGCTGGCTGACCGCGACCATGGACCGCCTCGGCGCCTGGACCGGATCACCCGTGGACCGCGAAGTCGACGTCCTTGTGCAGGCGGTGGACGCGTTCACCGCTCCCCTGGTCCTGGTCAGCCCCGAGGTCGGGCTCACGGTGGTGCCTGCCACCGAGGCGGGACGCCGGTTCGCCGATGAACTGGGCACGGTCAACCAGCGTCTGGCCGCGGTGTGCGACCGTGTGGTGCTGGTGGTGGCCGGCCAACCGCTCACGGTGAAGGAGCCGTCATGACGCAATTGGACGAGGCCTTCGCCGCGGTCGCTGCACCAGATGCCGAGGCGGCCGCGGCGGCACGGGCCCGCCAGGCCCGGCTCACCAAACCGCCCGGCTCCCTCGGTCGGCTGGAAGACCTCGCGGTCTGGGCGGCCTCGTGTCAGGGCGTGTGCCCGCCGCGGGCGCCCACCCGGGCCCGCGTGGTGGTGTTCGCGGCCGACCACGGGGTCACCGCCGCAGGCGTTTCGGCTTTTCCGGCCGCGGTGACCGGACAGATGGTGGCCAACTTCGACGCGGGCGGCGCCGCGATCAACGTACTGGCCGAGGTGGCCGGGGCCACGGTCCGTGTCGCCGACATGGCCGTCGACTGTGACGAGCCGCTGTCCCCCGCGGTCGGCGCCCACAAGATCCGCCGCGGCTCGGGCAACATCGCGGTCGAGGATGCCCTCACCGAAGAGGAAGCGGTCGCGGCAATCTCGGCAGGGCGCCAAATCGCCGACGAAGAGATCGATGCCGGGGCCGATCTGCTGATCGCCGGCGATATGGGAATCGGAAACACCACGGCAGCAACAACTTTGGTGGCAGCACTGACTGGAACCGAACCTGTCGTGGTCGTCGGCCGAGGCACCGGTATCGATGACCAAGGCTGGATGCGCAAGACCGGCGCGGTACGCGACGCGCTGTACCGGGCACGATCGGTGACCAGCGATCCGGTGGGTCTGTTGCGGGTGTGCGGCGGTGCCGACCTGGCCGCGATGGCCGGGTTCCTGGCCCAGGCCGCGGTGCGACGCACCCCGGTGCTCCTGGACGGCATGGTGGTGACGGCCGCGGCCCTTGTGGCCGAGAAGCTGGCACCAGGTGCGCAGGCGTGGTGGCAGGCGGGCCATCGGTCGACCGAACCGGCCCACAGCCTGGCGCTGTCACAGCTGGGACTGGAGCCGATCGTCGACCTCGGCATGCGTCTGGGCGAAGGTACCGGCGCCGCGGTGGCGCTGCCGATCGTGCGGGCCGCGATCGCCACCCTGGCCTCGATGGCCACCTTCGACGAGGCCGCAGTGGCCGGATCGCTCGAATCAACACCATGATTTCCGCGCTCGGCGGGGCGTTCGCATTCGGCACGGTGCTACCGGTGCGAACTTCGGCCGGCATCGGTCGAGGCGCCCTCACCGCGCTGCCCGTGGCCGGCCTCATGCTGGGCGCGCTCGCGGCCGCGGTGGTGGCCGGCGGCCAGTGGGCCTTCGGCACCGGTGGTGCACTACCCGGCCTCCTGGCGGTGGCGGTGCTCCTGCTGGCCACCCGCGGGCTGCACATCGACGGGTTCTGCGACACCGTCGACGGTCTTGGGTGCTACGGCCCGCCGGAACGAGCACTGGCGGTCATGCGTGACGGTTCGGCGGGGCCGTTCGGCGTCGCCGCGGTCATCGTGGTGATCGGTTGTCAGGCAATGGCATTCGCTCAACTCAGCGCGGTCGCCGTCGTCCTCTCCGTCACCGCCGGACGCGTCGCGGCGGTCGTCGCCTGCCGCCGTTCGGTGCCCGCCGCGGCGGGCAGCTCACTGGGTGGCGCGGTGGCCGGCACCCAGCCGGTGGCCGTCGTGGCGGCCTGGGTGGGCGCCGTTGCTGTCCTGGCCGCATGGGCGGGTCCCCGGATGTGGCAGGGCCCGGCCGTGGTGCTGGTGACCGTGGGCTGTTCGGCGCTGCTGGTCGCCCACTGCGTGCGACGGTTCGGTGGCATCACCGGTGACGTGCTGGGCGCCGCCGTCGAGGTGACGACGACGCTGACCGCGCTCGGGCTGGCGATCGGCTAGTTCAGCCGCGCCATCCAGCCGTGCGTATCGGCGAAGGTGCCGCGCTGGATCCCGGTCAGGGTGTCACGCAGGGCCATGGTGATCTCGCCCGGTTGTCCGTCGGCGATGGTGAACTCGCCGTCGGCGTGTTTCACGTGGGAAACCGGGGTGATCACCGCGGCCGTACCGCAGGCGAACACCTCGGTGATCTCACCCGCGGCGGCCTTCTTCTGCCACTCGTCGACATCGATCTTGCGTTCCTCGACCGCGAATCCGGCATCGGTTGCCAACTGCAGCAACGAGTCTCGCGTGATACCCGGCAGCAACGAGCCGGACAGCTCCGGGGTGACGAGCCGGGCCGAACCACCACTGCCGAAGACGAAGAACAGGTTCATCCCGCCCATCTCTTCGACGTAACGGCGCTCGATCGCGTCCAACCACACCACCTGGTCGCACCCGTTGTCGGCGGCCTGCGCCTGCGCGAGCAGCGAGGCCGCGTAGTTGCCGCCGAACTTGGCCGCGCCGGTGCCACCGGGTGACGCGCGCACGTACTCGTGCGACAGCCACACGCTGACCGGCTTGATGCCGCCCTTGAAGTACGCCCCGGCCGGCGAGCCGATCACCAGGTAGCGGTACTCGTTGGCCGGGCGCACGCCCAGGCCCGGCTCGGTAGCGATCACGAACGGCCGCAGGTACAGCGACTCCTCACCGCCGGCCGCGGGCACCCACGCCTCGTCGACCGCGACGAGCCGGCGCAGCGACTCGATGAACACGTCCTCGGGAAGTTCCGGGATGGCCAGCCGCCGCGAAGACGCCTGCAGCCGCGCGGCGTTGGACTCCGGCCGGAAGGACACGATCGAGCCGTCCGCCCAGCGGTAGGCCTTGAGCCCTTCGAACACTTCCTGCGCGTAGTGCAGCACGATGGCCGAGGGGTCGAGCTCGATCGGCCCGTACGGGACCACCCGCGGGTCGTGCCAGCCCTGTCCGGCGGTGTAGTCGATGGCCACCATGTGGTCGGTGTGGTACTTGCCGAAGCCTGGGTTGGCCAGGATGGAGTCGCGTACCGCATCGGTCGCCGGATTCGCGTTGGCTGAAACCGTGAACTCGAGATGGCCGCTAGTCATGCAGCGATTGTATCGCCCGGTCGCTAGCGCATTTCCCCGCGGGAGCAGGAGCTCAGCGGGTGTGCGGGGCCACGAACGGCGGCTTGACCACTTCGCATTCGACGGCGCGGCCACGCACGTCCACACTCACCAGCTGCCCGTCGGCGATGTCGTTGGCGGTGTCGATGAGCGCCAGCGCGATACCGACTTTCAGTGACGGCGAGAACGTTCCCGATGTCGTGGTCCCGATCCGGGTGTCCCCGTCGACCACCGCGAGATCGGCGCGCAGCACTCCGCGGCCGACGGCCTTGAGGCCGCGCAGCACGCGGGCCGGTCCGGCCTCCTTCTCGGCCAGCAGCGCGTCGCGGCCCCAGAACGCGTCCTTCTTCCATCCGATCGCCCAGCCGCAGCGGGCCTGCAGCGGCGAGATGTCCAGCGACAGTTCGTGTCCGTGCAGCGGATAGCCCATCTCGGTGCGCAGGGTGTCGCGGGCACCCAGGCCCGCGGGCTCGCCGCCGGCCGCGCGCACGGCCGCCACCAGGGCGTCGAACACCACGCCGGCGCGGTCCCAGGCCGGCAGCAGTTCGTAGCCGTGCTCGCCGGTGTAGCCGGTGCGGCACACCCGGACGAACACACCGTCGTATTCGGCATCGGCGTAGCCCATGTAGTCCATGTCGGTGGGCAGCCCCAGCGCGTCGAGCACCTCGGCGGACTTCGGCCCCTGCACGGCCAGCACGGCGTAGGAGCGGTGCTCGTCGGTGATGGTCAGCCCGTCGGGAGCGTTCTTGCGCAGTTCGGCGACGACAGCCGCGGTGTTCGCGGCATTGGGCACGAGGAAGATCTCGTCGTCGGAGACGTAGTAGGCGATCAGGTCGTCAATCACGCCGCCCGACTCGGTGCAGCACAGGGTGTACTGCGCCTTGCCCGGTCCGATCCGGTTCAGGTCGTTGGTGAGGGCCGCGTTGACGTAGGCCGCCGCACCCGGCCCCTTGACCAGTGCCTTGCCGAGGTGGCTGACGTCGAACAGGCCGACGGACTCACGCGTGGCATTGTGCTCGGAGACGGTCCCGGCGTAGGACACCGGCATCAGCCATCCGCCGAACTCGGCGAAACTGGCCCCCAGTTCGCGGTGGCGGTCTTCCAACGGTCCGTGCAGCAGGTCGTCACTCACGAGTTCACCCTAAACCGCACGCCTGATCCCACCACCAAACTGCACACTTACCTGGTGGTCGATTTCGATGCGCTGGAATCCGGCGGGATCGCCGACGCCCGCAGGCGCGCCCCGCTCATCGAGTATCTGGACGGTCTCGGGTTCACCGCCGAGGAGATGATCGAGGCCGAATCCCGCGGCCGGCTGTTCGGCCTGGCCGGCGATGTCCTGCAGTGGTCGGGGCCGCCGGAGTTCTGCCTGGCCGATGTGGCCGCGATGATCGAGGTTCCGCTGGCCGACGTGGAACGCGCGTGGGCAGCGCTTGGCCTGACCGTCGCCGGATGCGACGTAAAGACACTGAGCACGGCCGACGTGGAGGCGCTGCGCACCTGGGCCGAGATGCGTGTGCTGGTGGGAGACGTCGAGGCCACCGGGTTGCTTCGAGTGGTGGGTTCGGGCATGGCGAGGTTGTCCGAGGCCATCTCGTCGATGAGCCGGGCCGGCACCCCCGACATCCAGCTCGAGCATTCCCATGACGAGCTCACCACCGCCAAGGCCTACCGGGCCGCGGCCCGGTTCATTCCCCGCATCGGCTCGATGATCGACGCCGTGCACCGTCACCATCTGATGAGCACACGGCGTTACTTCGAGCACGTCTTGCAGGAGGGATCCTCAGGCGTGTTGTGTGGCATCGGTTTTGCCGATCTTTCCGGTTTCACCGCACTCACCCAGATGCTGACCACCACCGAACTGTCGGCCCTGCTCAACGAGTTCAGCTCGACGAGTTCCGACATCGTCCACGCCCGCGACTGCCGGGTGGTGAAGTTCATCGGCGACGCCGTGATGTGGGTGGGTTACGAACCCGAACAGCTGGCTCAGGTGGCCGTCGACCTGGTCACGCACCCGCGGGTACGTGAGACGGGCCTGCACGTGCGGGCAGGAGTGGACTTCGGTCCCGCGCTAGCCATCGGCGGCGACTACTTCGGCAACACCGTCAATCGCGCGGCGCGGCTGGTGGGCATCGCGCCACCCAGCCAGATCCTGGTGTCGGAGTCCCTGCACGATCTCCTGCCGCGCCGACAGTTCGCCGCGGCGCAGGCGCTGACCCTGAAAGGGTTCGACGCACCGGTCACGGCGTATCCGCTCGCCGGACTCTAGGGTGAACGGGGTGAGCAGCGCACCCGGCTACCAGGCCCCCACCGTCACTGTCAGCTCGTCGTTGCCCCGCAAGGGGGTCGCCGAGGCCGTCCTCGTCATCGGCGTCGTCAGCGACGACGCCGGGCCCAAGGTTCTGGCCGTGGGGCCCTACCTCGATGACGACGCGGTCGCCGCCGTGGAATCCAGCCTGCAGGCGCTGGGAGCCACCGGCGGCGAGGGCCAGACGCACCGCCTGGTGGTCGCGTCGCTTCCGGTTGCCAGCGTGCTGACTGTCGGCCTGGGTAAGCCGCGCGACGAGTGGTCGGCCGACACGGTCCGCCGGGCCGCCGGTACCGCAGCACGCGCGTTGGACAAGGTCGCCACGGTGGTGACGTCGCTGTCGGCGATCGACCTGGAGGCGGCCGTCGAGGGATTGATCCTGGGCGCCTACCGATTCAGTGACTTCCGCAGCGCCAAGACCGCACCCACCGATGCCGGGTTGACCGCGATCACCGCGCTGGCCGCCGATACCAAGGCCGCCACCAAGGCTGAAGCGCAGCGCGCGGTGGACATCGCTTCGGCGGTCGCGACGGCCCGGGATTTCGTCAACACCCCGCCGAGCCACCTTTTTCCGGACGAATTCGCCAAGCGCGCAAAGGCTTTGGGTGAGGACGCCGGGCTTGAGGTCGAGGTGCTGGACGACAAGGCTCTGGCCAAGGCCGGCTACGGCGGCATCGTGGGTGTTGGCAAGGGGTCGTCGCGCCCACCGCGCCTGGTGCGGTTGATCCACCGGGGCGCAAAGGGCAAGAAGGCCAAGCGCGTCGCGCTCGTCGGTAAGGGCATCACGTTCGACACCGGCGGCATCTCGATCAAGCCGGCCGCCAACATGCATCACATGACCTCGGACATGGGTGGCGCCGCCGCGGTCATCGCGACCGTGGTGCTGGCCGCCAGGCAGAACCTGCCGATCGAGGTGATCGCTACCGTGCCGATGGCCGAGAACATGCCGTCGTCGACCGCGCAACGCCCGGGCGATGTGCTGACCCAGTACGGCGGGATCACCGTCGAGGTGCTCAACACCGACGCCGAAGGTCGTCTGATCCTGGCCGACGCGATCGTGCGTGCGTGCGAGGACGAGCCGGATTACCTGATCGAGACGTCCACCCTGACGGGCGCGCAGACCGTGGCCCTTGGTTCCCGCACGCCGGGCGTGATGGGTAGCGACGAGTTCCGCGACCGGGTGGCGACGCTGTCGCAGTCCGTCGGCGAGAACGGCTGGGCCATGCCGTTGCCCGAGGAACTCAAGGACGACCTCAAGTCCTCGGTGGCGGACCTGGCCAATGTCAGCGGGTCCCGCTACGCCGGGATGCTGGTGGCGGGCACGTATCTCCGCGAGTTCGTCGCCGACGGGGTCCAGTGGTCGCACATCGACATCGCCGCCCCGGCTTACAACACCGGCGGCCCTTGGGGTTACACACCCAAGGGCGGCACCGGCGTGCCGACGCGGACGATGTTCGCGGTCCTGGAGGATATCGCCGACAACGGCTGATCATGTTCCCGCCCAACGTGAACAAGATGGCGAGATTTCTTCGGAGCCTCGCGATCTTCTTCACGTTGGGCGCAGCTCTCGCCGGCTGTTCGGGAACGTCGAACCCGCCGCCGGGAGCCTCCACGAGTGCGGCCGCACCGTCGACGCACCCGGCCGCGCCGGCGACCCCCGCCGGAGCGCAGCCCCGCCTGGCGCCGGATCCGGCTCGGCTGGCGCAGGATCTCATCGCCGACGAGCGTGCCCTCCGTGCTCCGTCGACGCCGGAGACGACGCTGACACAGGCGGCCCGGCGTCAGCAGGTCGCCTACCGCGCGATCGGCCGCCACCCCGAATGGGACGCGATCATCCGGCCCCGCATCCCCGCGGAACTGGTCGCGTTCTACGACCACAACGTCGATGCGCGTCGGCAACTCGCCACGCTGGCCGAACCCAAGGACACGCTGCCTGCGTGGCGCATCAACCCGCCGGCTCCGGCTGAGCTGCTCCTGGACGCGTACCGCGAGGCCGAGGCGGCCTCCGGCGTGGGCTGGAATTACCTCGCGGCGATCAACCTGATCGAGACACACTTCGGCAGCGTCACCGGCGACAGCTCGGCCGGCGCGCAGGGGCCGATGCAGTTCATGCCCTCCACGTTCGCCGCGTACGGCCTGGGCGGCGACATCCACTCACCCCGGGACAGCATCATGGCCGCCGGAAATTACTTGGCCGCCAATGGTTTTTCCCACGACCCCGACCACGCCCTGTTCCGGTACAACAACGCCGACGAGTACGTGCGAGCGGTCACCGACTACGCCGCCGCTATGGCCGCCGATCCGGCGGCCTTCGGCGCGTTCTACCGCTGGGATGTGTACTACGTCTCCACCGCAGGGGACGTGCTGCTGCCCATCGGGTACGCCGCCGAGTCGCGGATACCCGTCGGCGAGTATCTGACGGCCCACCCGCAGTAGCGGTCTACAGCGACCCCGACCGCGCCACCCGGCGCAGCGCCGAGGGCACCAGCCGTGCCACGCCGTAGGCGGCATAGGCCTCCGGGGTGACGGGGCGGATCGCCTTGTCCTTGCGGACCGCGGCGACGATGGCCTTGGCCACCTTGTCCGGCCCGTAGCGCCGCGCGGCGAAGGCCTTCTTGGTCGCCGCGCGCAACTGCTCCACCTGGTCCTGCTTTTCGGCAGGGACGTCGAAGCGGGTGGTGTCGATGATGTTGGTGTCGATCATGCCCGGGCAGATCGTCGTCAAACCGACTCCCGCCGCTTCCAATTCGGCGCGCAGGCAGTCGGAGAACATGAACACCGCGGCCTTGCTGGTCGAGTAGGCGTTCATCGAAGCCGACGGCGAATAGGCGGCCATCGAGGCCACGTTGACGATGTGGCCACCGGTACCGCGGTCGACGAGGCGTCGGGCGAATGACCTGCAGCAGTTGACGACTCCCCCGAGGTTCACATCGAGCACCCGGTCGAACTGCTCGGCCGGGGTGTCGAGGAACTTGCCGCCGTGGCCGATTCCGGCGTTGTTGACCACCACGTCGGGCACGCCGTGGGTGCTGCAGACCTGCTCGACGAAGCTTTCCACGGCCTCGGCGTCGGACACGTCGAGTCCGTAGGCGTGGGCCACGCCGCCGCGCGCGGCGATCTCGTTGGCGGTGGCCTTGGCCGAAGCCTCGTCGATATCGCTGACCACCAGTTCGGCGCCCTGTGCGGCAAAGGCCAGGGCGGTGGCACGGCCGATGCCGCTGCCCGCACCGGTCACCGAAACCAGTGTGTCGCTGAAGGGATCACGCGAGCGGCCGACCTGAGCACGCCGCAAGGCGCGGGAGGCCGGGGAACCCTCGATGTGATCGATCAGATCGGCTGTCGCGTTGGCGATGGCCCGCCAATGTGAGAACGGCGCCCAGTGGCCGGCTTTCAGGTCCCGGCGCCACAGCAGCGGCACCCACTTGGACGCCTCGTCGTAGCCGTGTCCACGCACCACGGGATCGTGGTCGTTGCAGATCAACTGCACGGGCACCGTCACATAGTGATCGCTCCGCAGAGTCGTGAACGAGCGAATCGCATTGGCGCGGTAGATCTTCAGGCCGTTCGCCGCATCGGTGTCAAGCGCCTCGGACTGGAATTTGGGGCCCGCGGTGTCGATGGCCTGCAGTCGACGCGCGGCACCGCGCCGCATCAGGACCGGCGCGACGACGGGGACCGAGAACGGGATCCAGTAGCTGAACCGCGAGGCCAGGTTCACCGCCTTGGCGAACCGGATGGGCCGGTACGGGCGGGCGAGCCGGCCGCGCACGAACGACCCGTAGTGGTCGGTGCTGGGTCCCGACACCGACGTGAAGGACGCCACCTTCTCGGAGGCCTCGGGCCGGCTCAGGTACTCCCATACGCCGACCGAACCCCAGTCGTGGGCCAGCACGTGCACGGGGCGGCCGGGGCTCACCGCGTCGATCACCGCAGACAGGTCGTCGGCGAATCGGTCCATCCGGTAGGCCCTGACCGCCTTGGGGACATCCGAGGCCCCGGCGCCGCGGTTGTCGTACCGCACGATGTGGAAGCGGTCCTCGAGTTCGCCCGTGACGCCGTTCCACAGCACGTGCGAGTCCGGCCAGCCGTGGGCCATCACCAGCGTGGGGCGCTGCCGGTCCCCTTGTTCGTAAACCGCGATACGGGTTCCGTCCGAACTGTCGACGAAGCGCTGCATAGTCCATCCTCCACGAGGTACCTGTGACGAACAGTATCCAATACCGGAGGTACCGGTTGCCTTGACTCTAACGGTCGTCGAGTTCGCGGTACATGGCGCGCTGCCGTTCGATGCGTCGACGCGCGTCGTAGTCCCGCATCCGTTGCGGATATCCGACCTTCTGCACGTCGTACACGGGGATCTGCAAACGCTCGCTGAGCCTCCGCGCACCCGCCTCGCCACCCGTGCGGCGCCGCGTCCATTCTCCGTCCGCAGCAACGAGCACGACCGTCACCTCCGTGACGGTGGTGCGGGGTTCGACGAATGCCTCGACCCCGACATGCTCGGCCACCCAACGTTGCAGATACTGCAGGTCCCCGGCCTGGTCGCTGCCGGATCCGCGCGCCGACCGGTTTCGGCGAAACGTATCGAACAGGCCCAACGGACGGATCTCCTCAGCTCTGGGGAAGTTCGACGAACCGCCCTGCAAACCCTCACTCGATAGTGCCAGAGGATCGGCAACCCTGAGTGAGTGCGAATGTTGCTGCAGTGACAGGATGGTTCCGACAATCCACCTAGGTGCCGTACCCAGTGCACCTAGCTGTGGTAAGCCAGAGTTCGAGTCGTCACAAGTGACCGTCCGAGGAGTCAATACATGGCCATCTCCGTCCAGATGCCCGCGCTAGGTGAGAGCGTCACCGAGGGGACCGTCACCCGCTGGCTGAAACAAGAGGGCGACACCGTCGAACTCGACGAGCCACTGCTGGAGGTGTCCACGGACAAGGTCGACACCGAGATCCCGTCGCCCGCCGCGGGTGTGCTGACGAAGATCGTCGCCCAAGAGGACGACACCGTCGAGATCGGTGGCGAGCTCGCGGTCATCGGCGAGGCCGGCGAACAAGCCTCTGCAGCGCCGGCCGAATCCCCGGCCCCGCAGGCAGCGCCCGAACCCGAGCCGCAGCCCCAGACCACCGAGCCGTCGGCCGCCCCTGCCGAGACTGCAGCCCCGGAGCCCGCGGCCCCGGCACAGCCGGCCCCGTCCGCTCCGGCGCCCGCCGCCTCCGGGTCGGCCACCACCGTCGTGATGCCCGAGTTGGGTGAGTCGGTCACCGAGGGCACCGTCACCCGCTGGCTCAAGAAGATCGGCGACTCGGTCGGCGTCGACGAGCCGCTCGTCGAGGTGTCCACGGACAAGGTCGACACCGAGATCCCGTCCCCGGTGGCCGGCACCCTGCTGGAGATCACCGCCGAAGAGGACGACACAGTGGCCGTCGGCGGCGAGCTGGCGAAGATCGGTGACGCCTCCGCGGCGCCGGCCCCGCCGGAGCGGGGGTGGGAGCCGGCGCGGCAGGGGCGGGCTCGGCCTTGGGTTCGGGCTTGGGCTCTGGTTTCGGTTCAGGCTTCGCTTCGGGAGCGGGTGCTTCGGGAGCAGCGGCCGGCGCCGCGCCGGCTCCCACCCCCGCTCCGGCGGCTCCGGCGCCCGCAGCCCCGGCGGCAGCCGGAGACGGCTCGCCGTACGTCACCCCGCTGGTGCGAAAGTTGGCCGCGGAGAACGGTGTCGACCTGGCATCGGTGAAGGGCACCGGTGTCGGCGGCCGCGTCCGCAAGCAGGATGTGCTCGCCGCGGCCGAGGCCAAAAAGGCTCCCCCGGCTCCGGCCGCACCGGCGGCCCCTGCCGCGGCCGCACCCGCCGCCGCGTCGGCGGCCCCGTCCCCGGCGTTGGCGCACCTGCGCGGAACGACGCAGAAGGCCAACCGGATTCGCCAGATCACCGCGAAGAAGACGCGGGAATCGTTGCAGGCGACTGCGCAGTTGACCCAGACCCACGAGGTCGACATGACCAAGATCGTGGCGTTGCGGGCCCGGGCGAAGGCAGATTTCGCCGAGCGCGAGGGTGTCAACCTCACCTATCTGCCGTTCATCGCCCGCGCCGTCATCGATGCGTTGAAGATCCACCCGAACATCAACGCGAGCTACAACGAGGACACCAAGGAGATCACCTACTACGACGCCGAGCACCTCGGCTTCGCGGTCGATACCGATCAGGGTCTGCTCTCTCCGGTGATCCACAACGCCGGTGATCTGTCGCTGGGCGGGTTGGCGCGTGCCATCTCCGACATCGCGGCTCGGGCCCGGTCGGGCAACCTCAAGCCAGACGAGTTGTCCGGTGGCACGTTCACCATCACCAACATCGGCAGCCAGGGCGCGCTGTTCGACACCCCGATCCTGGTGCCGCCGCAGGCGGCGATGCTGGGCACCGGGGCGATCGTCAAGCGTCCGCGGGTGATCTCCGACGAGTACGGCAATGAGTCGATCGGTGTGCGCTCGGTGTGCTACCTGCCGCTGACCTACGACCACCGGCTGATCGACGGCGCAGATGCCGGCCGGTTCGTGACCACCATCAAGCGCAGGCTCGAAGAAGGTGCTTTCGAGGCCGACCTCGGGCTGTAAACGCCGTTAGGAGGGGCTCCCCACTGTGGCGGACGCCGTCATCGCGATAGCGGGATCATCCGGTCTGATCGGTTCGGCGCTGGTGTCAGCGCTGCGCGCTGCCGATCGCCGGGTGCTCCGGATCGTACGCAGGGCACCATCGAACGGCGATGAGCTGTTCTGGAACCCCGACACCGGCGAGTTCGACGCCGGCGCGCTGAATGGCGTGGACGCGGTGGTGAACCTCTGCGGCGTCGGCGTCGGCGACAAACGGTGGTCGGGCGCCTTCAAGCAGAGCCTGCGCGACAGCCGGATCGGCCCCACCGAGGTGCTGGCCGGGGCGGCGGCCGATGCCGGGGTGCCGGTGCTGATCAATGCCAGCGCGGTCGGCTACTACGGCGACACCCGGGACCGGGTGACCGACGAGTCCGCGCCCGAAGGGCGCGGTTTCCTTGCCGGGCTGTGCGCAGATTGGGAAGCGGCGACCGCGCCGGCCGTCGCCGCCGGCTGTCGGGTGGTGCTGCTGCGTACCGGGCTGGTCATGTCCCCGTCGGGCGGCATGGTGAACCGGCTCAAGCCGCTGTTCTCTCTCGGCCTGGGCGCCAGGCTGGGCAACGGCAGGCAGTACATCCCGTGGATCAGCCTTGAGGACGAGGTCCGCGCGGTGCTGTTCGCGATGGCGACCGAAAGCCTTTCCGGACCGGTCAATCTCACCGGTCCGGCCCCGGTGACCAATGCCGAGTTCACCGCCGCACTGGGCCGGGCGCTCAACCGGCCCACTCCGGTGATGGTCCCGGGATTCGCGCTGCGAACGCTGCTCGGCGAGATCGCCGACGAGGGACTGCTCATCGGCCAGCGCGCGATCCCCGCCGCCCTGGAGCGGGCCGGCTTCAGCTTCCACCACAACACCGTCGGCGAGGCATTGGCATATGCCACCGCCGCACCCGAGGACTAGCGAGCCGACGTAGCCCGGTAGTCCTCGATCACCGTCAGCGCCTCGTCGAACGAACGGTCCATCGGCGTCAGCGATGTCGCCTCCGGTCAGCCGCCGGTTGGCCCGGGCGACCCTGCCCAGCAGTGTGGTCGACGGGAATCGGCGGGGGTCGACCAGATGCAGGATGATCGCCCGCTGCCGCCGGTACTTCCACACCGTCACGCCGACGATCTCGTCCCACGGGATGACCGCCTCGGACCACTGCTTGTAGTAGATGCCGTCGGGCGACACCGAAAGCTGCTCACGGCGGTCGAACAACCGGACCGCGGTGGTGACCGCCGCGCCCAGGAAGAACAGGGTGCCGCAGGCACCGACAGCTTTGTGCAGCAGGGAAGCCTCGGCCGAGCTCGCCACCCAGGCCGACATTGCGCCCATCAGTACGCCGAGCACCGTCAACATCAACAATCGCCACGGCGAATATCGGGCAGAGAATTCCGGCACCATCCGACCTTATTCGGCGTCAACCCCTGCGCCGGGCAGCAATTTTGCGCGCGAGTAGCGTGGACGATCATGGCAGCATCCATCCGCTCGGCGACTGCTCCGGTGGCGGTGCGGCAGCTGGGGACGATCGATTACGAATCCGCCTGGGAACTACAGCGCGAGATCGCCGATGCCAGGGTGGCCGGCGGGCCCGACACTCTGCTGCTGCTGCAACACCCGGCCGTCTACACCGCCGGCAAGCGCACCGAGCCACACGAACGTCCGGTGGACGGCACTCCCGTCGTCGACACGGACCGCGGAGGCAAGATCACCTGGCACGGCCCCGGACAGCTGGTGGGCTACCCCATCATCGGGCTGACCGAGCCGCTCGACGTGGTGAATTTCGTTCGGCGCCTTGAGGAATCACTCATCACCGTGTGCGCGGATCTCGGTCTGCAGACGGGCCGGGTCGAGGGCAGGTCGGGCGTGTGGGTCGCCGGTGACGGGCTGCGCCCGGCCCGCAAGGTCGGCGCGATCGGCATCCGGGTGTCCCGGGCGACGACGCTGCACGGGTTCGCGCTGAACTGTGACTGCGACCTGTCGGCGTTCTCGTCCATCGTGCCGTGCGGAATCGCGGATGCCGGTGTGACATCGCTGACGGCAGAACTCGGCCGTCGCATCACCGTCGAGGACGTCACCGACCGCGTCGCCGCCGCCGTGTCCGACGCGCTCGACGGACGCCTGGAAGTAGCGCTGAACGTAGGATGAACCAGTGACTGTGGTGCCTGAAGGTCGGAAACTGCTGCGTCTGGAAGTGCGGAACGCGCAGACGCCCATCGAACGCAAGCCACCGTGGATCAAGACCAGGGCCAAGATGGGTCCGGAGTACACCGAACTCAAGGGCCTGGTTCGCCGCGAAGGTCTGCACACGGTGTGCGAGGAGGCGGGTTGCCCCAACATCTTCGAATGCTGGGAGGACCGGGAAGCCACGTTCCTGATCGGCGGCGAGCAGTGCACCCGCCGCTGTGACTTCTGCCAGATCGACACCGGCAAGCCGGCCGATCTGGACCGCGACGAGCCGCGCCGGGTCGCCGAGAGCGTGCAGGCGATGGGGCTGAAATACTCGACCGTGACCGGGGTGGCCCGTGATGACCTGCCCGACGGCGGGGCGTGGCTGTACGCGGAGACGGTCCGTCAGATCCATGCCCTGAACCCGAACACCGGCGTGGAGTTGTTGGCCCCGGACTTCAACGGAGAGCCCGCACAGCTTGAAGAGGTTTTCGAGTCGCGCCCAGAAGTGTTCGCGCACAACGTCGAAACCGTGCCGCGCATCTTCAAGCGCATTCGTCCGGCGTTCCGCTACGACCGCAGCCTTGCGGTCATCACCTCTGCCCGCGACTTCGGTCTGGTTACCAAATCGAACCTGATCCTCGGGATGGGCGAGACGATCGACGAGGTGCACACCGCACTGCGCGACCTGCACGACGCGGGCTGCGACATCGTCACCATCACCCAGTACCTGCGGCCCTCCCCCCGCCACCACCCGGTCGAACGCTGGGTCCACCCCGACGAGTTCGTCGAGCTGTCGAGCTATGCCGAGGGCCTGGGATTCGCCGGTGTGCTGGCCGGACCACTGGTCCGTTCGTCCTACCGCGCGGGCCGGCTCTATGCCCAGGCCGCGCGGGTTCGGTTCGCGGATCAACCCCCCGTATCCTGAAGTAATGGCGAAAACCCGCAATGCCGCAGAAACCAAGGCGGCAAAGGCCGAGGCGAAGGCTGCCCGCAAGGCGGCCTCGAAACAGCGGCGCAGTCAGCTGTGGCAGGCATTCCAGATCCAGCGCAAAGAGGACAAGCGCCTGCTGCCGTACATGATCGGCGCGTTCGTGCTGATCGTCGCTGCCGCTGTGGTCGCCGGCCTGCTCATCGGCGGGTTCACCATGTACACGATGGTCCCGCTCGGTGTGGTGCTCGGCGCGCTCGTCGCGTTCATCATCTTCGGCCGCCGGGCCCAGAAGTCGGTGTACAAGAAGGCCGAGGGCCAGACGGGTGCCGCGGCCTGGGCACTGGACAACCTGCGTGGCAAGTGGCGGGTCACCCCCGGCGTCGCCGCGACGGGTCATTTCGACGCAGTGCACCGGGTGATCGGTCGTCCCGGTGTGATCTTCGTCGGTGAGGGTTCGGCCACCCGGGTCAAGCCACTGCTGGCGCAGGAGAAGAAGCGCACCGCTCGCCTGGTCGGCGAGATCCCGATCTACGACATCGTCGTCGGCAACGGCGAGGGCGAGGTGCCGCTGTCCAAGCTGGAGCGCCACCTGAACAAGCTGCCGGCCAACATCACCGTCAAGCAGATGGACTCGATCGAGTCCCGGCTCGCCGCACTGGGCACCAAGTCCGGTCCGGCCGGGATGCCCAAGGGTCCGATGCCCGCCGGCGCGAAGATGCGTGGCGTGCAGCGCACGGTGCGTCGGCGCTAGGTTCTAGCGCCGCACCACCGCGGTCTTCGATGCCAGGTCATGGAGACCTCGGTGGTCCTCGTCGGTGAACAGCGCCGGGATGACCAGCACGATCAACAGGTTGCGGGTGAGCGCCCGGCCCAACCCGACATGGTCGCGGCCGTCGAGCGGGATCACCGCCAGACCCAGCAGGTACTGGCCGGGGGTGAAGCCGAACAAGCGCACCGCGGCGACCCCGATGACCAACCACACCAGCAGCGCGATGTTCCGGAAGTCCAGCGAGTACAGCAGTTGGTCGCGACTCATGAGCCCGAACGACACCGCCAGCACCGCCGTCAGGCCCAGCGAGATCAGCCAGTCGGCCAGGATGGCACCGACGCGTCGGCCGAATCGGGCGATCGACCCGGGCCCCTGCTGGGGAAGTCCGAGCCGCTCTCCCGGATATCCACTGGCGGGTTCGGAGGAAGGTCCGGACAGCCAAGTTCCCATCGTGCGCGCCATAGGGCCAGAATAGGCGTGGCCGGTTTGGTTGCGGCGAGTAGCTCATGTCACAGAGAACGGTCATCGCGTAACTTGCGCGCAACATATGGTTGACGACTGCGCAACATCGTGTCCTTAGCGTCAACCCGCGGGTTACCAGTAAAGGAGAACACTGAAGTGGCAGAAAAGACGTCCGACGACATCTTCAAGCTGATCAAGGACGAGAACGTCGAGTACGTCGACATTCGCTTCTGCGATCTGCCAGGCGTCGTCCAGCACTTCTCGATCCCGGCGTCGGCGTTCGACGCGAGCGTGTTCGAGGACGGTCTCGCATTCGACGGCTCGTCGGTCCGCGGGTTCCAGTCGATCCACGAATCCGACATGATGCTGCTGCCGGACCCCGACACCGCCCGCATCGACCCGTTCCGCGCCGCCAAGACGCTGAACCTGAACTTCTTCGTGCACGACCCGTTCACCCGCGAGGCCTACTCCCGTGACCCGCGCAACGTGGCCCGCAAGGCGGAGAACTACCTGGCCAGCACCGGTATCGCCGATACCTGTTTCTTCGGTGCCGAGGCCGAGTTCTACATCTTCGACTCCGTGAGCTTCGACTCCCGGATGAACGGCACCTTCTACGAGGTGGACTCCGAGTCCGCGTGGTGGAACACCGGCGAGCCCTCCGAGGCCGACGGCCGCCCCAACCTCGGTTACAAGGTCCGCCCCAAGGGCGGCTACTTCCCCGTGGCGCCGTACGACCACTACGTCGACCTGCGCGACGAGATGTCGACCAACCTGATCAACGCCGGGTTCACCCTGGAGCGCGGCCACCACGAGGTGGGCACCGCCGGTCAGGCCGAGATCAACTACAAGTTCAACACGCTGCTGCACGCGGCCGACGACGTGCTGCTGTTCAAGTACATCATCAAGAACACCGCGTGGCAGAACGGCAAGACCGTCACCTTCATGCCCAAGCCGCTGTTCGGTGACAACGGTTCCGGTATGCACGCCCACCAGTCGCTGTGGAAGGACGGCAAGCCGCTGTTCCACGACGAGTCCGGCTACGCGGGCCTGTCCGACATCGCCCGCCACTACATCGGCGGCATCCTGCACCACGCCCCGTCGCTGCTGGCGTTCACCAACCCGACGGTCAACTCCTACAAGCGTCTGGTGCCGGGCTACGAGGCCCCGATCAACCTGGTCTACAGCCAGCGCAACCGCTCGGCCTGCGTCCGTATCCCGATCACCGGCAACAACCCGAAGGCCAAGCGCCTCGAGTTCCGCTGCCCGGACAGCTCGGGTAACCCGTACCTGGCGTTCGCGGCCATGCTGATGGCCGGCATCGACGGCATCAAGAAGAAGATCGAGCCGCTCGCCCCGGTCGACAAGGACCTCTACGAGCTGCCGCCGGACGAGGCCGCCAACATCCCGCAGGCCCCGACCTCGCTGGCCGCGGTGATCGACAAGCTCGAAGAGGATCACGAGTACCTCACCGAGGGCGGCGTGTTCACCGAGGACCTGATCGAGACCTGGATCTCCTACAAGCGGGAGAACGAGATCATGCCGATCCAGATCCGGCCTCACCCGTACGAGTTCAGCCTGTACTACGACGTTTAAGTCGGCACCGCCGACGCGACGTGTAAGTCGGCACCGCCGACGCGACGTTTAAGTCGGCACCGCCGACGCGACGTCCAAGTCGCTCAGACTGTGGCCCCCGGTTCTTGCCGGGGGCCACAGTTTTAGGCTAACCTAACCAACGCGAGCGCAATCGCTTGCGGTGCTGACAACCTCACAGGTCAACGGAGAGATTCGTTGGCCTTTTCGTTTCTCTCCGGTCGTATTCACAGATGAGAGAACGAGGTTCACAATGTTCACGGTTTTCATGTTGGTCAAGACCAATCCGGAATGGCTCGGATTTCCGGTGGCCAAACGCTTCGATGAGCTGGCCCGGCACCTGCAACCGATACTCGATCGACACCCCGCAGTGAATTTCCGTTGGTACGACACGGAGTTCTACACCGCCAGGGTCACCGACCTCCTGCTCTGGGAGACCACCGATCCGCACGAGTACGAGCTCGCGGTCGAGGAACTCCGCGAAACACCACTGTGGGACCGCTATTTCACCATCGTCGAGATCCTCCCTGGCGTGGCGAACGCGTACGCGGACAACTACGGCAGATCCGCCCTCGGGTAGGCACCCGACCGGCGGCCGGCTCAGCGCCGAAAGCACAATGGACCGATGCGGGTTCTGGTGCAGCGGGTGACATCGGCCAATGTTGCGGTCGACGGCGAAATCGTCGGCGCGATCGAGCCGAACCCGCAGGGGCTGGTCGCCCTGGTCGGGGCGACCCATGACGATGACGCCGCCAAGGCCCGGCGGATGGCCGAAAAGCTCTGGCAGTTGCGGATACTCGACGGTGAGAAGTCCGCGGCGGACGTTGGCGCACCCATCCTGGTGATCAGCCAGTTCACGCTGTACGCCAATACCGAGAAGGGCAGGCGCCCGTCATGGAACGCGGCCGCACCCGGTGCCGTTGCTGAACCTCTGGTGGCAGAGTTCGCGGGCGCACTCAAGGAATTGGGTGCGGTTGTGCAAACAGGAGTTTTCGGGGCGCACATGAAGGTGGAACTAGTCAATGACGGGCCGGTAACGGTGTTGCTGGAGCTGTGAGTTTTCTGCGGACGGCGAGTATTGTCGGCACATGACGACCAACTTGGACAGCCGACTGAGCTCAATTTCTCCTGCTGTCATCAGCTTGTTCCGCGTCGTGTTCGGTCTGCTGTTCGCCATCCACGGTGCATCCAAACTCTTTGCCTGGCCCGTCGATTCGGGGAGCGGCGCTGTC
Organism: Mycolicibacterium peregrinum; assembly: GCF_001665625.1. Lineage (GTDB taxonomy): Bacteria > Actinomycetota > Actinomycetes > Mycobacteriales > Mycobacteriaceae > Mycobacterium > Mycobacterium peregrinum_B. The sequence continues at coordinate 19,725 of NZ_LZSY01000114.1, read as the reverse complement.
CCGGTGGGCACCTGGCCGTATTGGTACGCCGGTGTACTCGAGTTGGTCCTCGGCCTGCTGATCGCGGTCGGGCTGTTCACCCGGATCGCCGCAATCATCGCCGCGGGCCAGATGGCCTTTGCCTACTTCACCGAGCACCAGCCCAAGGGCCTGTGGCCGATCGAGAACGGCGGCGAACTCGCCGTGCTGTACTGCTTCGGCTTCCTGCTGCTCGCCGCAATCGGTGGTGGCGCTTACGCGTTGGACGCCACGCGCCGCAAGCGGCTTGCCGCCTAGTCCAGCGCGAGGTCTTTGCGGAAGCGCTTCAGTCCGTCGATCTTCTCGGCCAGGGTCGCCGAGGGCCCGGAGTAGAACATCCACGGCATGGTGATGATGCCCTGAATCCCACCAGCCTCCGCACGCGCGTAGTGCTCGGGAGTGAAGGCGTCGGTCAGCGGCGTGATGATGGTGAAATCATCCATCGTCAAACCCTTTTCGGCACGTAGCTCGCGCAACCGATCGACTCGCTGCAGGGCGTCATCGGTGGAGATCAGATCGCCGATCCAGCCGTCGTGGCGCGCCGCGCGCCGCAGCGCGATGTCGGACAGACCACCGACGTAGATCGGGATCCGCGGCGGGGTGGGCTCCATCTCGAGCCGGGGCGTGGAATAGAACTCGCCGGAGAACTCGGTCCAGCCGGGCTCCCACAGCTTCTTCATCAGCTCGAGCATCTCGTCGGTGCGCTTGCCGCGTCGCGCGAACTGCTGCCCCAGCAGGTCGAACTCTTCCTCACACCAGCCGACGCCGATGCCGAGTTCCAGCCGCCCGTCGGCCAGATAGGCCGCGGTGCCGATGGCTTTCGCGGCGGAGTACGGGTCACGCATCGCGGGCAGGTAGACAGTCGTGACGAACTTGCACCTGGTGGTGACGAGCGCCAGGGCGCCGATCATCACCCATGGGTCCGGCCAGTCGGTGAATGCCTCCCAGCGCCGCTTGCCGTCCTTGGTGTACGGATACGGTGTCGACAGCGTCTCCAGGTTCACCACGTGATCCGGGATGCCCATCCCGTCGTACCCGAGATCGTCTGCGGCCCTGGCCACTTCGACGGCCTCCCGGGTGTCCATGAAGGCCATGCTCACGTAGAACTTCATCCGGCGTCCCGCGCCCACGCCGGGGTGATGAAGACGCCTTCCGCCTCGACGGTGATCCCGTCGCCGTCGCTGATGTGGCCCCGCGCAAAGGTTTTGACACCTTCGGTCCGATCGATGTGGGCCTCGGCGCGCAGCGGCCCCAATGGAGTGCCGCGGTTGTACCGGCACGTGATGGTCCCCGTGTAGCGCGGCTCGTTCAGTCCCCCACTGGCCACCTCGCCGAGAATATGGTCGAGCACCAGCGCACAGATGCCGCCGTGCACCCAGCCCAGCGGCCCCTCGTAGGCGGCGCCCAGCACGAATTCACTCCAGCAGCTGCCGTCCTCGGCATGCTCGATCACCAGCGGCGGGGCCAGAGCGTTGCGCAGTCCGACGACCGGGTTGGCCCACACCACCGGGCGGTTGGTCTCGGCATGAAGCAAGGCGTGTGGCCCGTCGCGCTGTTCGCGGCGCAGCGAGGCGGTGACGGCCTCGACGGCCGCGGTTGCCTCGGCGATGGACTGCGGGTCCACCTGGGTTCGCACGCCGGCGTCGACGAGTTCGCGCATCGCCCGGGCAAAGGGTTCGTAGAGCGCTTCGAGTCGTTCGTGCTCGGCCGCGCTGATGACGTCGAACGTGTGCTGCATCCGGACTCCCAGTGAATTGGTTATATGCCCTTATTAACACCAGCCACTGGGACGTCCTGCACGCGGGGCCCAATTCGGCCTCGGCTACTCCCCGCCGAAAATTTTCCGGACCACACCCTTCGCCCGCCGCGTCACCCTCAGGTAGTTGTCCAGGAACTCCCCGCCGTCGTCGCTGCCCCACCCGGCCGCCAACGCGACCGCGTTGAGCTGGCGGCCCGGCCCGGGCAGCTGATCGGTGGGTTTGCCGCGGACCAGGACCAGTGCGTTGCGCGCCCGCGTGGCCGTCAGCCAGGCCTCGCGCAACAATTCGACGTCACTCTCGGCGACCAGCTCGGCCGCGCCGATCGCGTCGAGGGTCTGCAAGGTCGAAGTGTTGTGCAGCGCAGGGAGATTGTGCGCGTAACGCAGCTGGAGCAGCTGTACGGTCCACTCGATGTCGGCCAGTCCGCCACGGCCCAGCTTGGTGTGGGTGTTGGGGTCTGCGCCGCGGGGCAGCCGTTCGGCGTCCACGCGTGCCTTGATCCGGCGGATCTCCTGGACGGCTTCGGCCGAGACCCCACCGGCGGGGTAACGCGTCTTGTCGGCGATGAGCAGAAATCGTTCGCCGAGCTCGAGATCACCGGCCACCCGGTGAGCGCGCAGCAGGGCCTGGATCTCCCAGGCCTGCGCCCACTGCTCGTAATAGGTTGCATATGACGCCAGCGTGCGCACCAGGGGCCCGTTACGGCCCTCCGGGCGCAGTCCGGTGTCGACCTCCAACGGCGGGTCCGCACTGGGTGTCCCCAGCAGGGCCCTGACCTGTTCGGCGATGCTCACCGACCAGCGCACGGCCGCCGATTCCTCGACACCCGAGTTGGGTTCGCACACGAACATCACGTCGGCGTCGGAGCCGTAGCCGAGTTCGCCGCCACCGAGGCGACCCATACCGATCACGGCGATGCGTGCGGGCGCACCGGATTCGGGGGTGTTGGCCCGGATCACCGCGTCGAGTGCGGCCTGCAACACGGCAACCCATACCGCGGTCAGTGCCTTGCACACGTCGGTCACGTCGAGCAGGCCCAGCACGTCCGCGGAGGCGATGCGGGCCAGTTCGCGACGGCGCAGGGTGCGGGCGGCGGCGATGCCGCGCACCGGGTCAGGGTGACGGCCGGCCGAGGCCACCAGGGCACGGGCCAGGCTGTCGGGATCGCCGTCGAGCAGTTTGGGGCCGTTGGGCCCGTCGGCGTACAGCTGGATCACCTCAGGAGCCCGCATGAGCAGTTCGGGGATGTAGGCCGAGGTGCCCAGCACCCGCATCAGCCGCTTGGCCACTGCGCCCTCGTCGCGCAGGGTCGACAGGTACCAGCGCTGCTCGGACAGCTCCTCGCTGATCCGGCGGTAGGCCAGTAGGCCCGCGTCCGGGTCGGGGGTGTCCGAGAGCCAGTCCAACAGGGTCGGCAGCAACACCTGCTGCACCGTGCCCCGACGCCCACTCTGGCCCGTGAGCGCGGCCAGGTGGGTCAGTGCACTCTGGGGCCCCTCGTAACCCAGTGCGGCAAGCTGACGTTCGGCCGCCTCGGTGCTCATGCCTGCGCCGATTCCCAGCGCCGGCTGGCCCACCGTTTCGAGCAGCGGCTGGTAGAAGAGCTTGGCGTGCAGTCGCGACACCCGCATGCTCTGCCGCTTGAGTTCTTCGCGCAGCACGCCCTGGGCGTCGTGCCGGCCGTCGGGTCGCACGTGCGCCGCCCGGGCCAGCCATCGGTACGCCTCGACGTCGGTGTCGTCGGGCAGCATGTGGGTGCGTTTGAGCCGCTGCAGCTGCAGCCGGTGCTCGAGCAGTCGCAGAAATTCGTAGGATGCCGTCATGTTCGCGGTGTCGTCGCGGCCGATGTAACCGCCCTCGCCGAGGGCCGCCAACGCGTCGACGGTGGACGCCACATGCAGTGAGTCGTCGTTGCGTCCGTGCACCAATTGCAGGAGCTGGACCGCGAATTCGACGTCACGCAGGCCGCCGGTGCCCAGCTTGAGCTCGCGGGCCCGCACTCCGGCCGGGACGAGTTCCTCGACGCGGCGGCGCATGGCCTGAACCTCGGGAACGAAATCCTCACGCTCGCACGCGGTCCACACCATCGGCATCAGAGCCTCGATGTAGGCCTTGCCCAGTTCGGCGTCGCCTGCGGCGGGACGCGCCTTGAGCAGGGCCTGGAATTCCCAGGTTTTCGCCCAACGCTGGTAGTAGGCGACGTGGGATTCCAGTGTCCGGACCAGTTGTCCGCGTTTACCTTCGGGGCGCAACGCGGCGTCGACCTCGAAGAACGCATCGGCGGCGAACTGCATCATCTCGCCGGCCACCCGGGTCGCGGTGGCCAGGTTGTCGTCGCCGTCGCCGTCCGGGACCGATTCCCCGACGAAGATGACGTCGACGTCGCTGACGTAATTCAGTTCGCGCGCACCGCATTTACCCATGGCGATGACTGCCAGCCGGGGCTGCACACCGTCGTCGCACACGACGCGGGTGGCCACTGTCAGCGCGGCGCCCAGCGCGGCGTCGGCCAGGTCGGACAGATGGGCGGCCACCTCGACGAAGGGCAGCACCTGCTCGTTCTCGACGGTCGAGGCGACGTCGAGCGCGCCCAGGACCAGCAGTCGGTCCCGGTAGAGATCCCGCAGCGCGGGCACGGCACTGCTTGCGCCCCTGTCGATCTCGGCTGCCCGGGCCGCAGCGGTGAAGACACTGTGCAGTTCGTCGGGGCCGGGGAGGTCGACCGCACCGGCCAACAACCGCCACGATTCCGGATGGGCGACGAGGTGATCACCGAGAGCCAGAGAGGATCCGAGCACCCCGAACAGCCGGCCCCGCAGCGCCTTGTCGGTCAGGAGCCGCCGGTTGAGTTCGTCGGCGTCCGCGCCGAGCGCGTCGGTCAACCGCACCATTGCCAGCAGCGCGACGTCGGCGTCCGGTGCACGCGACAGCGACCACAGCAGTTCGACGTGTGACTCGGTGTTCCAGCCGAGCTGTTCCAAGTGGGCCGCTGCCTGGGGATGGACCAGACCGAGCCGACCGACGCTGGGCAGTTTCGGGCGATCGGTTGCAGGCTTGGGCACGTTCACGACGGTAGCGCACGCTCGCGGGAAACGACCGGCACCGGCGCCACCCGTCTCAGAGCGACAGGTAGGTCTTCAGCTCGTAGGGCGTGACGTGGCTGCGGTAGTTCTCCCACTCTGCGCGCTTGTTGCGCAGGAAGTAGTCGAATACGTGCTCCCCCAACGCTTCCGCGACGAGCTCAGAGTTCTCCATGGCCTCCAGCGCGTTGCCCAGGCTGGTGGGCAGCTCGCGGTAGCCCATGGCGCGCCGCTCTTCGGGTGTCAGGCTCCAGACGTTGTCCTCGGCCTGTGGGCCCAGCACGTAACCCTTCTCCACGCCGCGCAGACCGGCGGCGAGCAGGACCGCGAACGTCAGGTACGGGTTGCATGCCGAGTCGGGGCTGCGGACCTCGACACGCCGCGACGACGCCTTGCGCGGGGTGTACATCGGAACGCGCACCAGCGCCGAGCGGTTGGCCGCGCCCCACGACGCCGCCGTCGGGGCTTCACCGCCGTGCACCAGGCGCTTGTAGGAGTTCACCCACTGGTTGGTGACGGCGCTGATCTCGCTGGCGTGCTCAAGGATGCCCGCGATGAAGGACTTGGCCACGTCGGACAGCTGCAGCGGGTCGTCGGGGCTGTGGAAGGCGTTGGTATCGCCTTCGAACAGGCTCATGTGGGTGTGCATGGCCGAGCCGGGATGCTCTCCGAACGGCTTGGGCATGAACGACGCCCGCACACCGTCGGCCAGCGCGACCTCCTTGACCAGATACCGGAAGGTCATCACGTTGTCGGCCATCGACAGGGCGTCGGCGTAGCGCAGATCGATCTCCTGCTGGCCCGGTGCGCCCTCGTGGTGGCTGAACTCCACCGAGATGCCCATCTGCTCCAGCGCCTCGATGGCGTGCCGGCGGAAGTTGGGGGCCGAATCGTGCACGGCCTGGTCGAAGTAGCCGCTGTTGTCCGCCGGCACCGGCACCGACCCGTCGTCCGGGCCGGGCTGCAGCAGGAAGAACTCGATCTCGGGGTGCACGTAGCAGGTGAAGCCCAGGTCGCTGGCCTTGGCGAGCTGCCGACGCAGCACGTGTCGCGAGTCTGCCCACGACGGTGAGCCGTCCGGCATGGTGATGTCGCAGAACATGCGCGCCGAGTAGTGCTTGCCGGCGCTGGTGGTCCAGGGCAGCACCTGGAAGGTGGACGGGTCGGGCCGTGCCACGGTGTCGGACTCCGAGACACGGGCGAAGCCCTCGATCGAAGAGCCGTCGAAACCGATGCCCTCCTCGAAGGCGCCTTCGAGTTCGGCGGGCGCGATCGCTACCGATTTGAGGTAGCCGAGGACGTCGGTGAACCACAACCGAACGAACCGGATATCGCGTTCCTCCAGGGTGCGCAGCACGAATTCCTTCTGGCGGTCCATGAGCGCAGCGTAGGCATCGGCTGTTAATTCTGTGTTACGGGCCTGCAAGGAGTTAGCAGGAGAGGTTGCCCGGGGAGCCCTGGGTGACGAAGAAGTTCAGCACCGCGGTGTCGACGCAGGCGTTCCCGTTGAACACCACGGTGTGTTGGGTGCCCTTGAACGAGATGAGCGCCGCGTCCATTTGCCGGGCCAGTTCCACCCCGGCCTGGTACGGCGTGGCCGGGTCGCCGGTGGTGGACACCACCACGACCTTGCCCGGCCCGGGCCCGGTGACCGGGTGGGGTGACGACGTCGCGGGCACCGGCCAGAGCGCGCAGATGTCCCGCGGCGCGTATCCGGTGAACTCGCCGTAGGACATGAACGGGGCGGCAGCACGGGTCCGCTGATCCGCGTCGGCCCACACCGCTGGGTCGGTGGGGAACGGCGTGTCGACGCACCGGATCGCGGTGAACGCATCCTGCATGTTCTGGTAGTGCCCGGTTCCATCGCGGCGCCAGTAGTCGTCGGCGAGCAACAGCAGGTCGCCGGCGTCGGTGCCACGCGTCAACCCGAGCAGCCCGCTGGTCAGGTACGGCCAGTAGCGCGCCGAATACAGGGCGTTGCCGGTGCCGGTGATCGCGTCGGCGTAGCCGAGTCCACGCGGGTCCGCAGTGGGGTGCGGCGTCGTCACCAGTGGATCCACGAGCCCTTGGTACCGGCTGACGAACTGGGCAGGGTCGGTGCCCAGGGGGCAGTCGGCTGACGTCGCGCATTCCGCGGCGTAGGTGTCGAAGGCCTTCTGGAAGCCGGCGAGTTGGCGGACGTTCTTGGTGATCGGATCCAGGCTGGGGTCTATCGCGCCGTCGAGCACCATCGTGCGCACCCGGTTCCCGAACTGTTCGGCGTACGCGCTGCCCAGTTCGGTGCCGTAAGAGAAGCCCAGATAGTTGATCTGTTCCTCCCCCAGCGCGGCCCGCACCGCGTCCATGTCCCGTACGGCGGAGGCGGTGCCGACATTGGCCAGGAACGGTGCGCCCATGCGGTCGAGGCACTGCTGGGCGAACTGGCGGTAGACATCTTCGATGTGGGCGACCCCGGCGGGGCTGTAATCGGCCATCGGCTCGCGGCGGTAGGCGTCGATCTCGGCGTCGGTGCGGCAGCGCAGCTCCGGGGTGGAATGCCCGACGCCGCGCGGATCGAAGCCCACCAGATCGAAATGATCGGTGAGTGGGGAGCCGGCCAGGGCGGCACCCATGCCGGCGACGGTGTCCACCGCCGAGGCGCCGGGGCCGCCCGGGTTGATGAACAGGGCGCCGATCCGCTGCCCGCTGGCAGGTATCCGGATGACGGCCAATTGCGCTTGTGCGCCTTGGGGGTCCGGGGAATTCCAATCGATCGGAACGGCGACCGTGCTGCACTGCGCTGTCGGAATCCGTGCCGGATCTTGCACCCATTGAGCGCAACTTCCCCACTCCGGCCCGGATTCCGGCGCAGCAGCCGCGACAGGTACCGCGACCGGGCACACCAAGGCAGATGCGCTGAGCAGAGTCACCGCAAGGGCGCTCGCCGCCCGCCTACCCGCCCACCACACGGCAGTCATGGTCGCACGGCGGCCACCGCCGGGTCTGCGCCTGAGGCCGAGCAGAGATCGGCCGGAGACCAACCGGTGACTTTTGACGGTCGGGGCGGTCAGCAACGGGTTCCGGGCGGGGGCACCGTCACGTCGACGAGGTAGGTCGCGGCGATGTCGTCGATGCACTTGTTGCCCTGGAACACCACGGTGTGCTGGGTGCCCTCGAAGGTCACCAGGGTGCCGCCGAGTTGGCGGGCCAGGTCGACGCCCGCCTGGTAGGGCGTGGCCGGGTCGTTGGTGGTCGAGACCACCAGGGTCGGAGGCAGTCCCTTCACCGAGATCTCGTGCGGCTTGCTGGTGGGCGGCACCGGCCAGAACGCGCACGTGCCCATGGGCGCATGCCCGGTGAACTCGCCGTAGCTCATGAACGGGGCCACCTCTCGGGCCCGCCGGTCCTCTTCGACGACGGTGGCCCGGTCGGTGATCGCGGGCTTGTCCACGCAGTTCACCGCGACGCGCACGTCAGTCGAATTGTTGTAGTGGCCCTTGGCGTCTCGGCCCATGTAGAGGTCTGCCAACGCCAGCATGACGTCACCGTTGCCGTTCTTGAGTCCGGTCAGACCCTCGGTGAGGTGCCGCCACAGGTTCGGCGAGTACAGGGGCAGGATCGTGCCCACCGTGGCGTCGCTGTAACCCAGCCCGCGCTGATCGCGGGTCTTGGCGGGGTGCTCCACCAGCGGGTCGATCAGGCTCTTGTACACCTCGACGGCCTTGGCCGGATCGGTGCCCAGCGGGCAGTCGGGGTTCTTGGTGGTGCAGTCGGTGGCGTAGTCGTCGAAGGCCTTCTGGAACGCCGCGGCCTGACGGATGTCTTCTTCCACCGGGTCCGCGTTGGGGTCGACGGCACCGTCGAGGATCATCGCGCGGACCTTCTGCGGGAACTGCTCGGCATAGGTGGCGCCGATGCGGGTGCCGTACGAGTAGCCGAGGTAGGTCAGCTTGTCGTCGCCGAGGGCAACCCGGATGGCATCCAGATCCTTGGCGACGTTCTCGGTGCCGACGTTCTCGAGGAACTCCTTGCCCATCTTGTCGACGCAGCGCTGAACGAACTTCTTGGTCTCGTTCTCCAGATGCTCGACGCCTTCGGGGGTGTATTCCACCGTCGGGTCGGCGCGCAGCCGGTCGTTGTCTTCGTCGGAGTTGCACCACACCGCGGGTGTGGAGGATCCGACACCGCGCGGATCGAACCCGACGATGTCGAAGCGGTCCTTGACCGACTGCGGCAGGCCCGACAACAGGGAGACGGCCGATTCCACGCCGGATTCACCGGGGCCGCCGGGGTTGATCACCAGCGAGCCGATCTTCTGGCCCGCGGCCGGGAACCGGATCATCGCCAGGCGGGCGACGTCGCCGTCAGGCTTCGAGTAGTCGACCGGCACCGACAGCATCCCGCATTCGGCGTTGTCGGGGATCTGCACGTGGTCACCGGAGCCGGCGTTGCACGGCAGCCATTGCACCGGCGTGCCGGGCCGCGGAACGGCGATCTTGGCCTGGCCATCGACCACCTGGGTGCAGCCCGCCGCGGCCACCGCCGTCATTGCCAGCAGCGCGCCGAACCTCATCCTGAACTTCATGGCTGACCATGCTGCCATGGCACGACATCGCCGCAGGCCGGGCCTGGTCACGAGGTGCCCCGACGCTATCGGGTAGCGGCAAGGAGTTCGTCGAGCGCGACGTGGAAATCGTCGGCCATATCCCACAGGTCAGGCAGCAGATCCGGGCAGGACATGATGCCGACGTCGAGCTTGCCGGTCAGCGACATCACGGTGATGTTGAGCCCCGATCCGTGGAAGATCGGGCCCAGCGGGTACATGGCCTTGACCTCACACCCCAGTAGGTACAGCGGGTCCTGTGGCCCGGGAACGTTCGAGATGACGAGATTGTGGACGGGTTTGGCCCCGGACAGGCGGCTGGCCGCGTACACCCGCATCGCGGCGCCGAACACCGCCGGTGCCGCGAACTGGGTCCAGTCCTGCAGCAACGTCGCACCGATCGCGGAACTGTGTTGCTTGGCAACGGAATTCGATTCGGCGATGGCCCGCAGGCGCTCAGCCGGATCCTCGATGTTGGTCTCCAGCTTGGAGAACATCCCCGACACCTGATTGCGGCCGGGCCGGTTCGAGCGGTCGTGCACCGATACCGGCACCATCGCGACCAGCGAGCTTTCCGGCAGTTCACCTCGGTCGTGCAGGAAGGTGCGAAGCACGCCGGACACCAGCGCCATCACCACGTCGTTGACCTTGACGTCGAAGTGGTTCTTGACGGTCTTGATGTCATCGAGGTCCAACTGGGCGAACGCCACGCTGCGCTGGCCGGTGATGTTGGTGTTGAACGCAGTCTTCGGCGCGTTGAAGGGGGCCGCCATCGCCTGCCCGTTGATTGCCCGGCGCACCGTGTCGATGACCGTGCTCGCCGTGGAGGGCAGCACGTTCGCCAGCTTCAGTGGCCGGCTCACGAACCTGAGTGCCCCGCTGATGGCGATCTCGGCGCCGGTGGCACCGCCCACCCCGTCGACCGGGTCCGGGGGCGGCGCATCCGCCACGGTCGTGCACAGCTGCGACATCAGGTTGGCGCCGGTCACCCCGTCGACGCCGGAGTGGTGCACCTTCGTCATCAGCGCCAATCGGCCCCCGGCGTGAGCGTCGGTGCCCGCCACGTTCTCGATGACCCACATCTCCCACAACGGCCGGGTCCGGTCCAACGGAAGCGACGCGATGTGTCCGCAGATCTCGGACAGCTCGGCCCGCCCACCGGGCCCGGGCAGGCCGATCCGGTGCAGGTGCCGGTTGACGTCAAAGTCCTTGTCTTCCACCCGCACCGGGTGGTCGAGATTGAACCGGCTGTCGGCCAGCTTCTCCCGGAATTGCGGCATCGCCTTGATGGTCAGGGTAAGCGCGTCACGCATCCGGTCGAAGGTGTAGCCGCCCGGCATGGTCGAGGTGTCCAGTTCCAGCACCGAACACACGTGCATGGGCTGCGCAGCAGTTTCGAGGTACAGGAAGCTGGCGTCGAGTCCGCTGAGCCGTTGCATGCCGCTGATGTTAGGGCTCCGCGCACGAACTGTGAGGAAATCCACTCGAACGTCGCTTTGGCCTTCAATACGTGCAGTGGCAGACTTGCAATTGTCAGCCGAACCCGGGGACCGCAGAGCGGCCTCGAGGATCGAACCGACCATCACAAGGGACGACGATGTCTGAACAGTCTGTTTATGGTGCTTCCGATTCTGTCGAAGCCAAGCCGCGCACCAAAGTCCGCACGCTGACACTGCAAAAGTGGAAGTCCGAAGGCCACAAGTGGGCGATGCTCACGTGTTACGACTACTCCAGCGCCCGGGTATTCGACGAGGCCGAGATTCCGGTACTGCTGGTCGGCGACTCGGCCGCAAACGTGGTCTACGGCTACGACACCACCGTGCCGATCTCCATCGATGAGCTGATCCCGTTGGCCCGCGCGGTAGTCAAGGGCGCCCCGCACGCCCTGGTGATCGCCGACCTGCCGTTCGGCAGCTACGAGAGCAGCCCCACCCAGGCGCTGGCGACCGCCACCCGCTTCATGAAGGAGACCGGCGCGCAGGCCATCAAACTCGAGGGTGGTGAGCGGATGGCCGATCAGATCGCGACGCTGTCCGCCGCGGGTATCCCGGTGGTCGCGCACATCGGCTTCACGCCGCAGAGTGTCAACGGGCTGGGCGGGTTCCGCGTGCAGGGTCGCGGCGATGCCGCCGAGCAGACCATTCACGACGCGATCGCCGTGCAGGAAGCCGGTGCCATCGCGGTGGTGCTGGAGATGGTGCCCGCCGAGCTGGCCACGCAGATCACCGGCAAGTTGACCATCCCCACCGTCGGCATCGGGGCCGGCCCCAACTGCGATGCCCAGGTGCTCGTCTGGCAGGACATGGCCGGACTCACCAGTGGTAAGACCGCCAAGTTCGTGAAGCGTTTCGGCGACGTGGGCGGCGAACTGCACCGTGCGGCAACGCAGTACGCCCACGACGTGGCGTCCGGGGTGTTCCCGGCCGAAGAGCACTCTTACTGATCTCCCCCGCCGAGATCAACGAAAACGTCGCTGGAGAACGGATTCAGCGACGTTTTTGTTGATCTGGCGGTGCGTTGATCCGTGTGACGATTGGGCGTGTGAACAGCGACCAAGACAAGCCCGCTGACGGCGCCCCACCGAGTCGAATTGCCTCGTTCTCTGCCGGCGCCGCCATTGTCCTGCTGTTGTCGGCGATTGCACTGGCCGTCTGGAGTCGCCTCGACGCCAAGTTCGGCGTGGTCGGCGATGCCGCTCCCCCTTCGGGCGTCGACGAGCATCCGTGGAACTCGGCCACCTTCCTTTCGGTGTCGGCAGCCGTCGTCGCCGTACTGCTTCTGATCCCCCTTCAGCGCACCATGCGGTCTCGGGCTGCGGCTCTGCCACCCCGTTGGGCCTCCGTGGGCGTAGTGGCGGTCTGCGCCCTCGTGTTCCTCGCCGCATTCAGCACCGGCGCGCTGGGCTACGTCCGGGAAGTCATGAGTGAAGGCCCCATCACAGCGGCGCTGCCAGCGGCGATCGGTGCCTGGGTGCTTGCCATCGCAGGTGCAGTCGCCACGGTGTTCGCGGGCTTCGGGCTGCCCTGGTGGACTCGACGCGTGAAGTCGGCGCTGGTGGTCGGTGTCGTCGTCGCGGTCGTGGTGTCCGGGGCGGTGGCCGTCGCCGCGGGGTTCGCCGGTAACGACGCCAGATTCATCGACGCGACCACGGCGGATCGAGTCGACGTTCCGCCGTACCCGACAGCGCTCGGCCAGCATAAATTCAGCGTGAAACTACCTGCCGCGCTCGGCACGTCCGCCGATCCCCAATACGAAATCTGGCCGGCAGGAGCGGGTTTTGTGGTCACTCACGCGGGAGCCGTCACCGCCTATGGTGCCGACGGCAACGAGCGGTGGCACTATCGCAGAACCGGACCGGGAAAGACCGTCATGTCGGCGCGGGTCTACGACCAGGGGGCCACCGTGGTCATAGCGGACTTCGGTGCCGCACCGTCCCTCGCCCGGGACCGGAAATATGTTCTGCTGGGCCTGGACGCCGTTACCGGGCAATGGCTGTGGACCCGCCGGGACGCGCGGTTGACATCGGCGTTCCTCGGCGAATCGGGTCTATATGACCCCGATCCGTTTCTCATCGACCGCACCGACGAGACCTGGACCCGTTTCGATGCCCGCACCGGTGAACCGATGTGGTCGGTGGCCAATCCCCGTGGCGACTGCAAGGAGCAACGCGCGGCCGATACCGGCAACCGCCTCACGTCCCTGTTGTGGTGCGAGCGCGAGAACGACGGGCGGCGCGTGGTGAACCAGAGAATCCTCGCAGCCGATCCGCTGAACGGTGAGAAGCTCTGGGAGCACACCTACTTGCCGGACGTATCCCTCGATGACGATTCCTGGCGCGACTATTCGGTCTACCCGTTCCCGACCGGCTCGTCCGGCCTGTACCTACGGGTCGATGCGAACGACCCGCAGCGCGCGAGCGATTTCTACGTCGATCCGGGTAGGCAACTCGTCGTGCCGCTGCCGGTGGATGTCGGCGCGCAGACCACACCGGCACCCGCCGACGACTTCCTGGTCCGCCACCACTACAACGGACGCAGGTGGGACGTGCTGTCGGTGTACGGCAACGACGGAAAGCCGAAATGCGCCACCACAACCCCGCTAGAGGCCGCGGGCTCTCTGTTGCCGGACCGCAGGCAGTCCGAAGTGGGTTACGTGGCGTTGCGCGATGGCTTCGTGGTGTACGACTACGGCCCGAACTTCAGGTACGACGAACATTCGTTCTTGCGGATGTTCAGCAATACGACCTGTCAGCCGATGTCCGAAGTCCCCTTCGACGCGATCCTCGGACTGGTGGCCGCGCCCGGCGTCGTGTTGGCACTACGCCAGGACGTTCCCGACATGGAGACCGTGGTGATCGAGGGCTATGCCTGAGTGTTCGCGGCCTGAGCGTTCGCGGCCCGAGCGCCTAGGCGAAGTCAGGCTTGCGCTTGGCCAGGAACGCGTCGACGCCCTCGCGGCCGTCGGCGGAGTTGGCCCGCTCGGCGATGAACCGCCCTTCGGCAGCCATCTGCTCTTCGAGGCTGTTCTTGAACGAGGACACCAGCAGCGACTTGACCGCGCCGTTGGATCCGCCGGACCCGGTGGCCACCTGCTCGGCCAGTTTGGCGGCACGCGCGGCCAGTTCGTCGCCGACGACCACCTCGGTGACCAGTCCCCACTCCTGCGCCTCGGTGGCCGAGAGCGTGCGGTTGGTGAGGATGAGTTCCTGCGCCCGGCGCAAGCCGACGAGTCGCGGCAGGTGATAGGACGCGCTGCCGTCGGGGCTCAGGCCCACCTTGGTGTAGGCCATGGTGAAGGTGGCGGATTCGGCGGCCAGGACCAGGTCACCGGTCACCGCGAGGCTGAACCCGGCGCCGGCCGCGGTGCCGTTGACCGCGGTGATCAGCACGGCGTCCATCCGGGCGAACGACGAGATGGCCTGGTGCAGGTCGTCGGCGACGCCCTTGATGAACTGGCCCCGGTCGGGTGCGGTGGCGAACGATTTCAGGTCGCCACCCGCGCAGAAGAACCGGCCCGCACCGGTCAGCACCACGACCTTGGTCGCAGGCGTGTCGCAGCGCCGCGCAGCGTCGGCCAGTTCGCGAGTCATGGTGTCGTTCATGCCATTCGCGGCGTCCGGGCGGTTCAGCGTGATGTACGCGACGGCTCCGGACTGTTCGAACGAGATGGCTTCATAGGTGGGCTCGGTCACGGCCCGAACTCTAGCGGGCCGGGGTTTGCGGCGGTCGCACCCCCAGTCGAGCCGCGGTGGCAGTCACCAGCGGACTGAAGTCGCCGTCGAACCCGAGGATCCGCAGCGCCGCCTCCGCGATCACCCAGGGCTGCGCGGGCGTGCCCTCGACCTCGTCGGAGCGGGTGTTGACCACCGATTCCACCAATCGGAACGGCAGGTCGGCGGCCGCGGGTGGACCACCGCACTCGGCGATCACCGCCTCTGACAATCTGCGGTACACCTCGCGAAGCTCGGCGCGTCGTTGCCGGAACGGCGCGAACCGGTCGGTCCGGAGCTCGGGAAGCAGATAGAGGGCACCCAGATTCCACCGTCCCGCACACAACTGGCGCGCATCGGCGACGGCGAGGATGTGCAGGCGTTGCGCCGCCGTACCCGCGCCGTCGAGCAATTCGGCGCCCAGGCGCAGGGCCTCGTCGACGGTGCCGGCCAGCAGGGCGTCGAGGATGTCGTCCTTGGTGGCGAAATGGTGATACAGCGAGGCTTGTCGCACCCCGACCTCGTCGGCGATCCGCCGGGTCGAGGTGCTGGCGTAGCCGTGGTTGGTGAACAGTTCGGCGGCGGCGTCAAGGATCTGTTCCCGGGCAGTCGTGCCCGGTCGCCGCGGCCGCTCCAGCCGCGGGCGTCCGCGCCCGGCACTGGCGCTCGCCGGTGTCGTCTCAGCCCCCATGCCAGCAACAGTAAGAGACGTCTGCGGACATGACCGTCAGCGCGGTCGGGACAGCGCCAAGTCTTGATGTTGCTGTGACCGGACACCGGTCGTGGCACCCACCCGAATATGGCACGCTGGTGCCATCCGATCTCCCGCCTCCGGTGCACAGCGAAGGTGACTATGGCTCCCGGCAAATCCAAGACCGCGAGATACACCGAAATCGAGCGGAAGTTCGCCGTCACCGAGGACACCGTCTCGCCCTCGTTCGAGGGTTTGTCGGCCGTCACCGAGGTGGAACACACCCCGACCCAGCATCTGGATGCGGTGTACTTCGACACCCCTGATCGCGACCTGGCAGCGCACCGCATCACGTTGCGGCGCCGCACCGGCGGCAACGACGCGGGCTGGCACCTGAAGCTCCCGGCCGGAGTCGACACCCGCACCGAGGTCCGCGCGCCTCTGGGCGCGGGCACCGACACAGTGCCCGAGGATCTGCGCGACATCGTGCTGGCGATCGTCCGGGATCGTCCGCTGGCTCCGGTGGCCCGGATCAGCACCGAACGCCACGTCGAGGTACTGCACGGAGCGGACGGCGTCGCACTGGCCGAATTCTGTGATGACCGGGTGACCGCTTCGGCCACCGAAGGCGAAGAACAGAGCTGGCGCGAGTGGGAGCTGGAACTGCTCACCGCCGATGTGCCCGACGACCTGATGGATCGACTGTCGAACCGGCTCGCGGATGCCGGCGCGGAACCGGCCGGGCACGGTTCGAAGCTGGCCAAGGTCCTCGGTACCGACCAGGCCCCGGCCCCGACGCCCCCGGCTGATCCGGTGCACCGGGCCATCGCCGAGCAGATCGACGCGCTGCTGGAGTGGGACCGGGCCGTACGCGCGGACGCCTACGACTCGGTACATCAGATGCGGGTTACGACCCGCAAGATCCGCAGTCTGCTGCAGGAGTCCAAGGACTCTTTCGGGCTGGATGACGACGGCTGGGTGCTCGACGAGTTGCGGGCGCTGGCCGCTGTCCTGGGTGTGGCCCGCGATGCCGAGGTGCTGGGCGAGCGTTATCAGCGCGCACTCGACGAGATGCCCGCCGAGCTGGTCCGCGGCCCGGTGCGCCAGCGTCTGGTCGAGGGTGCCAACCGCCGCTACACCGCGGGTTGGCGACGTTCGCTGTTGGCGATGCGGTCACAACGCTACTTCCGGTTGCTGGACTCACTGGAAGAGTTGGTCGGTGCCGAGAAGCCCGAATCTGCGGACGGCTCTGCGCCTTCGGTGACCATCGACGCCGCGTACAAGCGGGTACGTAAGGCGGCCAAGACCGCCGCGGCGGTGGCTGCCGAAGATGCCAGCGCCGAGGAGAAGGATGAGGCGCTACACCGGATCCGCAAGGGCGCCAAACGGCTTCGTTATACCGCGGCTGCCACCGGGGCGGACAAGGTGTCCGATCGGGCGAAGAGCATCCAGTCCCTGCTGGGCGACCACCAGGACAGCGTGGTGAGCAAGGCACACCTGAGCACCCAAGCCGATGCCGCACATGCCGCCGGCGAGGACACCTTCACCTACGGGCTGCTCTATCAACAGGAGCACGACGCCGCCCAGCAGTCCCGGGCGTTGTTGGACGACGCGCTGAAGAAGTTGGCCAAGGCGGTGCGCAAGGCCCACTAGGGGGCTGAGGGCGAACGAGTTGGCCTGTAAGCCGGATTCTGTCCCTCGCCCCCAGAGGGCGAGGCGGCGACCATCCATCTGGACACACCGTCGCCGGGTGCCTCGAGCGGCCTACCCGCAGGCTCGGGCGAGCAGCCCTCGAACGCCTGCGCGGCCGCAACCAGGTTGCGGCCTTCTTGGCCTTGCTTCGGGTGGGGTTTGCCTAGCCACCCCGGTCACCCGGGGTGCTGGTGCGCTCTTACCGCACCGTTTCACCCTTACCCCTGGCCGCAAGGGCTCAGGTGGCGGTCTGTTTTCTGTGGCACTTTCCCGCGAGTCGCCTCGGATTGCCGTTAGCAATCACCCTGCTCTGTGAAGTCCGGACTTTCCTCGACACCCGAGGGTGCCGCGGCCGCCCAGCCAACTCGTTCGCGCTGGTCAGACTACCCTCAAAATCATGGCTCAGGTGCCACCGGCACGATATTTGCTCCGTGCGAAGGATCTGGCGGACGCCCGCTACGCGGATCCGATCACCGTCGACGACCTTGCCGCGGCGGCCGGCTTGTCCCGGGCGCATTTCAGCCGCACGTTCACCCGCACCTTCGGTGAGTCTCCGCGCGCCTATCTGCAGAGCCGGCGCCTGGAACGGGCTGCGGCGCTGCTGCGCAACACCGACCGCTCGGTGGCGGACATCTGCGTGATGGTCGGCCTACACAGCGTGGGGTCGTTCACCACCAGTTTCGCTCGCGTGTACGGCAAGCCTCCCGCGGCCTATCGCGCCGGCCTGCCGCCTGCGATGCTGCGCGCCCCGGTGCCCAGTTGCATTCTGGCGCGCGATACCCGGCGGGCCCACACCGGCCGAGCCAAGACAGCACAAACGGAGAAGACGGCCGGGCCAGAGCGGACGTAGCGTCTGCTCATGATGAAAATCGCTTACACGCATCTGTGGGTTCACGATCAGGAAGTCGCGTTGAAGTTCTGGACCGAAAAGGTGGGAATGGAAGTGCGCGAAGATGTTTCGTTTCCGGAGGAGATGGGCAACTTCCGGTGGGTCACGGTCGGCCCGCCGGGACAGGAGGACGTCGGCATCGTGCTGATGGCTGTACCCGGCGAGCCCGTGATGGATGAATCGACCCGCAAGCAGGTCCAGGATCTGACCGCAAAGGGCTTCGCCGGCACGGTGTTTCTGACCACCGACGACTGCCAGAAGAGCTACGAGGAGCTCACCGCCCGCGGCGTCGAGTTCACCGAGCCGCCCAATCAGATGCCCTACGGCATCGACTCCGGGTTCCGTGACCCATCGGGCAACAGCATCCGGCTGACCCAACGCACGGACTAACCCGCGTTACCAAGCCGCGGTGACTAAGCCGCGGCCGGGCAGCGCGCGAACTCGATCGCGACCCGCAACTCGGTCACGCTCTCGTACCTCTCGACTGGCCCGGGTGGCGGCGGGGCGGCGGACCGATAGGCCACCCCCGTCGGAGTGACGAATTCGGCTGTGTGTAGGCCGTTCTCGTCACTGGTCGTCACCCTCCACCCGGGTGACTCTTTGACGTAGTTGCACCGTTCGCATTCGCCGAGACCGTTGCGCGCACTGGTGGGACCACCCCCGGCATGCGGTTGGGCGTGGTCGTGATGGCGGATCGGCGCGTCGCAGTACGGGGTTCTGCAGGTCTGATCCCGCAATCCGATGAATTGGGCCAGCGCCTTGGGAAACAGCCGCGACCGCGACTCCATCGCCGCCAATGCACCGGACACCGGATGCCGGTAGAGCCGCCGCAGCGTCGCACGCGACCGTTCGTCGGCCACCGCGTCACTCACGAGGGAACGGGCCACCGACGCCGGCACCGGCCCGTATCCCTCGACCACGGCCGGGTTCTCGTCGCCCGCCAACAGGGTCTGGTCGGAGAGCAACAGATTGACCGCTACCGGCTCAGGCACCGTGACAGGGCGGCCGGTCACCCGCTCTGCCACGGTGTCGGCCATCACCTGCCCGCGGGTCCGACCGTCGAACGTCGTATCAGCGCTGCGTTTGAGCGCCGCATACACGCCGACGCCCTTCTGCACCGGCAACAACACCGTCAGCCGCGCCATGCAGTCCGGTGCCGGCCGGATCCAGACATTCCGGTCCTCTGCCGCCTTCGCCGCCCGGTCGACGACAGCCTGCGGATCCAGGCGGTACGCGATCTTCTTGGCGTCCGCCTCAATTCGCTTGTCACCCATACCGTCGAGCTTCGTGACGTCGGCACACATCTCGGCGTCCAATTCACGCCGATCCTCGACCGACAGGCACGCCGACTCCCGCACGATCAACGTGGCCCGCCATTCTGACAACACGCCGGACTCCAGCGCCGCCAACGTATGCGGCATCTCGTACACCAGCGCCTTGGCGAACCCGAGATGCCGACTCCCCCGGTTCGGCGAATCATGACGAGCCAGCGCAACCTCCGAAGCCACCCCGCGGCCCAGTTTGGCGCGCGACACTCCCGCCGCCGCCTCGGCGGCCCGGCGCTTCGCGTCCAACAGGGCCGCACACCGGGCCTGCCCGGCAGCCGCGGCCGACTTGGCCCGCTCGAGTTCCTCGATGCGCCGATGCAGCGTCGCCTCGTCATCATGCGGGTTGACCTGCGACAACCTGGACATATCGAACATATTTTCGACTATGCCACAGCGGTATGACCGCGTTGACTCATCAGAAATGCGCGCGTACGGGTGATTCGTTGCCTCATTGAAAATGCGCGCGTAGGCCCAGT
>NZ_LZSY01000113.1 GCF_001665625.1 Mycolicibacterium peregrinum | reverse complement strand
GCTCTGATATGGCGGTGTTGATTGTCAAGTGGGCAGGGTGAAGCGGCGTGCCGCAACCGTCGCTGCGGCCCGCCGCTTCGTTTGACCAGGTGAGCCTCTGGGCGATGACGCGCGTGTCGTGTCGACGCGTTGTCAGTCTGATATGCGCGGGTTGGTCACCGCAGGACCGGGACTTCGAGTCGGAGTTGGCCGCTGTCTAGAATCGAGCGTAATAGCGTTGCTGGGCAACAGGATTGCTCATAGAGCCTGTCGCGGGTCACTCCAAGACGCTTGCCGTCAGCACCGATGTTCTCATCTGGACACTTATGGGTGGTTACTCGTCGAGCACTGCCAACGACCAGCACCAGCCGGCCAATTCCCTGGCCACGGCCATGTTGGCGACTACGGACCGTTTCTTGCGCAGGTCGAAGTCGATCCATCGCTGATGTAACCGGCGGTTAGCGGCGTGGCCGCGGGTTCGAGCGGCCGGACAGGCCAGGTCCCACCGCCGCCGCAACACCGCCCCCGGGCGGTAGGGCCTGCGGTGATGCCACGCGGCTTCGACCAAGAGGCGCCGCGCGTGGCCGTTACCGGTCTTAGTCACCGCGCCCTGCACCCGGCTAGCGCCCGAAGAGCACTCCGAGGGAACCAAACCCAGATAGGCGCCGATAGTGCGACCAGTCAATCGGTGCCAGTCCCCGATTTCGGTTGCCAACCCGAAAGCCGTCAGGGTCGCAATCCCCCGGATACAGCCCAATCGTTGCACCACCGGGGTGAACTCACTGTCGGCGGCCATCGCCTCGATCGCTGCCTCCAACCGCTCTCGCCGGTCCAGACAGGCGGTCATCGCATCGAATGCGGCGTCATAAGTCAGCTGCAGTGCGGGATTGTCAAAGTGCTGCCTGCGCAGCCACAGCTCATGGCGACCAGTCCACGTCTTCCCCCCGTAGTAGATGATCCCTTGGCGCAGAAGCAGCTTCGATACCCGGTGTCGTGCAGTCATCAGATCCGCGCGGCAGTCCTCACGGGCACGCACCAGATCCCGGGCCGCTTCCTGCCCAGCAGTCGGAACCGCCACCGCGGTGACCTGCCCCAGATGAAGCAGCCGAGCCAGATGCACGGCATCACGACTGTCGGTCTTGACCCGGTCCCCAACCGGACGAATCAACTTCGAGGGCGCAGCGACCTGGCACGAAATGCCAGCCGCCTCCAACGCCCGAGCCAGGCAAAATCCGGTAGGGCCGGCCTCATAGGTCACCGCGACCGGCCCCGGCAGAGCCTCGATCCAACCCACGATCTCGCGGTGATCAGGTGTCAAACGACGCTCGACGACTTCACCGGTCTCCCGGTCCAACCCACACGCCACCACCGATCGTGCGTGCACATCCAAACCAACACTCGTACGCTGACCTAACACTGGGGCCTC
>NZ_LZSY01000112.1 GCF_001665625.1 Mycolicibacterium peregrinum | reverse complement strand
TCACGACAGGCGCTTGCGCTCCGAACTAGCAGCCGTCGTGTACGTCGTGGATACCTTTGCGCCACCTAGAGATATCGGCCTCTTTGGTCCACTTGGCACGCCAGCGATCAATGATCGCCTGCGCCTCGTCAGCCGAGATCTCCTCATGATCAACGTCGTTGTGCCCCAAAAAGTACTTGCATAGGTACTCGGTGGGATGCCACTGCAGGTCGCGGCCGAATGTTTCGTCGGTCGGCAGCGGGCTGGTGTGAATGCGCCGAACGAGGCCCGACGGGTTCGCACGCGTTCGTCCGCCAGCCAGCTTTGCATAGTAGGTGGTGTTGGGCTCCAAGTGAATTGGCGGATCGACGCTTCCGCCTTTGCTGTTTAGCTGCGTATCCTCGTTGGTCCACTTGGCACGCCAGCGATCAATGATCGCCTGCGCCTCGTCAGCCGAGATCTCCTCATGATCAACGTCGTTGTGCCCCAAAAAGTACTTGCGTAGGTACTCGGTGGGATGCCACTGCAGGTCGCGGCGGCCGAATGTTTCGTCGGTCGGCAGCGGGCTGGTGTGAATGCGCCGAATGACTCCAGCCGGATCCTCGCGGGTGCCGCCAGCTGCCAATACGGCGTAATAGGTCACCCGCGGCTCAGTCATCTTGATCGCCACTTGTGGCATCAGCCCAGAATGGGCGACCTTCGCTGCCGGGCGGCCGCGACGCTTGCATGTGTCTGCTCATGATTACATCTTCGCTCGCCGGTCTGGCATACCGCTTCCACAAAATAGAACCGGCGAAAAACTACATGAGCTGGCTCAGACCGGAGATACGGTGCTCGCCGTGGGGATTGCTCCAGCGTGGCCCGCAGCGTGTGCAGAGTGGCGCCGGGCCGGCCTCCCAGCCGTCTGATATGCGGTCTCATTGGTGGAGGCATGGATCGGGCGTCAGCCGAAGCGGAGGAGGTCGGTCACGCGCAGGTGCACGTAGGTTCGCCCGGTCGTTCCGAAGTTGGCGAGTTCAGGTGCGCTGTTGATTGCGTCGGCAACCTCGGTCGGCAACTCTTGGAAAGTCGTGACGCTCCGGATTTTTCCGGCGGCGATGAGCTTCTGGATGTAGTGGTGCACGTAGCGAGCCAAGGTGTCCACGCGTTCCCAAAAATCGACGCCGTGGCCGGTCACCACTCGGAGCCTGTCGTGGCGGATGTTGCAGACTCCGGTGTAGGTGTGGTGGTCATTGACGAAGCGGACCCGGGCGGTGGGTGCCACGCTGTCGTCGGTGGCGAGGGCGCCGCCTCCTTGTCCTCCGAATAGGGCGACAGTGGCGACGTAGGTGATGGTTGTCACAGGGGAACTCCTTCGCGATTCGCTGTTGTCTATAGTCTACATGAAGTGTTGCTTATAGGCAACAACTCAGCTGCGCGGAGTTCCCGAAATGCCTTTTCGTACAAGATGTTTGACCTGGTTAACCGCTGGCGGTGCTGCGACGCGTAGGCGAGGCCTGGATTGACCGACGCGTGACGCGTCAGCGCCGGAACCCGCGGCGGGCAGGGCGTGGTTCTAGCCCGTCGAAGAGGTCGAACCAGGTCTCTGGATCCGGGACGTCGCCCATCCATACGGGCGCGTCGCCGGGGGAGAGGTGCCAGGTCAGGTGTCGGTTCCCAACGAGTGCATCGGTGGCCGACGCCCAGTCTCCGTCGCCTGCAGACTCGGGTAGCGCTGACACTTCCTCGCTGTACTGGCCGTCCATCCACATGGACTGGGCCGTGGCTACCGACAGGACCAGCGCGACCTCTTCAGCCACGCAACGCGGGTAGGGTAAGGCATCGGCTTCCAGGTCGAGGGCTAGGTCGTCGAAGGCCCGGGCCATTTGACGTCGCCACGTAACAGGACATGCCCACGCTGCTTTCGGCAGGCGGTCGAACATCGACCACGAGCCCAAGGACCCCTCCTCCACCCGCAGCAAGCCGCGCTGCTCGATGTCGTCGTAGCAGTCGTCGGCGTGTACCCAGAGATACGTCCGGAGCAGTTCACGCTGCCTCTGAGTGAGCCTCAATCGAAATGCGGCTACCTGTCCCATCATTCTCCATCCAGCCGATGGCTCGGTTCGCTCATGACTCCCTATTTGGGTTTCCGACATGTTTCTTTGACCATCATCGTCGTTGAGTACGTCGATGGGGGAGCCGTACAACCGCGCTGGCGCCGGCCAGGTCGGATCGCACTGCCGTGCCCCGATTCGCCGCGTGACTGCGCCCGGGCCGAGGCGATTCGAGCCGCGCCTGACTTGTTGTGTTCGGTCGTGTGGAGGGCGGTTCGGCGCTTCGCAGGCAGCTACGTTCCCGGGGTCGGTCGAGCCGCGTCAAGTGCTCAACAACCACGCGCGAAACGTCGCAACGTGTTGGCAAAGTGCTTTCATCGTGGGCGTGTCAGACAGCCCAATGGCCCATGCCGCCTGGCCGGCCCACTGCTGAATCGAGTCCAGCTGGGATCGAGCACGCTCAGGAAGAGTGTCGGCCGACTCTAGCCGAGTTGGCGGCGGAGGTGGGTCGCCTGGTGCGATCACCTCTCTGGCCAGCGGCATTGCGTGCCGAATCAACGTCAGGTCGTCGGCGTCGGCGAAGGCCTCAAGGACGGCTTGGATCTCTTTCTCGCACCGTGCTGCCTCCCAGCGTATGGAATCACTGATCCACTGGGCATATTCGGCTGCGGCGACAATCCTGGTCCGGTCGCCGGCTGCTATCGCCTTCAGTGCACCGAAGTGCTCGGAGCGATTCAATCGCCGGCTCGCCCGCAATGCGTGCAGATCCTCTGTGATGTCGGCTAGTGCGAGAAGGGCGTCTTCGTCCTGTCGGTGCTGGTCAAGGATTGCCGAAATACGCAGGAGGTCAGTCCGGCAATCCACCAGTAAGTCGGATGCGAATTGGGTGTGTGTGGGCGAGTATGTCTCGCCGGTGCCCCACTTTTCCATAACATCACGATCGTAAGCACGGTTGCCGTTAGCCTCGTGTTCGGCCTCACCCGGCGCAGGTGGAAGGTTGTCCCAGTGCTGGATTGCCTCAGCCTGCAGCTCGCCGAGCATTGCTTTTTTGGTGTCACTGAACTCGGCTGGGGCCTGGTCGAAGTGCATTTGTAGCCAGCCCTGGTCGTCGACGTCGATCGACTCAAACCCCGTCCTCGCGGGGTTGTCTTCCCTCGGAGGTCAAGGCGTCGAGGTACGCGTCGTGGTAGCGGGTGATGGCCATGCGTTCGGTGGTGAACTGCTCCAGGACCCCGGTGATGAGCGGTTGCCCGCGCAGAGACGACGCCATGCGGTCGTAGGGCCAGTGACCGAAGCTCATCAGGTCGATGCCCATTGCGGGGGAAATAGACGTGGCCGGCTTTGCCGCGGACGGCCTTCTCCCCCAGGCCGTCCGCGGCCATCATCTTGAGAACGTCGGTCGGTATGCCGCACGCCTCTGAGGCCTCCGAAAGTTTGGCCAAGTCGGGGTCAGTCATCGCTGCGTTCGATTCTCTGCCGGTGGGCCGCTTCCGCCCGTTCGAGCACGGTGCCGGGCAGCTCGTCGGGGAGGGGGGTGGCCGCAATCGCTGAGGCGACTGCAATGTTGATCGCGCCTGTCGCATAATCCAGCACGGGGGACTCGGGCGCCTTATCCCAGGGAGTATCGACATCGACGGTCACCGACACCGGAACGGGCAGCTCGAGGGCCGCCAGTCCAGTCCGCACGGCGGCGGCGAGCTGCTCTCCATACGCGATCAGCTCGGCGCGGGCCTGAGCCTCCACAGCGTTGCGCAGGTCCTGCAACGCCGCTAGGGCGGCGTCTTCCGCTTCCTCCTCAGGCGTTGCGGGCGTGGGGTTCTCACGCTCGGCGGCCTGCCACGCCTCGATTTCCTCGGCTGTCGGCAGCGGCCGCGGCTGGCCTTGCCGGATCTCGATGCCTTCGTCCAAGGCCCGTTGCAGGGTTCGGGGGTCAAGCTCGCGGCCGTAGGTGTAGATGACGCCGGGCCCGGTGACCGCCGCTTCCCGGCGCTGTATCTCGGCTTCTGCGCGGTCGACTTCATCGAACCAGTCGGAGTAGTTGTTGTCGAAGAGCAGACGTTCGGGGTGGAGCACCACGGTCACCGGCTCGGTGCGATGTCGCCACAGGTCCCACTCGTCGTGTCCGACCGCGGCGCGGAGTGCATCACCCACCACGGCGGCCTCCCAGGAGCCCGGACGCCCAGCCAGGATTGCGTCGATGCCACCGATGTTGGCAGCTGCACCCGCCAGTGCGTCGGTCACGAACGCGCCCCAATCGATCGCCAGGGGATCAGCGTGGGGAGCGGGTTCCCAAGAGCCATCAGCCTTTTGGCGACCGGGTTGGTTCGTCAGGCGCGCCGCTTCGGTGAGGACGCGCACGGCATCGCTGAGGATTTCATCGTAGGTGCGAGCGCCGTCGACAACGCCAGCAGGTACGTCTGCGTAGCCGATATCGGCCAGGGCTGCGTCCAGCACCTCGCGATACGGCCGGCCAATCGTCGATGCCAACGCGTCGAGCCTGGCTCGGGCAGGCAATCCGCGCAGCCCGTTGGATCGCCACTGCGAAAGATTGGCCGGTGTCATCCCAGCTCGCCGCGCTATCTCGGCGTCGGAGATCGACGGGTGCGACTGCTTGTACCAGTCGACCAATTCCACCAGGCGGGTGCTGGGTGCCATGCACCCAGCATGATCCGCATACATACTCATGTCAAGCGCCACTAATCGCCCGCATTAAGTGTTACTTAACATAAGATAGCTTATCGGCCTTTATTTAGGCCTTGTATAGGGTGGAATACAGGCCTACAGTAGAGCGTATGAGGATCATGCCGATCTCACGCCTGAAAGACAAGATCAACGAGTACGTTGACGCGGTATCCCAAACGCACGACCAGATCACCATCACCAAGAACGGCGCGCCAGCCGCAGTCCTCATCGGCGTCGACGAATGGGAGTCGCTTCAAGAGACCTTGCACTGGCTCTCGCAGCCAGGCACCTTCGCCTCGGTCAGCGAGTCCGAAGCCGACATCGCCGAAGGTCGCACGTTCGGCGAAGATGAGATCCGGGCGGCCTACCGGGTGCCCCGGCGGGCTCCCTGACGTGGGCACTCCGGATGGCTACGCAACGCGTTTTACCGCCACAGCACGTCGTGACCTCGACAAGCTTCCGCCGCGAATCGTGGGTGCAGTCATCGAGTTCGCGTTCGGGGACTTGGCCCGAGAACCGCGGCGCGTCGGCAAGCCGCTCGGACGAGAACTGGTCGGCCAGTACAGCGCGCGCCGGGGGCCTTATCGACTGCTGTACCGGATCGACGACGACGCACAGACAATCTGGGTGCACCGAATTGACCACCGCGCCAACGTCTACCGCCCCTAGCCTGCGTTCACGGCGAAGCCAAAACCCCACAGACGAAACGTCACTTGACGAAATAACCGGCTCGAACGTGGAAACTACCGCGCCGCAAATGTCAGACCTCAGAGAGGAGGATATCCCCATGGCAACGAACGCACGGTCAGCAGCATGGGCAAAGGTGCGGACGGCTTCGAGTCTGCTACTCGGACTAGCTCTCATCGGCTATGTGATGGTCACCGGAATCCGAATGATGGCAGGGCTCATCGCCCCCGGCGTCTGGGGGTATCTCGGCGTGGCCGGGTATCTCACCTTGGTTGGACCGGCTCCATTTCTGTTGCTGCTCAACAGGAACACTCGCTGGGTGATACGCAACCTGGGCCCAATCGCGGACGCACGACAGCGGCGCCGGCAGGCGGCGAGGCTCCTGGTCGACAGCGGATATGGGACGACGTGGATTGCAAAACAACTCGGCGTGACGAAGCAGGCCGTGGACGGCTTCCCAAAGTGCTTGTGAGCGTTGCGGTGACAGCGGCGGTGCTGCTTTTTGTCACGGGGTGTTTCGTCGGCCCTGGACAGACCGATGAAGGTACCGACACGGTGAGCTTGCTCAAAATCGAGATCCCGGATTCGGCGACCAACATCGTTGGACACACTGACCGCGGCGTCGACTTCCTCATGCCCAACGACGAATGGCGCGCGTACCTCGCCACGTACTACCCCGACAAGCAACTCGAGCACCTTCCGCCATTAACTCGCTACGAAACCCCAGCCATGTGCCTTCCTGCTCTCCGGGCGGGAGTGAAGCTCAGTCGATGGACCATAGGCGAATACATTCAGTGGCGGAATACGGACAAGCAACGGCTCCGCGGCGTGGTCATCACCCCAGACTGCGAACCGGGCAAGGCCTACGTCCAGTGGGTCTTGGGCGACTTCCAGTAGCCTCTCGCATCACTGTCTCGTTTCTAAACAAACGAGACAGCTTCCAAACCGCCACTCCCCTGCTGCATCGACCCAGGTCGTGGTGTCTCGTTTCTTGTCTCGCACCGTTTGTCTCAGATCCTGGTTGTCGGTGAGCAGTGGGACAGTGTCGCAATGGCAGCAACTTTGGGCTATGCCCGCGTCAGCACCACCGGTCAGGATCTCGATGCGCAACTGGCGGCGCTTGCCGCTGCCGGCGTCGACGACGTGGATCGCGTGTTCACCGACAAGCTCTCAGGCGCGGTGAACACCGAGCGGCCCGGGCTGAACGCAATGCTGGACTACGCCCGCGCCGGCGACACCGTCATCGTCGCGGCGATCGACCGTCTCGGCCGTTCCGTCGCCGAAGTTACCCGCACCATCGCGACCTTCGGCGAACGCCGAATCCTGCTGCGGGCCTTACGCGAAGGGATCGACACCGCCACACCTACCGGGCGAGCCGTGGCCGCCATCATGGCCACCCTCGCCGAACTCGAACTCGAACTCGGCCGGGAACGCCGCGCAGCATCGCGCGAATCCCGGCGCCGCCGCCAGCTGCCGGCCACCAAGCCGCCCAAACTCAGCCCCGACCGGCAGGAGCAACTTCGTCGCTTGGCCGCGACGGGTGAGCCCGTGCGAGAACTCGCCGCGGCCTTCGGTATTGGACGCGCCACCGCATACCGCTACCTCAGCCTCACAAATCCACTATCCCCAACGAAAGGACCATGAAATATGACATCGCCCGACTGCGCCGAATACTCGCGATCACAGCCTCGGCGGGTGTGAGCAGGCAAAAAAGCCTGGCTGACGAGGCCAAACAATCGTGGCTGACGGTCCTTGGACGCGCTCACCCTCAAAACCGGGTGGGAGAAGTTCGCCGCAGCTCGATGACCTCGGTCTGAAAACGACCCCCAGAGCGGATACTTTTGGTCCGCGCTGCTGGCCGCTCTTTCGGCGACCGGATTCGGAGTCAAAACCGTTGTCTCCGAGTCCCTTACCCCGTCGAGCACCATCCGGTGCGATCGACTGAAAAATGGCGGGGACTGCGTCGAATAGGACTAGATCGACCCGCTAATTCCTGGTCGGTGGGACTTCTTGATCTCGCTCGCAATCTTCGTACTGATGTCCACTTTCGAGTACTCGGCGAACTGCCGGTGTAAGGCCTCTGCCGAGCTCTTGATGTCAGTCGCCGCAACGGCGTGTGTCATTCCGGCGGCCGCAATCAACGACTGTGCGGTTGCCTTGACTCGGTCAGCAAGCGTGGCCATGGCGCGTTCCTTCCATCAGGACAATGAAGCCATTCTAAGTTGCGGTTTCGTTGTGTAAACCGCGGACGCAACCCCGATCTCGGTCGCGCCGCTGGCCCCTGGGACTTGCGTTCGACGGGGAGACCGGTCTAGGGCTTGGGTCCAAAAAGGGTGAAGGCGATGGCTGCTATCACGACAGTGGCGACGACAGCCACCACCACTGGCAGATTTTGGTTCTTCTGCGGGGTACTACCCGATGCCGGAGCGTGGACCACCATCATCAATCCACCGATGCGTAGACGACTCCCGTCCACAAGTGGCGTGCGCTTTCCCGTCGCAGTCTCGATATGTTCGACCAACCCGTGTTTGAAAACAAGACTCGAAATTTGGGGCGGGAGCCCCTTCTTGAAGATATGTTCTTCTCCTCCCCCGCCGACGAATACAGGTTGTGCACCCAGACCGACGTGTGATGTTTCATAGGGAGCCCATTCCACTTCGACGCTGGCTTCGCGGGCCATGCTCTGGACGAAGTACATCGCTAGGCCCAGTGCGAGTCCCAGCACTGCAATCCCTGTGACTCGTCCAGCTAAGCCCGGCAAGAACATCGACGCCAACAAGAAGCCCATACACCCGACGGCACCTCCAATGGCGCCAGCGCCGATACCGCGAACCAATCCGAGGTTGGGCACAGCTTTGGACAGCATGGCTCCGAGCAATGCTCCCATCAGCGACCACGCCACGATTCGCAAGGCGTAGAACTTGAGCTCAAAAGTACCGACGTCCATGTTGAAGAGGGCCTGTGCTGCTGCACCGGAGACGAAGCCCGCCAGGGCGCTGGCTCCCAGAATCTGCGCTCCGCGACTGGCCGTCAGATCGTGCCGCTGATACCACTCGCCGGCGGCGAACAACATGAATCCCAGGACGCTCGCGAAGGCGGCTGACCACAGAGCCGTTTCCACCACCAGCCGAAACTGGCTGACAACGACGTAGCTTTCCTCCCCGTCGCCGACCAGAATATCGGCGAGCACAGCTCCGAGCGCACCGCCCACTGTCCCTGTGGTGGCATACAACAGCTGCTGATTCGATCTGAGTGCGTTTATGCCATCGGCCACAAAACCGCCCCCGCTTCTACTTAGATGGAGAATTTTCAGCAGTGAACCCCTGGAAACGAACCTAGGTGGTCCAGAACCCATGCGGATAACGTATCGAGTTGCGTCGACCCTGTTTGAAATCCGCCATCGGAGGGCTGTGCTGCCAAGGCGATCCCGACGAAACCGGATTCCGTTTCGACCAAGGCGATTTGGCGTACCAGGTAGGCGCCTTCCGGTGAGGGGCCCCAGCCTCCTTTGACGGCGGCATGATCTTTGCCCGCCAGTCCCCACTGTTGGTTGCCTGCCACGTCACCCATGTCGTCGATTACGGAGTCGTTTGGACTCAGGCACCGTAGTTTGGATAGGAATGTCGCTTGGTTGACCAGGGACCAGTCGGTTTGCCCAAACGCGGTGAACTCGCTGCGTTTGCGTTCGGACTCCACAATGGTCAAGGTGTCGCCGGCCTCCGCGAGGACGGCGCCGACGGATGCTGCAGCTTGTGCGGGTTGCCCCAGCTGAGCCCACAGAGCCTCCGCTGCGGCGTTATCGGAGTTCCTGATCGCGGGGTCAACGAAAGGTGCGGCGGCTTCCTGCGAGTTTCGAAGCGCGGCGATCGCCAAGGGCACCTTGATCGTTGACCATGCAGGACCCGTTTTCCACGAGCCGAAACTCTGAACTCCGTTGGCACTGGCGATGGCAACCCCAACGTCACCGGCTATGGCGCTACTGACCGCTTCGAAACTTCGTTGAAGATCATCGACGGGCCCGGCCGCCACCGCTGGTGAAGCGGTAGTTGCCGGTACGGCGGATTCGGGTCGATTTGTATCCGAAACCTCAACGCTGTGTTCATCGGGTGATTCTGCGGTGGCCAGGTTTCCACCGGCGCTGCAAGAAATGACTCCCATTGCACCCACCGCCGCCATTGCTGCGGAAAGAGCTCTGAGCCGAAGATTCGCGGTCTGGTTAATAGAGATACACCTCCGCATCTTTACCGCCCCAGCACGTAATCCAATCGTTTTCGGCAGGAGCAGCGCACGTCACCTCGAACAACCGACCACCGGGTGCACAAGATGCCCCAGGAACACTGTCGCAGCGAACCGCCCCAACCACGTCCATGGTTCGCCGTTCCTTGGAGGGCTCGCTGAAGTTGTCCCAATACGCACGGAGGATGTTCTCGGTGAACTTGCATGACGTTCTCGTTGTTCCCCGTAGCGCTTTCGTGGCCCAGCCTGACCGATTCGTCAGGTGGTAGCCGCCCGCGCACGACTCTTGGTTGGCGTCAAGCCCAGCAGCCTCTGGTGGTGGAATCACGTTGGTGGGGGTAGGCGACGTCGTGGTCAGCGGCGAGATGGGAGGGGGACTCCATGCTTGTGTGTACGGTGCTGTTGGCGTCGTGGAGACGCGAGGTTCAGAGCCGCTCGTTTCGTCGGCAGATGACCCGGGGTTCACCTTGAGGCCCACAACCATCGCACCGAGCACGATAGGAACCAGCAGCCAAGCCAGCTTCGCCCGGGATTTCGGTGAAGCGGCGGGGGTCGGCTGAGGTGAATGGGGCTGGGTGACCGTGATAGCCGGGGAACTACGCAGGTTCACCACAGGAACTGGCGTCGCCGTCGGCGCAACCACCTGGGCCGGCGGGACCGGGGCGGGCGGCGGCGGATTCGCTGGCGCCGCATGCCACGCCTGCTCCAATGCTGAATCCCACGTGGATAAGGTCGGTCGATCGGTTGCGGGCCGGGTCAGCGTATCGGCAATGACCTGGCGCAAGCTGGGGTGGACCGAGGCGGGCAGCCTTGCGGGGTTGGTGGCGTCCTGGCTACCGACTATCAGTCTTAATGCCAGAAGCCCTAGTTTGTAGCGGTCCGAGAAGGTTGTCGCCTTTTCCTCGCCGGCGGGAACCTCCCAACCCGGCGTTTCCAACTGAGTGGTCAACGACACGCCATTGACGCGCATGGCATCACAGTCGATGAAATAGATCTCCGGCCGACTCGACAAAGCAAAGAGGAGATTCTTGGGTGATAGGTCCCCGACACAGATGCCATGACCGTGCAGAAACGTCAGGGCTGAGACCAGACTGCGCAGCAATCCGTACCGCTGACGGTCGAAAACGACCTGTCCTCCAAAGCTTCTCGCCAGTACATGGGGTTCGTTGAGCAAGTGCTGGAACTCGGCGGCGATCGTTGACGGGCCCTTGACTGTCCAAAACGTGGTGAAGAACTCGTCGGGGATAGTCGGCATCACGAAGCCCGTCGCCTTGCCGTTGTCCTCCACTACTCTGCATGGCCACGCCGCGATGCTGATGAGTCGCGCCCCTTCACCGTACGGAAGCGCCTCCAGGAAGGCCGGCATTGCCTTGAGCGCATTCACATCGAGTGCGGCTAACGCTGCATGCTTGTATTCCTTGTACACCATCGATTTGGCGAAAGGAATGCTCACCTGCGGGGCCTTGTAGACGACACCCTGACCGCCCTGGCTTATCTTCACCAGGGTCGCCGAGATTCGTCCGAGTTCAATGGGCTCAGTCACTGACAGGCGCCTTACGCAATCTCAAGAGGCCCCCACGTCTGCCGATGCAACGTCGATCTCACTTCGAACCAGGTGTACGCGGACGGATGGCCACCAGTGTGCGGTCGTCGTCGAACGTCTCACGGCTGAAATCCACCGCGTGCGCGAACTCGATGAGTGAGGGCGCGGCGGCGCGGAAAAGTTCCCTGAAGAGATTCCCGACGCCCCCTTGTCCGCCCCCGAGCGGATCACCGATCCCATCGGTACCGAGAAGCAGCACGTCGCCTTGTCCAAACTCCACAATGGAAGGCTCGATGTGGGAGGGCACTCGCGGCAGACCTGAGACCGCCGAGGACGAAATTCCGCCTTCCCCAACTGTTTTGCCGTCGAGTACAGCATGAAACTCGCCGTCCTGGAGCAGCCACGCACCGGAGTCGCCGACCCCGATGATGAAGGCTCTATAAGCTCCGGAGTCCACTTCCTCAACCACTGCGCAGGTCATGGTGGTAGCTAATTCGTTCTCGGCTAAACCCGGGTCGGGCTCCGGGGTTTTGAAGAGGACTTGTGCCCGCTCCGTCAATGCCCATGCCGTACTTTTGACCAGGGTCTCCCAGTCCGTCGCTTCGGTGTCCGCGGGGACTTGTGAGAGCACCCACTGCGCCGCGTAGTTGACCACGGCGCTCGATCCGAGATGTGACTGAGCAGCCGCAGATACCCCATCGGCAACAACAGCCACAATTCGACCGTCCTGCATGAGATGAATCGCAAAGTCGTCTTGGCGTGGTGCACCGTTGTACCTGTGGAAATGCCCACGTAGGGATGCTCCCCACACCGTCATCGCATCGCTTGACCACCCGTCAACAACCGTGTCGGGGCGAAAGGGCAACGACCGGAACGCTTCACCTATCGGGGCGGCCTCAACGTCGGGTGAGGCAGAACCAATTACCAACTGCGGCACCCGAACTGAACCAGAAATCTCCGAGACAACTGTTCGCGGCACGCCCTCGGATGGGGTTCCCGACGCATCGCGATCGCCTGGTTCGGATCCCCTGTGGGTGGAGACACCCGTCCCGACCGAAATGGCGATGTCGGGAACCGAATGCCTACCTGCTTCAGAGGGTCGCGGCACCGTGTCAATACCGAGCGCACTCTGTGATGGCTCCGAATCCAGACAGATCTCAACAGCGAACTGGTCAGACGGATTACCCGCTGCGGTGGGCAAGCTCTCGTCGTCAGCGCCAGTCACTTTTTTCGACTGTGACCGCTTGCCCCAACGACGTTTTGGCGTATCAGCCATAGCCGTCGACCGCTACAGGATGTCGACAGCCAGCGAGAAACCTTCCGGCTTCTCCATTTGGAGTTCGGCAGCACCCGACGCCAGTGCCTGGCCCGAACTGATCACCGATTGCGTTAATGAGGTGATGAATTCGCTGATCGCCGCGCCTGTGTCAACACCCTTGGCAGCGATGAACGCATATTCTGGTTTGGTGGCGATTTCTTTAACGGTCGCGGCGTCTGCCTCACCGATTCCGAAGGCAAGGATATTGGGACGACCGTGCTGCGCCAGGAGATTCGATCGCGCAGTCTGCCAATCATCGCCCATGTTCGGCTGACCATCGGTCAGGAAAAACACCGCAGGTCGGTTCACGGCATACCCCAGAGATTTCAGTTTGGGAATGTCCTGATTGACACGTGCAGTGAGTTCATCGAACGCTGCTGCATACGAAGTCATTCCCCGCGCCTGCAGCGTCGGCATCGCAGGAAGCTCACGCAGATCACTGGGCTCAAGGTACGTGTGCGCAGTGTCGGAGAAACCAACAACGGAAAAGCGCACCTTAGCGGCGGCAAACGACTCCTTTTGCAGCGAGTCCTGAAGTGTTACCAGCCCCTCGTTGAGCTCAGTGATATTAGGAGTCATCGAACCCGATTCGTCTGCGACGAAATACACCGGAAGTACCGTGCCCTGTGGTTCCACCCTCAAGTCCCCTTCGCTGCGTTAGCTCACTAGCTAGCTGGCCTCCCCCCGGACGGGTAGACCATAGGATTCAACCACAGGCGCGCGCCATAGACGCAGGGCCTGAGAATTTGCCAGCGCCAGCTAGACCGACTCACCGACTGCCTCCTCGGCGCTCGCATCTGGTTCCTGCCCGGTGTCGTCGGTGAAGGGCCCCGGCCTCTCCGATTCCGAAGATGTCGCAGATGCGATCCGCCGCGTCATCACCGATCACAAAAGCCATGCGAATAGCGAAATCCCCAAGTTCAACGTGTTCGGGATGTGCTGCATGCCCCGCGATAGCAAACCCAAACCCATCCTCGAAACCGCACACCCCGAAGCGGTGCTCATCGGTGCAGACCTCATCGGCCAGCCTCATCGGCCAGGCCGCCAACCTGGCCGATGACCAGGGCCTCACCCAAGGCGAATTTCTACTACTCACCCAGATCGTCGGCTCCGCTGTCTCCGCTGACTTGTGGCACCAGCCCGCTTCGGTGCGCTACCTGCTCATCCCCGCCGCTGCTGGCCTGCGCACCGCCGCCGGCCAACACCGCGCCGATGACCTCCGGTTCAGTCTCGACGGCCAAACCCTCGACACTGACGACGCCAAAAAGAAAAAGAAGACGTCCAAGGCGAATAAAGCCGCCGAGACTGAGTCCGCCGACAGTCCCGATCGCGGCGAGCCCCTCACCGTGGAACAGCTCATCGCCGAAGAACTCGGCGTACGTTGGCGTACCCGCCAGCACTGGGGACCACGCGAGCCCGACCAAAACCAAGGCTGACCCCGCGCGGGGAGAGACATCACGAAACCAGGTCAAGCAGCCCTCTTGAGGAGCCGCGTTAGTTTTCCGTGGAAAACCTCGGTGTGCACAAGTGCGAGAAAAGAAAAAACCCCGGCCGCATCATGACTCAAGGCCAGAGAGGCGGCAATCGGGGACTTCTGCCAGTTATGGCACCTCGGGTCAAGGAAAGGAGTCCAGTGGCGGAGACAGCCCAGCAGGCCGAGGCACGACGTGCTGCCGCACTCGATCGGGCCATCTCGACACCGCGCTATGCGTCGTACTTGCACGCCGCAAACCAGGACAAAGACCTCGCTCGCCGGCTCTATGTCTGGGACCGCGATCTATCGACCGCAATCCTTGCTGACCTGGCCATCGTCGAGGTCGCGCTACGCAATGCCATGCACACGGCATTGACCAGCGCCCACGGGCCGGAGTGGTATCAGAGCATTGCCCTCGATGACCGCTCACAAAACGGTGTCACGCGCGGGCAACGTTGCGACTGGCATTCCCCGGCGGCCGACACGAAGCCCGAATCGACCCGGATCCTCACGCGAGGTTCACCCGCACATGGGTTCATTCGGTCGCAAAAACGGTCAATGTCCTTCGCAATCGCGTCGCCCATCACGAGCCCTGCACAACGGGTTTCCTCTACCCGGTCAACGCTCCGGCCAACAACAAACGGCAAGCCGCAGGCTTACCGCTGCCGAAGGAGTCGAGGCGTACATGAAACTCGCTCGCATGATCGACCGCGACCTCGCAGAGTGGATCACGCACCACACGCAAGTGACCGAAACTTTCTTCGGCGCAAGCCCTCGACTTCAGTCGGGGGATAGCCGATCCCGGTCTTTGGGTCCGCGTAGCGGACCGTGTTTGTCGTAGGTGTGGTTTACGGTGAGGTTTATGCAGTACCGGTCGACGCGTAAAGCGGTGTTTTCGGTGAAGTACCACGTGATTTGGTGCCCGAAGTACCGCCGTGATGTGTTGCGTGGGCCGATCCAGACGCGGTTGAAGCAGATCATCGCCGAGGTGGTCGCCGAGTTCGATGGCAGGGTGATCGAGGTCGAGACGATGCCCGATCATGTGCATCTGCTCGTCGAGCTGCCACCCCAGGTGGCGGTGTCCAAACTCGTCCAGATTCTCAAAGGGCGGTCGTCGCGTCGCCTGCGGCAGGAGTTTCCGCATTTGGCGCGGATGAAGTGCTTGTGGTCGCCGTCGTGGTTCGTTTCCACCGTCGGTGGTGCGCCCCTGGAGGTGGTGCGCCGCTACGTGGAGAATCAGAAACTCGCGGCGGCAGGAAAGACGAAGGCTGCTTAGCGATGGCTGTCCGGTACCGCTTGTATCCGACTGCGCAGCAGGCGGGGTTCATGCTCCAGCGGCACTGCGCGGATGCCCGGTATGTGTGGAATCTTGCTGTCGAGCAGTTCAATTGGGGCCGGGCGGGCCGATCAGGCCCGGGTCCAGCCACACGGCAGAAACAGCTTGCTCAGGCGCGGCAGGAGTTTGAGTGGTTGGCCGCGGGGTCGTCGGCGGTGCAGCAGCAGGCGCTGCGGGATTTCGACCGTGCGGTGGCGGGGTTTTTCGCCGGTACCCACCGGCGGCCGAGTTGGCGGCGCAAACACCTCAACGAGGGATTTTGTGTCCGCGATAGTCGTGTCGAGCCGGTGAACCGTAAATGGGCGCAGCTGTTTGTCCCGAAGCTGGGGTTGGTGAAGTTTCGGCTGTCGCGTCCGCTGCCGGCCGGCAAGCTCGGCATGGCCAGGATCACGTGTAAGACGGGCCGCTGGCACGTCAGCTTCCCGGCGCCCCAACCTGAAGTGCCGGCCATCGCGGGCCGTGAACACCGTGTGGTGGGTATCGACCGGGGCGTGAAGACCACCCTCGCGCTGTCGGACGGCACGATGCTGCGGGCACCGATCATGCGCCGCAGCGAGCAGAAGAAACTCGTCCGGTTGCAGCAGCAGCTGGCGCGGTGTCGCAAAGGCAGTGCGCGCCGCGCCAAGGTGAAGGCCCGCATCGCCACACTGCACGCGAGGGTGGCCGATCGACGTAGGGATTGGGTCGAGAAAACCACCACCAGAATTGCGGCGACCTATGGTGTGGTGGCGGTGGAGAAACTGGCGACCCGCAACATGGTGCGGGCACCGAAACCGAAACCCGACCCCGACAACGAAGGCCACTACCTGCCGAACGGGAAAGCTGCGAAAGCCGGTTTGAACAAGGGGATCTACGCGAACTGCTGGGGTGTGATCGCCCAGCGGCTCAACCACAAGACGTCCGCGTCCGGTACCACTCTCATCGGGGTGCCGGCCGCGTTCAGCAGTCTGGAGTGCCGCAACTGTGGCCACAGCGTGAAGGAAAACCGAAAGAGCCAAACGGAATTCCGGTGCGTGAAATGTGGACACGAAGACCACGCGGATCTTCAGGCAGCCAACACCATCCTCGCCCGGGCCACCCGGCCCGCGCTCACCTCCGGACCGGAGGCAACACCTGCAGATGCGGGTGTGCTCGCGCAAGCGAGAAGACCCGATGACGCGCAAGCGGCATAGGGAATCCCGCGATCTTCAGTCGCGGGAGAAGGTCAACTGTGCACACGGTTCGCTGCGGCCTACGCCG
The DNA here is from genome assembly GCF_001665625.1 of Mycolicibacterium peregrinum. Classification (GTDB taxonomy): domain Bacteria; phylum Actinomycetota; class Actinomycetes; order Mycobacteriales; family Mycobacteriaceae; genus Mycobacterium; species Mycobacterium peregrinum_B. The sequence continues at coordinate 2,080 of NZ_LZSY01000112.1, read as the reverse complement.
CAATGCCTACCCCGCAAGATAGCGGATTCGACATCATCCCCACCGTTAACTACATCTCAGACGCCCTGCGCGACAACGCAAAAGCAGACAAAACCATTCGATCAGCAATGACGGATTCACTGCAACTGATGCGAGAACAAGCGGCCGCTCTTAGCAAGGAGAAGCCTGCGGGAGCCGTACAGCCACCGCCGCTGCCGTGGAGTGCGGCTGCAGGAAACACAGCCGACAAGCGCGTATGGGAATTGTGCCAGGGGTACGGGGGGTAGCGATGCCAAGTGTTAGAGGAGGGGAAAGTGCTTTCGCCGCGGCAATTAGAACGGGTCGCCGGCCTGACGATTCGACGGTTGAAGGCTGGCGCGCGATTAAGGGGTACCACGAGGCACGTAAAAAGCAGCTGAATGACGCTGCGTCTGCGTCCTATGAGGTTTATCGCCCACGGATGGCAGAGGTGCTGGTCGGACAAGCGGGGGATGCCCAGCTGGCCTCGCACGATGAGAACGTGCAGTTGTGGCTCGACCACGCATCCGAACACGAGGTGACAACGCGGCATTGAAGAACGGCAATACTGTTGAAGCACAAGGCATCCTGACAGAGGCGACCAAAATCGCTGAAAGCTATGTCCATGATGCTGTGGCATCGATCGATGCGGCGGGCAAGAAGAATACCGCCCAAGCGTTGGACAATTCGATCAGCAGCGACGGGACCAGGGCTTCATCACCTAGCGACCATCACGAGAAACGCAGCAACGTAGAGAAGCTGATGGAGGCGGTAGAGCGGGCGGAAGTCCAATGGCCAGACTGGGGGGATTACACACCAGAACAAGCCAGCAAGTACGCCACCGCCAGCGACGCTTTCACACAGCTGGCACACGTGCACGCGGCCAGCCGCCGCGCAGTGCAGATGTGCGCCACGCTGGCTTCGCACTGTCGGGCAGTGGCCGACCAGCTCGATGAAAACCCGGCCGCTCACCCTCGCGACCTGGGCCTGTTATCCGAACTGCTACGCCAAGTAGTAATCCGCATTCGAGACGCAGTGATCAACGATCCGTTCGCAACCCACCCAGGTCCGTGGTGGGAACTCGCCGAGAGTGTCTACCAACATGCGGTGCAAGTTGGCGAGCGAATCACTATGATAATCCCTTCGATTGACCAGACGAACGGCCCGAGCACCGTAGCCGAAATCCGGCTAGCAGCCAGATGCCGGTCCCTCGTCCGCTTGCTCGCGTCATTGAGTCTCGCACGGCCCGACGACATCTCACGCGGGCCGCGCCGACAGCGGAAGGGGCAGGTAACTCGGAAACTTTGTTTCCAGGTTTGAGCGATCACATCGTGTAACCAACGTGGTGGAACACCACAGCTAGACCCAGAAGGTCTGCTGAGGTTTCCGTGAGCCGTTGCGGTTATGGCGCCAGTGAGGTGAGCCCTTCGTAGTGGTCCAGTCGTTGTGCGACTCTGTTGCCCGGTCTGCGGGCAAGGAAGAATCAACGACGACATGGCATCGAACAAGCGCCGGCGGCATACGCCGGACCAGATCATCCGCAAGCTGGCCGAGGGCAACAAGCTGCTCGGGACCGGCCAGGAACTTGCGGAGGTGTGCCGGCACTTGGAGGTCACCGAGTCGACGTGGCATCGCTGGGTGGCCCAGTACGGCGGCATGAAGGCCAACGACGCCAAGCGACTCAAGGAGCTCGAGGCCGAGAACGCCCGGCTCAAGAAGTTGGTCGCCAACCAGGCCCTCGACATCGACATGCTCAAAGAGATCTCGGCGGGAAACTTCTGACCCCGAACCGCAAACGCAGCGCTGTGGCGGCGCTGCGTGAGCGGTTCGGGGTGTCCGAACGCCGCGCGTGCACGGTAGTAGGTCTGCACCGCTCGACGATGCGGTTGATACCGGCCCCGATCACCACCGAGGAGACCGAGCTACGTGCCTGGCTGCGCCGGTTCTCCACAGACCGGCCTCGCTGGGGATGGCGGCGGGCAGCCAAGATGGCACGGCGAGCCGGCTGTTATCTGTAGGTCGGTTGCGGGTGTCCTCGACTGTCGCTGACGGTGATCGGGATGGTGTTTGCGACCGTGGGCGA